>NZ_JBEPOS010000072.1:0-1021 GCF_040546885.1 Bradyrhizobium sp. S3.2.6 | reverse complement strand
GCCGCGCGGAGCGGCGGAAGGTTGAAGTAGGCTTGATCCGGGGTCATGTCGTCAAGACTCGAATGCGGACGTCGTCCGTTGTAAAAATCGAGATACCGGCCAATCGAATGTCGTGCCTCACCGACGGTTTCGTAGGCTCGCAGATAGACCTCCTCGTATTTGACGCTGCGCCAGAGCCGTTCGACAAACACGTTGTCCCGCCATGCGCCCTTGCCGTCCATGCTGATCGCGATGCCGTTGTCGGCGAGCACGTCGGTAAAGGCCTGGCCGGTGAACTGCGAGCCCTGATCGGTGTTGAAGATGTCCGGCTTGCCGTGACGAGCCAAGGCATCTTCCAGCGTCTCGACGCAGAAGGCTGCTTCCATCGTGATCGACAGCCGCCACGACAGAACACGACGGGTTGCCCAGTCCAGCACCACGGCGAGATAGACGAAGCCGCGCGCCATCGGGATGTAGGTGATGTCCATCGCCCAGACCTGGTTCGGTCGCGTGATCTCCATGCCGCGCAGCAGGTATGGATAGATCTTGTGGCCGGGCTCCGGCTTCGTTGTGCGCGGACGGCGATAAAGCGCCTCTATCCCCATCCGCCGCATCAGCGTCTTCACATGCCGACGGCCGATCTTGCACCCCTCGGCAGCCAGCAGGCCTCTCAGCATGCGCGAACCGGCGAAGGGAAACACCAGATGCAGCCGGTCGAGACGCCGCATGATCGCGAGATCGGCGTCCGGCACCGGCCGCGGCAGGTAATAAACGCTGCCGCGGCTGATCTGCAAAACTTCCGCTGTCGATCATCGCTTTGCGCTCAGCAATCCCGCCTTGGTGAGCGCTCCTTCTAAAAAATCGTTCTCCAGCGTCAGCTCCCCGATTTTGGCGTGCAGCGACTTCACGTCGATCGCAGGCACGGCCGGCGCAGCGCTGCCAAGTCCAAAAACTCCGGAAGCTCCGCCCTCCAGCTGAGCCTTCCACGCCGTGATCTGATTGGGATGGACGTCAAACTGCTCGGCCAGCTGAGCTATCGTCC
>NZ_JBEPOS010000071.1:0-1043 GCF_040546885.1 Bradyrhizobium sp. S3.2.6 | reverse complement strand
TAGAGCGTTAGCCCATCTGACTGAATCGTTGGGGATTCACAAATCAGCGTTTTGGTGATTCAAGCTACCCGCCGGGACGGGAGGCCGGCGGGCATGGCGAAGCCGCTGTCGATGGACCTTCGGGAACGAGTGCTTGCCACCATTGCTGGCGGCGTATCCGGCCGGCAGGCTGCCGAGCGGTTTGGAGTAAGTGCGGCGAGCGTCAGCCGATGGCGGATGCGCGAGCGAGAGCAAGGGGATGCCCAGCCAAGAGCTCAGGGCGGTGATCGCAAATCCCACCGGATCGATGCCCATCAGGCGAGGATCATGGCCTTGCTCAAGGCAACCCCTGACATCACCATCGAGGAATTGCGTGACAGCCTGAGCAAGGAAGGTCTTTGCTTTGGCTATGGGACGATCCGGCGCTTCTTCGAGCGCCACAACATCACGCGCAAAAAAAGACAGCCCATGCCACCGAGCAGGATCGCCCGGATGTCTTGACGCGGCGCGAAGCCTGGCGCGAGAGCCAAGGCAAGCTCGATCGTGACCGGCTCGTCTTCATTGATGAGACCTGGGCGTCGACCAACATGGCGCGAACACATGGCCGCTGCCAGCGCGGCGAACGTCTGCGAGCCGCCGTTCCGCACGGCCACTGGAAAACAACAACCTGCGTGGCCGCTTTAACCACGCGCGGTATCATCGCGCCCTGGGTGCTCGATGGCCCTATCAACCGTGATGCCTTCGAGACCTACGTGGAAAAGGTGCTCATCCCCGAACTTCCGCAAGACGCGATTGTCATCATGGACAACCTCTCCAGCCATAAAGGGCCGCGCATACGCCAGATGATCGAAGCCGCCGGCGCAACGCTCCTCTATCTTCCGCCCTACAGCCCCGACCTCAACCCGATCGAGAATGCATTCGCCAAGCTCAAAGCAAATTTGCGAAAGGCAGCCGAACGTACGGTCAATGGTCTCTGGGACGCTATTGGTCGCATCGTCGACACCTACACGCCCGCAGAATCCACAAACTACTTCGTGGCCGCAGGGTACTTGCAACCTGATCGG
>NZ_JBEPOS010000070.1:0-1085 GCF_040546885.1 Bradyrhizobium sp. S3.2.6 | reverse complement strand
GCAATGCCGTTGGGGTCGATGATCATGATGACCGCGCCATCGCCCAGGATGGTGTTGCCCGAGAACATGTCGATGTGACGCAGCTTCGTCGACATCGGCTTGACCACGATCTCTTCGGTGTGGAACACGCCGTCGACGACGATGCCGAAGGTCTGGCTGCCGACCTGCGTGACCACGATGAAGCCGTTCTCGGGATCGGAGGCCGCGCCGTCGTCGATCTTCAAGAGCTTCTTCAGGTGGATCAGCGGCAGCAGCTTGTTGCGCAGGCGCAGCACCGCGGTGTCCTTGATGCGCTCGATGCGGTGCTCCGAGTTGGCGCGGGCGCGGACCAGCTCGACCACCGCGAGCTGCGGGATCGCAAAGCGGTCGCCGGCGGCCTCCACGATCAGGGCGGAGACGATCGCAAGCGTCAGCGGGATCTTGATGGTGACGGAGGAGCCTTCGCCTGCGACCGACTTGATGTCGATGGTGCCGCCGATCTGGTCGATATTGGTGCGGACCACGTCCATGCCGACGCCGCGCCCCGACACCGAGGTGATGGCGGCCGCGGTCGAGAAGCCCGGGGCGAAGATGAACTTGTGGATCTGGGCTTCCGACATCTTCTCCAGCTCGGCCTCGGTGGCGAGACCGGAGGAGACGGCCTTGGCCTTGATCCTCTCGGTGTTGAGGCCGCGGCCGTTGTCGGCGATGCAGATGATGATGTGGCCGCCTTCATGGTAGGCGGAGAGCCGGATGGTGCCCTGCTCACCCTTGCCGTTGGCGGTGCGCTCGGCGGGGGTCTCGAGGCCATGGTCGGCGGAGTTGCGCACCATGTGGGTGAGCGGGTCCTTGATCAGGTCGAGCACCTGGCGGTCGAGCTCGGTGTCGGCGCCGTGCATCTCCAGCTCGATCTGCTTGCCGAGCTCGCTCGAGAGATCGCGGACGATGCGGGGCAGCTTCTGCCAGGCATTGCCGATCGGCTGCATGCGCGTCTTCATGACGCCTTCCTGCAGCTCGGCGGTGACGTTGGACAGGCGCTGCAACGGCACCTTGAACTCGGTGTCCTCGTTGCGCCTTGAGATCTCCAGCAGCTGGTTGCGGGTCAG
>NZ_JBEPOS010000069.1:0-1096 GCF_040546885.1 Bradyrhizobium sp. S3.2.6 | reverse complement strand
CTTCGACAGCGAGGTGATGCCGGTGTTGGCGGCCTGCAGGACCTGCACGCCGTTGCCGATGCTGTCGAGCAAATTGCTGATGTCGCTGGCGCGGGCGTCGAGACCGGCGGCGGTGAAGAAGTTGGTCGGATTGTCGAGCGCGCTGTTGACCTTCTTGCCGGTGGCGAGACGGCCCTGCGTGGTCGCGAGCAGGTCAGCGGTGCCCTGCAGCGAGAGCAGGTTCTGGCGGACTGCCGCGGAGAGCGTGATGTTGGACAGAGACATGCGAAACGACCTTTCTGGTGTAACTCAGCGGGCCTTCCTTGGCCGCGCATCGGGGAACCCTAGGGACGCTATGGTCAACAAAGGATAAAGCAGACCGGTCTTGGTTAACGGCCGAGGCGCTTTCGAAGAATTATGGTTAACAAACGGTCAAGACCGGTCGATCGGTTAAGCAGCCTCCGCGGCGCCGGGCCTCGATCGATTCCGGAAAACACAAACTGCAGCGCACAAGAAAAAAACGGCGGGGCCGAGGCCCCGCCGCTCTTCCAGATCGAGAATTGCGCCGGGCTCAGCGCAGCAGTTGCAGAACGCTCTGCTGCGACTGGTTGGCCAGCGACAGCGCGGACGTCGCAATCGACTGGCGGGTCGACAGCGCCTGGCTGTTGGCCGCTTCCTCGTTGGAGTCGGCCAGCGTCAGGGCGGACGAACCGGTCTGAAGCACGTTGATCAGGCTCTTGTTGAAGTCCTGGCGGATCTGCACGATCGACAGGTTGGCACCGAAGGCCGACGCCTGCGACCGCAGGGTGACGCTGGCGGTGTTGAGCGCCGTCAGAACGGTGTTGGTTGCAGTGTTGTCGATGAAGTCGCTGCCCGCGGTGAGCGACTTCAGGCCGAGACCAGTCGGGTTGAAGGTCACGCCGGTAATCGTCGTCGCCGATTTTCCGGTTTCGTCGAACACCAGCTTCAGCGAGTCGCCATTCAGCAGGTTGATGCCGTTGAACGAAGCGTCCTGCGCCGTAGTGGTGATCTGCGTGATGATCTGGTTGTACTGGGTGACCAGCGACGAGCGCGTGGCCTGCGACACCGGGTCGGCAACCGCGGCGACAATCGTTCC
>NZ_JBEPOS010000068.1:0-1132 GCF_040546885.1 Bradyrhizobium sp. S3.2.6 | reverse complement strand
CGCACGACAATCATCGCGGCAATCATCACCTCGCCGCGACACCGACTCGCCATCCTGATTGTCGCGCGCTTCCCACCCAGATTGTCGCGCTATAGACGCTGCAGGATGCCGGCGAGTGCATCACAGCGTTGCCGAAGAAGGAGCACTCGGCGCCGGAGTGGCAGGCCGCAATGCAGGCTTTGATCCTGGTGGCGGAGAGCGGAGGTCCGACGATGCTCGCCCGGATCGGCGTGATGCGCGCACTGAACCGACACTACGTCCCGGAGTTCAATCCCAAGGGCAAGGAGCCGCATTGGGGCCGGCGCAAGCTCAATCAATGACCGTTTGGATCTACACCGACCTGCGCAAACAGGTCGGAGACAAGGACCACCTGAAGGTCTTCGGCTTCGGAAGAAGCGGCCGAGATCTGACGCCTCCGGAAGAGGTCGAGGCCGGATGACCGCGCCATGGGATGAAGCCAAAAACTTCAACGCCCGCTTGCAGGCAGCGCACTGCGAATCGTGGCACGCGGGGTAAAGGAGGATCAGGCCGCAATATGAAACTAGCCGAAGCACGTCCCTACGCCAAACCGGAAGCCGCCGCACGGAAACTCCTCGAACTCGCTGCAGGCGTGCAGCCGATCGACGACCGCATCCACATCGAGAAGATCAACGGCCCATTTCTCTCGAAGGCTGGGTGCAATGCGAGCGGTCCGGAGTTCGGCGCCGGCATCAAATATGCGATCGAGCAGGGATGGCTCGGGTTGCACGAGAGCGGCACCTATGTGCGGGTGCTTGCTCCAGGAGACGACCTGTTTCCGCGATAGATAGCCAAAAGCTGACAAGGGTTGCCACCTAAGGCGGCCTACTTCATTTTCCTCGACCCGATGCTAATGAAGAAAATCGGTCTCGGCGCACTATCGGTCACCTCTATCGACCACTGTTGGCCGGGCCGAAATCTCCCGTCGATATCTTTGAAGAGGTCGCCCGCGAACACGGTGGCGTGTTTCCACGCCGCCTCATCATCTGGCAACTCCTCGCCCTCAGCATCGACACTGGGCGTAAGCGCGAAGCCGATACCCTTGCTTCGAAGTTAGAACGAATGTGCGAAGAAGCCTCCGGCTTGGAACGGAGGTTTGGATGGGATTGGACAG
>NZ_JBEPOS010000067.1:0-1166 GCF_040546885.1 Bradyrhizobium sp. S3.2.6 | reverse complement strand
TGAAAGCGACCAGCGAAAGATTTGGCAGCTTGCGCTGCCAAAAAAAATGCGCTCGTCATCTTGACGACCGGCCGGCTAATGGGTGTCACCGTAATCTGCGTCATCCGGCAGCTACGCGACGAAGCGGACCACGCCGCCATCCACCCGTAAAGCCGCGCCGGTTGTCGCCGAAGCCTGCTCCGAGCATGCGTAGATGATCATGTTGGCCACCTCATCGGTGGTCGCGAAGCGTTGGATGAGGGTGGTCGGACGCATTGCCTTCAGGAAGCCCTGCTCGGCTTCCTGCTGCGTGATTCCGTTTGCTTCGGCCTGCTTCGCCATGAAGTCGCCCAGGATCTCGGAGCGGGTGGGTCCCGGCAGGACGGCGTTGACGGTGACGCCCGTGCCCGCGACCGCCTCGGCAAGCCCGCGCGAGACCGCGAGTTGAGCGGTCTTGGTCATGCCGTAGTCGAGCATTTCCTTGGGGATGTTGACCGCGGACTCGCTACTTACAAACACGACGCGGCCCCAGCCTTTCGCCACCATCCGCGGCAGGTAATGACGGGTCACGCGCACGCCACTCATGACGTTCAACTGGAAGAGGCCGAGCCAGTCCTCGTCGGGGATCTTCGCGATGTCCTCGACGCCATTGTAGCCCCGGATGTGAGCCGTACCAACGTTGTTCACAAGGATATCGGCGTCCGGCGCCTGCGCGATCAAGGCCTCGGCACCCTCCGCTGTCGCAAGATCGGCGGCGATACCCGAGATGTCGCTTCCAGGAAAGGCCTGCCGCATCTGCCGCACCGCCTCGTCGACCCGGGTATGCCCACGGCCGTTGACGACGACCGATGCGCCGGCACGGGCCAGCCCCTCCGCCGTCGCGCGGCCGATACCGGCGGTGGATCCGGTGACAATCGCCTTGCGGCCCCTGAGTTCAATATTCATGTCATTCATCTCCAATGGCAGGTGGTGATCATCCGCCCATCCTGGGGGGTTACGGGCGTTACGGCGAGTTAAGTGCACTGTCACCGTAACCCCGCAATGGTAGGTGGTGATCATCCGCCGATCCTGGGGGTTACGGGCGTTACGGAGAGTTAAGTGCACTGAAGATCATCTAGCCGGCCTTCGCGACCAAGAAGGCGGTGGAGCTAAAGTGAGTTCGAAGTGATCGAATCACTTTTGGGCCA
>NZ_JBEPOS010000066.1:0-1361 GCF_040546885.1 Bradyrhizobium sp. S3.2.6 | reverse complement strand
CTTAGGGCCCGTCCATAAATAACTCAGTCAATTCGTTTTGGACGATGATTTTTTCGATGAGGTGAAATCGTATAGTTCCAGTCGCCATGGAACGAGTGGCGGGTGAGGTTGATGGCAGTCATCTGGAGATCGGAAACCTTGACGCCTTTGGGATATTTCTTTTCGTCCAGCTCGGCGCGCACCTTGAGGCCGGCATCTGTTGTCGTCGCGGCGATCAGCTGGACGATCGTGCGATAGCTACGCAGTGGCTTTCCCCGCCAGTTGATGGTGATGAAGGAGAAGAGACGATGCTCGATCTTGTTCCACTTGCTGGTGCCGGGCGGCAGGTGGCAAACCGTGATCGGCAACTTGAGCTCGTCCGCCAGTTTTTGAAGCTCGACCTTCCACAGGCGCACACGAGACCCGTTGCTGCCGCCGCCGTCGGCCGTGATCATCAGGCGTTTGGCTGTCGGATGACGCTTCTTCCCCATCGTCCGCCACCATCGGCGGATCGCATTGACCGCGAAGCTGGCGGTGTCGTGGTCCGTGCCGACGCTGACCCAGCCGACATTATTGGTGATGTCGTACACGCCGTACGGCACGGCGCGGCTTAGCTTGGGATCGATAAAGTCATGAATGTTGACGAGCTCAGGCCTGCCTTGGCGACGCCATTCCCGGCCGTTGTTCTTGAAATTGCCTACCAATTCCTTCTTCTTCGTGTCGACCGATATGACCGGTTCGTTCGCCGCCAGGAACGTCGTGGCCTGCGTGTTGATGTATTGAAACTGCGCGTCGCGATCGATGTGCTGGCCGCCTTCTCGTGTCTTGTTGTTCGCTTGCAGGCTGTAGCCCATGCCGCGCAGAAGCTCGCTGACAACCGTTGGGCAAACCTTATGACCCTCCTTCGCCAGCTCGGTCACGAGGTTACGCAGGCTGCGGGTCGTCCACAACAATGGCTGCATTGGATCGCCCCGCGTCACCGGTTCGACCAGGCGCTTGAGATCGGCCGCGAGGGTTGGATCCCGGGACGACTTCTTCTTGCGCCCGCCGCCCGCCTTACGGACACGTCCAGCCGGAACCGCCACGTTGTCGCGAATGTCAGAAAGTCCGTGATAAATCGTCGACCGCGCCAATCCGCTGATGCCGGACATCAAGCTGACCCCGCCGTGTCCCAGCGCTTTCGCCTCCAGGCCGACAAAGCGCCGGAGGCTCTGTTCATTCAGAACAGGGGCCATCTCCCGATAGCGCTTCCGCGCGGCGCGCGCCTGAGCGGCTCGAATCATCCCACGACGCTACGTCGCGCGACTCATCATTGTGAATCCCGCGCAAAAAATCCTCGCGATCTGTGGCAATTATGACTCAGTTGTTTATGGACGGGCCCT
>NZ_JBEPOS010000065.1:0-1434 GCF_040546885.1 Bradyrhizobium sp. S3.2.6 | reverse complement strand
GCTATGGGATGCCCGAAAGTGATTCCCCGGAGTTTATGGATGTGATTCAAGGCCTTTCGACCTGTCTGGGACGGAGGGCCTGCGATGTCTTTTGGCGATGTTCGGGTTGCTGAGCGGGCTGATTGGCTGATCGAGCGAGTGGCGACCGCGGGCACGTTGGTGCTTCGCAAATTGGGAGAGACCCGAGCTGGTGAGAAGGCCGTGCACCGGTTTTTGTCATCGCCCTACGTCTCGGTTGATCGGATTGTGGAGACGCTGGCTGGGCGGACGGCGCGGCAATGCGCTGGCCGCCGCATTCTGGCAGTCCAGGATACGAGTGAGATCAATTTTGCCGGTCGTGACAAGAAGCGGCGAGGCTTCGGGCCTGGCGGGGACGGCAAGACACCCGGCTTCTTCATTCATCCGGTGATTGCCGTAGACATCGAGAGCGAGGCGGTGGTGGGCCTCGTTGATGCGGAGATCTGGACACGCTCCAAGCAGCGCGTCACATCGCGCCACAGCCGCACCATTGCAGACAAGGAATCGGCGCGCTGGCTATCTGGTTGCGAGGCTGCTGCCAGCGTTCTGTCGGATGCGGCCGGAGTGACGATGGTGGCTGATCGTGAATGCGATATTTACCTGCTGTTCGCCCGCAAGCCAGAGATGCTCGATCTGATCGTGCGCTCAGGTCAGGATCGGTCTTTGGCGGATGGCGGATCGTTGTTCATGGCGCTTGCCGGCGTGCAGCCGTTGGGTATCTGCCAGGCCCAGGTAGCGCCGCGCGGACCGGGCGATAAGGGGCGTGTGGCAACGGTGGAGTTGTACGCCGGAGCCGTGCGCATTGCTCGCCCGGCAAATATGAAACGGTCCGAGGCGACTGATCACGTCGACCTCACCTTAGTGGAAGCACGGGAGGTCGACGCGCCAGCCGGCAAGACGCCACTTCTGTGGCGCTTGCTCACGACCCATAAAGTCGGCTGCGCCGAGGAAGCCGAAGATATCGTCCGACTATATCGCCTGCGCTGGCGCATCGAACAGACCTTCCGCGCGCTCAAGAGCGACGGGTTAGCCCTGGATGATAGCCAGGTCATTGACGCCGAGCGCATGTTCAATCTCGCGGCTATCGCTTTGGCTGGCGCGATCCGGACGCTCCAGCTTGTCGACGCCAGAGACGGCGGACCTCGTCCAGCGAGCGATGTGATCGATCCATACTTTGCCGTCGCCCTCGATCGCTTGTCCAAAAAGCTCGAAGGCAAGACACTTCGACAAAGGAATCCTCACTCACCGGACTCTCTTGCCTTCGTCTCCTGGATTGCAGCACGTCTGGGAGGTTGGAATTGCTACTACAAACCTCCCGGACCAAAGACCATGCGAGACGGCTGGAACCGTCTCGCTGCTACGCTCGAGGGATATGCTCTTGCTAACCAAGAACAAAATCCGGGAATCCCATAGCCC
>NZ_JBEPOS010000064.1:0-1491 GCF_040546885.1 Bradyrhizobium sp. S3.2.6 | reverse complement strand
TCGCCGACCGCAAACGAGGAATCCGCCAACAACCCGTCCGTTCCACCAATTCAACCCGCTCCACCACGCAGGTTTCATGGAATCGGTCGTCTAGTCTGTCAAGCGCCGTGCTGGCCGTAGGCTCTGCGCAGACGCTCGCGGTGTTCCTCGTCGCTTGCTGCCGGCGGTGGCGCGAATGCGTCATTAGCAATCGTCTTTGGGCGCATAGGATGGTATCGCGTAAGCCAAGCATCAAAGCCGGTGCGTTCCCATTTCAGCGGTCCTCGCTCGCTGATCGGCGAAGGCAAGCCATCGCGCTCGTGCCTGAGGTGGCGCGTTCGATAGAACGTATCTAGAGAGACGCCAATCGCTGTCGCGACCTCGGTCGAAGAATAGGGTGGCTGCATGCTCTGGGGACGCAAATATAATGCCTCGCCACTCTTGGCTTTTTGAGCGGCGAAGCAAAATGAACAGATAAAGCTACAGGCGAGAAGCATTCCTCACCGCGCGTAGGGAATTCGGCTTATTTGGAGTACGAACAGGATGCCCCCGGCGGACATTTGTCCGCCGCCTTCGGGGATTCAGATAGATGCGTAACTGGTGCGGCGAGCCAACCCTCACGTCATGGGAGCGCAAATTCCACTGCTCGGTCAGCGGATTCGAACCTGCAACCAGACCGTTATGAGCGGCAGACTATCGATCAGCTTCGTTAATGTTACTGTCTTTTCGTCCCAATAGGATCGCGTTCGTTGCGCTTCGGTTGGGTCGTTTCTGGTGCGAAACTGGTGCGGTCACGCCTGCTCGTGCATTCATCTGGTATTCGGTCAGGTCGCCGATCTTAGAGCGGAGATGAACCACATTTCGGGTCTCGATGCAGCGTTCCCGCTGAAAGCGGGGTGAAGGGGCGAAGCCAAGCATGGCGACAGCGGCTTTGACAGCCGTGAGGCCAAGCATCTCATCATCCAGCCGCGCGACATGTACACGCCGGATTCGCATATCGATACGTTGAGGGGTGAAGGCGCGGAATTCCGGCGAACAACCGCCGCAATGTATATAAGAGATTTTAGCCTTCCGCACGAGCTCTGTCTCGACGGCTTGCCCCAATTGAGTTACAGCTTCCGGTAGCAAGGAAGCAATGACTAGTACCGACTGATCCTTTCCCAATCACTTCGTTTGGAGCCACATGGCCGTCCCACTTCGCAAGTTGAAAGACGGGGTCTTGTATCAGCGCAGGCTGCTGGTTGAGAACGCGATTGATGATCTCATGAAGGTGTCGCGTTCGGATCAAGCAGATCGCTGTGCGATCGCCGACCCATCTGATCCCGGTTATATTCCGTCGGAGTGCCTACTTCATTTGATCCGCGGGTGTCGCTCCGACAACTCCGACCATTTCTTTGCAATGATATTCCGCACACTAAGGGCCCGTCCATAAACAACTGAGTCATAATTGCCACAGATCGCGAGGATTTTTTGCGCGGGATTCACAATGATGAGTCGCGCGACGTAGCGTCG
>NZ_JBEPOS010000063.1:0-1538 GCF_040546885.1 Bradyrhizobium sp. S3.2.6 | reverse complement strand
GCACTGAAGATCATCTAGCCGGCCTTCGCGACCAAGAAGGCGGTGGAGCTAAAGTGAGTTCGAAGTGATCGAATCACTTTTGGGCCACGAGGAGGCGAAGATGATGTACAGCGGAATTGATCTGCATTCCAACAACAGCGTTATCGCTGTGATCGACGATAGCGATCGGGTTGTGGCGCAGAAGCGGCTGCCCAACGACATCGCGAAGATCATCGGCTTTCTGGCTCGGTGGCAAGACGAATTGGCTGGCGTCGTGGTCGAGTCGACCTACAATTGGTATTGGCTGGTCGACGGTTTGCAGGATACGGGCTTCCATGTGCATCTCGCCAACACGGCGGCGATCAAGCAGTACGAAGGACTGAAGCACAGCGGCGACGAGACCGATGCGCAGCACTTGGCGCACCTGCTGCGGCTGGGCATCCTGCCGACGGGCACGATCCTGCCGAGGGAGCATCGCGTCGTGCGCGATCTGGCGCGCAAGCGCATGCAGCTGGTGCAGTCATGCACGACACATGTTCTGTCGGTTGAAAACATCATGGCCAGACAGCTCGGTGGGCGGATGACCAGCAATCAAATCAAGCGGCTGACCGCCGATACGGTCGACAGCCTACCGCTAGGAGAGGACGTAGGCTTGGCAATCAAGGCCAGCGTTGCCGTTATCGCCACGCTGCAATCACAGATCGAGGTTCTGGAGAAGCGCCTGCAAGAGCGCGTCAAGCCCCGACCGCAATACGCCCTGTTGACCAGCGTGCCGGGCATCGGCCAGGCGCTTGCCACCGTCATTGTCCTGGAAACCGGTCCGATCGATCGGTTTGCCGACGTCGGCAACTATGCGTCCTATGCGCGCTGCGTCGACAGCGTCCATACCAGCAATCGCAAGAAGAAGGGCGAAGGCAACGTCAAGAACGGCAACAAATATCTCGCCTGGGCTTTCGTCGAGGCGGCGAACTTCGCCAGGCGCTTTTGTCCCGAGGCCAAGCGTTTCCATGAACGCAAAAAGGCCAGGACCAACAACATCGTCGCCACCAAGGCGCTGGCGCACAAGCTGGCGCGCGCCAGTTATCATATCCTGAAGGAGAGCAAGCCGTTCGACGTCGCGCGCTGCTTTGCCTGACGGACGACGGCGATCCGGCGAGCCACGTACGGTGACTGGGGCCACAACCAGCTGCACTGAATTGGACGCCGGATCGCCGTTACCAGCCGCAGTGACAGCGGATCGCCCGCAACGTAAGCCATCCGGAGATTGGCGCCGGCGTGCCGGCAACCACGGTTCTGTGAAACTCTCTTGGATACGGAACGGTACCAACGTTCTTCTGGGGCGGTCATGCCGCCAGGGCGCAGGCCTCATTCAGGCCGATGCTTGATCCCGATGGGTGTCTGGCGCGATCCGTGATGCGGACGCAGCCATCAACCGAAGAAACGGGCGCGGTTCGAGCACAGTGGCTGAAAGCGACCAGCGAAAGATTTGGCAGCTTGCGCTGCCAAAAAAAATGCGCTCGTCATCTTGACGACCGGCCGGCTAATGGGTGTCACCGTAA
>NZ_JBEPOS010000062.1:0-1827 GCF_040546885.1 Bradyrhizobium sp. S3.2.6 | reverse complement strand
TGCGAGCGTCACGATGATCGCGGCCGGTGCCGATCTGAAGATTTACATCGCGACGCGGCCCATCGACTTCCGCTGTGGCCACGATGGGCTTGCGGCGAAGGTGCAGGAGATGCTTCGTCTCGACCCGTTCAGCGGCGCAGCCTTCGTGTTCCGATCGAAACGAGCGGACCGGATCAAGATTTTGGTCTGGGATCGAACGGGTCTGGTGTTGGTGCACAAACGCCTCGAAGGTTGCAAGTTCGTTTGGCCAACGATCGCAGACGGCGTGATGCGCATATCGCCGGCGATGTTCGCAGCCCTGTTCGAAGGGCTGGATTGGAGGTTGGTGCGCCCGGAAGAAGCGCGGCGTCCCCAGGCGGCTGGATAACTGCGGCAGAATGACTCGGAAGCTATTTTGAATGTGGCACGCGCGGCGTCGATGTGCTCGAAATAGCGCATGAGCATCGCGGCGCTGCGCGACGAAAATGAACAACTGAAAGCGCTTTTGGCGCAAACGCAGGCGGCCTTGAGCGAGCATCAGGGGGCGCTGGCGGCGTCGGAAGAAGCGCGGCGTCGGCTGGAGGTCATTCTCGGCGAATTGCGACGCGAGAAGTTCGGCGCGAAGTCCGAGAAGCTACGGCCAGATCAGTATCACTTGCCGCTGGAAGACGTGGAGATCGCGCAAGGCATCCTGGACGCGGCTCAGGAGAGAGCCGAGGCTGTGATCCAGGGCCGATCGCGGAGCGCGCCGGATCAAGGTTCTCATCGCAATCGCGGCTGCTTGCCTGCCCATTTGCCTCGGGTGGAACGGATCATCGAGCCTGCGAGCACGCTCTGTCCGTGCGGTTGCGGCGCCATGACAAAGATCGGCGAGGACGTCAGCAAACGCCTCGACGTGATCCCGGCGCAATGGCGCGTGCTGGTCACGCGCCGCCCGAAATACATCTGTCGCCGCTGCTCGGGCCCTGTCGTGCAGGCCCACGCGCCGGAGCACGTCGTGCCTGGTGGGCTGCCGACCGAAGCGGCGATTGCGCACGTGATCGTCTCCAAGTTCGGCGACCATACGCCGTTTTACCGTCAGGCCGAGATCTATGCGCGCCAGGGGATCCGGCTTGATCGGGCGACACTGGGCAACTGGTCCGGCCGCGCCTGCTTCCATCTTCAGCCGATCGCCGACCACATGCGCCGCCGCCTGGCCATGGCGGATCGTCTGTTCATGGACGAAACCACGGCGCCGGTGCTCGATCCCGGGCGAGGCCAAACGAAGAAGGGCTACTTCTGGGCGATCGTCTCCGACGACCGCGGCCACAGCGGCCCAAGTCCTCCGATCGTGCTGTTCCGATATGCCCCCGGTCGCAGCGGCGCCTTCGCGGAGCAGTTCCTGCATGGCTTTAACGGACGCTTCCTGCAATGCGATGCCTATGACGGTTATGACCGGCTGACCGAAGTCGCTCGACCGCAGGGGCCATGGACACTCGTGCATTGCTGGAGCCATTTGCGGCGGCGCTTCGTCAAACTGGCCCGCAACAGCAAATCGCCGATCGCCGAGGCCGCCGTTCGGCACATCGCACAGCTTTACGCCATCGAAGCCATGGTACGCGGCTCATCGCCGGACATCCGGCTGGCCGCGCGCAAAGAGCATTCGCTGCCCATGGTCGCCGCGTTAAAGCCTTGGTTCGAGAAGCAGCTGTCGATGATCTCCAGCGGTTCGACGCTCGCCGAGGACATCCGCTACGCGCTCAATCACTGGCAAGGGCTGACCCGCTTCCTCGAAGACGGGCGCCTCGAGCTCGACACGAACCCGGTCGAGAACGCCATCCGGCCAGTCTGCCTGACTAGAAAAAATGC
>NZ_JBEPOS010000061.1:0-2618 GCF_040546885.1 Bradyrhizobium sp. S3.2.6 | reverse complement strand
CGTCCATTGTGAGCACCCTTGCAGAAGATGACTCTTCTAACGGTGCTCCCAAGACCGCGCACAAACAATCTGAACGGCCGCGGCGCTACGCTTACAATCTACCAGTGCTACTCCCGTCTCCAGATCGGAGCGGCGAGGGCTGATCTATGGCGAGTGCTCGTCCTTCTGCATGAGGGCGGCATCTACGTCGACATCGATGCGACGTTCTCCCACGTGATTGCGGCAGAGGAATGTCTCAACGGAGCCATATAAGAACCGGCGCGGAACTGGTTGCCGACACCAGCTGCGGGTGTGGGGCGATCGAGCCGATCCAAGTACATTAACGCCCGTTCGTCTTTGAGCGTGCGCAGTGCCCACGCTCTCGCGCCAACGCCGGATCGAGAAGCGCAGAAAGCGCGGCAAGTGCGGTTATGCTGACAAATGGCCGAGCTGCCAAAAGCTCCGCCTCAGGGCATGCCGTCCGTTCGAACATCCATGCTGGAACCTCCAGCCAACGATCTGCTTGCGATCCATCCAGCGTGCAGCGGAAGGCGACATCGCCAGCCTTGTCGACGGCCCCATGAACGCAAACTCGGCAACCAAACCAAGGATGATATCGATAAAGAACCTCGCGAAGAACGGTCCTGTGGGCGTTCTCAAACCTCGTTGTACAACGGACGACGTCCGCATTCGAGTCTTGACGACATGACTCCGGATCAAGCCTACTTCAACCTTCCGCCGCTCTGCGCGGCGGCCTAACCCCGGCAGAGGCTCCACTTATCGACGCGGAGATTCTGTTCAGACAAACGGGACCAGCTCATTCCTTGGTTTCGAATTTTGTTGTCGGCGCACTCCATACGCTCTCAACAATTATCGTTGCTTAATTCTACTTTTGCAACAATGATTTCACGATCAGCAGATGAACTTTTTTGACACGGATGAATCACGCGGGTTCTGAGATACGCCAAAGAAATTGATTTTCAGGCGGGCGATGGAATCGCAGGCGAGGAATGAGAATGCCAACCAAGCGCAGCGGACCAGCAGCAACAATCCCGAAAAATTATGAGGGGATCGTCAATCTGATCACTCGCGAATACCCAAACTTGTCGACCGGATTTCAGCAGATCGCGAGATTCTTGACGCAGAATCCGAATGTGGTGGCACTCGAATCGATCAATGCCGTCGCCGCCAAATGCCGGACGCATCCGTCGAGCCTCGTCCGTTTCGCGCAGAGCCTCGGCTACTCCGGCTTCAAACAGCTGCAATCCGTTTTTCAGACAAGACTTGCCACTGCCGCCCCCGGATTTCGGGAGCGCATCAGCGCGCTCGAGAGCGAACTTTCACGAAATAAGGACCACGGCAGTCTCGGCTATTTGCGGGATCTGGTCGTGCGCGACATGGCGGCACTTCAAGATCTTCTCGAAGTCATATCGGAGAAAACCCTCGCCGACACCGCCAAACTGCTCGTGGAGGCGGAAACGATTTACATTGCCGGACAACTTCGATCCGAACCTATTGCATCATTGCTCAGGTATCTTCTGACGATGCTGCGCCGCCGTGTCGTCCTGCTTGACCCTGCCGGTGGGCTGGCGCAAGAAATGGCGACGACCATGACCGACCGCGACGTCCTGATCGCGATTGCATTTCGACATTATGCAAAAGAAGTCGTCGTCATATCCGAGGTGGCCGTAGCCAACGGAACTTACATCATAGGCATTACCGACAGCCAATTGTCGCCCCTCGCGAAAGACGCCCGGACACTCTTCACGATTCCGGAGGACGAATATCTGTTCTCCAGGTCGCTCGCGGCACCGATGTGCTTGGTCCAGTGCATTGCGATGGCAACGGCCGCCCTGCTTCAGCCGGGCCAGGACTCGACGCCACGAATTCCGACGGTGACCGAGATGGCGCGCAATCGAACGTAAGCGCGCATTTTACTGCACAGGCTGCGCGCGCGGCTGGCTGCGGCGTCGCGTGACGCCGGGCCCCAGCGGGATCATCGGAACGGCTTGATTGATCCTGAGCGTTCGACCGTCAGCCGCTGTCGTTGTCAGCTGGCAGGTTTTTTTGAGCGGTGCAGTTGAACGGCAACAGATCTTCGATATCGGCGTCTGGCGCGCGCTGGGGCAATTCGGTGAGCGCGTGACGTAGCCATGCATAGGGATCGACGCCGCATGCCCGGCATGTCAGCACCAAACTGTAGATCACGGCGCTTGCCTTGGCGCCGGCAACGGTGTCGCTGAACAGCCAACTTTTTCGTCCAGTGCAGAACGGCCTGATGTCGCGCTCCAGAACATTGTTATCGATCGGGGCGAGACCGTCACTGGTGTAACGGGGCAGATAATCCCATTGGTTGCGCGCATATGCCTCTGCGGCTTCGGCCGACCAGGTCGCGCTAGTAGACGGCGTACCCGTTCGAATTCATCAATCGAGACTACCGGATCATGCTTGCCGGTACATGTCTGCTTGTTCCAAAGGATCAGCCCCGCATAGAAGGGATTGCTCAGTATTCTGTAGATTGTGCTCATCGCAAGCGGTGTATCACTTAGGGCCCGTCCATAAATAACTCAGTCAATTCGTTTTGGACGATGATTTTTTCGATGAGGTGAAATCGTATAGTTCCAGTCGCCATGGAACGA
>NZ_JBEPOS010000060.1:0-2646 GCF_040546885.1 Bradyrhizobium sp. S3.2.6 | reverse complement strand
TATAGCGCGACAATCTGGGTGGGAAGCGCGCGACAATCAGGATGGCGAGTCGGTGTCGCGGCGAGGTGATGATTGCCGCGATGATTGTCGTGCGCAAGAGTTTTGTTCGCTCTGATTGTCGCGGAGCGTCAATCAGCGAGTGTTTTTGGTGTCGCGTGCGAGGGTGGTCGCCCTGGACCACGCTTCCGTTCGAGCGCGGTGCGCCTGCGATAGCTTTCGACGTTCATCTCGACGATGGTGGCGTGGTGAACGAGGCGATCGATGGCGGCGAGGGTCATAGCAGGGTCCGGGAAGACCCTATTCCACTCTCCGAAGGGCTGATTGGCGGTGATCAGCATGGAACGCCGCTCGTAGCGTGCGCTGATGAGCTCGAACAGCACGCTGGTCTCGGCCTGGTCTTTGGTGACGTAGGCAAGATCATCGCAGATCAGGAGGTCGAAGCGATCGAGGCGGTTAATGGCGGCCTCGAGATTGAGCTCGCGCCGCGCCACCTGGAGCTTCTGGACGAGATCGGTGGTGCGGGTGAAGAGGACGCGCCATCCGTTCTCGATAAGGGCCAGGCCGATGGCTGCCGCCAAGTGACTCTTGCCGCCGCCGGGCGGGCCGAACAGCAGCAGATTGGCGCCCTTGCCGAGCCAACCATCGCCGGCGGCGAGCGCGGTCACCTGCGCCTTGGAGATCATCGGCACAGCCTCGAAGTCGAAGTTGTCGAAGGTCTTTCCAGCGGGCAGCCGCGCCTCGACGAGATGGCGCTCGACGCGGCGGCGGCCGCGTTCGGCGATCTCGTGCTCGGCAATGGTGGCGAGGAAGCGGGCCGCCGGCCAGCCTTCCTTGTCGGACTGCTCGGCAAATTGCGGCCACAGCACCTTGATGGCTGGCAGCCGCAACTCGTTGAGCAACAGATTGAGGCGCGCGGTGTCAATGGTGTTGGCCGGGCTCATGCGGCACCTCCGATCTCGCCGGCACCGATGAGGCACTCATAGCTGGCGAGCGGTGCGAGCTGCACCACGACGTGCGGCACGCAGGCCGGATCGGGAGCGAAGCAAGCGCGCAGCCGGTTGAGGTCGGGCAGTCGGCCGGCATCAAGCTCGGTCGCGAGCTGATCGGCGAGTTCGGCCTCGCAGCCGCGCTCATGGGCCAGCGCGAGCAGATCGACCATGATCCGGCAGGCTTTCCTGTCCGGCAGCCGTTCGCGCAAGCAATCGAAGGTTCGGCGATAGGCATCGCGCGGGAACAGCCGATCACGGTAGACGAGATTGAGCAGCGCCATTGGCTTGCGCCGCAAGGAATGGATCACGTGCCGATAATCGACAACCTGGTCGTGCTTGCCGTTGGGATGCGGCCGCCCACGCGGCAGGGTGACGAGATGGGTGCCGCCGACGAACACGTCGAGACGATCGTCGTAAAGGCGCACCCGCAGTTGGTGCCCGATCAAACGCGACGGCACGGTGTAGAACACCTTGCGCAAGGTGAAGCCGCCGCTTGACGTCACGCGGACAATCACCTCCTCGTAGTCCGAGGTGCGGCGATCTGGCAACGCCTGCAGGGTGGCGCGCTCGTGGTCGATCCGCTTGGCGTTGCGGGCATTGCGGCGGCTGACGATCTCGTCGATGAAGCCGCGATAGGCGGCGAGATCATCGAAGTCGGCAGTGCCGCGCAACAGCAGCGCATCGGCGACCGTCCGCTTGAGATGGCCATGCGAGCTCTCGATCGCCCCGTTCTCGTGGGCGATGCCGCGATTGTTGCGGGAAGGCCGCATGCCGTAGTGGGCGCAGAGGTCCTCGTACCGCCTGGTCAGATCGTCCCTCGCATTGCGATCGAGATTGCAGAAGGCGGCCGACAGGCTGTCGGTCCGATGCTCCCGCGGTGCCCCACCGAGCGACCACAGGGCATTCTGCAGTCCTTCGGCCAATGCGACAAAGCTCTCGCCACCGAGCACGACATGGGCGTGTTCAAACCCGCAATAGGCCAACCGGAAGTGATAGAGGCGATGATCGAGCGGCACGCCAGCGATGGCGACCCCAAGCTCGCCCATATCGGTGAAGTCGGACAGGCCGACCTGGCCCACTTCGTGGGTCTGGCGGAAGATGACCTCCTGCTCCTCGCCGTGGATCGCCCGCCAGGCGCGGATCCGGCGCTCGAGCGTGCGGCGGATTCCAGCCCCCAGCTCAGGATGGCGTCGGAGCATCTCCTCGAAGATGGCCACGGCCCGCACGCCGGGAGCCGCCTTCAGCATCGGCACGATCTCCAGGTCGAAGACGTTGGCCAAGGGATCCGGCCGGCGCCTTTGCCGCGGTGACTTCTTTTGCGACGGAAGACGCAGATCCTTCTCGAGCCGATAAGCGGTCGACGAACTGAACGACGCCTTCGCGGCCGCCACTGGCGGCGAATTGGTTTGACGGAACTTCATGTAGAGCCTCATCTGGTGATCGGTGACATGGCAGCCTGGCAACGGGTGATTCCTCTTTGGCGAGAAGAACCATCCATCACCGGCCAGCCGCGATCACCAGACGGCGCGGTCCGCTCGGATCGCGCCGTCGCCGGGCTCGTAACTCCGGTCGGGCTACGCCCTCCCTGCGTCACGAGCCCGGCGAAGCTCTCTCATCCTGATTGACGCTGCACTTCCATCCAGATTGCCGCGCCGCA
>NZ_JBEPOS010000059.1:0-3348 GCF_040546885.1 Bradyrhizobium sp. S3.2.6 | reverse complement strand
CGGTCATAATGCCGCGATCCAGATTATGCCGCATGGCCTCTGTTGGAGGCTGGATATCCCGGTGTTGGCCATGCGGCTGTTCGGCATAATCAGAGCCCTTCAAGGAACGCGAGCAGTTTGTCGTCCGGCCGGAACCGACCCGGCGGCGCGGATGGTGCGGCGACGAGAGCGAGCGCCTTTTCCTTCATCCGCATATCGGCGTGGATGTAGATCTGGGTGGTCTCGACGTTCTCGTGACCAAGCCAGAGCGCGATCACCGCAGGATCGACGCCATGATGGAGCAGGTCCATCGCCGTGCTGTGGCGCAGCGTATGCGGTGTGACCCGCTTGGTGCCGATGCTCGGGCACGCGCGCGACGCCGTGAGGCAGTGCTTGCGGACCAGATGCTCAAGAGCGTCACGGCTCAGCCGTTCGCCCCGGATCGACGGGAACAGCGGCTTGCTCTGGTCTTTGTCGTTGCCGATCCACGTCGCCAGCAGCTTGGCTGTCTCGCGGCGAAGTGGGGTGGCGCGCTCCTTGCGGCCCTTGCCCATGCAACGGATGTGAGCGCCGGTTCCAAGCGCGACATCGCCCCGGGTAAGGCCGACCAGTTCGGAAGCTCGCAGGCCTGTCTGGATTGCGAGCAACAGCAGAGCATGATCGCGCCGGCCCGCCCATGTGGTGCGATCCGGAGCCGCCAGCAACGCCGCCATCTCTTCGGCATCGAGGAACGTAACTGCACGCTTCACATAGCGCTTGTTGGGCATGGCCAGGATACGCTGGCAGTGTAGTAGCCAGGTCGGATCGGTCATCGCGACGAAGCGGAAGAACGATCGGATCGCCGCAAGCCGGGTGTTGCGGCTGCGGGCGCTATTGCCCCGCGTGGTCTCGGTATGGGCGAGGAAGTCCGCGACCAGATCGGCGTCGATATCTTCGACCGTCAGGTTGACTGGCGGCTTGTTGCGGCGAGTGCTCGCGTACCTGAGCAGTAGCCGGAACGTATCGCGATAGCCAGCGACCGTATGTCGGCTCGCCTCCAGTTGCGTGCAAAGCCGCTCGGTGAAGAAGCGCTGGATCAGCGCAGGTAAGGCGATGGTGCTCATTGTGCCATCTCCCCGCCGCTCGCGGTGGCGCGGCCCATCGCTAGATCGAGCAGCTCCGGGACCGCCTCCAGATACCAATATGTTCCAGAAGGGTTGCTATGACCCAGATAGGTCGTCAGCCGGATCATCTTGCGCGCCGGGTCCTTGCCAGTCCGGTACCAGTTGATCATCGTACGCACGGCGAAGGTGTGGCGCAGGTCGTGGATGCGCGGTCCCCGGCCGTGCCGCTGGTACTGCTGCTCGGATCGCAATCCGATCTGCTGGCATGCTTGCGCAAAGTTGTAGCGGGCCCCACAGTCGGTGAGCCGAGTCGCCTTGTCAGTTATGAACATCGGCTTCGCCGGATGACCGATCAACCGGTCGCGTTTGACGCGATAGTCTAGCAGTCGCTCGACGGCGCTGGGGTCGAGCGGCAGCAGTCGCTCCTTACCGTTCTTACCTTGTCGGACGCGTAACGCACCATTATCGGCATCGAGGTCGTCTCCATCGAGCGCGAGCGCCTCGCTGACGCGCAGGCCCGTGATCGCGATGAGTGCGAACAGCGTCGAGCAGGTCAGCCCGCGCAATCCGCAAATCGACGGAAGTGCCATTGCGGCCGCGATGATCGAAGCGACTTCCGCGTCGCTGTAGATATACGGTCGGGAGCGCATCACGGTATTCGGCAACAATGCCCGGGGCGGGGCTTCATGCGCCAGATCGAAGCTACTTAGCCACTGCGCGAAGAGGCGCACGACGGTAAGCCGCGCCGCTCGCGTCCTGCCGTTGGCCTCGTCGAGCGTAGCATGCCAGCGCAGGAACAGCGCCGTGTCGATATGCGTCGCACGCTCGCGGTCGGCAAACCGCGTGAAGCGGCGGAGGATGCGCTCGCTGGTGCTCAGGTCGTAGCCGAGGCTGCGCCGCACGGCCAGATAGCGATCGAGTTGGGAGGTGAGGCTCATTGCGCGCCTCCCACTACGGGCCAGGGCATTGCTATCGATCGCAGCCCATCTATGTCGAGACGGGCATATATCATGGTCGATGTGCGTGAGCGATGCCGCAGCACGTCGCCCACCTCGTCGAGCGATGCACCCGAGTTCACCAACTGGACCGCAAGGCTATGACGCAGCAGGTGCGATCCCACATAGGGCGTCACCGGTTTCTGGCCGGTCGCCTTCAGGGCATCCTTTAGGACGGCGTTGACGATTTGGCCGTCATTGAACGGACGATGTGGCGCGCGATGGGTAACGAACATCATGCGGCAGGACGTGGGGCCGCGCTCCTCGCGCAGATAGCGGCTCAGCGCATCGCCAACCTCCGAGCTGATCGGCACGCGATCGTGGAGTTTGCCCTTGCCACGAACCAAGAGTTCGCCCGCGCGCCAGTCGACGTCGTCCAACCGGATCGCGATGACCTCGGCAGCACGCAAGCCAAGCCGGGCCATGATGAGCAGCATCGCATAGTCCCGAGCCCCGTGCCGCGGGTTGTGGCGCACGCAGGCGAGCACCGCCTCAACGCCCTCGGGCACCAGATGGCGCGGCAGTCGTGCTCCCCAGCGTTTCGCCGTTCTAGGCAGACTCAGAGCTAGATTGGTCGCTGTCGCGCCACTGCCGAACAGATATTGCAGGAAGATACGAACATGCGTCGCTACCGTCTTGTCGCGCCGCGCACTTGCCATTACGTGCTTAAGGAAGCTGATCACGTCGGCGGGCCGCAACCGCCCCGGATCAACCATCGCATCGCCAAAGCGATGATCGAGGAACCGGTTGGCGAACCGCAGCGTGTGATAGATCGTCCGCGGGCTAAGGCCGCGATGCTTGACCAAATAGGTCTCGAAGTCCGCCAGTAGGGCCGCACGCGCTTGCTGCGCCTCGCTCAACGGCACTGGATGCGTCACGCCGATATCGAGAAGATGCTGCGCGAACCGGCGGACCAACCTATACGGCCATATCGTGCCGGTTTTCTTACGCGGCACCTTGCGTCCCAGATGCTCGGCCATATCGAGCGTCAACGCTGAAGGACCGATGCCCTGGACATCCATCGCGTGACCCACCTTTCGTAGGATCGATAGGTAGGTCTTGACCGTGCCGGCGCTGTAATTCTCCGCCGCAAAACTCGCTGCGAACGAGCCAAGATGCGGCTCGATGCAGGTCTGCAAATATTGAGACATGATCTTCGTGCTCCTTGTTGTTGGAGCGACGAAGATTATGCCGAATGGGATTGGCGGGATCATGCCGCCAACCGGGCCCAGCCGAGCAGATGCGGCATAATCTGGATCGCGGCATTATGC
>NZ_JBEPOS010000058.1:0-3352 GCF_040546885.1 Bradyrhizobium sp. S3.2.6 | reverse complement strand
CCGACCTCGGGATTATGCCGACCATTGGCTCTGAACGGGCTCTGGCGGCGGCGATTGCTGCGTTAGAGTCGGCATAATCCGATTGGTCTCACAGCGTACAGTCTCCCTCTTGCCAATTGAAGGGAGGCTTTCATGTTGATTGATCTGTCACGAGTTGGGGTTTCGGGTCCGCTTTCGGCATTCGCGACTGGGTTTGCCGACCACATGACACGACAAGGCTATAACCCACACCAGACCCGCCTGCACTTATTGCTGCTAAACCACCTGAGCAATTGGCTTGCGAGCGAGGGGCTCGTTGTAGGGGAACTGCGCGCAAAGGAAGTAGAGCGGTTTCAGCTCAGCCGTGATGAAGCGGGTTACAGCTTTCTTCGCTCTATCAGAGCGATGCAGCCGATCCTCGGTTACCTGCGCGGTCTTGGGATCGCACCGCCGGCTTCGTCACCTCCGGTCAGCGGAGTGCTTGAAGCGGCCCTGGCGCGATACCGAGGTTACTTGATACTTGAACGTGGCATCAGGAATGCGTCAGCGTCCCGGTATATTGAACTGATGCGTCCCTTCCTTCAAACCAAGGTCTTGGCGGACGGCCATACTCTAGACCTTCGAAGCCTGACGGCGGTTGACGTCGTTTCTTTCGTGGTGACAAACTGCCCTCGCCTGAGCCCTGGGACGGCCGGGTTGACAGTGTCGGCCCTTCGATCACTACTCGGTTTTCTTTACGTCGACGGCGTTATCGATCGGTCACTCGTGTCTGCGGTACCGACCGTTCCCGGTCGGCGATTAACCGGATTGCCGAAGGGATTGGCCGCTGACCAAGTGCAGCGCCTTCTGGCGTCCTGCGACACCAGCACCCGAAGTGGCTGTCGTGACTTCGCGGTCCTGACCATGCTTGTTCGCCTGGGCTTGCGGGCAGGCGAAGTCGCCAAACTGCAGCTTGAGCATATCGATTGGCGAGGCGGCGAGATCGTGATTGCCCACAGCAAAGGCAATCGCACCGAACGACTGCCATTGCCTGCAGACGTCGGCGAAGCAATCGCGGCTTACTTGCATCACAGCCGTCCCGCAAGCACGCAAGGCCGAATGGTGTTTGCACGGATCACAGCTCCGCATCATGCTCTCACCACTGGCGCGGTAACGCAGATTGTTCGCCACGCTGGCGAACGGTGCGGCTTTGAACCGATCCATGCTCACCGGCTGCGTCACACCGCAGCGACTCTGATGCTACGCGGCGGTGCATCGCTGCCCGAGATTGGACAACTCCTGCGCCACCGCAACGCCATTACGACATCGATCTATGCCAAGGTCGATCGCGATGCTCTGCGGTCGATCGCTCGCCCTTGGCCGGGTGTCGTCGCATGAACGCTCTCCGTAAGGCTCTCGCAGACTACTTTGTGGTTCGCCGCGCCCTCGGCTTTAAGCTCTATCGAGCCGAGAAGCTCCTCGGTCAGTTTCTCACCTTCGTCGAGGATCGCGGCGAAGATCATCTGACAACCGAGGCGGCGCTCGTTTGGGCGACGCTTCCTAAGCGCGGTCGAACCTGGGCATTTGCCCGGCTTTCCGTTGTTCGCCGCTTCGCTAAACACCTGCGCGGGATCGACCCCGCGACCGAGGTGCCCCCGACCCACTTGCTGGTGCAGCAAAAGGGCCGAGCAACGCCCTACCTATATTCGGAGTCGGATATCGCGGCCCTCATCGCCGCGGCCGGGACGCTGCGGACACCGCACCGAGTGGCGACATTTCGGACATTGATCGCCTTGCTTGCAGTGACCGGAATGCGGGTTGGGGAAGCGATCGGCCTCGACCGCGACGATTTTGACTCCGTCATTGGACTACTCACCATTCGGAACGCAAAGTTCGGCAAGTCTCGCCAATTACCGCTGCATCCGAGCACGGTGGCTGCACTGGTTGATTATCTGCGTCGAGAAGACCGTCCGACAAACTCGTCGAATACGCCGGCACTGCTGGTCACTACGGTTGGCACCAGATTCCACTACATGGGTATCCAGCCCGTCTTTCGTCAAATTGTCGACCGTGCCGGCCTCAAGCCGCGCGCGGGCTCATGCCGTCCGAGGCTCCATGACCTGCGGCATGGATTTGCCGTCAATACCATCCTTGACGGATATCGAGATGGCAGGGAGCCGGGGAACCGGATCGCGTTGTTGTCGACCTACCTCGGCCACGTCGATCCTGTCAGCACATACTGGTATCTTTCAGCTGCGCCGGAGTTGCTGACGCTGGTTGGTGATCGTTTGGAGCGGCACCTCGGAGGTGCCGCATGACCGCACTTGCCCCAACCCTGCAAGCGTTCTTCACGGAACGCCTCATCCGCCAGCGCCAGGCTAGTCCCCATACACTTGCAGCCTACCGGGACACGCTGCGGCTGCTGCTGGTTTTCGCGTCCGCGAGGAAGGACGTCGAACCATCGAAGCTGGACATCCACGATCTTGATGCGCCGCTCATCGGCGCCTTCCTCGACCATCTTGAGAAGCAGCGCGAGAATAGTGCGCGCACTCGCAACGCTCGACTTGCCGCCGTCCGTTCGCTGTTCCGGTACGCAGCGCTTCGACATCCCGAGCATGCCGCCGTAATCGAGCGGGTGCTTGCCATTCCACGCAAGCGTTTCGACCGAAGGCTCGTCACTTTCCTGATCGAACCTGAACTCGATGCGCTGTTCCGCGCACCCGACCGCTCGACCTGGACCGGGCGGCGCGACCATACCCTGCTTACGCTCGCGGCCCAAACGGGCCTGCGTGCGTCAGAATTGATCGGCCTTCGCATCAGCGATGTTCATCTCGGCACTGGCGCCCATATCAGTTGCATGGGGAAAGGACGGAAGTTGCGGATCACACCGATTACCGCGGGTATGGTCGCCCTCCTGCGTGTTTGGCTCGCCGAGCGCTCGGGTCAACCGACGGAGCCACTTTTCGTCACTCGATCGGGAACGTCACTCAGCCGTGACGCCCTCGAACATCGGCTCGCCAAATACGTTCAGATCGCCGCCCGCGCCTGTCCGTCGTTGGGACACAAATCCATCAGCATGCATGTGTTGCGTCATAGCGCCGCGATGCGACTGCTGCGGGCAGGAATTGAAACCTCGGTGATAGCACTTTGGCTCGGCCATGAGCAGGTCGAAACCACCCACATCTACCTACACGCTGATATGGGAATCAAGGAACGCGCACTGGCCGCGACAGCTCCAGCGGTAGCCACCCCCGGTCGTTTTCGACCGAACGACAAGCTTCTCGCATTTCTGGAGGCACTGTGATTATGCCGACCCCAACGCAGCGATCGCCGCCGCCAGAGCCCGTTCAGAGGCAATGGTCGGCATAATCCCGAGGTCGGCATAGTAGAGATT
>NZ_JBEPOS010000057.1:0-4682 GCF_040546885.1 Bradyrhizobium sp. S3.2.6 | reverse complement strand
TGTCCAATCCCATCCAAACCTCCGTTCCAAGCCGGAGGCTTCTTCGCACATTCGTTCTAACTTCGAAGCAAGGGTATCGGCTTCGCGCTTACGACTCAAACCCGGCATTACAAACTTCGTCGCGGGTCAATCGGTCGCCGGCAAATCGACGCTCACGCAAATTTTGCGGAAGACGAATCCGGGATACAGCGGCTTAGTGCGCGTTCCCGCCGATGATCTAACCGCGATCTCCCCGCAGCATTACGTTTCGCACGTTGACTAGCTAAGCCGCGTAACGGCAACTTGAGGCGTGGGCCGATCTCTGCAAAACCGGCCTTCAAGTACAATGCTGAGCTGGGGCTACGGCTCCACATGGGTTGCCTCGGCGCCCCCACTTCGAGCTGGCCCCAGCCTTTTACCGTCCCCAGGCCCACCGCAGCCTCAATGAGACGCATCGCGACCCCAGTCGAGCGCTGCTCCGGCACCACGTAGAGTTCGGTGATAATGCCGTAGGTTCCGCCCGCAAAAAGGGCGGCGCTTTCCGACAACATAATGAGGCCGACCGGCCGTGCCTCCGTGAAAGCCAGAAACCCATGGACGCGCTCTTTCATGGCCAGGAGGTCGACAACAAGCTGGGTATCTGGTCCGCCCTGCTTCTGTCCGCCCTCAAGTTCGGCAAGTAGGGCAGCAACCATGTGAGTCACCGTTGTGGCGTCATCGATAGAGACTTCACGCGTGATCACCATGTCATATCCTCTTCCAAGTTTAACCAACATACGACCTGGTCCAGCGGCGGCATCGGGGCAGGAGGCAGCCGCAGCACCCGATCCAAAACAGATATGCCGCACGGTTGAAGGTCAGATGACGTCTTAGTTCACACCGAGGTGATAGCGTCTTTGTGTCGCTCCTAGCTAAGCTAAGAAATCTCTCAGAAAATCGAAGGATAACTTGTCGAACATCGTGATGGTCGCACGGAGCCGTCTCTTCTTCTTTGGACTTGCGTGTCCCCCAACATCGGGGTGCCATCGTGTTCATGCTCGGACGTTACAGGAGCGAGGCTGACCGCTTGCGAACAGGCTCACGGATTTGGATCTACTCTCCCCCTCGTAGAAAGCTCGAGGGCAGGCCGACCAGCGATTTGCCGGATCCAGTCTCGAGCAATCACATTCGACGGTCTTATCGCAATGGCTGCGCATGTCGCGGAAGGAATGCTCATCGGCCCGCGGTAATAACTGAATCACTCAACGTGTCGAAGATGTTGTTGGGCATCATGAGCGTCCCTCGGCCGGCTTCATTGCCTGAGATCAATGCTCTCAGAGAATCTTGGAATGCGCGAGTCCAAGGCACACTGTTTTTGGTAGTGTTTAGATAATCAGTTTTTTTAATTTCTCATCGGACGCGCCATTTGTTGCCGCGCGATGAAGGATATCACGGACGCCCGACGAACCGCGTGCAACTTGGTCGTTGAGCTCGCGATTGAGGCCGGCTTCTCTCGTGTTCTTCGAATAGACAATGTCCGGTCCTGATGAGCCGGGTTCACGGCCTGCCATCGCATTGCCGTAAAATGCTTTCTGAGAGCATCGTCGGGCCGTGTCGCGCGAGATCGTTTCTACCGTTCAGTTGGATCACTTTACGATCTGTTTGTTGGAAGACTGTTCTAATCCTTGCGGGCACGCGTTAAAGCGTGAGACGGTCGCGGCATTTCGGCAGAAGATAGTTTAGGTCACAAGCGGTGGGCTTCTTCAAAAATCAGGAAGTGCTGCCGACGAAGATGCCGAGCGGCTATGCGCGCCTACCACTCCTGCCGGCGCGTAAACGGCAACGATGAGGCAGACGTCTGAAGTGACCTACGTCACTTTGCCGTTCCTACCTTCCTATGACGGAGCCTGCCCGAAACGGCTCAGGCGCGATTCCGCCTTCATCATTGCACCGGCAAGCATGAACGAAGGCTTAGTTGATTCGGGATTACTCCACTCTGCGCCGCCGTGACATTCCGCCATCAATGCGTGTCGGCATTCCTCTGCAGCGGCGCCGTCGGAACGATGTGAACGACGTGATAGCCGTTGTCGTGCAGGTACCGTAGGAAGGCGGGCATCATCGCGGCGGTATGTGCCTTGGCGTCGTGAAACAGAATGATCCCCTTCCCCTCGGCATTCAGTCGGCTGGTGATGAGCTTCAGCTCCTGGTCTGGCGTCATTTCCTCCCAGTCGCTGGCCCACAGGTCCGCTCCGAACACGACGATACCCCGAGACTGGAGTAGCTCGAGCGTCTTAGGGGTCGAGTCGAAATAGGGGAAGCGGAAGAACGGCGTCGAGGGCGCCATCTTCGATACGCCGTGGAGCGCCGTTTCGTCGGCCGCAATCCCACGCTCAATGTCCTCTTTTGCCTTCTCGAAGTTGATCTTCGAGGCCATCGAATGCGACCAAGTGTGGTGCGCTATGGTGTGGCCTTGCGCAGCGGCGCGCCGCACGACCTGGGGAAATTGGGCCGACGACTTGCCGACCAGGAAGAACGTGGCTCGGACGCACTCCTGCGCGAGCGCCGCCAGCACCTCTTCTGTGTACGGCGGATGGGGCCCGTCGTCGAAGGTCAGCACAACTTCGTGGTCGGCCAAGGGCAGCGTCTGGGGAAAGCTCTTCAGTCCGACCCGCGGATAAGTCTTGGCGTCAACGACGAGCACGCGCGAGGTCCCGAGCGCGTCCTTACGCGGACAGTCGGCCGCGCCCGCAGCCGTGACGCCGGCAAGCACCGCCGTCGCGGCGCTCACGAGCAGCAAGGTCCATCCGTGCAGACATCTGCCATCAAGGTCGTGCCCGGACGGGTGTCTGGTTGCGGCCTTAAACAAGATAGTCCTGCCGACCTGGCTGGAGTTACATCAGCATGCCGATGGCTTCAGCCACCTCGTTTTCCATTCCGGACTAGCTGATCCGTCGCAGTGGACCTGTGCTCAGATCGGGCTACTTCGCTCCCGAGCGCATCAGATTGTCTGCAGCCAGATCATTTGCTGCGTCGTCCGATTGGAATTGATTTAGCAGGCCATTGTACTTTGCCGGCCTCCACAAACGTCGGCTCGTCCAATGGTCACGTTCGCCTCTACACAGTAGCCATATGGCGATATTGATTAATGCAATGGCGCGGCACTGACGCCGGAATTCCGCGTTCCGATGCCGTTTGTCGGCGGATTTCACCCACGACTGTCGGCTTGGGCCGACGGCGCTCCAGCGACCGACAATTACAGCGACTGACCGGCAATACCGTCACCTTCATGAGGCGACGATCTTCCTCGCAGAGGACATGATATCAATCGAACCGCTTAGAAACGGCGGCTTTGCCGCGGAGCCGCCAATGCTGCAGAACGCCTACTGGATGCCGACGTTCAGCGTCCTTCTCCGCAGCACGACCATCGGCTCAAAATACATATGCTCGATGTCGATCGTTCCTCGTCGTCGGATGCAGCCGCTAAGCAAAGGCAAAGACGAGCAGGCTCGAGCAGAGCAGCGCGAGGCCGGCCGCGGTCAGTGCCAGGAAGCTACCGGAAACAACGTGTCGCACGCCGTGAGCTACTACCGACCTGTGATTTCCCTTTGATAGATCTGCAACGTGTCCGCCGGCGATCGTGGCAGAGGTTTCGCGGTTGTCGCCCAGGAAGTGAAATCGCTCGCGACGCAAACCGCGCACGCGACTGTTGAGATCAGCGAGCACATTGGCGGCATTCAGGCCGCGACGACAGAGTCGGTCGGCGCGCTTACCGAAATTGGCGTCATCATCGGCCGCATCTCGGACATCGCCATGACCGTGGTCGAATCGATCGGGGAACAGGAGGCGACCAGCAAGAGCATCGCGTTCAATTTGCAGGAAGCGGCGGCCAGGACGACCCAGGTGGCAGCAAGCGCCGGTGAAGTCACCAACCGCGCAAAGGAAACCGGAGGGGCTTCGATGCAGGTGCTGATGTCTGCCGAACTGCTGTCTGGAGGAAAGCTCTCGGCTGAAGCACGAACTAGACAGCTACCTGTGCAGGGTTCAAGCGGTTTAAATCGGCGCGTCAACGTCGCAAGCTCTCCACGCCTGAAATTTGACCTTTCTCCACGCCCCGGTCGCCTCATCGAGGCGTAAGCGTAGCGCCGCGGCCGTTCAGATTGTTTGTGCGCGGTCTTGGGAGCACCGTTAGAAGAGTCATCTTCTGCAAGGGTGCTCACAATGGACGACCATTCGGACGACATAAGACGACCGTCGTCGCGTATCGATGTGTATACTGGCGCGGGTCGAAAGCGCTGGCCGGACGATTTGAAGGCACAGATTGCCGCGGAAAGCTTCGAGCCGGGTGCGATTGTCACAGATGTCGCCCGCCGCCATGGCTGCCGGCCCCAGCAGGTGCATGACTGGCGGCGTCGAGCGCGTTTGGGCCAGTTGGTGCTGCCGGCTTCGGCGGATACCTTATCGTTTGTGCCTTTGGTGTCGGAATCGTCGCTACCCGCGGCTGCGGAGCCCTCCGTATCGGCGGAAGCAGCTGTTGTTACGGTCGAGTTCCAGGGTGCACGGGTAGAGGTACGCGGGACGCCTGGCCTTGCGGTGCTAAGTGACGTGTTCATGGCTCTGCGACGGACACGTTCATGCTGACGCCAGCCGCGGGCCTCACGATTTACGTTGCGACCCAACCTGTGGACTTCAGAAAGGGTGCGGATGGCTTGGCGCTCTTGGCGAAG
>NZ_JBEPOS010000056.1:0-5138 GCF_040546885.1 Bradyrhizobium sp. S3.2.6 | reverse complement strand
CGACGACATCAATCGCCATCCCGTCATCCATACCTGGTCCTACAAACTCGCCGACGCCGCCTGATATGATTCGAACCAAGAAAACGCTGAACTAGATCGCGCTAGATTCCAATGGGTGCCATCTCTTACCGGCACTGAGGCTTTCTATGGCCGATCCCAAGTTTCCCCATGTGAAGTGGCGCGATGGCCGTCCTCGCTCGTCGCACGGCGCTTATGCCAGGGCACTCGGCTTTGTCGATGCCGACTTGCGCCATCCGCCGTACGATGAAAAAGGACGCCCGGTCGGTGCGTGGTTCAATCTCCAAGAAGCCTCAGACTTTTCAGACAAACGAAAGTCGGAAATCGAGGCGGCTCGCCGTGCCGGCAAGCTGCCGAAGAAAATTACGATCCGCAAGCGTTCTACGATCGAAGATCTTCTGGACGATTGGAGCAAGTCGGTTGAGTTCAAGGCGTTGTCGTCCGCCTCGCAATCTTCTTATCGCAAATGTATCTCCGCTATCTTGTACCGACCGCAATCACGCGAATCCGCGGCAAAGATGCGTGCCGAAATCCGTGCCGCCAAGCTGCTCGGCGTAGCCGAGCCCGCACGAGAACTCGAGGCGATCGCGACCGCCACTCCGACATCAATCGGCAAACCGGAGCTCCGCGCCTTCTATAACTATGCGAAATCGGCTCGCGGTCATCATATGGCGCTCTCGATGATAGCCACGCTCTCAGCGGCATTCAGTTGGGGACAGGAAAGCGTCTTGTGGCGTCTCGGACCCAACCCGCGAGAAGGCATGGAGTTCGATCATCCAGACGGACGCATCGTACAGGTTGCGATGTCCGAATTTTCCGCGTGGGTCGCAGCAGCCGATGCGATCGAACGGCCTTCGGTCGGGGATAGCTTCCATCTGGCGTTGTTCACTGGGCAACGCCAGACTGACCGCTTAATTATGCGCAATGAGAGCGACGTCGAGGGCCGGCACGCGTTTCGGCAGAGCAAGACTGGTGAGCTTGTCGACATCAAGGAGGCGCCACAACTCAGCGCACGACTAAATGCCTCGCGTGCACGAATAAAGGAACTCAAGCTTCGGCTTCAGCTGGATAAGGTGCCACCCGAGCTCGTGGTCAACGAGGACAATGGTGAGCCTTATGACGAGAGTACCTATCGCCATTGGGTGTCGACGGTACGGGCCGTCGCTATCTTCGGCTTTCTCGCGCGCGACAACGCGCGCCAGGCAATTGTTCGTGCAGAGCGACTGAACGCCGAACTGACTAAAAACGTCGACAAGCTGTTCGCCCCCTTTCCTCTCGATGAGGAGAATAAGGCGCAGCGCGCTCGAGCGGTCGATCAGCGCAAGGGCGCATTATCGGAATGGCTGGATGCGCAGACTACACGCGACAGTAATGGCCATGAGACCGCATGGCGTCTAAAGCCTTGCCCCGCGCTGATGTTCGTCAACGGCGCCGGCGAATTCGACCAAAAGCACGACCAAGACCTACGTGATACCTGCGTCATGCTTCTCGATCGGGCGGGCTGCGACTTGCTGACGATCTGCGACATCACTGGGCATTCATACCGAAGTGCGCAGACGATCGTGAAGCACTACCGCGCCTGCAATGCGGCTCGCGCCGATTCCGGTATCGACAGGCTTGAATTGCAGGTGCGGAAGGAAGGCATGAAGAGCTGAACGCAGACCGGGGGGTCTCGTGCCATAGTGTGGATGGGCTTCGATCCTAATTACCCGCCTCGTCGCACAGCGTGCGACGTACGACCATTAAAAGCGTCGCACGAGACCCGGTTTGTTCTGCCTAGGAATTGAAAAAAGCCCTTGCGGGCCAATATCTTAGGGTGGTGGGCGCACCAGGGCTCGAACCTGGGACCCGCTGATTAAGAGTCAGCCCCGGGTTGAGAATAATCAATCACTTACTGGTCGCACCACTGGGCTTATCCGACCGAAAGTGGGCATTCGTCGCACGATCATAGTCATTGCACTGCCTGATATCTGAACACGAGCTACTCTGGCTTTACGGGGTCAACTTCCATCGATCGATAGGTTCAACTCGGGGAGACCCGCAACAGCCGTTGCCCTCGCATACCTCCGTTTATCGTCATGGTTTGTTCGGGCTAAAGGGCCGGACCACCCGCGATCATTACCCAGCCACCGGCGACATCCGCAGCAACGCCGAGACATCGGCTCGCCGCCAGTCCTCGCCGCCGCGGCCGGCGGCATCCCCCGTTCGCCGCCGCTGAGGACGCTATCGACGAGTCTGCACGGCCGCTTCGAGTCGGGCCGAGCGCAAATTGAAAAAGCTGCTTTGGCAGCCAAGGAGTTCCAGTTCAGAGGCGCTCCCGAACTCACCCTCTACCCCCTGCTTCTCGAGCCAGTTTGGTCAGTTCCTGATGATGGGGAAAGTCCTCAAGAGCAGTTTGAATTAGAGTGTCCTGACTTATATATGAGGACCGCCTCCGCCTTGCCGCATGGTCCGGAGCGCTGCGAACCAGTTCGTACGTCCCGTGCCGATCAAGCGAAGCCGGGAGAGATCGCCCCCGGCGCGTACCCAGTCCAACCAGCCGCCGTCGCATTCAATAAATTGCTTCGGGGAGATTCTGCTACGCGCGACCATACCTCAGCACGACGCGGATAACGCCCGGTAAGCCGCGCGCAGGCATTGAAGGCCGGATTGATATCAAACAGCGGGTGCGCGCCTACATACGCGTCGAACATGTCATTGATTGTGCGAAGTTTCTGGAAAGCGTCGTCCAGATCTGCGCCGTACAGGTTCTTCTTCACCTCGAACACGGCGAGGACATTTTGGATCGGCCAGAAAAAGTCGCTTGTGTAGGGAACGGGCTTGCCTTCGCCGGTGACAAGCATGGCATCCGTCTGCGGCCCCAATTGCCCGTCATGTCCTTCGATAAAGCTGCTCACCATGCGTACGTCGAGCGCGGCGGGGATAGCGCGATCCAACAATTCTCGGGTCAGCCCCTCATACATGGCCCCGATGGTCGGCGCATGCGTGATATTCTCCTTGGCGAGCTTCGCCGCCTCGACTTGCTGCAGTTCATGGAGAACGGTCGCAAGGCTGGTAAGCATAACTGTCTTTGCATGAAGATTTGAAGAATGGGACGGGTTTGCTAGCCGCCAGACCCGGAGGCTGAGGAAGCAGAGTTTGCCGGGCGATGAAATACCATACGCTGGTCGTCCGACTTTTCGAGGCGGTAGTGAGCCCACGCCATGTCCCGGACGAGCTCATCGTTGGCATCGGTGATCATGTGGCGGACTTGCGGAAAATGACCAAACTGCACGGCGAGGTGCCGGTTCATGCCCAGCCGGAAATCCTCGCCCTGCTCGACATTTATGAACGCATCATCAAAATCCGCGAGGACGAGATTCAACATGGTGGTCGGGTTGAGCGCGAGATTATAGGTGTAAGGCACCATGCCGGGGAGCGGCATCCGTAAGGCGGGGTGCTCGGGCGCGCGGATCGGCAGGACGGGGATGGTCGAGGTCCGCAAGGACTTGGCCGTGCGAACAACGCTCACGCCGGAGCCGCGATAAGCCGCTTCGCTCCAGTCGGTAGACTCCGACATGAAATTGAACATTTCCTTGGTGAGGGCCGCATTCGCCCGGAGTTCCGCGTAGTGGGCACGCTCCTCGTCCGTGAAGGGGGTGTCGCTGTCGGGCTGCGCGGCGAGTTCGGCAAGCTCCAGCTGCGTGGCAAGATAATGCGGCGTGCGCGCTTCAAGATGCCGGACAAGCGCATACAACACGGGCTTGTCGGATCGATCCAAGGTGTCGGTGCGGCCGCTCTGGATTTTGGCCCAGGTGTCGCTCTTTGAGATCGGCGTCTCGATGCCGTAGTTGATTGCATCCTCGACAGACACTGGGATCCCACCATAGGAATGGACATAGAGATCGCGCTCATAACCCAGTCCCTCGATCGAGCGCTCGGCCCAAACGGCATAGTCGCCGTTCTTGGCAAGCGTCCGGATTTTTTTCTTCTCTGGATCACATGCGAAATTCCGAAGATAGAACTGGGGTACATAGTGATGGTTGCGGGGCGTATTCATAAGGCTGGTGGTCCGCTCAATGGCGACGAACGACCGCCCCGGAATAGGGATGGTGAGCTGAGGACGGCAGCATATCATGCCGTGCGCCACCACCAATCTCAAAAAGAGCCAAGGCTGCACGGTTGGGCGCCTCGGCGGTTTTACTCGGCTGCTATGGCCATTGGGGTGGCCTGTATACGCTCGATCACATCGAACGCTTGGAACGGGAGGTGGGACGACTGAAGGAGGAAATACGCCAAAGCCGGGACCCGGGGGCCGTCGACGCTCACAACGCTGGCGCCGCTGCGCTCGAACAGTGACTCCGCCGCTGGCGCATCCACGTCTCTTTCGGCGCCTAAAGTCGCCGAAAGCGGCCTTTTGACTGACCAGATCCTTCGATCGCTTTGCCCTTCCGGCAAAGCTTCCGGCAACAGCGCATAACATCCCAAGGCACGCTGCCGGCAATTTGATCGGCTATCTCTTCGATTGATTGTTCACGAGCCGAAAGCGTTTCGAGCACTCGGTCGAGCAGTTCGGCCTCGCTGATCTCTTCCTCGTCAAGCCACCAATCGTCTCCGCGCGGTCCGAACAAAAGGATTTTATTGCGCAGTATTATGAAGTGGCTCTGGCAGTCGGTATCGCGCCATACCGACGGATAAACGCTTGTGCCCTTCGGGGATTCGTACAGACGCCATGCAGGACCAGCCCGCCGGTCGAGGTTTACCGGCAGCTCGGCCCCGCACCCACAGGGGCATGACATGATCAACCAACGTGGGCCTTGCCGATCCACAATGACTGCGTCACCCGGTTGCTTCAGATATGCGCTAGCGCCCGCGCGTGAGGCAACTCTGGCTTTGACGATGAAATTAATGACCATTACCCGCCCCCCCCGGATCGACGCTTGTGCCCGCGCGATGGCGTCGCTGTCGCCGGTGCCATCGCTCGCAGGATTTTTTGACCAAAGAAGAATGCGATCGCCCGCAATGTGTTCGGCTCCCTTGCTTTGAGTATAGCGCGACAATCTGGGTGGGAAGCGCGCGACAATCAGGATGGCGAGTCGGTGTCGCGGCGAGGTGATGATTGCCGCGATGATTGTCGTGCG
>NZ_JBEPOS010000055.1:0-6216 GCF_040546885.1 Bradyrhizobium sp. S3.2.6 | reverse complement strand
CGACGCTACGTCGCGCGACTCATCATTGTGAATCCCGCGCAAAAAATCCTCGCGATCTGTGGCAATTATGACTCAGTTGTTTATGGACGGGCCCTAACTCGGTACGCGACACAAAGACACGTTCGCATGGTCGGACCGAAAGTCCGTCACGCTCGAGAGATATTGGTAAAGACGAATTCGTCTCGACAGGTTTCATGCCCATTCTAGTAAAGTCACGCATATTGGGTCTGTTGACCAAATGCGAGCGTCGTCCTCTAGGGCCAGCCTCATCATTTCGGTTTTCGCGATGTTCGACCTCGCCAACCCGGGTGCCTTTCGTCTGCGAGGCGAGCAGGAGCTTTGGGTTATGGCCGCGAAGGAGCTCCCGCCCGCCCCCCTCTCGACATCGGCATGCCCAAGCCGCAAGCCGAGGTGCTCATCGGCGGACATGCGGCGGCGCCTGGACGTAAGACTTCACGTAGGCTAGCGGCATCATGCGGACCAAGTGCCCGAGCGACGTGATCTGGCGTGCCCAGAGTTGGCCATGCAAAAGCCATGGAAAAACTTTGAGAGAATAATGATCCTTAAGCGAGCGAACCCAATCCCTGAACCATTCTGTCGCGGTCCCTTGGTTGTGCTTTCACTAGCAATATATTGTTGGGCGGCTCAATGCTCATATGTTTCTAATCGGATTCGCCGCCTTGCAATAGAGGATCGCCTAACCCAATGATCAAAGGTTGGTTGGACTTTCCAGCATTTGAATTGTTCGCGGTCCTCATCGCCCTTTACGCAACGACTGGCGCTGTCATTGTGATCGCGAGTTTCAGCCCTGCAACGGTTGTGCTGGTGCGCCGCGTAGAAGGCGTGGTCGCTCCGCTTTTCGGCACGGTCGGAGTGTTGTTTGCGTTCCTGACCGGATTTTTGGCCAATGATATAACCGATCGCAACCGTCAAGCGGCCCGCGCGGTGCAGTCAGAGGCGGCGGAACTGCGCAACATCTATGCTGTTAGTAACGCGTCCGTCCCGGACATGGGCAGCCTCCGCTCAGTGCTTGCGAAATACGTCGCCGCCCTCGTGGATGACGAGTGGCCGGCGATGGCGCAGGACCAGGAGGCCCATTCGGTTGAGTCCGTCTATGACGCTTTGCTGCGAGAAGTGAGCGATCCTCGGATCGGTCAAGCAGCGGGTGCTGCGGTACAGACGGCCTTGCTAAATGCCGCAGTCGGAGCGGGCAGCGCGCGCTCCGAACGGCTCGCGTTAGCCTCGGACCGCACGATCGATGCCAAATGGATTCTCGTCCTGATCCTTGGCGTGGTGACACAGATATCGATCGGGTTGGTGCACCTGACGAAGGCCGGTGCGCAAATTACGGCGCTAAGCGTGTTCTCAATCGCCGTCGTGATGGCGCTGGGACTCATTGGTCTGCAAGAGCGTCCTTTTTCCGGTGATATCCGAGTAGAACCGGGACCTCTGGCTGAGGTCGCCAAAATCGCAGCGGATTGAGGATGCATCAGCTTCTTGCGTTTAATGCAAACCATTCCCGCGTTGACGCAGCTGGGAGATCTGTCGCGCCCGCTCGCAGCACCTGCGCTTGAGCGGGGACGAGATCGATATGCTGGAAGCCGTGCAGGGAATCGTCCTCGACGAGCATGGTAACGATACGCCAACTTCCTGTTGGTGCCAGTGAACGCCGGCAGTGGCGGAATCGACGACGGCGGGCATTGGTCGCTGCTGTTCGTCGGTCGACGCGAGCTGGAAAGATGGCTTATCACTACGACTCTTCCAGGGGATTTCACCTCGCTATTGCAAATCTCCTGGCAGCAAAGTTCGGCGCAACCTGCAGCCCGACCGCAGGGAAGCAACTATGATTGCGGCGTCTTTGTGGTGGAAGCCACACGGGAGCTGGTTCGGCTGTTGACGCAAGGGCAGCGTCCTGAGGACGGGCTGCTGCATCTCGCTGGGCTGATGAACTCGACGGATGCTATCGGTGAATGCGGCCATTGCCGTCCTCAAAGCGGTGGATAAAGATGAACCGAAGGCCAGCACGGCGGCGGCGACGACTGGATCAAGCTCATTTTCCGCCGCATGATCGAACGCGATTGGTCCGCGGACCAGGGAGGCGATATCTTCGTGGTGCGCGCTGATATGATACGGGATCGGTCTTTGCGTCTCGCGGTCGTGGTCGCCGACGAAACCAGCTTCGGTACGGAAGCCGAGCTTCACGAAGCGCTCATCGCCGATCGCGATGCGCTGCACGCGTAGAACCTCTGCCTCATCGAGCGGTCCCCGTCCAGCCTTCCCGATGACCATTCCCCATCGCTGGATACGGTCCTGCGGTGGTCTCTCGCCTTCTATTGACGTAGCTCGACTTTGAGTCTTTGAGGAGAAGAACGGCAGCGGTTCGCGCGAGCAGATCTTTTGGAATCTGGCTCACTACGGCGCGGGCGCGTTCCTTGATATCCTGCGCAACAGACCCACCAGTACTGGCGTCTTGAAAACGAGCGGGCAGAAGTCCGGTCTACCCGCAGATTGTTGCGGACACGATGCCGTGCCGAATTCTGCCCGGAACTGGCGTACTGGAGCTCGGTGTCAACGGAGATTTAAGTCGGCGCCCCAACAGCCATTCATGGAGAAGCCAGATGCGACGTGTGTAGAGTTCTTGAAGGAGACGCCCTCTCGGGCGTGACTATCCGAAAGGTACCGCGTTTACCGTGAGGAAACTTCGGCAGGTAAAAGGTTTGCCACGAGAGGCGCTGGCGCACCGCGCGGAGACGATCGAACCTAACGTCAATCAGCGATACGTATGGTTTTACAATCTCATCCTCGCGGCCGGGCCTCACATGAGCAAAGCTTAATGCGGGGCGGCGCGTCTCTCTCCGTTTCGTGATGACCGGCACGGACAGTGCCGTGTAGGGTGCCCGTGCTTTCGCGCCCCGACCGCATGTTCGGGCTTCCACAAGGATCATGATGCCCTCACAACGAGCGATCGCCCTTTTCGTTGCCGCACTTGTTTGCACGACCTCGCTGTCAAGCAGCGGCCTCCGCGCCCAGACCACGGTTACCTCCGAACGCCCCGCCAGCTTCACGCTCGACAACGGCCTGCAGGTTGTGGTGATCCCCGATCACCGCACGCCTGTCGTGACGCAGGTGATCTGGTACAAGCTCGGCTCCGCCGACGAGACGCCGGGCAAATCCGGGCTCGCGCATTTCCTCGAACATTTGATGTTCAAGGGCACCGCCAAGCACCCGGCCGGCGAGTTCTTGCAGACCGTGCAGCGGGTCGGCGGCGACCAGAACGCCTTCACCTCGGGCGACTACACTGGCTACTACCAGCGCGTGCCGCGCGAGCAGCTTCCTGCCATGATGGAGTTCGAGGCCGACCGCATGACCGGCCTCGTCCTCAAGGACGAGGACGTGCTGCCCGAGCGTGACGTCGTGCTGGAAGAATACAACATAGGCGCCAACAGCCCTGACGCACGGCTGACCGAGCAGATCATGGCCGCGCTCTACCTCAACCATCCCTACGGCCGCCCGGTGATCGGCTGGCACCAGGAGATCGAAAAGCTCGACCGCGAGGATGCGCTCGCGTTCTACAAGCGCTTCTACGCCCCGAACAACGCAATCCTGGTCGTCGCCGGCGACGTCGACGTCCCCGACATCCGCCCGCTGGTGGAGAAGAACTTCGGTCCGATCCCTGCGCAGCACGCGATCCCCGAGAAACGCATCCGGCCGCAGGAGCCGATGCCGGCGGCGCCGCGCACCGTGACGCTGTCGGATCCGCGCGTCGAGCAGCCCGGCCTGCGCCGCTATTATCTGGTTCCGGCGGCCGCGACGGCGGCAACGGGCGAAAGCCCCGCGCTCGATGTGCTCGCGCAATTGATGGGCGGCGGCGCCAACTCCTATCTCTACCGCGCGCTGGTGACCGACAGGGGTCTCGCGATCAGCGCCGACGCTGGCTACGATGGCACGGCGCTCGACCCGTCGCAATTCTCGATCTTGGTGACGCCGAAGCCCGGCGTCGAATTTGCGCCGATCGAGAAGGCGATCGACAAGGTGATCGCCGACCTCGCGCAGAATACCGCACGCGCCGAGGACCTCGAGCGGGTCAAGACCCAGCTCATTGCCGAAGCGATCTACGCCCAGGACAATCAGGCGGCCCTGGCGCGCTGGTATGGCGGTGCCCTGACCACCGGTCTCAGCATCGACGATATTAGGAGCTGGCCGGACCGCATCCGCGCCGTCACCGCCGAGCAGGTGCGCGACGCCGCGGTCAAATGGCTCGACAAGAAGCGATCGGTGACCGGCTATCTGATCAAGGATACTGCGCCGAAACATAAGGAGAAGCGCTCGTGACCTATTCCCTCACCCGCCGCGCGGCACTGATCGGCGGCGCCTGCGCCGCGACGCTGACGCTGTCATCCGCGCCCTCGCAGGCTGCAGCCAAGATCCAGCGACTGGTGTCGCCTGGCGGCATCGAAGCGTGGTTCGTGCAGGACGCGACCGTGTCCCTGATCGCGATGGAATATGCCTTCAGCGGCGGCGCGAGCCAGGATCCGGCCGGCAAGTCCGGCGTCGGCAATCTGGTCGCCGACCTGCTTGACGAAGGTTCAGGCGATCTTGATTCCAAGACCTACCATGAGCGGCTCGACCGCCGCGCCATCAAGTTGAGCTTCGCTGCGAAGCGCGATCACTTCCGCGGCTCGCTTCGCATGCTCAAGGACAACAAGGACGAAGCGTACGACCTGTTGCGGATGGCGCTGACCTCCGCGCGGTTCGAGCCGGCCGATGTCGAACGCATCCGCGCCCAGGTGATCTCCACCCTGCGCCGTGAATCGACCAGTCCGTCCTCGCTGGCCCACCGCAAGTTCCTCGAAGTCGCGTTTGGCGATCATCCCTATGGCAGGCCGGACACCGGCACGCTGGACAGCGTACCGAAGATCGAGATCGCCGACCTGAAGGACTATGCGCGCCGGATCCTCGCCAAGGATACGCTGCGCATCGTCGTGGTCGGCGACGTCGATCCCGATACGCTCGGCAAGCTGCTCGACAAGACCTTCGGCGCCCTGCCGGCCAAGGCTGAACTGACACCGATCCCCGACGTCGTGGCGGCCAAGCCGCCGCAGCGCGCCTTCATCCCGCTCGACGTGCCGCAGACCGTCGTCACCTTCGGCGGACCCGGCATCAACAGGCACGACCCGGATTTCATGGCGGCCGATGTGGTGAACCACATTCTCGGCGGCGGCCTGTCGTCGCGGCTCTTCAAGGAAGTGCGCGAGAAGCGCGGGCTGGCCTATTCGATCCAAGAAGCGCTGCTCTGGATGGATCACTCCGCGCTGTTCATCGGCGAGACCGGCGCCCGCGCCGATCGCGCCGGCGAGACCGTCGATGCGGTCGAGAAGGAAATCCGCCGCATCGCCGAGGAGGGCCCGACGCAGCAGGAGCTCGACGAGGCGAAGTCCTATCTCAAGGGCTCGCAGATGCTGGCGCTCGACACCTCCTCCAAGCTGGCGTGGACGTTGTTGCAGTATCAGCTCGACAAGCTGCCGATCGACTATATCGAGAAGCGCAACACCATCGTCGACGCGGTGACGCTTGATGACACCAGGCGGGTCGCGAAGAAGCTCTGGGGCGACGGCCTGCTCACCGTAATCGTCGGCCGCGCCCCGCAGGCGGCCGCCCAGCCGGCAGCGGCGACCCCGAAGTCGAACTGACGTTCCTAGGCGCACCTCCGTTGCGGTTTATCCCTGTCCCTAACCCCTCCCCCGCGAGGGCAGGGGTATCGCATATGGAATTTTCGAGTCTTTTCCGCTGCTTGGCTTCGCACCGGTTTGCCTGTCCAACCAATCTCCATGGAATCGGATCGAGAACAAAACCGAACGATTTGAGGAGCTGATGAACCTCGTCGTCGGTCTCGGGGAGCTGGATTTCGCCAGGCGGAGCAGCCCGAATGGAGGCATTGCGCCCATAGTTGTCCCAGGCGAGCACATACCCGTCGCGCGCAAGCCCGCGCGCAAAGGCTGTTTGCTGGGGTCGTCGGAGTCGCGCTGCGCCAGTTGCGCGGTTTGGCGGATCACAGCTTCGCCGAGCGTCATGCTGCCGTCGAGCGTGTCGAGCACGGTCTCAGCCCTCTGCACGACAATGCGTAAGCGCTTAGCCGCAACCCTATTGAGGCTGGCTTGACGTTTTGCGGAATCGCCACGGCATGAGGTCTTCGATACGGCTATGGGGATGGCCGTC
>NZ_JBEPOS010000054.1:0-6355 GCF_040546885.1 Bradyrhizobium sp. S3.2.6 | reverse complement strand
CCGGTCGGGCTACGCCCTCCCTGCGTCACGAGCCCGGCGAAGCTCTCTCATCCTGATTGACGCTGCACTTCCATCCAGATTGCCGCGCCGCAGGCATTTAAGCGTCAACGCGCGACTCATTGCATTAATCAAGATGGAAATATCGTTACAGTCAACAATTAAGACTTGGCCGGCGAAGCACCCCGATGGAGCGTGCCGCTTCGCCAAGGAGGCGCAATTCAGAGCTCAAACTCTTGCGCCCGGTGTCCGCACATGCCGCGAGACTAGGTATCGCCAGCGTCGCACTTCACGTGCGGGCATGGTGCTGCAGCGAAGAAAGGGGGACTATCCACCTAATGCCGACAGGAGGCGAGGAATGCGCAACAGCTCTCATGGTTCGCACCGCGGTTTAGTAAGGCGCTGCGCGATATGCGGTGGAAGGTTCGGGCTGATCCGTTATTACTGCTGGCGAACGGCCCTTTGCTCCAAGAAATGCGTCGACCGCATCAAGGCGCGGCGGGAGGCCGACCATAAATGGTTTCGCTGGTTGCGAGCGGCTTAATACATGGCTACCACGCTATGAAATTTATACTCGTGAATCAAAAGGACCCCGCGCGGCGACAGAACCTGCGCCGAATGTTCTCGGTCCTTGGGTCCGGGTTACGTGCGAGAGGTGGTAACGCGGAGAGAATATTGCAACTACGATTGCTACCGACGCTGCCATTCAATGGACATCGCCTTCCCGTACCTTACAGCGCGTGCCGATGCTAATTCTAACACGAAAGATCTCGTTCCTGTTGGGCTCGCAGCCTTGCTGGGTGCGGCTTCGTTCTGGTTTCAGGTTGGGGCGGCCTCGATGTCATGGATCAACACAGCCGCGCATGCCGACGAGCCGTCCACGGCTGAGGGACCTCCCTCGGCTTAAGCTGGGCTGAGTCGCGCGGTGTGCGTCAGCGTGACCCAAAGCCGCCCCGCATGAAGAAAGAACGGCTGAGAAGTTCTTATTTGATGATCGCGCGATCATTGGAGGTTTTGATGCGTCTGTCCGTGACCTTGGAGAGGTAATTTCCTTTTTTCCTCTCCCCATTGACAGCTCCCTCTCGCCTTCCCATGGAAGCGCCGACTCCAAGCATGCGGGGGTGGATCGGGATCTAAGATGAGCCACATTTCAGAGCCGCCTGTTGAACGCGTCACGATTCCGGTCCTGCAGCGATGGAAGGAGGAGGGGCGTCGTATCGCGATGACCACCGCTTACGACGCGGTTACAGCACGCATCGCCGATCCGATCGTGGATGTCATCCTTGTCGGGGATAGCGTCGGCAACGTCTGTCTTGGATTCGATGATACGTTGCCGGTGAGCATGGCGATGATGAACCATCACCTCGAAGCCGTTGTACGCACAAAGCCTCGTGCCTTGCTCGTGGCCGATATGCCCTTTCTTAGCTTCCATCTCAGTCCAGCGGAGACGATACGCAATGCCGGAGGTTTCCTGCAGCGTGGCGCCGACGCAGTTAAGCTCGAGGGGGGTGCCAAGCGTATCGAAATAGTGCGCGCCCTGATCGATTGCGAAATTCCTGTGATGGGCCATCTCGGCCTGACTCCGCAGAGCGTCAATGTCATGGGTGGGTTCAAGGTGCAGGGCCGGAAGGCCGATGACGCCTTGCGCCTGCTCGATGACGCCCACCGTCTACAGGAGGCCGGCTGTTTCGCTCTCGTCCTGGAGGGTATTCCAGGTGAGCTCGCGGCGCGAGCGACCGAATCCCTGAGGATACCGACCATTGGAATCGGTGCGGGTCCTGGCTGCTCAGGCCAAGTGCTCGTCTTTCACGATGTGCTGGGATTGACTGAAGGTCATCGCCCCAAATTTGTTCGCGCCTATGCCAATGGTTTCCAGTTGTTACAGGAGGCCCTGTCGCGTTGGGCGGCCGATGTCCGCAACGGTGCATTCCCGACATCGCAGGAGTCCTATCGGCTTCCTGAAGGCCTTCGCGACACGGTCGCGAACTGGACACCCTCCAATCCAACCTGATGTAAAGCACAACATGCAAACGATCACGACGGTCGCAGAGCTTCGTCGCGCGCTAGCAGAGGTCCGCAGTGCCGATAAACGCGTCGGACTTGTGCCGACGATGGGCTATCTACACGATGGCCATCTGGCGCTGGTCGCGGCCAGCCGGACGCAATGCGACGTCACCGTAGTTAGCATCTTCGTCAATCCCACTCAGTTCGGGCCAAATGAGGATCTCAGCACCTATCCGCGCGACTTCCTGCGCGATCAAGAGCTGTGTCGCGATGCCGGCGTTGCGATCGTCTTTGCGCCGGATATACAGGAGATCTATCCGGCTCAATTTGAGACCTTCGTCGAACCGGGCGAGCTCGCAAAACCAATGTGCGGAGCTTTCAGGCCTGGGCATTTTCGTGGGGTGGCGACTGTCGTTGGCAAGCTATTCAACGTGGTGCAGCCGGATGTCGCGTTTTTTGGACAAAAGGATTTTCAGCAATGCGCGGTGGTGCGCCGCATGGCAATTGACCTCAACCTTCCAATTAAGATCGTCACCGTACAAACCGTCCGGGAACCGGACGGGCTCGCGATGAGCAGTCGCAACCGCTATCTAAGCGAGGAAGAACGTCGGCGCGCTCTTGCCATCAGCCGTGGGCTGTTCGCCGCAGCGGATAAGTTTGGCTCAGGAGAGCGCGACGTGCAACAACTGATTGCGATCGCAAAGGAGCAGTTGAATACGGTCGATCGACTGCAGTACCTTGAGCTTGTCGACCCTGATACGCTCAAGCCCGCCGAGAGTCCTCTGCGGCGTACTGCTGCACTATGCGCCGCAGCTTACGTCGGCTCGACGCGTCTGATCGACAACGTGATACTGTCGTTGCCGACTCCTTAGCGCGACTCACAACTAAACGACTGAATAGTCTCAGAAATACTGATGTTTGCAATGAATGGGTGTTTTCGTGGACGAACAGTTTTTGAGGGACCGGGCTCGGATTATTCGCGATCTAGCGGACAAGGCAGACCCCTTCATCAGAAAGAGACTGCTGGACCTCGCGGAACGGTATGACAGACGTATTAGCCGCCCATCTCAGGCGATGAAGATGGTGACCGCGGCGATTTCGCCGACCAGCACAAGCGCGTCATCGATGCGGTAAAGTCCATCGAAACGTAAGCGCGATCGAGGCTGGACACGCCGCAATCGAACACCGGCACAAGCCGAGAAAACGTGTGTTGGGAGAAGCAGAAAGAGAAGATTGAGACCGCTCTGGGCGCGACAGTCGCAGATTTCTCATCCGATCAAACACACTTGAACCGCGAAACGCGAAATGTGCATTATCTTCCTCACTAGGGATGGGGGAGATCTCCAAATGTTGGATGCCGCTACCACTGCGCTTCTGCGCGCGATCCTCGACGAGGTTTGCGAGAGCCTTTCCCCGTATGATACCGGCGCCCGCACTTACGTCGCCTCGAAGATTCTAGAAGCCGCCATCAGAGGTGAGACGACGCCCGACCGCCTCAAACAGATCGGCCGCGAGGCCCTTTCCGAAAGACCGACCATGTGGAGGTGGGCCTAGACAACGTGATGGTGTCAGTCAGTTGAATTTCCAGATCACAGTTCGGAACATCCTGGTGAGCTATCTGGACGAGGCCGCGCCGATGCTGAGCTTGAGCGTGACATGGCCATTTTGGCGATCTCCTGCCTTGCCCGCGTTGGCCCAAAAGTTGACGTCATGACCGCACGGAAAAACTTTGCATTCTGCTGAGCTGGCGCCGATTTTCGCCGATGCGAGGGCGCTGATTAGCGAATTTCGCCTTTAGGAAGCCGATAAATGTTACTGCAAGAGATGCTGATAAGCCGAACCCTGAGAACCGACTATCTTGTCGGTAGAATCGATGCGGCCCCTAGTTATCTCTTTCCATACGAACGACTGGAACCATCTGACGAAGCCTGAGTGGAGGTGAGGATGCGCCCCAAGGGACGAATCCGATCAAATGGGAGACCTTCGGATGCCGTACTACTCTTTTGATCTAGTGATTGACGAGGAGTACAAGAATCAAGGCGGCCTCATTCTCGAAAACATCGAGGTTGCCTCCGACCGAGCGGACCAGCTCGCGACCGAACTGTCTATTGTACATCCGGACCTGAAGGCCAAAGGCTGTGCGGTTCGGGTCACCCGCCCCGATAACGCTGAGGTCTATCGCACGCCACTTGATCCGGTCCCGTCATGGATGAGACGTCAGCACTGAGCGTCGGCAGCGGCGGGCGACACTCGAAACGCTCGGTTTGGCTTATGGGAGGGGCGATCGCGCGTCCACGGCGAGGCGCCGTGACGTTCGCAGACAGTCGATCTGTCGAGGTCATCTACGGGCCATAGCGTCGACAGAATGGGGGCGAGATGGACGAGGAGAGATTCACTGCTTACTTGACTTGGTCGCCTGAACTTAAAAAGGGAGCCTCGATGTAAGCGTAGCGCTGCGGCCCGTCGATTGGCGCTTGACGCCTATTTTGATCGCAGCTTGTGCCGTCTTGGCTTCCAAATTCCGGACAATGCGTTGACGGCGGCCTCGAGCGCCTTCCGGTCGACGACGTCGGGATCGAACTGTTCGGGCCCCCAGAGGCGCATACGTTCGTGCTCTGGATGGACGGGGTCGCTGATGGCATCGAGGTATTCGGCATAGCCGGGCGCACCGCCGACGTCCTCCGGAGGACAACGACCGGCGGCCTCGAGCAAGAGGGGAAGTCCATCGGTCGTCGTGTTGTCAAACCATTTTTCGAGCTTGATCACATGGTCCCAGCTGTCGCCGAAGTCGTAGAGATAATGGATCGTCTTGGCGCCCGTCTCGTGAACGATATCGCTGAGCCGCGCCTTGCGGGCATCGATGGGCTGGGGGCCAAAATCCCCATGGGGATCGGGGATACCCCAACGTCCTTCGCCAGCCAGGAACTCAAAGAGATGGCTATTCGTCCAGCCAAACGCCGCCTGAAGCGTCAGATGCAGCCGATCAAGGCGCAGCGTGAACGGCACGACAAGGCATCGCATCACCTCCGGCTTCACGTCCTTGAGAGTCACCTTGATCCGCACGGCGGTCGTGTTGAGGCTCATGCCGCCAGCCTCGGATCGTGTGCATGCATGGTGTAGGTCGACGACCACGGAAGCAGTTCGTCCAGTCGCGCCGCAGGCCAGCCATTGACGAGCTTCGCGAGGACGTCGGAGAGCCAGTGCTCGGCGCTGACGCTGTTGAGCTTACAGGTCTCGATCAACGAAGCTAGTACTGCCCAACTCTCGGCGCCCTCGTCGCAACCGGCAAAAAGGGAGTTCTTGGCGTTGAGCTTGATCGGCCGCATAGCGCGCTCGACCGCATTCGTGTCCATCTCGATGCGCCCGTCATCAAGGTAGAGCGTCAAGCCGTCCCAATGACGCAGCGCATAACGCAAAGCTTTCGCCGTGTCGCTCTTCTGTGCAAGGTGATCAAGTTTTGCCTCAAACCACTGCTTCAAGGCTGCAGCCAGAGGCCGGGCATGCGCCTGTCGGCCTGCGCGGCGCTCAGCATCAGATCGACCGCGGAGGGCTTTCTCGACCGCATAGAGCTGGGCGATGCGCTCGAGGGCCTCGCGGGCAACCGGCGCCGGCGCCGGCGAAGCCTCGCGCTCGATCTTCACAAACTGGCGCCGTAGATGCGATCAGCAAAAGGCGAGCGTGCCGGACAGCGCGTCCGCACGCGTCGTCCGGGTCATGGTCTTGTAGGCCTCATAGCCGTCGCAATGGATGATGCCGCGATAGCCTTCGAGCAGTCTCAAACCATGAACGGCACCGCGGCCTGGTGCATAGGCATAGATCACCACAGGCGGATCAGGACCGGCCCAGGGTCTGTCATCGCGGGAGAGCGCCCAGAAGTAGCCGGTTTTGGTCCTGCCGCGCCCCGGATCCAACACCGGCGCTGGGGTCTCATCGACACAGAGCTTCGAGGAGGCGAGCAGAAGCTCTCGCAGACGATGCCACAACGGCTTCAGTTCCTGGGCGGCATAGCCGACCCAGAAGGCGAGCGTGGAACGATCGATGGCAATTCCGTGGGTCGCCAGCATCTGCGCCTGACGATAGAGCGGCAAATGCCAATGATACTTGGCGTCAATTACATGCGCGACGAGCCGCTCGGTGGGCAGTCCACCCTTGATCAATCGCTCGGGCGCGGCGTGCTGGAGGACCACGCCATGACAGGCGCGGCAGGCCAGCTTGGGCCGGCGGGTTACGATCACCCGGTACTGCACCGGAACGACGTCGAGCCTTTGGCTCTCATCGCTGCCAATCTCAACGAGATCGCCTTTGCAGGACGGGCAGCAGGCTGCAGCCGGCATCAGCGTTTCGACGATGCGTG
>NZ_JBEPOS010000053.1:0-6838 GCF_040546885.1 Bradyrhizobium sp. S3.2.6 | reverse complement strand
GACATCAATCGCCATCCCGTCATCCATACCTGGTCCTACAAACTCGCCGACGCCGCCTGATATGATTCGAACCAAGAAAACGCTGAACTAGTGCCGCACAATCCGGTTCTGTTAGCCGGAATGATGTTGACTCATTTCGTGCGCGCGGTTATCTGTAGCGAATAATAGAACAAGTTCTATGGAGCGAAACTATGGAAGGGAAGCCGGCGCTCGCCGTCGATTTGCACGACGTAGTGATCTGCTTCGGCGACTTCACCGCCGTCAAAAGCATGAATCTCCAGGTGGGCGACACGGAATTCGTTGCGGTCGTAGGCCCAACCGGCTGTGGCAAGTCCACCATCCTGAACACTGTCACGGGACTTCTAAAGCCCGTGTCGGGAGACGTGCGCATCTTCGGGAGGCCGCTCACCGGACTGAACGACCAGTCCGGCTACATGCTCCAGCAGGAAGGGCTGCTCCCGTGGAAGACCGCGCAGGACAATGTCGGCCTCGGCCTCGTGTTCCAGGGCAAGTCGGTCGAACAAGCGCGCGCGCAGGCTCGGCCGTGGCTCGCCAAAGTTGGGCTGAAAGGATTTGAAGAGCGTTATCCGCATCAGTTGTCTGGCGGGCAGCGCAAGCGCGTCGCGATGGCGCAGACCTTGATCATGGAGCCGAGGATCGTCCTGATGGACGAGCCCTTCTCGGCGCTCGACGTTCACACCCGCCGGCTGATGCACCGCATTCTGCTCGACCTGTGGCAGGCGGAGCGACGCTCCCTGATCTTCATCACCCACGATCTCGATGAGGCGATCACCCTGGCTGACCGCGTGGTCGTCATGTCCGCCGGACCTGCGAGCCGGATGGTCGGCAACGTCAAGATCACGTTGCCGCGTCCGCGGGACGTTTCCGTGCTGCAGACCACGGACGAATTCGTCGCCCTCTATCGCGAGATCTGGTCGCTGCTCGGCACTGAGGTGGAGAAGAGCTATGCCACGCAGAACTAAGGTCGTTGTCACGCAGGTCGTCATCGTCCTTGCGCTTCTCCTGACCTGGGAACTCGGCGTACATTCGGGCGTCATCGATTCGTTCTTCTTTCCGGCGCCGTCGACCCTCGTCGGCCGAATAAAAGAGTGGATGTCGACCGCCGATTTCTGGACCGATGTCGGCACCACGCTGGTCGAGACGATCCTGTCCTTCATCGTCGGGATTGCGATCGGCACAGCGCTCGGGATCTGGCTCGGCCTGAATCCGTTCGCCGCTGACGTTGTTCAGCCATTCATCAAGATTTTCAACGCGATCCCGCGGATCCTCCTAGGACCGATCTTTGTCATCTGGTTCGGGTTAGGGCTGACGTCCAAGGTCGCGCTCGGCGTGACTCTGGTGCTGTTTGTTGCATTTTTCAACACCTTCCAGGGGGTGCGCGAGGTCAATCCGGTCGTCCTGGCAAACGCGCGGCTATTGCGCGCTTCCAAATCCTCGTTGTTGCGCCACGTCTATCTGCCATCCGCCACCACCTGGATCCTATCGAGCCTGCGGGTATCCGTCGGCATGGCAGTCATGGGCGCCGTCGTTGCCGAATATCTCGGCTCATCCGCCGGATTGGGGCACCTGATCGCGCAAGCCGAGGGTGTGCTCGATGCGACCGGTGTGTTCGCTGGAATCATCGTGTTGTCCGCTTTCGTCGTTGCTCTCGACGCCGTCGTCGACCGCGCAGAAAAGCGGCTCCTCGTCTGGCGGCCGCCGGCCGCTCACGAGACCTGACCTTTATGCTTCGTCAATCATGGAGATGCACATGCGCGCATTGATGCGACTGATCCTGGGTGTGGCCGCGACCGGCCTTTGGCTTTGTTCGGCCAATGCCGCCGAACCGGAGAAGGCGCAACTGAAGATCGCCGTCGGTTCTCAAATCCTGAACTACATGCCTCTCGAACTTGCGGTAAAGCTCGGCACCTTCAGGGAGGAAGGTCTCGATGTCACGGTTGAGAATTTCCAGGCCGGCGGCTCCAAGGCGCTGCAGGCCCTGATCGGCGGCTCGGTCGACGGTACCGTGGGCTTCTATGATCACACGGTTCAGATGCAGGCGCAGGGCAAGGAGATCTCCTGTGTCTTCCTGCTCAACGACATACCCGGGGTTCTTCTCGGGGTGCGTAGCGATCTCGCCGACAAGGTGAAAACTGGCGCTGACCTCAAGGGTCTCAAGCTCGGTATCACGGCTCCCGGTTCGTCGACGGACACGATGGCACGGTACTACATCAAGAAAGCAGGGTTAGGACCTCGCGACGTCAACATTATCGCGGTTGGAAGCGGCGCGCCGGGCATGGTGGCGCTCGAGGCCAGGAACATCGACGCACTGGTCTATTTCGACCCGATTGCCACGCTGCTCTCGAGGAAGAATACAGCCAAGCCGCTGTTCGACGCGCGCACGGTCGAAGGCTCCAAGACCGCCTTCGGTGGGATCTATCCGACCGCCTGCCTCTACCTGCAGCAATCATTTATCGACAAAAATCCCGAGACCGTGCAGCGGCTGGTCAACGCCTTGCTGAAGACCCACCGCTGGATCAACTCGGTGGCGACCGAGCAACTCGTCGATGCGATCCCCGCCGGATACAAGACCGATAATCGCGAGGTGAACATCGAGATCTTGAAGGCTTCAAAAGCGTTGTTTTCCCAAACTGGCCTGATGGACGCCGAGGCAGCCAAGATTCCGCTCGCTGTGCTGAGCGATTTCGATCCCAAGATCGCCACGGCAAACATCGACCTCAGCAAGACCTTTACCAATCGCTTCACTGAGCGCGCGGCGCAACAGCTGAAATAACGACCGCAACGTCGGACGAAAACACCTCAACGGAAGGCTTTGTCAGATGTCCCTGCCGCTCACAGGCATCCGCGTCCTCGACCTGTCGAACGTATTGGCAGGCCCGTTCTGCGGCTATCATCTCGCGCGCCTCGGCGCGGAGGTCATCAAGGTTGAAAACCCGAATGGCGGCGATCTCGCGCGCCGCCTCGGCGGCGATCCACAAAGGGCGGAGCGTCTGCAGGGCCTCTCCTTCGTCGCGGTCAACGCCGGCAAGCAGTCGGTCGCGCTCGACCTGAAATCGCAAACGGGCAAAGATGCGTTTCTTCGGCTCGTCTCTGAAGCCGACGTCGTTCTCGAAAACTTCCGGCCCAAGATCATGGAGAGGCTTGGTCTCGGCTTCGACATCTTGAGCAAGTGCAACCCGCGGCTCGTCTATTGTGCGATCTCCGGTTTTGGGCAAAACGGCCCCTGGTCCGCCCGACCGGCCTACGACCAGATCGTCCAGGGCCTTTCTGGCGCCATGAGTGTGACGGGTGACGCAGCCTCGGCCCCGCTGCGGACCGGCTTCCCGATTTCTGACACCATCGGCGGGCTGACGGCCGCATTTGCCGTTGCCGCAGCGCTTGTCGAGCAGCGACATACGGGCCGTGGCCGCTTCATCGACGTGTCGCTGCTTGAGGCGACCATCGCGGCGATGGGATGGGTCGTCTCCAATCACCTGAACGCCGGAGTGGAGCCGCAGCCGATGGGAAATGAGAACTTCACCGCCGCTCCCTCCGGCACGTTCCGCACCGCGACGGGCCCGCTGAACATAGCTGCCAACGAGCAGAAGCAGTACCGGACCCTTTGCGACTTGATCGGGCGGTCGGATCTGAAGACGGATCCGCGTTTCGCAAAACGCGAGGCGCGCAAGCTGAACCGCACGTCGTTGAATGAGGAATTGAACGCGGCCTTAAGTTCCCGGCCTGCCGAGGAATGGGAGGGTCTGCTGAATGCATCTGGCGTTCCGGCAGGCTGTGTGCTGACCGTTCCGCAAATATTGCAGCAGCCGCAACTGTTGGGCCGCAACTTCGTGGAGACGCTACCGACTGAACAGGCTGGCGAGTCACTCTTGCGGATCACGCGCCCAGGTTTTCGGCTGGACGAGGAGTTTCCAGTCCCGTCGCTGCCGCCAAGTCTCGGCGCCGACACTGAACGATGGCTGACGCGGCTCGGCTACACTGACCGGGAGATTGAGCAAATGATCTCCAGCGGTAGCGCCGGAACGCCACGCCAGGGCGAGGTGCACTTTCCGCTGGTCCGTGCGGCGACGGATGGGGCGGCCTGAGCAGATCAACGATTTGGCGCACTCGGTAACTAGACCGGCGCAAGCCGGTCCGATCGGAAAGCAGAATGAACGAAACAGAGCTACGAGAGCGGGCTGCGCATTGGTGGCGGACCTCGATATGCGACATAGCGCCAGGCCGCATCGCCTACCACGGATATCCAATCGAGGAATTGATCGGGCGCATTTCGTTTCCCGCGATGATCTGGTTGATGCTGCGCGGCGAATTTCCGGCACCGATCCAGGAAAGGCTCTTGCAGGCTGCGCTGGTCGCTTCCGTCGACCATGGACCGCACGCGCCTTCGATCGCCATTGCGCAGATGGCCGTCAGCTGCGGGCTGCCGCTCAATGGGGCGATGGCGTCTGCGATCAATACGCTCGATGATGTGCATGGCGGCGCCGGAGAGCAGGCGATCGAACTGTACGAGGAGGTCCTGCGACGCAGCAAGGCCGGGCACATCGATGAGGCTGCGGCCGATGCCATCGATCACTTCACCCGCACGCGCAGCAAATATCTCCCTGGCTTCGGTCATCGGTTTCATCCCATTGACCCGCGTGCCGAACCGTTGCTCGCGTTGGTGGATGCCGCGGTAAGCGACGGTGCTGTGAGTGGTCGCTACGCCAACGCTGCGCGCGCGATTGAGCGCGTCATGCAAAAGCGCAAGGGCAAGCTCATTCCCATGAACATCGACGGGGCTACCGCGGTGATTTATGGAGAACTCGGCTTTGCGGCGCCCCTTGCGCGGGGCATCTTCTGCCTGTCGCGCGCGGTCGGCATTCTAGCGCACGCGTGGGAGCAGACCGGACGCAAGGACCGCAACAAAGGACCCATGCCGAAGCTGTTTGCCTACAAATACGAGGGGCAGCCGAAACGAAGCCTGAAGAGCGCGCCATGATGTACCTCGACGGCCCCCCACGGGTCATTGAAACGCGTGTCTTGTCGACCATGCCGGCCAAATTTCGTCGCCCCGGGCTTCGCTCAGATTGGGCGGACGCCAATCGGGGCGGCAAGCCCGTAGACTGCTTCATCGAGGGGCCGTCGTTCGATGCGTCCGGAAATCTCTATCTGGTCGACATTCCCTTCGGCCGCATCTTCAGGATTGCAACCGACGGCAGCTGGTCCTTAGTCATCGAATATGATGGCTGGCCAAACGGCCTGAAGATCGCGCCTGATGGCCGCATCCTGGTTGCCGATTACATGAATGGCCTCATGGAACTGGATGCGCGTCGCGGCACGATCCGCACTCTGCTAGGTCACCGCAATTCCGAATCGTTCAGAGGCTGCAACGACCTGCATATCGCGTCGACTGGCGACATCTATTTTACGGACCAGGGCCAGACCGGACTACACGATCCAAGCGGCCGAGTGTTTCGCCTGCGACCCGACGGACGAGTTGATTGCCTGATCTCTAACGGACCAAGCCCGAATGGTCTTGTTCTCGACCCCAGCGAGACTGTCCTGTTCGTGGCGATGACCCGGGACAACTGCGTCTGGCGCGTGCCCCTGACGAAAGATGGGGGCGTCGCAAAGGTCGGCAAGTTCAGCTCATTTTTCGGAACGAGCGGTCCTGATGGATTGGCGATAGATGCCAAGGGACAGCTGTTTGTTGCGCATGCATCACTTGGGCATGTTTTCGTGCTCGCCGCTAATGGTGAGTGCATCGCCCGCATCAGATCCTGCGCCGGCTCGACCTGTACGAATATCGCCTTTGGTTCAGACGGCGCATTGTTCATTACAGAATCATCGACTGGGTCGGTGCTAATCGCAGAACTTGACAGCCTGTTTAATAGAACTTGTTCAGCGTTTTCTTGGTTCGAATCATATCAGGCGGCGTCGGCGAGTTTGTAGGACCAGGTGTGGATGACGGGATGGCGATTGATGTCGTCGATGCCAGCCATGATGCGCTCCTTGAGTTCGTGTTTTGAGGCCACCCGGATATGGCGCAGGACTGAACGGGCGAACTTGGAGAAGAACCCCTCGATGAGATTGAGCCACGAGCCGTGCTTGGGGGTGAAAGTGAGTTCGAAGCGTCCAACCGGTCGGGTAGCGAGCCGGGCTCTGGTTCCTCTCGATATGTGCGAGGAATGATTGTCGAGGGTCAATTTGATCGCAGTGTTCGGCGGATAGACGGCATCGATAAGTTTGAGGAGTTCGATGAACTCTCGACTGCGGTGACGATCTTTGACAACGGCGTGGACCTCAGGTGAGCAGATTGATTCCAGCCAACAGGCTGAGCGTGCCATGGCGTTTGTATTCATGGTCGCGCGCAAAGGTGGCGTGGACACCAGGCTTGGGCGGCAAATCCGGCGCCGTCGTTGCTATGGCCTGGATTCCCGGCTTCTCGTCGCAGGAGACGATCGTCACCGGCTTTCCCCGCCATTTTCCCTTGGCAGAGGCTTTCTTCAGGACTTGGACTATCACGATAGACGCACAAGATCCCCGCCATCTTCTGTTCGAACTCAGCGTCGCGATTTTCAAGATAGTAACGCACCTTGTGCGGCTTGGCTTCCTCTTGGCCGAAGATCTTGCACACAGTTCCCTGGACCAAATGGGCCAAACACCCATGCCTGGCCGCCGGCCCGTGTTCGCGCGCATGGCGCGCCAAGAGCCGCGTCGTCCACAACTCATGCGGATAGCCATGGTCTTTGGCCTTGTCACACGCCAGCGACACCAGCCAGGCTTTGGCCTCAGGCGTGATCGTTGGCTCCTTGCCTGGTCGCGGACGATCATCGAGCGC
>NZ_JBEPOS010000052.1:0-7228 GCF_040546885.1 Bradyrhizobium sp. S3.2.6 | reverse complement strand
GACGGCCATCCCCATAGCCGTATCGAAGACCTCATGCCGTGGCGATTCCGCAAAACGTCAAGCCAGCCTCAATAGGGTTGCGGCTAAGCGCTTACTTTGAGTCCGGCCGACAAGTCAGAGAGGACCGGCGCATCTCAAACCCCTCATTCTAAGTAAGTCAATCCGCGTGCCCAGCTCGAAGGGACATGAACCCCTGCGCCGCGCAGGGGGCGGCCTCTGCTCGGCGATGAGCCTTTCTGTAAGGGGCGGAACGCTGGCCAGTCTCCCAGGGCGTCCGGATGGGACGGCTTACGAAAGGCTCACGAGCTCGCCCCATCCGTTGACCTGTTCTTGATCGGCTTAATATTCTTCGCGGTCACTTGCGCAGGCGTCGCACCGACGAGCTGTTCGTACAGGAGAGGATCTGTCGCGCCCTCGGTGTTGATCAGGAAGACCCGGGCATTGGGCCCAAGACCAATCTTACCACGCAAGGTCGGGTCAGAAGCAGCCTTCAGTAAGGCTGCAAGGCCAACACCACCACTTTCGCCTGCAACGACAGCGGGATCGCCATCCTTCGGATTTGCCAGACGTTTCATCACGCTGATTGCGTTCTCGTCGTCGACAGTCATAAAAGCATCCGCTGTGCGGGAAAGAATGCGCCAAGCGACGAGCGAAGGCTCGTAGCATTCGAGCATCGCCATCACGGTCGATTGCCCATGATCTACCTTGACAGGATGCCCGGCCCGTGCGCTTTCGAAGAGGCATGCTGCCCGCGAGGGATCGACAACTGTGAAGAACGGGCGGTCGTCGCCCAACAGAATTGATAGATGTCCAGCAACGGCTGCGGCGATCCCACCGACGCCTGCCTGGATGAAGACGTGTGTCGGCGGTTCCGGCAACTGGCGTAGTGCTTCGCTCACAAGTGCGGTGTATCCCTGCATTACAAAGCGGGGGATCCGCTCGTAGCCAGGCCAGGACGTGTCAGACACTGTGATCCAACCTTCTTGAGCTGCAACTCGCGATGCTTGGACGACGGAATCGTCATAGTTGCCGTCGACGCGGATCATCTGCGCGCCAAAGCCGGCGATGGCGGTGATGCGCTCGTTGCTCACGCCTGAATGAACGAAGATGGCGCATTTTGCATCAACGAGCTGGGCGCCTTGAGCAACTGATCTGCCATGGTTGCCATCCGTGGCGCAAGAGAGCGTCATACCTCTTGCCACGGTCTTCACTTCAGGTGTGTGCAGCTCGGACACGTCAATATCGCGACCGAGCTGCCGAGTTGCTTCCTCGAGCACCAGACGGATCACAGCATAGGAACCGCCCAAGGCTTTGAAACTCCCAAGGCCGAGACGTTGGCCTTCGTCCTTTAGATGGATCGAACCCACTCCAATCTCGCGGGCAAGGCCTGGCAAAGAAATAAGAGGGGTTTCCTTGTGGCCATCGCGTTGCTTGAGAAACCGCTCGACCTCGCGAGCGGCTTCGACGCTCAACGTGACGGCGTCCGAGGCATCGAGGGGCGTGCGGTGGTCGACGTGCTGGTTGAGGAGAAACATGGTTTGGCTTTCTTGCCCCGTCGGTAGCGCTATGTATGGAATACTTCATTCACGATGATATAAGTGGCGCATTTTGGAATCATTTTGTGCAAGATTCGCTCATACCCGAGGGCGAGCCTCTTGATTAGCCTGGATCGCTCGATCCGAAAGTCGCAAATGATAGGGCGCGCTCAGCAGGCAATAGAAAAGGCCGCCCTATTTGGCGTCATACCTGGCAGCGGATCGGCTGCTTCCTGAACCCGTCACAACCAGCGGGCCTTCGGTCGTGCAGACCGACCACAACCACCTTCGCCCGCGCTGCTTTAAGAAAATCGCGAACGTTGGAAATTGATCAGACATGAGCAAGACAGCCACAACTTTCGAAGATTGTGCGTTTGCGTTTTGGTCCTCAGAACTCCAGAGCGACTTTCAAGCGAGCTTTCTTTAGGCGATTCCTGAGTGCTGTGAGCCTATCAGCGAACTCGGTCAATTCGCCAGTGCCGAAATCACCAAAAACAAATTCATCGAGTGCTTCCTGTTGTGCGGCCACGCTCGCGAGATGCTTGGAAGTCTTGTCCGTCAGCGACAGCTGTACGACCCGGCCATCGCGTGTGCAGGGCTTGCGCCGCAGGAAGCCGTTTTTCTCCAGCAGCTTTGATTGGCTCGTAACGAACGAAGGGTCAACGTGCATCAATTTGGCCACGACGTTGACCGGGACACCGCCATCTCTGCCCAACTCCGTTAAGGCCATCAAGATCATCCACTGTGGCCCAGTAATGCCAAGTACATCGCCCCGGAATTGGCGAAGTTCCTCCAGACACAAATTGATCGATCTGATCTCCCACGTGAATCGCCGGACCACTTCTTGAATCTCGGCAGAGCTACCGGCGACCTGTCTTGCTGGGCTAGGCAAATCCGGCGGCATCGTCTGTCTGTCTCCCCTTAGCGCAGATTTAGGGACAATACTGTCCGCGCGAACCCAATCAAACTTCACAGCGCGCTCAGATCGTCGGGCACTATCGTCAAACTTCCGATCAGCTTGGCGTCGCTTGAATCGCCGATGGCTGGGTGGTCGGAGCGGCTAAAGAGCGACGCGACGAAGCCCAGCTTGCGCGAGAGCGCCGCCGGCCGAAATCACAGCAGCGTTCAGCATAAAATGACTAGACGCTTCACCAGCCATATTGCTTCATCGAAATGCGCGTGCGCGCTCCACTAGGTGGCCTAAGAAGGCTGGACAACCACCACCATGCTGCGCACCCCGCTCGACCGACCCACCGATCCGTCCGCCGCAAGATCCGGGGCCGCCCTTCGAAGATGTCTTCGGCAAAGCGCTAACACTGGCCTTGCGGACTCAAATGCTGCGCAACTATCGGACAATCGGTGTGGTGAAATCCGTCGAAAGAAGCGCTCGAACGCGGAATTTAAGCGTCAACGAGCCACTCGTTGCATTTATCAATATCGACATGTCGTTACTGTACAGCATCAAAGTAACCCTTGTTTCAAGACCCGATTGTTGCGTAGTCCCAATTGGCGGCGCTCGCTGCCTCCTGCCAGCGTGGTATACGTCAGCGAAAATCCGCCAAATAGGTCTCTGTTAAATTGGAGTTCGCTTTGAGACGTTTCTACTTTCACCTACGTGCCGGCGACGAGATTACGCTCGATGAGGAAGGAACAGAGCTGCCAGATTTATCTGCGGCTGAGGGTGAGGCCGTATTAGCTGCGCGCGAGCTGCTAGCCGAAGCGATCAAGAGCGGTACGCCAGCCGTGTCGGAGGTCTTGGTCATCGCAGATGAGGTGGGGCGACCGCTCAGTACCGTACCCCTCGCAACCGTTCTGCCGAGGTTCTTAAAGAAGTAGGGTGCCTGTTGGCGGTCTGAGCATCATTCCGACAGTATTGCCGCTCCCGAGATCCTTATTGCAGATTTATCGGCTTGCCATACGGCCCCGCCGCTATCCAAACTGCTGATGGTCCGACTAACAGAAGCGTCGCTCGAGCGAGCTGTGGATCGCGCGCAGGCTATTTCTTCAGGCGAACGCCCCTTCAATCTCCGATTCGTGATGCCTCGTTTCGCCTTTAGGTACCCTCCGCCCGACACGTGGAAGCAGATTTTTCCTTTTAAGGTCGCACGATCAGCCTTGTATCTTGTCTATCGCCCGGCATGCCCGCGGACTCGGCTGCGCAATTAACGACGTTTAGGCGTCTCGCCCCCTTAACAGGCGCCGGATTAGCCAGGGCTGATATCAAATAGAGCAGGATCACGGCCACGACGACTGTCCAGCCGATCGACGCGGCGAGAGCCCATACTTGCGTCGGCATCGGACCGCCTTTTCCGATGAAGCGAACGAAGAGACCGCTGGCGCTGGACAGCGATCTCTTGGACCCGCCTCGAAGCGTCTTCGAGATGAAAGCTCTTACCCAGGGTCCGCTATAATCAAACGCCGGACTCGCCGCCCTGTGAAGTCAAAAACGAATTCGAAGGCCAATGGACCAATTGTGACGTTGCGAGCGCGACACACCTAACAAGCTAGGCCAGCATCGGCGGAGAGTTCTTCCTCGGGCGGAAGCCAACCGATTTGGCATAGAAATGAGTGACGGTGCCTGGCGCACAAGGCGGCGTAGTGTACCGTCCCGTAAGTTCGTAGCATAATTATTGCAGTTGTTTCGGGTATCCTGATCGAAGGAGCTACTCGATGCGAACCGGACGCCCAAAGGCGACACTAACGATATCGAGCGACAAACGCACGCATCTTTTGGCCATAACGCGGTCGCGCTCTTTGCCGGCGGCACTGACATTGCGGGCGAAGATCGTGCTGGCGTGCGAGCGCGAGCCCAGCAACGCCGTCGTGGCGACGCGGCTTGGCGTCGGCCCCCGTACGATCGGCAAATGGCGCAATCGCTTCATCACCAATCGGATCGAGGGGCTCTACGACGAGATGCGTAGCGGCAGGCCCCCACGGTTGAGGATGAGGCGGTGGCCGAGTTGATCACCAAGACACTGGCCCGCAAGCCCAAGGCCGCAACACACTGGAGCGTGCGCGCCATCGCCAAAGAGACCGGGATTGCCAAGAGCACCGTCCATCGCGTGAACGGGTAGCGAAAGATGCGTGCAGATCTTTGTCGTCGCCCCTGGATTGTTTCAGTTGATCTCAGGATTTTAGTTCAGCCTGTAGGCGAGCTTTTTCCAGCCGATGCCTGACTCCGCTGAGGCAGCTAGCCAATTTGGCGAATTCCTTAATGCCGAGATAATCAAAAACAAACTGATCGATCTCTTCCTGCTGTGCCGCGATGCTCGCAAGACGTTTGCGAGCGTTGTCTGTTAGCGACAGGTGTACGACGCGGGCGTCCTTCGTGCAGGGCTCGCGCCGCACAAACCGTTTATTCTCGAGCTCCTTCGAATGCTTCGTGATGAAGGCCGAACCCACCTCCATCAACTTTGCAACCACGTTGACCGGAACCCCGTCATTCCGTTCCAATTCAGTCAGCGCCATCAGGATCATCATTTGCGGTCCAGTAATACCGAGCGCATTCGCCTGGAAATAGCGAAGTTCGTCCAGACACACATTGATAGATCTGATCTCCCACGTGAATCGCCTAAGTACATCCTGACCGGCGGCAGAGCCCTTTCCGAGCCGTGTTGTTAGACTAGGCAAATTCGGGGCCATCGGATCTTAGGAGCTCCATCGTTAGACTGTTCCGCGCCAGCAGAGTTCAACAGAGCGGATTGATGTTTGGCTGACCGACTCGACCGGCCAAGCGCTGGATGTCACCTCGATGAACTGCAATCCCCCAGCTCGCTCCCGATGCTGCTTCCTCGCTGTAGCTCCAACGCATACATCGCAACTTCACACAATCGCGGTGGTGAAATCCGTCAAAAACTTGGTTGTGAACGCAGAAGTTAAGCGTCGCGACAGGTCAGACGGCGGGAGTCGGCACCGGATGATTCAGACGGAACGCCTCCGACGTCGCTGGTCGAGATGCCCTCGCTGCGCTCGATGACGAGTGTAGGCCGGGCGACGATTCCTTCGACTTTGAGTCCACCAGGAAGATATCTGCCAGGCGCTCGGCATCCTGCCGACCATGAAGTATCAAAACGATGGCGGACCAAGCCCTGCCGATGTGATCGAGCTTTTGCGCACCTACTCCACGGATCGCGTCGCCGACGTTGACACGTTTGTCGACGCTCTAGGCTTCAATTGGCTGATTGCGGGTACGGATGCTCATGCCAAAGCGCAGAAAGACGGATTGGACAATGCTATCATCGGGCATCTCGCCAAGCACCTGATCGCAAGAGCCGGGCAATGCCGTCGACTGCTCGGTGAGGCATAGTTTCCGCCGACGGCCGCCAGCAGCATCGTGATGATCGGCAATATGGTGCCGATCATCATCGGTCGACATGTCGTTGTCGAAGCCAACGGCAGCAACAGCATCACCGCCGCGATCGGCATGCCGATATCGATGTCGATGTCGACTACGATCGGTGATTGCTCGCGATCCGTGGCAGCCGCGTAGTCACTGCGGCTGGCGTCACCTCACGTTCGGCGTGTCCTTTCAAGGCTCCGGCAGACAGCGATTTCTCCTCCGCGGACTTTCCCAATTCGGCGGGGCGCTTGTAGGTCCTCTTTTTGGCACGGCCCCTATGCGCCCGGCAGTCCCGTGGCCACGGCTGCGCAATCACGACGACTAGGCGTCTCACCCCCCTTTAAGAGGCACCGGATTAGCCAGGGCTGAAGATCAAATAGAGCAGGATCGCGGCCACGACGACTGTCCAGCCGATTGACGTGGCGATAGCCCATACTTGCGTCGGCATCGGACGAACTTTCCCGATGAAGCTAACGAAGAGACCGCTGGCGCTGGACAGCGGCCTCTTGAACCCGCCTCAAAATGTCTTCGAGACAAAAGACCTTACCCCGGGGTCCGCCATAATCAAACGCCGGACTCGCCACCCTGTGAAGTCAAAAACGATTCGAAGGCCAATGGAACAATTGTGACGTTGCGAGCGCGACACACCTGACAAGCTAGGCCAGCACTGGTGGAGAACTCTTCCTCGGGCGGATGCCAACCATTAGGTGAGCGCTTCTGCCGCTTGGCGTAGGCTTCGGTGCTGGGACGCGACGATCGCCCAGCGTAGATCTCGAAATTCCACAGGCACGGTCGAAACCCCATGGCTAGTTGCCGGTGACCACATTCTGTCGCGAATGCGTCACTCCATTTGCTTGCGTTGCTTCCTTCGAGTTGTTGTCCGTCACTTCTTTGTCCGCGATGCCGACACCTAAACCCGGACACCCGGATGAGAGCTGCTTGTGCAACCCAAAAGCGTCAATGCGAACATAGGAGGGCTGCCTCGTACGGTAGCGACCGGCAACGATCACTCGAAAGCGTCGGACAGCAATTTCGGTGCGAGATGTCTTTTACTTGCGCCTTCACTCCGAGGAGGCTGGCCGACCAAGTTTGTTGAGCCACCACGTCACCTTGCCCGTTTTCTGATCAATGGTCGGATTCGTTAGGGCGCGGCATCATTTCCGTGCTCACACACAAAACTAGCTCGACACGTGCCGCACGACCGCATGCGATCAAGTCCTGTGGACTCCCCTAGACGACCGATTCCATGAAACCTGCGCGGTGGAGCGGGTTGAATTGGTGGAACGGACGGGTTGTTGGCGGATTCCTCGTTTGCGGTCGGCGAAACGAGGAGCTGTATCATGGCAGGATGGCG
>NZ_JBEPOS010000051.1:0-7705 GCF_040546885.1 Bradyrhizobium sp. S3.2.6 | reverse complement strand
CCTCCTCGTGGCCCAAAAGTGATTCGATCACTTCGAACTCACTTTAGCTCCACCGCCTTCTTGGTCGCGAAGGCCGGCTAGATGATCTTCAGTGCTGGACTGCACCCCTCAAGTGAGACACGATAATCTCGGTGACAGTGCGGTTGCCATGATGCGTTATCGCGCTGGGCGACGCAGCGTGCATGATCGGTCGATCCGACTGACCGTTTCGCCGCTGCATTGTCGCTGTTCTTGCTATCTCAACCTGCCGTATATTGCAGTTCTTAGGGGTTGAGAATCACATGACTTGGCCGAGCTACGAGGTTGCGCCGCAGGACAGTGTGTACGCCTTGGGCGTCGTCAACATCAACTACGCCCGCTTTGAGCTTACTCATACGTGGATGTTGGCGGCTGTCGCCAATATTCGGGAGCGTCAAGCCAATTTGATTTCCGTTCGGACAAACCCGGCCGACCGGATGAAGCTCATTGAAATCTTCATGGGCCATTACGACTGGCCCGACGACGTGCGGGCGGCCATTAAGCACTATCTGAAAGCAATGGACATCCTCACCGCCAACCGCAATGTGCTGGTCCATTCAAACGCAGTGGAGACTTGGGGCAACATGACAGCGTTCCATTCCATGTCGAAGCAGGGCCTGCCGAACCTCTTTCAGGTTGCAACAGACGAAATTCGACGGATCGCCGACGACCTCAATGACTACTTCTGGTTCGGTCACGCACTCTCCAACTATATCGCGTCCGAGATTCATCATGCCGCCAGGGAAGAAGGCATGATGGCGATCGAGACATTGCCGATCTTGCTGCCGATCCCGATTTATATTGATCCCAAACGGCGCCCGAAGTCCTAGCTAGCATGGCAAAAGAAAAAACCGCTCTCTCGCTCCTCCGTCACGAAGTCTTCCGCTTCCTGAAAGACCCCAAACCTGAAGTCATTTGCATTCGAGGAAAATGGGGGGCTGGCAAGACTTATACGTGGGAGGAGTTGCTTAAGCAGGCGGGCAAGGATGTCGCTCTACAATCCTATTCTTATGTTTCGCTGTTCGGGATGGACACGCTGGATCGCCTCAAGTCGTCCATATTCGAGAACGTCATTCCCGTCAAAAGCATTGACGACGGCCCAACCGTGGAAACGTTGGGGGAGAATTTCAAAGCCCTATCGAAACTAGCTCTTGCGGCCATCAAGCCAGGCGCGGGCGCGATTGCCGAGCACGCTGCCTTTTTGTCTGTCCGTAACTACATCGTGTGCATCGACGACTTAGAACGGAAAGGCGAGAAACTACGGATCATCGACATTCTTGGACTGGCCTCCCTCCTCAAGGAGCGACGCAAGTGCAAGATCGTCCTCATTCTCAACGATGACGCCCTCGACAAGGAGAAGGCTGATTTCGAGAAATATAGTGAGAAGGTAATCGATTCCTCGTTGGTATTCGAGCCGACCTCGGTGGAGGCTGCTCAGATCGCCTTCAAGGGTACCGAGGAATCCGACAAGCTGATGCGCGAGAATTGTCGGAAGCTTGAAATCGCCAATATCCGTATCCTGAAGAAGATCGAACGTCTTGTGAACGACGCCAAGCGCCACCTAGCGCCGTTTGACGATCGAGTATTGACCCAGGCGGTCTCGACTTTGGTTCTATTGGGTTGGTGTGTCTACGCGAAGCAGGACGATCTTTTTCAGTACACGCTGAATGAGAGATACAAATCTCGTTATTCAATGAACAACAAACTCAGCGACGACCAAAAGAAGCTGGACGATTTATTGGAGGCTTATCCGTTCGGGCTTGTGGATGCATTCGACAGAGTTTTGCTGGAGGGCATCCAAAAAGGCTTCGTCGATAACACCAAATTGGTCGAGGAAGCGCAGAAGCTTGATGACGGATACAAAAACAAGAAGATGCGCGACGCCGTTCAAGGACCTTGGGACCTCTACCGCGACTCATTCGACGACAACGTCGAGTCCGTGTGCGATGGGTTAATCAACGCGATGAAGGAATACCCAGATTATACCCCCATCAACTATGTAGACGGAGCGATCATGTTCCTAAAGCGCGTGGGTAAGGCAGTCGAAGCCCAAAAGATATTGGAGGATTGGCTTGAGGCTATGAAGGACGAGCCCCGCGGTTTTTACGACGTGCAAAGCGCCGGGTTTGCTGTTCAAGACCCTGACCTCCGTGCGTCCATCACCCATCGCTACAACTCATTCGTGGATAGCCGTGACCCGGCGGATGTTCTGTTCGAGATCGCCAAGAATCACGCCTGGAGCCAAGAAGACATCGCACTCATCTCGGAGGTAACAGCAGACGAGTTCTACACGATGTTCAAACGCCTAAGAGGCCTTGAACTTAGGTCGGTCATCAAAAAAACGCTTGAAATCGGACGGCACGGAGGTGGCCTCGAATACAAGGCCATTGGAGAGAACGCGCTCGCCGCCCTCACCAGGCTGCGGGGCGAATCCCCCATCAACGATCAACGGGTAAAGGGATTGTATCAGATCACCTAGCCGCATGAGATTCTAGAATCGCAGTGACCGTGCATTGAGTTCGTTCGCCGTCATCACCCTGCTGGCTCCGCCGCTTCGATCGACGCTTGGCAAACGGCGTCAAATGAGCGCACTGGAGTGCACCGTCACCGCAATCCCTGCTGCTTATTCCCTCTAGACACAAATTGGGCTGCACGTCAAAGTTGTCTTGCTCACTTGTCGGATTTCGCGAGGCGAACCCTATGCAGGTTTTCTGGACTTTGATCACGAGCGTCGTAGCGATCGTCCCGATCACTTTCCTTTGGAAGAGCTGGACAGATCGACTGGCGCGGTTGCGGGCGGAATCGATCGGCTCGAACCTGACTGTCAAGGACGGCGTGCAGGATCTCGGCGAAGACCCCGTCATACGGGTTCGCTGGTGCGCTTTGACGGCTCGCGGCTGGGAGCCGGTGCCGATACGCATCAAATGCATCTCGGTCATCTGGCCCTTGGCAAAGCTAATTTCACCCGAACATCTTGCGATCGACCCAACTCGGGATTTCCTTCGCTCGATTGATTTCGATGTCGTGGTTGCCCCTGCAGCGGAATTTAAGACAACGCAGCTTATCAGCGTTGGACCACTCTTACGACGCTGGCCTATCCACACGCGATTGCGCGTTAAAATCATTGCGGAGACCATCGACGCACAGCGACGCAAGACAACCCTTAAGCTGCGCAGCAACCCAGTCGATTGGGGCGCATTGCCCCAGAAATAGTTTGTGCTCGTGCGGAACGTCCCAGCTTGGAGCCGAACTCGCTCATCGAGAATCAAATGGCTTTGGTTCGGCAATCCGCCCTCGCCCCCTGCCCCTCCTCCCACTTTCCTGCTATCTCTCCCCCGCCGTCCCGGCCCAAAGCAAAACCCCATTCGTTCCAGGGAGCAACAACCATGCGATACCTTCACACCATGCTGCGCGTGCGCAATCTCGATGTCGCGCTGAAGTTTTACCAGGATGCGCTGGGGCTGAAGGAGGTGCGGCGGATCGAGAACGACAAAGGACGTTTTACGCTGGTGTTCCTGTGCTCGTCGGACGATCTCGAGGCGCTGAAGGCGCAGCCCTCGAGCCGCGGCGCGCCGCTGGTCGAGCTCACCTGGAATTGGGACGAGGAGACCTATGGCGAGGACCGCTTCTTCGGCCATCTCGCCTATGAGGTCGACGACATCTACTTAACCTGCGAGAAGCTGATGAAGGCCGGCGTCACCATCAACCGTCCCCCGCGCGACGGCAACATGGCCTTCGTGCGCTCGCCCGATCTGCACTCGATCGAGATCCTCCAGAAGGGCGAGCCGAAGCCGCCGGCCGAGCCGTGGGCGTCGATGCCGAATACCGGCCACTGGTAAGGCGCTCGCCACAGGAACAAGGCCCTCGCCCGCCGCGTTCACTCCCCAACGATGCGATTGGAGGAGGAAACAATGGGACGCGGAATTTTGTTGTGGCTGCTGGGTGTGCCGATTCCGGTGATCATCCTGCTGTGGCTGTTCTTCGGTCATTGATTGCCTGATCGACCCCGCCATGAAAGCTCCGCCTCGGGCGGAGCTTTTTGCATGAGGGGCGCACGGCAATCGCGGCTCGCTGACTTCGCGAAATTCCGCTATCACCCGCGCGAAAACGAAACGCTGCGGGAGGAACGAGATGCCAGAGACGAAGCTGACGATCTGGGGCCGCGCCAATTCGGTCAACGTGCAGAAGGTGCTGTGGTGCCTCGCCGAGCTCGCCCTGCCCTACCAGCGCATCGACGCCGGCATGGAATACGGCAAGACCCGCGAGGCCGGCTATCTCGCGATGAACCCCAATGCGCGGGTTCCGACGCTGGTCGAAGGCGACTTCAGCTTATGGGAATCCAATTCGATCATGCGCTATCTCTGCATGGCGCATGGCCGCGGCACGCCGATCTATCCGGAGGCGCCAAAGCTGCGCGCCGGCGTCGACCGCTGGCTCGACTGGACGCTGTCGATGGTGCAGCCGGTCGACCGCCCGGTGTTCTGGGGCATCGTGCGCACGCCGCCCGCCGAGCGCGACATGGTCAAGGTCCAAAGGGATGCCGATGCGGCCGCCGAGGTCTGGACGATCGCCGATCGCCTGCTCTCCACGCGGCCCTTCATGGAGGGCAACCAGTTCACGCTCGCCGACATCGCTGTTGGCGCCTATGCGCGACGCTGGCTCGGCGTCGAGGGGATCACCCGGCCGGCGCAGCCGAACCTGACGCGGTGGCTCGCCGAGCTCGGCAAGCGACCCGGATTTGCACAGCACGTGGCCCCGCCGATGTCGTGACCCGCTGACGCGGCTTAAGCTGCGGTGAGCGCGCGCAAAATCGCTATGAGCGCGCAAACCGCCCGCGCCTGGCCTCTACTGTGCATGGGGTTGTTTTCGCGTTTTCTGTTCGGGCGGCCTAGTGCCGGCCGCGCTCGACCAGCACGACGACGACGATCAGCACCAGCGTGACGATCGCAATGGAGATCTTCGCGGTCCAGGACATCCCGCGTCCGACCCACCACAGCAGCGCGCAATACATCAGCGCGGGGACGAGGAGATCGAGCCGCAACAGGTCCGGCGACATGGGCCCCTCAGCGCCCGACCGTGGTGCCGACGCTGACCGCGCCGCCGATCTTGACGCAGGTCCCCTCGACCATGGTGAAGCCCCGGCCATAGGCGGCGCAGCCGTTGGGTCTCGCAGACCCGGCGGCGCCCTTCAGCGGCAGGGCCTTGCCCGACTGCGGCTGCTCGCTCGGCGGCAGGCGCAAGGTCTCGGCCCCGGCTGAGGAGGTAGTAGCGAGAGTGATCAGAAAGAGGACGGTCGCGCGCATCTGCGCCTTGTAGCCCGGACCCGCGCCCGGCGCCATCCGGGCCGCCGTCAGAGGAACTTGACGCCGGCCGACTTGCCGCGGCGCCACACCACCTGGCAGCTCCGCCCGGTCCGGGCATCGCGTGCAAATGCCATCCGGATCACGCCCGGCAGCTGGCTCGCGTCCTCGTCCAGCGTGATCCTGGCGCCCGAGGCCGAGATGTCCTCGACCAGGCAATGCCGCGCCGCGAATCCGCCCGCGAGCGTGATCCAGGCGTGCTGCGACAGCAGCTTGCGGCTTGCGCGCTTCTTGGGCTGTGGCATTGGCGAAAAATCTCTCCCGCTCCAGCGCTAGCCCAGGGAACCCTAAGAAACGGTTGAAATCGCCGCCCGAATGATCCCGGGGGTGCGCTATCCACCGGGCCCAAAACAGCGTTCCGGAACGGCTTGCCCACGGGGCCAAAGGCCACTATACGTTCGCCCGCTGCAAGCCGCCGGGCACGACTCGCGCGGCCGGCAGGCCTGTCGCCAAATGCGGCCCGGCCTTGCGTTTGCTCCCTTCGTCTATCGGTTAGGACGCCACCCTTTCACGGTGGAGAGAGCGGTTCGATTCCGCTAGGGAGCGCCAAGCAGCCCCCATCCCTCACCGCTCGCCCAGGAAGCTCTCGCGCACCTTCGCGCAGGCGAGCCCGATCGTGTAGACGTGGACCCCCTCGATCACGCAATGGTCCGGATTGAGTGCCAGCAGCCCGATCGAGGTTTCCTCGTTCAGCTCCCACGGTGCGCGGACGATGATGCAGGGATAATCGGCGGCGAGCTTGGCGTAGCTGGTGGTGCGAAAATTGCGCTTCAGGACGCGCGTGTAGGTGTTGTGGTCGAGCAGGGCGACCGTGAAGGCGCGCTCATAGGCAGCAGAGAACCTCTCCCGCATCGCCTGGTCGCCCCAGCGCTGCAAGGTCATGTCCCAGCCGTGGTTCATGTCGTTCTCCGGCGCGCGCACGAACATGCCGGAGACGTTGGCGCAAGCGGGACCGGCAGCGACCACGGCGTCCGAGAGCCTGGCCCCGATCGCATTCGCGCGCGAGGTTTGCAGCGCGACGGTTCTGGCGTCGATCAGCGTCACCGCGGTCGTAGCGGCACACAGGCCGCCCGCCAACAGGGATAGCGCCACCGCCGGGATGGCCGGGACCAGACGCCTGATCTGCACCACGATCAGGACGAGGACGCCGCCCGTCAGCGCCCAAGATGCCATCATGTAATGCAGCGCAAAATGCTTCGACGTCGCCACGAGGTGCGCCGCAAAGATCAGGACGGCGGCGCTAAGCGTGCGGCTGACCGGATCGCGCCACTCGCGCGTCTTGATGCACCAGGCGAGCACCACGGCCGCGGCTGCGATGTAGGTGCCCGACGCGAACGGCACGGCCGCGATGATCTCGCGCATGTTGGACCAGAACGTCGCGAAGTCGATGAATCCGGTCTCGCCCTCGCCGTAATGGCCCTTGTGGGTTGCGATTTGCACCAGCCATCCGAACCCGCGCGTGATCGTTCCTGGGTTGAAGATCAGACTGAAGCCAACGAAGCCGATCGCCCCGGTGATCAAGGCGGCGACGAACGCCCGCCGGCTTCTCAGCAGGCACACGGCGAACAGCGCCTGCGGCAAATAGAGATATTTGGTCGAGAAGCCGAGCGCGAAAATCAAACCGGACACGACGCCGAGGCTGGTCGCCGGCGGTCGCTCGTCGAGCGCAGCCTTGAGCACGATCGCCATGCCGAACAGGGCGATCGCGACCATGAGGCTTTCCGGAGCGAGCACCGTCTGAAAGTGAAGCGCATCGGGATGAACGAACGCGCCGGCCTGAAACAGCAAGCCGGCAATGGCGCTCCGCGTCGTCCGGCCGACGATGAGCCCGCCTGCCAGCAACGCGCCCGAGAGCACCAGCGCCTCGCAAGTCCGCGCCGCGGTGGTGATCGCATCGTAGTGCTTAAGCCCGAACGCGACGATATCATCGGTCCGGGCGACCAAGGCCCAACCCCTGATGACCAGCTCGACGAGCAAAGTCGTCGTCGTTCCCGGATGATCGAATTTCAGCGAGCCATATCCGGCCGCCGCCACCAGCCCGTTCATGGTGTAGGCCGATTCAGGATCGACCTGGACACCCCAGACTGCCTGCCAGGCCGAATAGAGCAACGTCGCCGCCAGATACAATGACGGCGCGATGAGGATCAGCGATGTTCGGCCCCTCCCGCTCAGGCGCGCGTCAGGAAAACTGCAATCGGCCGACATCATCGTCGTCGCACCGTGGTTTCCACGGCCTAGTTCAGCGTTTTCTTGGTTCGAATCATATCAGGCGGCGTCGGCGAGTTTGTAGGACCAGGTATGGATGACGGGATGGCGATTGATGTCGT
>NZ_JBEPOS010000050.1:0-8496 GCF_040546885.1 Bradyrhizobium sp. S3.2.6 | reverse complement strand
GGCAGAGGCTTTCTTCAGGACTTGGACTTCACGATAGACGCACAGGACCTCCGCCATCTTCTGTTCGAACTCGGCGTCGCGATTTTCAAGGTAGTCGCTCACCTTGTGCGGCTTGATTTCCTCTTGGCCGAGGATCTTGGGATCTTGCACACTGTTCCTTGGACCAAATTAGCCAAACACCCATGCCCTGCCGCCGGCCCCTGTTCGCGCGCATGGCGCGCCAAGAGCCGCGTCGTCCACAACTCATGCGGACTCGCGTCTACAATGCGAAGCTGCCGCGCTTCCATCTGACCGACACGCTGTTGTCGAAGCCGATCACGTTGCTCAGCGAGGATGATCATGAAGGCTGGCGCGACAGCATCCTTGAAAAAGGCCTCGCAGGGTCATCCTCTGCCTGCGCGCGGCGCTGACGCAGGCCGACAAGACCCGCGTTCACATCTGGCGGGATGGGCTGAAAGCGCTGCCGGACGCCACCGAGGCAAACAACGTCGTCATCGAGGACAAGAAGGCGCAAGCATGGGTGGCGGCAGCCTATGCCCATGATCACCAGCTCGGGCTATTGACACATGTGCTCGGCGAAACCGGTGCGCGACCGTCGCAGGCGGTGCGGCTCCGCATCAGGGACCTGATCACCGTCGATCCAAAGGCACCGCGCCTGATGATGCCGAAGCCCGGCAAGGGCGGCACCAGTCATCCGGGCCAGCGCAAGGTCGAACGTTACGCGGTTTCGATCTCGCCCGAACTTTCGACGCTATTGAAGCTGGCGGCGAAGGGCAGGCCAAGCAACGCGCCGCTGCTGCTATACAAGGACGACAGGCCGTGGAACGAGAACAGTCCAAGCGGCGACTACCGGCGCGGTGTGCGCGTCGTCGTCGAGAGCATCGGCCTCGACCCCACCGTCTACGGCATGTACGCCTTCCGGCATTCGTCGATCACGAGGATGTTGCTCGCTGGCACCCAACACGGCCATTGTCGCCAAGTGCCACGACACCTCCGAGGCGATGATCCGTAAGCACTATGCGGCGTCGATCCTCGACTTCACCGACGAGATCACGCGCAAGACCCTGCCGTCGCTCGGACCGGCGCTGGAGACAGCGGCGAGCAACGTTTTCAAGCTGGCGAAGCGGTGAGCGCTGCGGCATCCCGCTTGACAGCGAGTTCGCAACGGTGCCGCAGCGAAGTTGAGGTTCAAGTAAGATACCCAAAACGAACAAACCAGTCCCGATTATCGGAAACGATTGCCTCGGCCGTATCTGCATTCAGATTGCCAATCCACCGACCTATCCGACCGTCGCGCCGATGGTTTGGGTGTAGCTGGTTCTCCGTGTTGTAAGAAGCAACTCCATCAATGAGGCCATCTACTTCGCGGACAATTTGAGCAGCCGTATTCGGGTCAATAGATATCCCACAAGCCCTCGCTATCCTCTGCGCCGAGGTTTGCGGATGATTTATGATTTCGACGTAGGATAGATCAATGTCGGATCGTGCTGACCAATACTCATGACATTCGCGCGTAGTTTTTGCAGTGGCGAGAGCAGCGCCTTTATCGTCCTTGTTCACCCAACCACGATCATGAAGGGACACGATAATATCACGCAGATCGCGATGGCAAGTTAGTACAGTTTCCGCTCTCTCGCTCCATTGATCGTCAGGGATGTGAATTTTCAATAGCGCCGACGTTTCTGTACCCGGCACATAATCGTCGATCCATGCTGTCTTTAAGTTCGGGTCCTGAGTTCTCAAGATTAATCGAGCTACATTGAAGACCCATGTGCTTCCAGAACGCTGTGTACCAGCCGCTAGAATAACCCGCATAGCTTTGCTTTCTCCCACCGGCTCCAATTCCAATCCTATCAGCCGCACCCGTGGCGTCAAATGGGTTTTTAGAGCCTGAAGAGGCCAGCGGCCGACCCTGACTTACGCGCTATTAGGTCAATATGCCCTCCTGACATATCCGTGGTGAGCGTCGCGACGGGGGCTCTTGTGATGCACCCATTAACGCCGCGCGGCTGCGCCCGTAAGCTTATCGGCATGTCGGGATCCTCCGCGTCACTTCGGAGGCGTCGGCGCTTCGCCTCGGCCTCGCCTCGGCGGCTTCGCATACGGCAACCGGATCGGGTTCGAACGGCGACAACCTGGCATCAAGCAGACGCTTGAGCAGTTCGGCGGCCCAGCGCTCGTCGGGCGGAGGCTGCCGCAAACAGCGCGACACGCACCTCGCGACAGCGAAGCCAGTCCTCGCGCGCGACGTATCCCAGCGGGTGACACGGCTTGGCGCTGCGGTCGTTTACATGGTTTCCAGTCCACCATTCGCTGACGGGGCCAAGCGGACGAGCCAACGCTCGCGAGCGACCTCGAACTTCTGACCTCGCTGCGGCATGCGTTCGATCCCGGCAAACAGCGCGAGCGCCTCAGCGCTGAACGACGGGCGACGGTCCTTAGCTGCGCAGCTTTACGGGCATGGCGGCCTCGGTTGACTTCGGTGGACATTCGCTGCTGGCGCTGCAAGTGCTTGAGCAACTCCGGCGGCGGGGTTTGATCCTCGATCTTTCCGTGCATTTCACGAATCCTCGTCTCGACCAGTGCGCCGATAAGGAGCGCTCCGCATCGAAGAACCATCGAAAATCTGCGAGCCAACTTATTCCGCTTCGACTTGCGAACAGTCAGCCACTTATCCTCTGTCACGCCCTTGGCGGAAGGCTGAGCATCTATGATGACCTCGCGCGGGCGCTGCCAGCTACACAGACCATCTACGGTATACATGCTCTAGAGTTCGGTCACGAACTCCTGAAGGTGGGTTCGATTGACGAGATCGCCCAAGTCTATGCTCGGGCTATTGTTCCTGTGCTGCCGGACATGGCTTGTACGCTCGCCGGATGGTCCTTTGGCGGTGTGCTCGCCCACGCCGTTGCTGGGATACTAATCTCTGCAAACGTGAGGGTCGATTTAGTGGCAATGATCGATAGTGCCCATCCGTCGGCGCTAGGGACGCCTTCCACTCTCACCTTGGACCAGGAATGGTCTGAATTCCTTGCATTCCTTGTCGACGAGGGAGGATTGTCGCCTGAACACGATGCAACCATGGAAATTCGGCCGGGTGACTTCGCTACGCTCGCGAGCGCTGCTTTCGGTGCATGGAAAATCGATGTACCGGCGCTTGAGGAAATCTTCCAATTGTTCATTCGCCATATTCGCGCGGGCGAACTATACGTACCTAAGAAGGTTTCGGCGCTCTGCGTCTATTACACTCGGGAGTCCACTAGCGCAGCAACTCCATGGCACGCTGCTTTCGAGAGTCTCGTTGAAGGGCCCCCTCTTCCTGGCGATCATCGTTCCCTTCTCAAGCATCCAAATGTGACCGTTCTTGCGGAGGACCTCTCACATCGCCTTCCCGGCGAGGCGGAGTTGGTCCCGGTTGTCTGAACAGAGTTCCGGGTCGATAGGTGGAGCCTCTGCTGGGGTTAGGCTGCCATGCGGACTTGTGCCGGAGCAGCAACGTCGCGGCCTGTTCCGCACGGAGTACGACGGCTCGAGCTTGCGCGATTCTCTCGGCTTGCCCCGGCCGGCGGGCTAATGGTCGCCGGTGGCCCCGACGCAATGTTCTTCACTTTCAGACACTCCTATTATACGCAGCGGACCCTTGTGATTGTGCGACGAATGTCCCTTTTCGGCCTCAAAAACCCCGGGGCACAACCAGTTAGTCATTGATATTGCTCAGCGCGCAGACTCTCAATCAGTGGCCCGATCGGTGTTCATTCATGCTTGTTCAATCAATGGGTCCACAACACTGAGTGCGAGCAGCACCTTTGACCATAGAACCTCTCAATCGCGAGCGACGCAGGTCGAGCTGGTTCGCTATCAGTCATCCTGCGCGTACGATCCAACTAAGGCCTTGCGTGAGCACCTCGGCGTCAAGCGAAGGTGACGGACCAAATGTCAACTATGCTGGGCCAACCGAGGAAGCCCGACGCATCTGCCGGGTCTGAGATGCGTCGGGCCGAGTGGGAGACTGAGCGTGACAGTCTTCCTCCCACAAACGCGTCTGCAAGGAGTATGCCGTGCCCGTGCTGCTACAGCCGTGTCTCAAATTAGATATCTTGTCTTACAAAGTTCCCCGAGGCATTCAGAGACGCTCGGCCCACAGCTAGTTCTTGGAAGGCCTAACAAGCTGAGCCTATTCCCCTTCCAAAAACTCCCGCCATCACCTTTCGTTTGGATCAAAAATGAGGCAGAAGAAGCGGACAACGGGCCGCCGGCTCGTCAACAACAGATATCTAGATGTTTGATACATTGCTACCCACGACTGGAACGATCGTCCCCAGTTCGCGCACGACAGAGGCAAACGATCGAGATCTAAGTTTAGATTTCGCGAAAGGTGCACTCATTGTTTTGGTGATTGTTGGGCACCTGATCCAGCATGTCATCTACCGAGACGACGGGTTTTGGTATTCGCCGTACTACAAATCGATCTATATGTTTCACATGCCACTCTTTATGGCGATAAGCGGATATCTTTCTGCTCGATCGCTGCTGCAAAAGTCGTTCACTCGGGCCGCCAGCGACCGTGCGAAGCAGCTCTTGCTACCGATGCTGTTCTGGTGGGCGATAATGGAGACAGCTAAGTTAGCGGCATTGTGGCGCGCGACCAGCTTAACGAGCGGACTTTTGGAATTTGTAGACGATCTCGCCGGCACATATTGGTTCATCTGGGCCACGTTTGTTTCCTACCTTCTCGTCAAGATTTCTACCAGGCTCACCCGCCGATCGTGGGTCATATCTGGCTCAGCCATACTGGTCGCGCTCGCGCCTCTGACATTCTCCATATCACCCCTGATCAGATTCACTTATCCGTTCTTCTGCTTCGGCTTCTTGCTTGCTCAATCGAGAGAGCGATGGACGAGTACATTGCGACGTCACAAGCCGCTCCTGATTTTATTTCTCTCGATAGTGACTTGCGTATGCTTTCTAGCTTGGGGCAAGAACACCTATGTCTACAATAATCTTGGGGTAATTCACGATCTTCGGTCGGCTAAAGACGTGCTTCTGATGTTTGTTGGCGCTGCAGCTGCGTCGGTAATCGCTATCGAACTCCTGCTGCAATGCTGGAGCTCTGGCCATTCAAATCGAATGGCCCGCTTTATCGCTGTGGAGTTGGGCCAGACCACGCTGTTGCTCTACCTGGTCCAGGGTATCGTGTTCCATCTCATGGATTTCATCCAATTCGGAGAGCTTTGGGATCTCACGACCCGGTTGATCATCGCGGGTATGCTCGGGGCCGCGATCATTGCGATCGCCCTAACGATCCGCTCGATCGTTCGCGGAGTTCCATATTTGTCTCAGCTCGTCCTTGGAATGCCACCACGCTCAGGTCTCCCGCAAGCCAAACCTGCAATGAACTAGCTGTATGCATTTGATCGTTTGAGTACGGCGGGGTGCCGATAGCACCGACTTGTGACGCCGCTAGAATAGCGTTCGAACCCAGATCCGGGGGCGACGGCGTGCCGCCGTCGAGCCGGTGATCGGCATAAGAGCAACCCCATCGAATCGCAACAATCGGATGTTGCGCCTCCCCGCAACCAAGTTCGGACTTTACCGGTCCCGATACGAAAATGGCCCGCATCAAGCGGGCCATTTTTGTTTGGCGAGACGATCGCCGGCCGTCTCAGGCGATGACGTATCCCTCGGCTGATGCCGGCTGTTCGGTTAAATCAGCAGTACGCCCGCGAACCATGTCGAACTGGCCGGTTCGGTGCGGCGCCGCAGCGATTGCGACTCTGCCCACCACATAATTAGTGCACCGTCACCATAGTAATTCTATCCGACCGGGTCGGCTCTAAGATGCCTTTGCACCTTGGTTCGGCAGCTCAAAGAGAACACCCACCACTTCCAGTAAGTCGCTTAGCACAGGTAAGCCTTGCGAGCCGTCCAAACTAAGCAGCTGGGCTGGCGTGATTCCGTCAGGGTTGAGGCTTTCCAACACGACCAGCCTTTTGTGGACGCGCAGACGCTTGAAATACCTTTAAAGCTTTTTCGGCCAGAGAAAAGTCGCTTACCGCCACTACCTCCTGATTAACGATATGAGGCGGTGGGGGTGCAATGAGACGAACAATGTCCCCACGATCTTTTTTTGCTGCACCTTTTCTTTTGGCGCGATCACTGGCTGAGGGAGTTGGTGAGGTTCGAGCGTTTGCCCCGTCAAGACGGCCATCGTCGGGTGGAGATCTGTCTCGCTGTGTCGACGAGCTAACAGTTGCTCGCCAAAAGTCGCGACGACCAAGCTGTGCTTGGTGACGGAGGCAAAATTCGAAACAATCAGGAAGTCACCGATTCCTGCGACCGGATCGAGCGTACCGGCCGCTAGCTGGTAGATATCGTGATTGAAGAGTTTTACAGGCTGGGCTGAATCCCATTCCTTAAGGGTGACGATTCCATCGCCTGCTTTTCCATCCGTCTTCGCCGCAGCGGCCACGCCGGTCTTCATTAGCGTAAGCGCCTTTAGCGAGTCCTTGTGACCGGTCGGGAACGCAACAACATTGTCCCGCCATGCGAACATTCGCGGCTCGCCAGCAAACGCTTCGAATTGTGCGCACACATGGAATGCTTGATGCAACTTGGGCCGAAGCTGGTTATCCCAAAACGTCTTTATATCGACCGCCTGCGCCACTCCCAGAGTTTCGTTATCTTTGTGGTGAGGATCGTTGATTATGTTCATCTCTTTGCCGCCGCCACCCATAAGCATGTCAACGAGCTCTTTGAATGTCTGGCGGTTGAAAGGCGGCACGTGTGCCTCGCGCAAGCGCTTCAGCTCATTCCGCAATGAATCGAGGCTCATATCCGCAATCTCCGGGCTTTCGGCCCGCATCATGCACTTCAGCAAATCTTCGCTGTAGACTCTTACAGCAGCAATAAATTGCCTCGCGACGGCGTCATCATTGTCGGCTTCGGCTTTGTAGTACAGCCGATCGACGTTGGTGCCGTTGACTATCGTCGCAACGGGAGACGCCTTGTTGAGAGGAGCAACTAGGCCTTGTTGCCCGCTTAACAGATGCTCGTCGACGAGAAATTGAAAGAACTGGCGTTCGTGCGTCGTAATGATCAGGTGCATTCCGAAGGGATCTGTCGGACCTGCATTGGCAAGGCGAGCGATCTCTTGCGCCCATTTACGCTTGTTGCGGGGATCAAAAGTGACTTGGGGGTCGTCCAAAAGGACAAGCGGCATGGGATTGGAGCCTGCCGCCTCGATTGTCTCTTCGCGCAGTGCAAAGACGAATGCCCATAGGATTGCACGCAGCCATGATGTGTTTGCGACCAATAACGCGTCGATCTGAAGACCGGGTTCGAAGCTGCCCTCGATATTGATTGCCTTGCGCCCGAGCGATGCGTCCTGGAACAGGAAGCGTTCTTTCAGGCGAATTTTGTCGAGAACCGAGCGTATGCGACCGGAAAGCGTCGTTATCGACCTTGCCGTTTCTGCCCCGACCAGGTGCTTTAATTCCTTGAGGGGTTCTAACGCCTCAATGATCGCTTCACGAACGCGCTGATGCTTTTGTATCGCTTCCCATTTTTCGACGGCTTCCGCCGCGGCGAGCAGATTGACAGCAAGCTGATCTAGAGGTTCAGCTTTTTCGATTGCTTGCTCAAGAGTGTGCAGTTGGCCAGCGATGGACCGCGTAGGTGGCGGATCATCTTTTTCTGCCGTCTTGCCGATGAGCTGCGACCACGCGTCACGAAAGGCACTCGCATTGCTTTCCCACCAAAGCGCGAGATCGGACACGACCTGAAGTGAATGCATGGTTTGGCAAAGGTCGATCACGGACTGAGGAGCATCCGGCGACAAAGTTTCCATGGTTGGTGCCGCAAAATCCGGGAGGGCGGCCGCCTGTTCATCGACAATCTCGTTCGTGAGTTTGGCGATACCGGTGAGCACGTCGCTGAAGGCGTCATTCGTCGCAAAGCGGGAACGCGCAGCTTCCGAATACGCGTTCTTCGGTACCATCGTGCGAAGAAGGTCAAAGTGCTTGCGGACCTCCGGTGTTAATAGTGCCCTCAATTCCCGATCTACGGCGCCGCACGCGTCGTCGATCTTCCGTTCTGCTGAAGACGCATGCGCCCTCAATTCCGCAAGTTGGGCGGCAAGGCTCTTTTGCCGTTCATTTGTAAGCTGTCCTTCGCACAGCGGACATATCGCAAGGGCGTCGCCTTCAGGCTCAACGAAATATTGCGCCGCTATTGCCTTGAGCCTCAACCTCGCGTCTTTCCTCTGGCGCTCATGCCAATGCACAGCTTTGCGGAATCCGAGGCAAAGCGGCCACCGATTCCGACGGAAGGCGGCCACCCAATCCGACGGAAGGCGGCCACCCAATCCGACGGAAGGCGGCCACCCTGTTGATAGGGTGAGACGGGGGGCGTTGTCGGCAATCTGAACGGGGCAAGGTCCCTCCTTTTGCGGTTCACGCAATGGGAGGTCCGATGCCCGCCGAGAGATTGCCGATGCGG
>NZ_JBEPOS010000049.1:0-11815 GCF_040546885.1 Bradyrhizobium sp. S3.2.6 | reverse complement strand
GACGGCCATCCCCATAGCCGTATCGAAGACCTCATGCCGTGGCGATTCCGCAAAACGTCAAGCCAGCCTCAATAGGGTTGCGGCTAAGCGCTTACACATGCGCGTAGGCGTGACAGCTAGTTCATACACCCGCCAGCAAGGTACGATGCCCGCCCCTCACGCTGCAGGGATCAAAAAGATGGATGCTGAGGCAAGAACGCTAACCCGCGCGGTCGGTTCGGAGGCCGCTGTCGCTGAGTTCAAGACTATCGCGATATTCTGCGGCCTCGGACCGCTGCTCTTCCTCTCCGCATGAGCTACGGCCCGGATCCGGCAGCCTTCTGCACGGGCGCCGCGGGGCAGATTAGGAAGCGTTCGCCCGCGCCCGTTCGCGCGCCTCGCGTCGACGCACGAGACGGGCGCGTCGCCACCTCGCCCGTTCGGTCGGCTGCGGTAGCCGAGGCAGCGGCGCATCCACCTTCTCGGTCAGCACTGTCTCTATTGGCTTATCGGCGCCAGGACGGGCCTCCATGAATTCCAGCACAGTGCGCCCCTTGGCGGTGATCTTCCAGCCACCGTTTTCGCGCTCGACGAGTCCTTGCGAAAAGATGTCGAGATTCGGAACGAGCGCGGCCAGCCGCTTGGTGCGATCGGTCCACTCTCGACCGCTAGTCGCCAGGATCGCCATGTCGCGCTTTAGGTCGGCCATCATGGCAAATCCGTCCGGGTAGCTCACCAGGATCTTCAGTACCGTGACCTGAAAATTCATCCAGCCCCCCGTCGGCCGTCAGCGCCACATGGTCGGCGCTTGTGAGAGAGCTTCGCGCCCGACCTGCTTGAGGTGGTCCGGAGATTTGTTGCCCCGGGTTGCGGCTTCCAGAATTTTCGAAGCCACGTGGGTACGGGCACCGGTCTCGGACCGGGAGACGTTTTCGCACACCTCGTCCAGGACCGCGCGCACAAAAGTGCGGTGGTGGCAGGATCGAACATGGGGGGCCCCCAGAAGAAAGAACTATCGCAACGCAACCACAAGGGCGTCGAATTTAAGCTTGTTAAGATCCCTAGGACTCTACATCGCGGCCTGGACTTGGCAATAGCAGCGCCAATAGCAACGACCGATAGAAACGAACGATCGGATCATTGACATGATGCCGCCGACGGCAGCTGAAGATTCTCCGATCTATCGAAAGGTAGCCCAACTTGGCTCGCGACGCGCCGTCTGGATAATCCGCCCTAAAGCAGTCGATTGTGCCCGATCAACGTCGTTGCAGCAGTTCGAAATACTTGAGGCGCGATGCCGTTAAGTCAGCCGACCGTGACTCGACTGCGCCGCTTTTCCAAACGCGCGCGCTAAGATTTAGCGCTTACCGGAGTTTGTGCGCAGCGATCTCAGCGCTTTAAGCCTCGTTTACTCCACACAGCAGGCGATCAGCTTGGAGCCAGATGTTGCCGCAGGGCTGGGATCTAACCTGGTCGCGGCGGGGTCCGGCGCCTCGGCGCCCTCGACGAAGCATTAAGCGGGCCGGATCGACGAAGGCGCCTTGAACCGGTAGGCTCCTCTGTTTGGAGATCACGATGCAGCCCACGGCCGAAGACATCGCACTTTTGAAACGCATCCACCTCGATGACATAGCGTGCACATCGAGGGGAATGTCGACCAACGGCCTTACAAGAGGCTGGAGGACCTGGGGTGGCTGACCGGCACGGCCCTATCGCTGCACGATGTTGCCTACAAGCTGACGGACTCGGGCCTAAAGCGCGCACTCGAACTCCAACAAGAAGACTAGGCGGCGGCCAGCGCTCTGGCCTCAGCATTCTTATGAGCCCCCTTCCCGGGCCGTCCGAGCGCCGCTGAGAGCCGTTCGAACAGCAGGGTGCAGATCGCCGCGCGGAGCTGGACGGCCTGGCGGTTAGGCTGCGCTTGGCGCGTGAGGCCGATCAGATCGACGCCGTCGAAAGCCTCAATCCAGCGGAGGCCGAGGTCGGCCCAGACGGGCTGGGCGGCGATCAGGTCCGGACATAGCCCAGATGACTGGCGCCTTAAGAGCGCGTTCGTTGCCGGTCGATTCGGTGATCGTCCGCAGGACCAGGGTCAGATGGCCAGGCCCGTGTTCGTCGAAAATAGCCCCGATCGTGGCGCCGGCGCACGTTTGATTGTTGCCGGGACGAACCGTCGTCGGCACGACTTCGATGCCCATGTCTTGGCAGATGGAGCCCGCGGAAATTGGCGTGGGAGCAATCAGTAGTGCCGATGCCTGGAAAGCCAGACCGCCTGAGCGGCCTAGTTTGACGCCCCGTTCCTCTGAATTGCGGCCTCCGTGCGGTTCGCCGTCGAAAGTAGACCTCGCAATGCCTCTGCGCGGTTCAGCTAAGGGCCGATATTGTTGCAAAAGTCGATTTTCGCCGATGATCAAAATTCTGCGGGCCGTGGGCGCGACTTTCGCGTACAAGATGCGAGGGACCTCACGGCCTCACGCAAAATTCACAGGCGACTTCGGTAACGCGATTGAGGTCATACGAATCAGGGATCGCTCGCTGCTTAGTGTTTTCGCGAAAAATCTTGAGCCCTGCAACTTTCGACTTTTGCAACACAATCGGCCAACAACGGAACGAGGTGTCCTCACAAGTACAGCCACCAACAATCCCGCTTGCCGACAGGCTGACTTTTCGGTTTACATTGGGTGGCGCAACACAAGAGCACTCCCGGCAATTCAGACTAAACCCGGGCGTACAAATCTCCCACGTGGAACCTGAATATGCCTGCCGCCCGGGTTGAGCGACGTCTTGCGGCCGTGCTCGCGGCTGATGTTGCTGGTTACAGTCGCCTCATGGGCGTGGATGAAGAGGGTACGCTAGCGAGGCTGAAGGAGTGCCGGCGGGCGCTTGTCGACCCCAAGATTGCCGAGCACCGCGGCCGGATCGTCAAGACAACCGGCGATGGTATGCTGGTCGAGTTCGCAAGCGCTGTGGATGCGGTTCGATGCGCTGTCGAAGTTCAGCGCGGCATGACGAATGGCAATATGGACGTGCCTGAAACCAAGCGCATCGAATTTCGCATTGGCATTCATGTCGGCGACATCATCATCGACGACAACGATATTTTCGGCGACGGCGTCAATATCGCCGCGCGCCTTGAGGGGATAGCCGATCCCGGCGGCATCTGCATTTCGGACGATGCTCATCGCCAGATCCGGGGTAAAACGGAAATCGCATATGACGACATGGGTCACCAGTCGCTGAAAAACATTTCCGAGCCGATGCGGGCGTGGCGCGCGCGGCCTGCCGGCAAGACCGTGAATCCGCCGCCCGAGGTTGACCGGCCCATGCTTGCGCTACCCGACAAGCCTTCCATCGCGGTGCTGCCCTTTACGAACATGAGCGGCGACGTCGAACAGGAGTATTTTGCCGATGGCATGGTGGAAGACATCATAACTGCCCTGTCACGCATGACGTGGCTATTCGTCATCGCCCGCAATTCGAGCTTCACCTACAAAGGCAAGGCGGTCGACATCAAGCAGGTCGGCCGGGAGTTGGGCGTACGCTACGTGCTGGAGGGCAGCGTTCGTAAGGCCGGAAACAAGGTGCGTATTACAGGGCAGTTGATCGATGCGTCGACTGGAACGCATTTATGGGCGGACCGTTTTGACGGCCGCCTGGAAGACATTTTCGATCTTCAGGACGAAGTGACTACAAACGTTATCGGAGCTATCTCGCCTAAACTCGAACAGGCTGAAATCGAACGCGCCAAGCGCAAGCCGACAGAAAAATTGGCTGCCTACGACTATTTTTTACGGGGTATGGCGAATATCTATCAAGGTACGAAACAGGCCAACCATGAGGCTCTCGGGAACTTTCAGCAAGCGATCAGCGTCGATGAGAATTTTGCCACCGCCTACGGGATGTGTGCGTATTGTTACGTCTGGCGAAAGGCAAATGGTTGGGTAGTCGATCGCGAACAGGAAACTGCTGAAGCGGAGCGTTTGGCCCGCACAGCGGCAAGGCTCGGTACCGACGACCCCGTGGCGCTTTCTCAGGCCGGCTTCGCACTTGCCTTCGTGGTTGGTGCCCTCGACGATGGTACTGCCCTGATCGACCGAGCCCTTGTGCTGAATACCAACCTGGCGATGGCTTGGCGGTTTAGCGGATACGTCAGGGTTTTCCTTGGCGACCCGGATCTCGCGATTGACCATCTGGAACGCGCAATCCGCCTAAGCCCGCTCGATCCGCTCATCTTTATTGTGCAGAACGGTATTGTGCTGGCTCACTTCTTCGCTGTCCGCTACGATGAGGCGCTCTCCTGGGCCCAAAGAACTCTAAGACAGAATCCTAATTATATCGCGGCGATCATTATGGCTGCGGTGAGTGCAGCCATGGTAGGGCGCGATGACGAGGTGCGCAAAGCGGTCGGACGCCTGCACCAGATCGATCCAACTTCGGGTGTCTCCAATTTCGCCCACATGTGGCCGCTGCGCCGTCCCGAGGATTTGGCCGCATTTGATTCCGGCCTCAGCCTCACTGGTCTTCCTGAGTGATCGCACGTTGAATGCTGCGGCATGGGCAGAGATGTCCGTTCAGGGTCTTGGTCGTGTAAAAACGGTGCCTAAGGGTATCTGGCCCGAAAGGCAGGAGACTCGCAGGTCTCAGGCCGTGATCGCAGCGATCAGCGGCTTGATTCCGACGATGTTCATGACCCTTGTTAGATTGTAGGCCAGAACCGAAAGAGCCATCTCGGCGGCTACTTTCGGAAGCGTTTTGGTCAGGAAGTGTGTCGCGCCCATGCGGGCCTTCATTGTGCCGAACTGATGCTCGACGGTCTCGCGACGTTGACGCATAGCCATCGGGTTCGCATCAAGGCGCTGCTGCACAGCATCGAGCAGATGCTCATGCTCCCATCGAGGAACCTGACAAGGCGGCCGTCACTGGAGCGAGACCATAAAGTCTGCTGGGCTTTGTGGCAGAAGCGTTTGACGGAAGCCAAGATCTGGTCTGCGGACTTGGTCCATTTGAAGGGCTTCGGGTTATTGTTGTGCAGTTCGATGAAGGTACGGATGTCGGCCTCGAGCTGCCTGACGGAGGTGTGAACACCTCGCTGGATTTGCTTTCTGGTGAGCTCAGCGAACCAGCGCTCGATCTGATTGATCCATGACGCGGAGTCCGCGTGAAGTGGACATGATAGTGTGGCCGGCGAGCGAGCCACGCTTTGATCTTGGGTGTCTTGTGGGTGGCGTAGTTGTCCATGACGATATGGACAGCGAGCCCCTCAGGGATTTGAGCGTCGATCTCTTTGAAGAACTTCAAGAACTCGACCGCCCGATGGCGCTTGTAGTATTTGCCAATGACAAAGCCGGAAGCGACATCGAGCGCGACAAACAGCGTGGTCGCACCATGCCGCACATAGCTGTGGGTGCGACGTTTCCGGCAGGCCCGGCATCATCGGCAGGACCGGCTGCTCGCGATCCAGGGCCTGGATCTGGCTCTTCTCGTCGATGCTGAGGACAAGGGCTCGGTTCGGTGGGGACAGGTAAAGCCCGACAATATCGCGGACCTTGTCGACGAACAGCGGGTCGCTCGACAGCTTGAATGTCTGGCTGCGGTGCGGCTGCAGGCCGAACGCCGTCCACATTCGGCGGATCGTGGTGTGAGAAAAGCCAGTTTCCGCAGCCATCGAGCGGATCGACCAGTGCGTCGCGTCGCGCGGCGTCGTACGCAATTTCCGCTCGATTACCTCAGCAACCTGATCGTCGTTGATGGTTCGAGGGCGGCCAGGGCGGGCCTCGTCAAGCAGGCCATCACAGCGATCCTTCAAAAATCGGCGGCGCCACTTACCAACCGCGTGTTCGTGGAGGCCGAGTTCGGCAGCCACGGACGTGCTTGGCAAGCCATCCGCACACCGCAGGATCGCGCGGCAGCGCTCTGATAGCGATCGGGCAACGCGATGACGACGAACTTGCCTCTCCAAGTACGCCCGCTCCTGCGGGCTAAGAACCAGCGGCGCGATCGGCCGGCCTCGCTCACCTGCATTCGCCACGAGCACTCTCCTCTGTAGAGATTGGAGCTATCAACTAATGTGACGCGTTCCATATGACTAGGACAACACCGGGTGGCGCAGAAGCCATCGGTGTCGCTAGCTGCCCTTCTCAAATTCAACGCGAAAGAACCGGGAAGGCGTCGGGTCTGGCCGTCATCCGGCACATTGCAGCGCGGGCAGGCGCCCCCTCAATCCGGTTAATCTTTGATTCACAAATGTTGGTGCGGCAGGTTTGCTCCAGCGTAGGATGCTCTCACCGGGGCTGGCTGCATATTTCACTTAGATCTTTTTACCCGGCATTTTTGATACGGCGCGGGCCGCAGCAGTATCCCTGCTGCGGCCTTTGCTGTTCAGCAGCAAAGCTGTCACCGTCGGCCACTCGTAAATTTCCCGGGCTGACGGGCCGTCAGCTTGATCCTTACAGACCGCGGGGAGGCCGCCCACATTATTTATCCGTCTGAGCAAAATTGAACAGGCAGGATTGTTGATGCGGTTCAGTCTAAGGGTATGGGCCCGAAAACAGAATCCCTGACCGCTGAAGAGTTCGCTTCGCTGCTTGTGGTTGGCAACGTGCCCCCAAATGGCCCCTCACCCGTAATCCCGGTTGCACACAGCGACCGGTTGATTGCTCTCGGCTACATGGTCCATCTGCGTGACCGGCTCAGAATGACCACAAACGGGCGCGTTCGGATATACGCGGGGCAACTCGCGACCGCTTGAATGTCTTATCCGGCGGCGCACTGAGCCTAGGAAAATTCGGCAATCAGCTCTGTTCACTTCCGCACCCCGGCTATACGGTTTCCCCTTCGGGAACGGAGTAGCTGCAATGAAAGACATGCAGGCTCAGTTGGAAAAGCTCCGCACAGATGCGGCCGAGTGCGCCCTCATCCGCGACTTGGCGACCGACCCAAAGAAACGAGAGCTTTTCACGAGGTTGGCCGATCACCTCACGGTTCTCGCCACAGAAGTTGAACGCGCAATCGCGGACAGTGTGAAGTGCACCTGATGAAGGCGGCTGCGGGCGGCCTTTCGAGTATCCGATTGAGGTCGACGGCCGCAAGCTGGTGACGCTGCGCGATGCCGGCGAGTACATCGCGGCGCTGCCGAAGAAGGAGCACGCCGCGCCGGAATGGCAGGCGGCGATGCAGGCCCATCCTGGCCGAGGGTGGCCGCCCGACGCTGTTCGCACGGATCGGCATCTGCGGGCGTTGAACCGTGGGAAGTAGGCGTCGCCATCGGCTGCCTGATGCGCACTGGCGTCGCGCACCTCAGTTGGATCGCTGAGCGCGCGACTGCTTGACGTTGCTTGACACCACTCGATCATAGGCTTCGAGTGCCGCCTCCGTCGCCAACTTAACCATTTCTCGGTAGGCGCCTTGGTGCACTTGTGTGAAACTTTCACGGATAGCTTCGGCCAGATCTTCGTCCGTTACTGCTGCGAGCCTTGGCGTGGTTTGACCAAGTGAGGTGGCCGTACAAATTCAGGCGGTACACTTCAACCGCAAGCTGCCAGGCCCAATCTTCAAGTCTTAGCAATTAAATCACTGTCCTTTACGTTGGGGGAAGCGCTAGGCGCCGGATCGACAGATAGCCGATGCAAATCACAGGGGAAACCAACCCACGTTAGAACGGTTCCGGCCTACAAATTCAGGTGGATCTGGCAAAAAACTAGCAGGGTATACCCCTATGCCTAAGTTCCACTTCAAGCTCGTCGACACTCACATCGTTTCCGATCATGGAGTGCACGAGTTGCCCGACGAGACAGCCGCTCAGATCGAAGCGCTGAGGCTTGTGCGTTCGCTCCGCGAAACGCGCCCCGAACTTATCGGCCGCGACTGCTCGATCTCCGTGATCGACGGACACGGCAACCGCGTTTGCATTATTCCGGTCGATGCCGTCTGATTCCGTCCCGGACTTCAACCGAAGGGCAAAGAGCCGCATTGGGGTCGGCGCAAGCTGAAGAAGGATCAATGACCGTCTTCGTGTACGTGAACACCGCCAAGCAGGTCGGCGACATTGATCACACCAAGATCTTCGCCACGGTCGAGGCCGCGGAAATCTGGTTCGAGGAGAACGACCCGAGGGCGTGGCGTTCGAGTACAACGTGATAGGCCCACCAGTTCGCTAACGCCGCCAAATTTCTGATAACCGAAAAAGCCCCAGTCCGGGGCTGGCGGGACCGAGGCTTTTCGCTGTCGCGCCTACTCAGTACGCGCGCAACTCATCGTCATCCAACTGTCACAAAAAACCGTGTCCTAATTTGGGGAGCCGGATGTCCTAATTAGGACGGCACCCAATCGCAAGAAAACTGGATCGCGGTGGACCATGTCCGCCTTCGTCGGAAGACAAGGCGTAATACTGTCCATGTCAAATCGCCATCCATTCGGCAACAGTCCGCCAGGTTCCACTAACGGGAACAACAATTTACGTTGCGCCGTAGGCACACAGGCATAGCATCGCCGATACCGGGGCTGGTCCATATTTCACCTATTTTTTTGACCCGGCGCGGCCGCAGCGTCGAAAGGTGCTGCGGCCCTTTTGCATATGCAAAGCTTGCCGGCATGAACCGCGCCCTTTGCCAATTTCTCGTCTATATTCGGGCTAGAGGTGAGCAAGTGATCAACATTGTCGCGTGGTCTAACCATGCCATTTTGGACACTTTCACAAACCATCAAGGCGGTTCTAGTCTTGCTCACCGTCTATTTCCCGGTCGCGCTTTATTTGAAACACAGCTACGTCCCGGAGCCGGACCCGCCGAAGGTCGCGCAGTTGTCGGGGCCGTTCCGAAGGGTCAACGAGACTGCATGGCGAGTTGACTTGCCACCAAAGCTCGATGCAATCGCAGACTTCGACTTGGGCCCGTCAAGATCTACCCTTGTCGTTTTAGAAAACGGTCGCCCGCTGGGCCACCGCACGCAGGCTGGAACGCGATCAATGGCAGTTATTGGCATCGGCGGGGTGAAGGCCTCATTTTTTCCGCCAGCGACAACAGCGATCCCAACACCACGGGCGGACCTACTCGGTCACTTGGCAATGAGTCAGGCTCGTCAGCGTGAACCGGCGGGCCTCGTGTCTACCGCTTCAGCCGCCCGGCGGTGTGCCGCCAGCCGGCGCGCCTGTGGGCTAGCTGGCGGCTTTCCCCACACCCACGAGCGGCGGTGGCCCGCGCTGTCGACGAGCTACCTCACGCCCTGCCGCCTGCCGGATAAGAACGGGTGAACTCCCCTTGGCGCTTGATGCGGTTGTAACGGAACGTGCAGCCATGCGCCCGGGCAAAGACTTCCGCCTCTGCAATCGCGATGGCACGCGTGCCGCCAAACGCGCGCTCGATGTACCGGTCCCGAATAATCAATTTCTGGTCCGACCCGACGTCATCCAAAACCGTCGCAAGCTTAAGCAGGAAGTCTTCGCGCGTCTCCATGGAGACAAACAATGCAACGGCGAACGCCCGAATGCCAGCCAGGAGCTATGAAGGGCGAACCTCGCCGTCGCAAACCGTGGACTCTTTTTTCCACACCCACGACGCGCAGTAGCTCGAGCGCTCCGAGTCCCCAACGCATTGCCGGCCACTAGCGCACATACCTAGCCTCTTCGCGCGGTTCGTTTCCTCAAATGCCTTCGCCACGACGTCTGGCCGATGCTTCGCCTTGATCTCCCATGCGACCTTGAAGCGGCCCTTCGCTTCATCGAGCGAGCCAGCGTCCCCAAAAGGAAGCCCGGGAAGTGTTACGACGCAGGTCCAAAGCCAGAGCCCGGGGGAGCGTTCGCTGGCGTAGCGGATGCGCCCGACTGGCTGCCGGTCCTCGTGGACCGTGTAATCATCCGGGCCGATCTTCCGCAGAGTAAGAGGCATCGTGCTTGCCGCAGGCTAGAAACGAAATAAAACCGGGCGGCTTACACGGTGCCAATTAAACCTCTCCGGACCAGCGCGGAGGAACCGGCGTCCTCACTGCGCCGTTTCTGTCTTGCTAGCTTGCCGAAGCTGGCGGAGCGGCCCCGGCGTACCCCAAAGGCCAACCCCGAAGCCGGGGCCGTCTCTCCACGGAGTGGCGTTCGAGGACGACGTGATAAGCTCGGCAGTTCGCTAGAGGTCGCCCATTGAGGTGGCCTTAGTGCTTCTCACTAGTCACTTTTCCCCTAATAATAAAGCGGGTTCGCTCACCGTCGGATACCTCTGTACTGAGAAACGTATTCGCCTGCGGGCGCATGATTTTTCTAAGAAGGCCGGGGGCGCGGCGAACAGCATAAGTGCAGGCTTCAGCCGCGTTGGCAAATTCACGGCCCTTCTGGTCCTTCGCCATTTGTTGCCCGTTGATGTACTGCCGAATATAGAACCGGGGCATGATGTTCACCCTTCTGCGCTGCGCCCATGCGAGACAAAACAGTCGGAGCACAGACGGGTTGCTGTCGGGTAGCCGACTTAAGGGACCCAAATTATAGGCAGGACCATCCGGCCACCAAACTAGGCCTCTGCGGTTTCAAAAAAGGCCACTGAGGTCGGAAACAGGCCAGCGCGTTACCCCTTATCCTCGGTCCAGCTGTGGCTCCCGCACTCGCATTTGAACATGCGTACCGTTCGTCCAGTGAGAGAGTCGAGCATCGACCGAACCAGCGCCGGCTTCTTGCCGCACTCGTTGCAGGATCGCATGGGGTTGGGGTCGTAGCTGGAAAATACTTGGTTTTTAAAATCGCGGTCCCGTTGAGCGATTCGCTAAGTCCCAAAGTGTACACTTGCTCCATGGCGGCCTTACTTCGCGGAGACAGTTTCAACCGCCTCGCGTTTCGCAAGAGCCTCGGCGGTTTCTGCCCGCTCTAGCCATTCGGCGGCAAACAAGAGCCACTGAGCTTTCGAGGACGGGTCGCGCGTCATGCCAGCCTGCCTGCGGCACTCCTCATACTCGCGACGGAACTTGGCTGCCTCATCGAACATGGCGCCGAACTTGGGCTCGCTAAATCCAAGGATACGTTTGAACCGCGATGCAATCTTAGCGATGACGCTCAAGAGCGCAAGAGGATCAGGTTTGGCCATGCACCAAGGTACGGCGCCCCCCGGTGATGGCTTGATCCAAATCAGGTGACTGCCAAATTCAATTTAGGCCACCAGGGATTAAAACAGGCCGGTACCGACTTTTGGAGCTTCGCTCATTGGCAACTTGCCGGACGGGCCTTCTAGGTAGTGGCATTCCTCTCGGCCTTAGACACCGCTTCGATCAGGACCGGGCACTTTTCGTATTCCTTAGCATCGCCCGCAACAGTACCGCGAAGCTCCCAGCATTCGCCGCCGTCAAAGAACCACTTGGTAGAGCCAATGGCGACGATCACCTGGCATTTGGGGCACCGCACCTGCATCTGCCAAATATGCACGCAGATTCGGTCTCTTTCCAGTCATACCTCCAAGCAAACCGGGCAAGAAGGATTGACAGAAAGGGGCCTCGGGGGAGTGACCCTGAGGCCGAAGACTACCTTCCCATTGCATCGGGCTTATAAGCCAGACTGCGCCCGATGCTCGGATCTAACGATTCCCCTGAGCCGGCCAAGGCGATACTAATACCCGAGGAAAACCTTCGGCGGAAGCGGCTGCGGATTGAGCGAGACGCGATCGAGGGTCGATGACTGATGAACGTGCTGGAAGTGGTTCACAATACTGAGCTGGTCCCGTTTGTCTGAACAGAATCTCCGCGTCGATAAGTGGAGCCTCTGCCGGGGTTAGGCTGCCGCGCGGAGCGGCGGAAGGTTGAAGTAGGCTTGATCCGGGGTCATGTCGTCAAGACTCGAATGCGGACGTCGTCCGTTGTAAAAATCGAGATA
>NZ_JBEPOS010000048.1:0-12524 GCF_040546885.1 Bradyrhizobium sp. S3.2.6 | reverse complement strand
ATGCTGTCGCGTTTACGACGTATGTCGCAATCGCTTCAACAGCCGATGGTTCTGCAGTTGGATCGGCAGCTGATTGGTGCTCCAAGACTTGTGTTGGCAGGAGAGTTTGCGATCTCCGTCGCGTGGTACGGCATTTGCTGATCGCGTTCCAGTCACTCCAGGAGCAACACATGATCGATGGGCAAGTCGTTAAGCTGTCCGCACGGCAAAAGCAGTGCTTGCGGTGGGTAGAGGAGGGCAAATCGTCCTGGGAAATAGGGATGATATTAAGAATCAGCCGGAACACCGTCGATTTTCACATCAAGACCGTCATGCAAAAGCTGGAAGTGTCCAGCCGAATCCAAGCTGCTATCAAGGCGCGCCGCCTCAAGCTTTTGGACTAGGGAGTGCTGCTGCTGTCAACTTGTGCCGGCGGCACGTATAACATCCGGTGCTATGACTTCTCCATGAGATGGGATCCGCATCTGCCGAAAGTAGCGGCCCGTTGTGAGCCCAGCGGTTAGTTAGTCGGCCGTGAAGAATCCTGATTGGCAGGCTGATTGACCGTGGATTTCGCGAGGGTGCCGATGATTTGCCACAACAAGAGCCTGAGCCAGCAGATTAGGCGGCGGAAGCTATCGCCGACGGCGGCGAGAACGGCGTTGATGGTGTCACCTTGGCGTTAGTTGCGGCCGATGCGGTGCTCGGGTTTGAAGTGGCCGATGACCGGCTCGATGGCGGAGCGCCGTCGCAGCTCGCGCTTGGTCTGTGGCGTCACCCGCCGCTTCTGTCCTGAGATGAACACCCTAAACTTGTAATCGGGCGGGGCGCTGTGGCAGCAATAGCCCTTGTCGAGGAGAGCGCGCTCGATAGTGTTGCCGATCAGCGCTTCCATCTCTGGAATGACGGTTGCAAGGTCTCCCTCCGGCGAGGGCCGCCTTGTTGGATTAGTCCAATTGGTGCGTAACGGTCCTTATGGACAGCCATAAGCGCAGTACTCAGCTTGAACGGCTTGAGGTGATCGAGACTGGTCGTCGTCGACGCTGGTCAGATGACGAGAAGCTGCGGATCGTAACCGAAAGCTTTGAGGGACCGCGGGCGATATCGTCGACAGCAAGACGCTATGGCATATCACGTTCGTTGCTGATGACATGGCGGCGGTCGTTCGGTGCCGAGCCAATTAGCCCTCAAGGCGAGCAATCTGGCTTTGCGCGGGTTCTCCTTTCCGCTGATGTCGAGAGAGTCGGCACCGAAAGCGGATCTGTAGAGGCCGACTGGGTGGTCGTCGCGACGGATGCTTATAGCAAAGGACTTTGGTCTGAGGTACGCCAGGAACAGATTCAACGGCCTTATTTCAACTTTGCCACGCCTTCTCTGCCCGCCGATCTGAGAAAGTCGATCCTTCCTGAGCGGCAGGGTGTGTGGGACACTCGAGAGGTCCTCTCTTCATTTCGCCTCGATCGCTCCGGGCGGCTCGTGTTTGGCAGTGTTGGTGCGCTTGTGGGGATGGGGCAATGTATTCACCGGGCCTGGGCCCAAAGATCGCTGCGCAAACTTTTTCCAGGACTTCGGGCGTCCAGTTTGAAACCGGCTGGTTTGGCATGATTGGAATGACGTCGGACAACTTGCCCCGGCTTCACAAGCTGCATCGCAACGTCATCGGTTTCAGTGGTTATAACGGCCGCGGAATCGCACCAGGCACAGTGTTTGGCAGTATTTTGGCTTCGTACGTATTGGGGCAGATCGCGGAGAACGATTTGCCGTTGCCGGTCACTGCCGTTGAACGCCAGCGTTTTCGTGTAGCTCAGGTAGCATTTTATACGGCGGCCTCCCAGCTTTTTCACCTGATGGATTCCTGGTTCTGATCGCCTGGGCAACTCGGTTGGCACTCTTTCTTCGCAGCAGTATGGAACGATGCCGCGATCTGAGTCCCGATGCCATCGACTACACGTATGTTTGACCGAGCGAACGAACGAGTAATTACGTGGCAGTCCTTCTCTGCCGCGGAGCTGACGTCGGCACGAAAATGGGCTCGGGATGGCATGAAGAAAGCTGCTTCCGATATGTGAATCGGCGATGGCAATCACCTCGGAGGACAGCTCATTCGGCGCGCTGGAGGCGGCACAAGAAGAGAGGCGGTCCCACGCTTGCCGGCCTTGGCGACCTGTCGACCGCAGCCATAATCTGCCGTCGCGTCGGGTCCCCTACGCCGCTATCGGCGTGATCCCGAAGCCCGAGCCGCAGTGCCGACATTGCTGGCTTCCAATTGATGACTTGACGTTCGGTCAAGGACGTCTGGTAGGGACCACCTGAGGGTCGCAAGCGTGGTGCGCTGCTTCTTGCCGCCTCGCCTCGGGCTTCGCGTCTTTCCGGTCCAAGCCCTTGAAGACCTCGCCTGCGGCGATGCTGGCGGCTTTGCGATATCTCCTCGTCCCGATCTGTGTTTCGCTGGCCGCTACGCGCCGCGGCTGTCGAGGGTGGCCGAAGGCCCATCGGGGCGACTCGGGCGATATCGCCACGCGCTTTGGCCGGTGGCCATCGGCCAAAGGCCGCTAAGCTGCTTCAATCGCACAAATGATAGCCGTGCAGATACAAGGGGTACCCAGCGCAAGACCCTCGGCGCGTCGCCCAAGTATAATGAGAACGCCGCGCGCAGCAGCCCGGCCGAACAAGGAGATGGCCACAACGAAAAGCCTTGACGCATCGCCCCGTACAAGTCCTTTGACCCCTTGCAGACGCGCGGCGCCTATTGCTGCGATCTGTCTTCAAGCTGCCGGTCGCGGAGCTCCTCCGACACGAAACGCTCCGGCCGCTACCATGCCTCGTCATTGTCGCCGCGGAATGCTGAACACGACGCGCTGGGATGTTGTATCGATGGCAGCAGTCTCTGCACCAGCGTGATCATCTTATGAAGGCCGCCGATAATCAGGATCTGCGCCGGCCTATGACGCCGCACGCAGCCGATCGCGCACCGCCGGTCCCTCGCTCGGACAATCTGGTGGCGGCACGAGCTCAAAACGGCAGTCTGCCGTGACATCGTCCCCCAGCCCGGTCATGAAAGCAAGCAATCGCTTTTCATGAACGGCCAGATACGTGGCGATCGTGGTGAGTGATCGACCAAATAATGGCGGATCACAGCTACGGCCGGCGACTCTCGTGAGCGGAGCGTGTGGACGAGGCAGTGATCGCTAGCGGAAATCTGCGCCTGTCAGGACAAAGAGCCAATCACGACTGAATGCGTTGGGCGGGCCTCTCGGCGCTATCGCCGCGATTTCATTGATGTCAGCTCTGTTCGGATCGAGCGCACCGAACGGCCTCTTCGATGGAAGTGCCTCCCTGCAATAATCGGTCAAGACGCGACGCTTGCACTACTCTATGCGACAAAGAGAGGACGGCGAGCGCTCTGGGTCCGTGATCCAGTCATCCTCGCTCGATGTGACGTTATCAGCCATCGGCAAACCTTCCGCGGGTCGGGGCGCGGTCACTCTCCCCGCTCTGCATCGACAATTCCGACGACAGCGTGGCCGCTCAAACAATGGCCGCGCCGGGCAGCGATCATCTTGCCGAAACAGGCAATTTCCTTTGGCCTGCGCCACCGGCGGTTTCTGTCGGAATACAAGCGCGCTTAATGTCTGAAACCCGCCTTCGACTATGTTCGGAAGCCACATTGCACAAGGAAAGACGCGAGCGTGCCCCTTCTATCGTGCTGGCCCAAATCCTGCAGCGGCTCTCCGGGCCAGGAAGTTTGGCGGCGGCAACAGGATGGGAGTCGTGTTTGGGCATCGATCTGTCAATCGAGAATGCGGTAGCCGCACCGGAGGTCGCGTGCCTGCACCCCGCTGGGAGAACGGAAGACGCTGCCGCTTGCCACCGGCGCGCGCGGCGTCGGTTATGTCATCGAAAACCCGTTTTCAAAAGAGGGCCGGCGCATCCTTACTTGCACGGGGCAACCCTTCGGTGGTGGGCGATGTCCGTGGGATTCGGAGACAAACAACCATGTCCACGTCGATCTAAGCATTCGTCGGACAGTGCCGCACGTCACTGCCGAGGTCGCGGAACGGCCTGCTGGCGCACCGCTACACGCATTGATCCACAATGCCGACATTTCGCCATAGACACCGGACCGTACCCGACAGACGTCGTTGACGGCGTCAGTCGAAGCCTGGCTGAGGCTGTTCCGCCTCAATTTGCTCGGCCTGATCCTGCTCCCGCAAGACCTCTTTCCCAATCTCAAGGCGACCTCGGTATCGATCTCGACATGACTTGATCGGCGCGTTGCCGCGCGCACCCGGTTTCCAGCACCGCCAATGCCTCTCGCGTCAAGGCTGACGGTTGCTTTCTCAACTCTGAAGCGAGGCGTCAATAGATGATCGATGAACTGGATTTGCGAACCTTCAAGCCGCATCCGCAACGCGACGCCGTGCTCGGCGAAGTGCACGCGCGCCCTTTCACGCGCCTTGTCTCGCCATTCAGCGTGATCCACTTCGCTGTTCTTGCGCAAGGCGAGGCGGCCGCAATCGATCGCTGCCGTTTTATCGATTTCTGCCTGGAGCGCAATCTGCGGCCGCCTGCGCAATCGGCGAAACACCATCAGATTGTCATCGGGCCCGCTATGCTACGCTGGGAGCAGCATTCGGAATTTACAACATTCACCTGGATCTGGACTAACACAAATGGTCCTGCCGCTCACCAATTCAGGAACATTGATGATACCGTCCGATCGCTGATCCGAGCGTTGCGGCAGACGGGTCAATTGCTGGTCGCGATCAGGTTAGAAGTGGAGCAAGGCGCCGCGCCGACCAAGCGCGCCGAACAGATTTTTGACAAGAATAGCCTGGCCATGGTTGCCACAAAGAGCGGTGCAGGCGTTGTCGCCTCAGACTTCCGCGTGGACGAAAACGGCTTTACGAAAATCCTCGTCTGCGACCTCGGAATGACGACGCACGATCTCGGAGCGCTGGTGCAACGGCTCCTGGAAATCGAGACCTACCGTCCGTTGGCGCTGCTTGGCCTGTCGGCGGCCCTTGAGCTTGCACCGTCTGTTGATCGCATCGACCGCCGTCTTGTTCAAGCGCTCGAAGAAATGCAAAGCGGTGAGGGGCTGCAATTCAACAACCATCTGCTTGCCGAGCTGACGGCGTTGGCCGCCTCCTTCGAAAGAGGTGCGACCGGTGGCCTGTTTCGCTTCGGCGCCAGCAGGGCCTATGACGAGCTGGTCCAATCGCGACTATCCATCATTGAAGGCAATGACATCTCGGGCTATCCGAGCTGGTCGTCGTTTCTGGCGCGCCGCATGGCGCCGGCGATGCGGACCTGCGCGACCGTGGAGGAGCGTCAGGCGGCTCTGTCGGTCAAGCTCGCGCGTGCCGCCGATCTGTTGCGAACCCGTGTCGACATCGAAATCGAACAACAGAATCATGACCTGTTGCAGGCTATAAATGAGCGCACGAGGCAGCAACTTCGGCTGCAGTGCACGGTCGAAGGATTGTCGGTCGCGGCGATTGGATATTACGTGGTCAGTCTGTTTAAATACCTTGCCGAGGGCGCGCACGATGTCGGATTAGGAGTAGATCCCTCGTTCCTAACCGCAGTCTTCGTCCCGATCGCCGTGGGCGTGATCTGGCTGGTGAGTTACAAGATCCGAAAGCGACACTTCAAGCACGACGACGCGGCCTCGGTAGCTCGTAACTAATGCCCCTTGGCTCGCATAGTCGAGATGCGACGCGGCCGCCAGAGCCTCGACGGGTTAGCCGGTATATGCGCTTTAATTGATCCGGAGGGGACGTCTCGCGACGCCACCCTTCCCTCACTACCTGGCATACGGGTCCGTACCGCGGCTATTCGACCGAGTGAAGCTGGCCGAGGAACCAATATTCGGAGAGACCGCGAGCGTCAAAGAAGTGATTCCGCAGGGCGTGCTGCACCGCTGGTGCCCGGACATTCGCCAGAGCCCCGGCGGCAATCGATGCGGCGAACTTCGCGATGCCGAGGCGGCGAAGCTCCATGAATCGCTTGTGCCGAGTCTGCCATTGTCGCCAGAGATACATTCGCTGTCTTCAGTGACTCCAGGCTTCCAAGTTTGTGAGCACGCCAGATTCAGGCCCCTGGAATTGTCGCCCTTAGCGCATCTGCCCGCCGGTTGATGCAGGCGTCGCCCGCACGTGGCGGCGGGCGCCTAGCAGGCTGCTGAAATATCTACGCCAAAGATAGACTGCCAATCCACCTTGGCGAAACGGTTCGATGCGCGGGAGCGACGTGTTCATGGAGCAGCACGATGAAGCGGTTGGAGGATTTCGTTCCAAAGCCGCGCCAGTCGCGGTCGCCCTTGATGGCGACGCTCGAATGCTACGAGCCTTCGCTCGTCGCTTGGAGCATCCTTTCGCGCACAGCCAATGTTTTGATGACTATCGACGACGAGGACTCAATCAGCGTGATGAAACGTCTGGCAAATCCGAGGGCTAGCTATCGCTGTAGTTGCAGGCGAAAGTGGTGGTGTTGGCCTCGCAGCCGTACTGCAGGCTGCTTCTGACCCGACCTTGGTGGCAAGATTGGTCTTGGACCCAATTGACGGGTCTTTCTGATCAACATCGAGGGCGCGACATATCCTCTCGTGTACGAACAGCTCGTCAGTGCGACGCCAGCGCAAGAGACCGCAAGAATATTAAACGGGCCAAGAACATCGTCGGCCCAATTTCCCGAGCTCGTGCGGCGCGCGGCGCCAAGCTCTCCAGTAACAACGATGCGACAATCGGCGGCGTGACGTATCGGAACCGCCGGCCAGGGTCTTCGACCGGATAACGACGCTGTGGCCCTGTCCGCACTCTTCGAAAAAACCACAAGCCCTCAACGCAACGCCGGTGAACTTACCCAGACAACTGGTCTCCACCAGGCCGTGATCCTAACCGCCGGTTCTGCACGATCAGTGTTGAATGTCGCTCGCAACCGAGACTAACCTGGAATCTGCACCGGCAGTGCGGAATAACCGTGTACAAAATTAGATTCAACTCGTTCCGGTTCCCCGACCACCTTTACCTCCAGAGATCGTTTCAGCATCTCCTCCCACAGGATTTTCAGCTGCAGCTCTGCGAGATGCCTACCCACGCAACGATGAATCCCAAATCCAAATGAGAGATGTTGTCGTACATTGTCTCGATCAATGATGAAGCTGTTGGGGTTCGCAATGATTTCGTCGTCTCGGTTGCCAGAGATATACCACATCACAACTTTATCGCCTCGCCTGATTTGCTTGTGGCCTATCGTAAAATCGTCCACAGCCGTCCGGCGCATGTGCGCGATAGGCGTTTGGTATCGTATAATCTCGGATACCGCCCCGGGCAGTAGCGAAGCGTCATCTCGGAGTTTTCGCAGTTCGGACGGATTTTGGCTCATGAACAAGACGCCACCGCTGATTGAGTTGCGCGTTGTATCGTTGCCTCCAACAATCAGCAGAATGAGGTTGCCCAGGAACTCGCGCGGCTCCATGTTTCGCGTCGCCGGCGAATGCGCCATCATCGAGATCAGGTCACCGCGCGGTTCGCAATTGACCCGTTCGCTCCAAAGCCGTGTGAAATAGTCCAGGCACTCCGACAGCACCACCTTTCGCTTTTCCCAGCTGTCGATCTGGTCGCCCATTTGTGGCGTCAAGGCAGCTACGTCCGACCAGTAGGTCAGCAACCGTCGATCTTGAAATGGAAAATCGAACAGCGTGGCCAGCATTTGGGTCGTCAACTCGATCGAGACCCTGTCGACCCAGTTGAAGGTATCATTGCGCGGCAAACCGTCCAAGATCTTCTGAACCCGCGAGCGAATCAAGCCTTCAAGATTCGCCAGATTCTCCGATGCCGCTATCGGACTGATAGTCTTACGCTGCTGAGCATGGACAGGAGGACTCATTTTGATGAAACTGGGGGTCCAATACTCCTCCGGCGGGTCGACAATTGTGACGCTTCGCTCTGATGAGAATATTGTGTGATTTGAGTCCACGGCTATGATGTCGCGGTATTTTGTTATCGACCAATATGGTCCGTATGGGCTGTCTTCGCAATAATGGACGGGATCTTCCCTTCGCAGGCGCGCGAAACAAGGCCAAACGGTATCATCCTTAAAGCGCTTGGGCGCGCTTACATCAAGGCGGCTCAGCGGGATATCAGCACTCTCGCAAGCGTTCTCTGCCGATAGTGCTATCATGGTTGCCTCGCGGAGATTGGCCTGCAAGTTTGCTTGCTCAGCTGAGTGCGCTCTAGAGTTCGCTGGAAAGCTCGGTCGAAACACAGCGAGCTTGGGCGGTGCACTAACAATGTGTGACGCATGTCCATGGCTCGGGTTCGCGAGAGCTCTGAAATCTAAAATCATGTTACGGCGAAGTTGGGTCGACCTTGGTTCGGCCCCTGTCGATGAAGAATAATGGCAAAGCGAGCGAAGCTTTCCTATTAGGCTTGGGAGGTGTACGAACGCGTGTTTTTGTGGTAATAAATTCAGGACGCAAGCACTCGCAGCGCAAGCACTCGCAGCGCAAGCACTCGCAGCTATGGCACGCAGGCGCTTATCCTCATTCTCTCGGGGAGGCACGCCCTTTGCGGCGAAGGTGGCGCGGAGAGCTGGGCGACCCTGGAGTCGATCGTGAACACAGCAAAGCTCCATGAGCTCGACCCGCAGGTCTGCCTGACTGACGTGCTGGAGCGCGTCGCCTCTGGGGGAACCAAGAGCCATCAGCTGCACGAGTTGCTCGCCTGGAACTGGAAGGCGGCCCGCCAGCGCGCTGCGCAGGCCGCTGCGTGAGCCCATGTCGCCATAAAGCATCGTCGATGACCGCCGCCGCGATGCCGATTGCGGTGCTCAAACGATGGCTCCGGGCTCGCGTCGATCAGCATCCTGCGGCCACAAGTCTTCCCATGCTCGACGGTCACGTCGCCGCGATCGTGGCCGGACCGATGTCATGAGCCCGCTCGACTGGATCTGGCCGCTGCTCCATTGATGCCGATGCTTTCAACCACGGCGGCACCCCGGAGTTTGCCGCGATCTCCGCCGTTGCGCTGCGCCATAACCAGATCAGCCAAATCCTTTCGACCACGCATCGCCTGTTCGAGCCGATGCACCGCCGCAAAGGCAATCGCGACGTCGATTCGCGACCTTGGTGTCAGGAGGTTTATGCCGCGATGCGATTCAAACTATCGGCGTGGGCGCCATTGCTGGACGCCAGCAACGTAAATCACGGCCTGCTTCTGCCTATTCTGCTGCACCGTGCCGACGATCAGGGACAGTCGCTGCTCGGAGCACCACAAAGCGGCCGCGAGACGCGGCGCGCCTACGCCGATATTCCGCCGCCCCTCGAGGCCATCCGCCAGTACTAGTGGTTCTGCGCAGTGAGTTTGACCGGTTGCGACCGGCGGTCAGATTAGCTCGGGCAGGAGTTTCGGATCAACGAGAACCTCGATGCTGCGAGGAGTCCTTGGCTGCCTTGTGATGACGCCGACTCCTTCCAGCGTCAACAGCATCTGGTGAACTGAGGGTGGGCTGACGCGGAAATATTCCTGCATGTCGGTTTCGGCCGGGGGTCTGCGGTGCAGCCGCGTATAGCGGTTGATAAGGCGAGGTACTGCCCCTGCTTGGGCGTGAAGGGTTCTGCCGAAGGACTCACGCCGGCCATCCGATTCAGTTGTTTGTGCGTGCCTCGAACACGGAGGCACGCCATGAATGTACGCTATCGGGTCGACCTCGGCCAAATCGAGCGCACGGAACTCAGGGCACTGCTCGACGGGGGCAAGCATGTCTCGCGCATGCTCAAGCGAGCGCAGAGTTTGCTAGCCGCCGATGCCGGCGCCAGCGACGAGGAGATCGCAAGGAGCGTCGGGGTGGGCGGCTCGACCGTGTACCGGACCAACGACGCTTCGTGGAAGGTAATCTGGAGCGGGCGCCGAGCGAAGAGCCGCATCCCGGAGCGGAGCGCAAACTTACGAGCAAGGAAGAAGCCTTGCTGGTGGCGACAGCCTGTACCAGCCCACCCCAGGGCCGCGCCCGCTGGACGCTTGAGCTGCTGGCAGGCGCGATGGTCAAGCTCACCGAGCACAGGAGCCTGACGCACGAGACGTTCGGCGGCGCCTGGCCGAAAATGACCTCAAGCCCTGGCGCAAGGACATGTGGTGCATTCCGAAGGTCGATGGCGAATACATCGCCCGCATGGAAGACGTGCTCGAGCTCTATGCCGAAGCGCCCGATGCCAAGCGGCCGTTCGTGTGCTTCGACGAAAGCCCGGTGCAACTCATCGGCGAGGCGCGTCAGTCAGGTGCATCTCGCGAGTGATCGACCTGATCTGCGAGCGGCACATTGAGCAGGCGCGCAGCTGCACGCATCTACCAGGCCTCACCTCCTTAGGCGATTCACGCGATCGCGAGCGGCAACCGAGTCATGAGGCTCATCTAGGGTCAGTGGTTGTATTGCTAGCGCCGCGAAGCCGTTGGCTTGTTCGCGCGGAGACTGAAGGCGTTGACGAGGGAACTAAGAAGGTTCGACATATTCGTCGGACAGAATCTTCAGTCAGCCTGGCCAACGCGTTCTCGAGGATGTGGGGCGAATGTTAACCAGACAGACCGCGTCCACGGTGCCCATCTACGGGGCATGCAAGCCAATGTGCCGCGGGTTCGAATTCAATATTCTCCGCCTCGCTCTGGCGAGATTGAGTTGGTTTCCCTATGTTCAACAATGCTCGCACCAGTTTTCGTGCTTGCGATTCCGATCTCGAGATCGGTCCGCGGTCATCTGGGCCGCGCCGACAGGCAGCTTTGCTGGTTCGGTACGGAAAGATAGTGCCGTATCCGATGCTGACCGCTGTTGTCCACGGCCGGACCCTTGGAATTTGTCGGTCAGCGGGCACCATCCGTATTCTCACGCGCCTCCTACTGGTGCAGCGCGGCTCGCTGATGCACATCGCAAGACGATCTTCTGGCGGCACGAAGGTCGCGATGCGTGCCCGAAATCCGACGCCGACGCGGCTTGTCCGGTTACATACATGGGACCTTACTGGGCGTGTGGATGTTTTTCAAAGCGTTGTCATGTGCTTAGTGCGCACGGACAGCCTGGCACGGTGATTGCTAAAGGTGAACCGACAAGGTCGCGCAATGAGTAACTTTGAAGAGAATTTCATGCAGCAGCTATGCTTGGCGTCCCCCGCTCCTTCGCTCAAAGTCGAGAACTGGCTGCGTGGCGCGCCCCTCACGAACTTCCAGCCAGGGAAAGTGTACATCGTCGAATTTTGGTCAACTTCGTGCGGCCCATGTGTGCGGGCGATCCCTCATCTGATAGAGCTGCAATCAGAATACAAAGACGAAGGGCTTGAGGTCGTCGGAATCGCAGCTAGTGAAGAAGCACCAACGCCGGATCAGGCTCGCACCAAGTTGGACGCCTGGTTGACTGAAAAATTCTCAAATCTGAACTATCGAATCGGGTTCGACAGTACGGGCGAAATGAACAAGCTTTGGATGGATGCCAGCTCTTCTCTCGGGGTTCCGACATTGTTCATCGTCGACCGCGACGGCCACATTGCCTTTATCGGTCATCCGATCGACATCGACGCCGTCTTGCCGAAAATTTTCAACGACACTTGGCGCGGCAGCGATGAGGCTAAAGCCACTGATGCGGAACGGATCGCGGCAGACCAACGCCTAGCGCGCGCACTCCCGATCCTCGAGACGATTAAACCGGCAATGGAAGCAAAGGATTGGCCGGCAGCGCTCTCAGCGGTCGAGAAGGGCATTGCCGCCATGCCGGACACTCTCATCTTCCGGCAGATTCATGCGGATCTGTTGCTTCACAAAATGCGCGACACGGCGACCGGTTTCCAGGTTTTACACCAAATGGTTCGAGACGCGATTAAGAAACAGTCAGAGGCTGAGCGTGGGCTGATTTTCGTCATGGAACAACTGTTTGATCGGGAGAACGATAAGGCCCACCTTCCGCGTGCGGAACGCTTTGCGATCGGCAAGGATGTGTCGGAACATATCCTCAATCCTGGGCAAGCCAGCGGTGGCGTCAACTTCTATTCTCATGGGGCGCTCGCTCAGTATTCCTACGAGAAGGGTGACAAGCAACGCGCGATCGAGCTGATAGAGCGGGAAATGACACGACTAGCCGATCCGAAAGTGCCGGACGCTATGAAGAAGTATTATTTGCCGCAGTTGGTCCAAACCTTGGCCACCTACAGGGGCGAGTAGGTTTGTTGCAGCGGGTTTTGTTCGATTTCGCAGGAATCGTCGGCTGGAGCTCCCAAAGTGCAGCCGCGGGAGCAGACATGAAGGGGGATGTTAGTCGAAGATGCACGATCGGGGCTATGTAAGCGCCTTCGAAGCGCTCGCGACCAGCAGAATCATTCAGGGCGATTGCGACACGCGGGTCACAAGGAAGACCTAGCTCACAACTAGCGATGCGACGCCCTGCGGCCCGTCTTTGCTGGGTGTCTGGTTACTGCTTGGTCGTCCGTGAGCAAGTTTCTAAGCGACTGAGCGGGAGTCGTTTTTTCGGATGCGGAGGTATTGAGATTGCAGGGATTGGGA
>NZ_JBEPOS010000047.1:0-13557 GCF_040546885.1 Bradyrhizobium sp. S3.2.6 | reverse complement strand
CCGCAAGCCCATCGTGGCCACAGCGGAAGTCGATGGGCCGCGTCGCGATGTAAATCTTCAGATCGGCACCGGCCGCGATCATCGTGACGCTCGCACTGCGCGGATCACCCGGGACAGCTGCTCGCCATCTATGGCTGTGTCCGTCCGCAGCACGACATCGCCGATCGCGATCTCAAGCTTGATCGTCGGAACCTGACGCTCCTCCAACGCGCTTTCCACGACCAGCGGTGCGAATGTCGACTGCGATGCCTCGCACGGCGCCAACATGCCTCGCTGTCGAAAGCGGCGTCGCCAATCGTAAATCTGCCAGCGCGTCGCTCCGTGCTTGCGCGCCACCTCGGACACCTGGCACCAGGTAGCAGACTCTCCGCGGCGATCCGGGCTCTCTCAGCCTCCGAACGCACACGGCGCCCCGACGGTCCTTCGAGGACCTCCAGCCGGCTCACCGGCCCTACTGGTGAGCCGCCCAAATGGACGTCCTTTTTGCTGTCCAATCCCATCCAAACCTCCATTCCAAGCCGGAGGCTTCTTCGCACATTCATTCTAACTCTGAAGCCAGGGTATCGGCTTCGTGCTTACTGACAAAACCCGGACTGTCGAGGAGATGCCGGTTCTAGGCGCGTTCGTTTCCGGCATTTCTCGACGACACCGGTATGGTCAAGCCTAGACACAAACCGATCCCTCAAAGAATCGTGAAAGTCGTCTATTGCGCCGCGAGAAGGTGCGACAAAATTTGACCCTTACCTCTGAAGAGTAAACCTATTTGCCAGTAGCAGAAAACGCAGGACGAGGAGCCCCGCATAGACGGTGGTCCCAATTGATAAGCCAATCCAGATACCAATGGCGCCAAGTCCCATCTTTAAACTGAGTGCGTAACTTAGGGAGAAGCCGATTAGCCAGTAAGCGATTCCGGCGAACACAAACAGCACCCGCGTGTCTTTTAGTCCGCGAAGGCTGCCCGCCGTAATGTTCGCAACCGAATCACTGATAAAGAAGCTCGCGCCGACTAAAAGGAGCTTTGCAGCCAGCCCGATCGTCGCGTCGGCATCGTCAGCGGATTGATCCAGAAACAACACGGCTATCTCAAAACGTGCGGCGATCACCGTAAGGGTCAGAATTGCAGTGATCACGATTCCGAGTAGCGACGCCGCCAGACCCGCCCGCTTGACGCCAGGACCATCGTTGCGGCCGACCGCATGACCAACACGCACGGCTGCCGCCATGCTGATGCCGAAAGAGAGCATGAACAGGATTGCGGCGACTTGGAACGCGATCTGATGAGCGGCGAGTGCGCTGGGGCTGATCAGGCCCGCCAGGAGCGCTGCGGCCGTGAAGAAGCCGTATCCGATCAGGGAGGCTACAGAGATTGGTGCCCCGATCACGATTAGCTGCCGCATTAAGGGCCAATCGAAACGCCAGAGATCTACAAGCACGTGGTAGTCGCGGAAGGGGCGGCGCATCGTGGCGACCCAGAGACCGGCCGAAAACGTGCCACAGTTCACCAGGGTGGTCGCTAGAGCCGCTCCGAACAGGTCCAACCGGGGCAGACCGAGTTTGCCATAGATCAGTACATAGACCAGAAGACCGTTCATGGGGGTGGCCGTGAGCATGATCCAAAAGACCGGCTCCGGTCGGTTGACCGCGGCCATGAAATTGCGGATGGCTTGAAAGCACAGCGCTGGCGCGACGCCCCATGCCAGTCCACGCAGATACTGCTGGGCAAGCCGGGACACGTCCGGTCCCTGGCCAAGAGCGAGCAGTATGTGCTCTCCGTGAAATGCAAAGGCCATCATAGGGAGCGATAGCAGCAGCGCTGCACATAGTCCCATGCGCAGCGATCGCCGTAACACGGCTAGATTGTCCGCTGCAAATGCCTGCGCCGCCACCGGCGCGATTGCCGCCAGTACGCCGAAGCCGAAGGTGACGCAAACGAGATAGACCCTGCCGGCCAGCGCGGCCGCGGCGAGCGCCTCAGTGCCGATTCGCCCGATGAAGGCAAGATCGGTCGTGATCATCGCAATCTGGCCAACTTGGGTCAGCACCATCGGCAACGCAAGCTTCGTTGTTTCGCTAAGCTCCACAGCGAGCTCACGGCCAACCACCCACCTCGTCAGTCCGTACCGCGAAGGCCGTGCCGGTTTTGTCTCAACTATCTCGTCCATGGAAATCACGCAGCCTTGTCTGCCTCGGCGGACAAACGTCCCTTTTACGAGGATTCCTCTTCCTCGCCCGAGTTCGTGATGCTCGCGGATTCGGTGTCACGCCCAGCCGGCCGGCTTAACGGACTCCCCGCCTCGTCGATTACGTTGGCAAACTCGAGACAGATAGACATTGAGGCAGCCGAATTCACAATCTTATAGGCCATTCCCGCCTCTTCATGGCATGGCGTGCTGATGACGACATATCCCCTTCAAAGCTTGTGCCAAGTGCGCGCTTTCTATTTCTAAAGGCTATTTGCCCTAGCGGCCCGTCATGGATCTGACAGCATGTCGCAAAACCAACAGTCAGCATCAGAAACATGGCTTGGAGGCGCGGACGCCTAATGCGATATCATAGATCGTGTTGCCGATGGTAAGCAGCAGCAGATTGGGTTGACGTACGTCAGTTCGGGCCTTGCGTCGATCTTCATATCGACCGCGGTGATCATGGCGCTCAGATCGTCCAATCCCCTCCGGGCGAATGCGACAGAAGCTGCCATTGGGCCAGCGGTCGCGAGAGAACCGGCTCGCGCCATCTCGCGAGCTTAAAGAAGCGCGCGACGAGAGGCTCTACGGCAGTAGCGACACTACGAGATTGAGCATCAGGCAGGCGATCGTTGCGTGGAGATACTCGAAGGCGCTCTCGCACATCGTCAATTTTGAGGAGCGCCCCACCAGACATGACATTTCCGTCGCGCCGCTTCCGAAGGACAGATGGCTTGCCACTGCGGCAAGTACTGGCAATAGGAGCTGAAGTGTCCAAGGTAATCGATCGACGTCGAGGCGCTCGAGACGGATGTCGTGGCCTGCGTCGCTGTATGCCAAACATTCAAAGATTGCCGGGATTGCGTTCGAACGCCCGATGCTCCCGCTTATCGGCACCGATCGTAGTATGGCCGGAGCTGTCGTGTACGACTCTGCGGGTCTCTGACGACCGAATCGACAGGCCTATCGGGAGCTTTATAGGGGGAGGAGCCCGCCTTTCGGCCATTCCAGATGACGGTGCTCGTGGTTAGCGCCCTAACCACTTTGGCGGCCGTTTTTGCGCAAAGGCCTTAGGTCCCTCTATGTAATCCTGCGACTCCATCATCGCCTTCACCGCCAGATAGTCACGCTGCTCAGTCATCGCTTGTTCCAGCGAGACGCCAAGCCCGCGCTGGGTCGTCTGCTTAGACGCACGGATCGACATTGGCGAGTTCTTGCAGATCGTTTCGGCCCAGCGCTCGGCAGCAGCCAGTGCTTCGCCGCGCGGGACCACCTCATTCACAAAACCGAGCTGAAATCCCTCTCGCGCGGAGACGTGCCGGCCGGTTAGGATCATGCCCATGGCTCGCTTGACACCGATCTGCTGCGGCAGGCGGAGCAAGCCGCCACTCAGCGCCGCCAGTCCGACGCGCGGCTCGGGCAAAGCAAAAGTCGCATTCTCAGAGGCGATGATGAGATCGCAGGCGAGCGCCATCTCGAACCCACCGCCCATGGCGACGCCATTGACGGCGGCAATGAACGGTTTGTCGCAGTCGAACCGAGATGTGAGCCCGGCAAAGCCGCCCTTGTCGTCCCAGCCGCGTTTTCCCCCCGTGGCTTGCCATTTCAGGTCGTTGCCGGCGCAAAACGCCCTCTCGCCAGCGCCGGTAATGATCGCGACCCATTGCTCGGGATCGTTGGAGAAATCATCGAACACATTATTGAGCTCGATATCTGCATCAATATGCAAGGCGTTGTACACCTCGGGCCGCGACATCGTGACGACGGTGAGAGGCCCCTTGCGCTCGACTTTTGAGAATCTTAGATTCATGTTGGCTCCGTTGCGTTTTCTGTGTCCAAGGCTTCAACCGATCCTGGCTCGAAAGCTGCGACCGCGCCATGATCGGAGATCTCTTGCACCACGCGTTCGGCCGGGAACTCCCCCTCGCAAATTCCGGCCGAGGATCGTCCCGTGCCGCGCTGATGCAACCATGTAGCTTTGCAGCTACAGCAAGGGGTAACATCGCTCGTCTTTCGCCTTTGAATTGACCGGGCTCCCCTACGCAGTCTTGCCCCCTCCTCATAGCAACGTCCGTGCCAGAGGAGATCAAGCCCATCTGAGTCGCTGGTTAACTTGGAAAGAGTTACACCTCCACAAATGGCCGCCGATGTTTTGACCGCGACAGCCGACGCACCGCTGTCAGAAATCAGACAAGTCTCAGCGGTGGGAATAGCGCCGGAAAGGTTACTGCTTGGTGGCAGCTGGCGAACCGGAAATGCTAGCTCAATGAAAAACCCTCTGAGCCTCGATGCGAAGAGGTCTCGATCTCAGTTCCTCTCCGGTTGGCCGAGAGGAGTAGGCCCTCGGATGGGCCTTGTTATGCGGTCGCGGTCTTGACGCTCTGAGGCAGAAAAACGCCTGAACAACCAGGCAACGAGAGCCTCATACTGCTAGATGTCCTCTGCGGTACGGGCGTCATCATCGTCAGCTATTTCGAATTAGCGCAGGATCTCCGGCGCTTGTTTTGCGAAGAGGCGAAGGAATTACATTGCCTCTCCCGCATTATCGAGCATTCCTTTCAAAACGGGATAGCTCGCGACCGAGCGCGACCGCATTTCTCACCGCATGGCGCTCATAGCGAGGCGTTAGCGAGGTATCATCGGAAAGCGGACCAGGTCTCTTTCCGCAATGAAACTTCAAACCGATTTGGCGCACCTCCTCAACGTAGACGGATGCGCGCCAGGATTGGGCAGCGCGACTCCGGAGACTCTTTGCGTGTTTCCGCCGCGCGCGATTGGGTAGAGACGCGCTCTAGTATGGGGATCATTCGGCGGAACAAGGTCTCGCCGATGGGCATCAACTACATCCCGATCCAAGTGGCTTCGTCTGTCTCGCCGTGGTGCTAAATTGCGCTACCCGTCTCGTTTTGTCTTAGCGGCTATCGACCAGCCTTGCAGCCGGCCTCTGCGTAGAGACGCTGGAGGGCGTTGGCTCGTCAGGGCAAGCCAGAGCCATCAACCCGATCAGGGCCTGCGGTTCACCGGACAGGCGTTTACCGACGGGCTCACCGACAACGGCATCGCAACTAGCATGGATAGCAAAGGGGCATGGCGGGACAGCGTGTTTGTCGAGCGGCTCTAGCGCGGCACCAAATAGCAGGGTGTACCCGCGGGCCTATGAGAAGGGCAGCAAGGCGCGCAGCTCGATATCTCGACTTCTAAAACAGCAGGCGTCCGCATTCGAGCGTTGATGGCAGCACGCCGGGCCAAGCCTACTTCACCTCGCTGCCAAGTCTCATGGGCGGCCTAGCCACGGCAGGGTCTCCATCTATCGGTCCAAAAACCTCTGTTTACACAACGGCGACTTTGAGCATTGCATGTTCTGATTTAGATCGCCGGCCATAAGTAGAAACAGATGGGCGTCACACAACTGCGGCCGCGCTCCGCTGCAGCCTCGAGCCGGACGATCTCGTTAATGAACAAGGCGGGGGTCCATTGGTGAGTGTGTGTGTTCATGCAGCACTATTATCCGGCGGCCGTCAGGTGCGAGGCGCCGCTGTATCAGCTGTAGGTGTGGTTTCATGAATTCAAAAGACCAAGGATGTATTTGACGGTGAGCTCCGTCGTTGGGATGAGGAGGTCATCGGAGGCTCCGAACGTTGGCGTGTGTACATACGACTCATTGCCGGGCGAACGGGCACCGAACCAAAAATAGATCGACGGGACGCATGCCGAGTAGAAGCCGAAGTCGTCGCTGCCTCCCGCCCGTTTCGTGTTGGTAAAGGCTTCGCGACCGAATGCGTCATGGACAACTTGCTGGAATTGTCTCACCATTTCGGCATCGTTGACGACGGCGGGCTCGCCAGTACGGATGACGCATTCGGCGCGGCCGCGGTGCATTGCTGCGACCCCCCCTGCCACTTCGCGCACGCGCTGGGACAGCAGCGCCCGACGTTCCGGGCTGCGCGTCCGGATTGTCCCTTCCATCTCGACCGAAGGGCAGATGATATTGGTCGCGTTGCCGCCATGTATGGTGCCGACTGTGACGATTGCGGCGTCATCGACCGGCATTTCCCGCGAGACGACCTTCTGCACTTCGTTGACGAAGGCTGCAGCGATAGCAATCGCATCGACGCCCTGATGTGGTGCCGCGCCATGTGCCATCTTGCCGGTAATCGTAAGCTTGAACTGGTCGGCGGACTTGCTTATCGCGCCTTCGCGGGCGTCGAACGCGCCGGCGGGCATCTCAGGACTCACGTGAAAGCCGATGGCCCGATCAAAGCCCTCCAGCAGCTTCTCTTTCTCCACCGTGCGGCCGCCGAGCGGTTCAGCTTCCTCGGCCGGCTGGAAGAACACACGCACTCTGCCAGAAAAATTATGGCGAATACGGTGGAAGGCGAGCGCGGTGCCGAGTGCAATTGAGCCGTGGAGGTCGTGACCGCAGGCATGCATCACACCGTCGACCTGCGAGCGATAGGGTAGATCATCGCGCGCCTCCTGAATCGGTAGCGCATCGATGTCGCCTCGTACAGCAACAGACCGCCTCGGGCCGGACGCGGTGCCTTCGATATCAACATAGAGGCCGGTGTTGTGGAACACCTTGATGTTACTGATGCCGAAGCGTTGCAGCGTGCTGCGAATGCGCTCTTGGGTCCTCCATTCCGCGTTGGAGAGCTCAGGCTCCCGATGCATGGCGTGGCGCAGCTCGATTACCGCGCTTCGCTCGGCGTCCGACAGAAGGCCATTGCTGGGTGTTCGCATTCGAGCTGAATCCTCCATCTGCCGTCTTCCAGTATCGCCAGACGTTTAACCTAACTCTGCCCAGATGAAGAAAATCGGCCAAGTTCAGCCTGTACGAATCAATATTCCGCTTTCTTTCGATCCTTCGTGCAGAAATTCTTCGCGAAAGCCTCTCACCTGGGATCGATTACCAAGGCAGCACCCTCACACGGCATGTTTGAGCCAGCGGCCCAATCCGGGACACTGCTCAGGCAAAAGGTGACATAGACATGGCCGGAAGGGTAATCTGCCCCTCGCTTACGTCGATGTCTTCTCGGGTCGCGGGAATCCAGGACGACGGACTTCTCCGACACTTCCTTCATGATCGCGATCCGCATCCTGAAAAAGGCCCATGAAGATCTTATTGCGGCTGGGAGGCCTCGCCCAAACTAGTGCTTCTTTGCGGAGGAGAAGCCTGAGACGTATCGCCAGCTCAAGGGGGCAGTTTCTAGCGTTAACAATTCCTCCGTCGGATTTGAGGTTGGAACGTATCAAGGAAAGCTTGAGTTACGCCGTTCCTCAGGTGTTCGACTTCATGGACGGATGCTTCGCGCTCACGTTCATCGGTCCAACGGGTTGGACCGGCTATGAAGTTCGGAAGATCGGATCCATTCTGAAGGCACTTTCTCGCAGAAGTTCTGATTAACCACATGTTCGACTTCATCAACCGTTTCACGGGTTGCGACGATCCCAAGATTGCTGCAACGTTCGATGATATCCTTGGTTGAATTGGAGCGGCAGGCTTGACCCACACCTCCGACGTCACGAAGCAGTCGAAGCTGCCTTCCTCGATCAGTTTCGGCGAACGGGAAACTTCAAGTATGTGCTCTCCGCGCCAATAGAGAAAGAAGACCGTACGCACTTCTGTATCGTCTACGGCACTCGAAGTGGGCATGGTTTGGAGGCTTACCGAGGAGTTGAATACTCAGCACTGAAGAGCCATGAAATCGTACGCGCCATTGCGAAGAAAGACAGGACAGAGAGACGCACTGGTCAGGGCGTTCTGCTCGGTCCCGATGTGATGCTCGGCAGTCGTATCCTTGAGACTCAGGTCGCCGATGAGAGGGAAAAGGCGATCGCTTGGTTAGAGCAGAAAATCCTTGGCGGCTACGTTGGTAATTTTAAAGAACTTTGGTCTGTTTTGCTTGAGAAGCACGTGCTCCGGGTCGCCGATGTTAAGGACCTGTGCGTCGATCTTGCGATGAGAAAGCAGATTGCAGACACGTGGTCGACACAACGGAAGCGGAAGCTGCAGGACTCGCACATTATTCGATCGCCGAGCTGACTCGGCCAAAGAGACGTTCGGAGTCATTAGACAGCCGCACGCATCCATCGAGGGAACCCGCGTTAGCTCCTCTGGCCCATTAGTGCCGTAGCGGATGGTGCCAGTCTTCTCGCGGCGACTGCGGTAGCGAGTCTTCCGTGAAGAACTCTGGTTTCAGGCCGGAACGGTCTGAACCGCGGCAGTGAGGGCAGAGAGGATTTGGCGCAGCAACAGGAGCTGAGCCAGCGGATGAGGCGGCGGAAGTTGTAGCCGGCGGCGGCAGGGACGGCGTTGGCGGCGTCGCCGTGGCGGAACCAGAGATAATTGCGGCCCATGCGCTGCTCAGCCTCGAGATGGCCGATGACGGGTTCGACGCCCTGCGGCGCAGTTCGCGCTCGATCTTGGGCATTAGCCCTCGCTTCTGGCCGGAGATGAAGACCTTGAGCTTGTGATCGGGCGGCGCGTTGTGGCCGCGGTATCACCTTGTCGGCGAGGATGCGTGCGATGGTGTTGCCGACCAGCGCCTCCATGTCCGGGATCACGGTGGCCAGCGTGTGACCGTCATAGGGATTGCCGGGCAGCGCCTTCACATGGGTGACGAACTGGCCACCTTGGGCGCGGCTGATCGTGGTGGCAACGGAGACTTTGACGCCGAACTCGTAGGGCCGGTGGGCCTTGCCTTTGCTGATGCATTCGACCTCCGGCGCGTGCAGGGAAACGACCGAGCCGACCGCGGACTCCCGAGACCGGTTAACAACGGACACCCATTAGCTCTGTCCGTTAAGCGTCGGGATTCTATGGTGATTGCGTACAAGCCACTATGCAATCCCTACACCCTGAAGCTACAGTGCAGTTTAAGAACCGTATCTGGCCTGCATTTCAGGATTTTGTGATGCGCAATCGAATTTTCTTTGCCCTGACTTGTTTAGTGTATCTTCTTCCCTCCACCGGATGGTCTCAGGGCACCCGAACGGCTTCAGGCGGTGACCTTGGCGAAGCAAGTCCGATTCAGGTGGCGGCGGACATCTTTCTCGCGCTCCAGTCTGAGAATCTGCCGGCCATAAGGTCGTATTTTGCTCCCGCGCTATACGAAATCCTTGCGGCCAACCAGTCCAAGCTTGCCGATCAGCTCCAGGGTCTTTCACTGCCCAGGAGCAGAACGATACTTGCAAAAGCGTTTGCGGAGCCGCGCTTCTTTTTCGAACTGCAGTTTTCGCATGACTCCCTTCGCGGTGATCCAAGGGCAAGGGCAGTTGTTGCAGCCGGTGGCCAGAGCAATATTGTCATCGGCTATAATCCGGAGCTCGGCGTCATAGACGCCTTGGCCTTCCGGCTCGATTTCCGGGTATTCGAAAAGAACAGGCCGACGCCAGTATTCGGCAACGACGTGGACGACCCCATAATGGTCAACGCAGCAGCACAGTTGGGGGAGCAGGCCGCCGCCAGGGCACGCACCGTCGACTTTCTGTTCGCAACGACGCGACAGTGGGATCAGAGTTCATTTAACGAGAAGCCGGCAACCAAGACCGCCTTCGGAGCTGTCAGGGTTAGCGTTCCCAATGACCGCAAGGTTGGGAGCATTCGGCTTCCCCGACTCGTGCCGGGCCCGGGACTGCTGCCCTATCAAGAGAAGCTGGATCCCGGCAAGCATTTCGTGATCTTAAAGCTTGGAGTCTCGCCTAAACCTGTCTGGTCTGACATAGTGCGAGCAGCGAAAAAGACGGAGGCTCTTGTCTTCGTTCACGGGTTCAATAACACGTTCGATGATGCTGTATATCGGGCTGCGCAAGTGTTCTGGGATCTGCAGTACAAGGGATTGCCGGTCGTATATTCCTGGCCTTCATGGGGAAATGCTGTCGATCCGATAAGTTTGGCCAGATCGTATGATTACGATCGGGATAACGCGCTCACCGACGGCGACAATTTTCTTGAATTCTTGCGGCTTCTCCGTGACCAGCTAGGAATCAAGAAAGTTCATATCCTCTCCCATAGCATGGGCAACTTCCTCGTCCTGAATGCACTCAGACGCATCCAGACTGACAACGGAAAGTTCGGCGAATGGATTCTGGCCGCGCCGGACGTGGATCAGCGACAATTCAAGCAGTTCGTTCCGGGCGTTCAGGGGTTTGTCTCGGGCATGACGTTGTATGCGTCTTCAGCCGACAGGGTACTTCGTGAGTCCATGAGAGTGGCAAGGGGCACGCCTCGGGCGGGATACGTCGATGGGAAGCCACTCGTACTGCCGGGCATCGACACTATTGACGTCACGAGCATGGGGGATGAACTACTCGGTTTGAACCACGATACTTTTGCCTCCAATCGATCTCTGATCGACGACATTGGTCTCTTGCTTGATGGAGTGCGTCCACCAAACAGGCGGCTCCGACAAATAAGGCCCGTCCCGGAAGATCCGCCAACTGAATACTGGAAATTCGTCCCCTGAAGGATGAAGGGAAATGTGCAGAGTTTCTGTTCTACTCTCGCTCGCAACCGTCGCTGCTTGGGTTTCCTCCGCTGCAGCCGCCAGCATAGCCGCTGATTTTCCGGATACTCCGCTGGATCGCTTGGGAGCGATTAACATGTCGCTCACAGGTGAAATTGAAGCGGGGGATGGAGTTGAATTCGAGAAGCAGTTGCTTGTCGCCCGGGAGATGGTGGTCAAGAAGCGAGATCCGGATTTCGACGATCGGTATTCAACTATGCCAGATCTCGATATTCGCCTTGACTTGAGCAGCAACGAGGGTGGGGATTTGGGCGCCGCACTCAAGATCGCTCAAATTGTTCGGGACGAGGGCATTTCAACGCTGGTCAGGAAAGGCAGATCCTGCGCATCCGCTTGCGCATTTATATTTCTAGCCGGAGAGATTCATCAGGCGTTTTCTGATCCTGCAGTCTCTCGAACTCTGGAGCCCGGGGGGTACGTATTTTTCCACTCCCCGCATCCGCGACGGCGATTGGGTACGTTTGCAGAAGGAAGAATCGCTGTTCGAACAATGCTGCAAGTCCTCGGACCGCGGCTGAAAGCCGATCTGGCCGTACAAATCCTACTAAAAGAACCGACCGAGTACTTGTCGATCGATACGATTGCCGACGCAGTTAAGTGGGAAGTTAAGCTGGAGAAGTTCCGCATACCCTGGCCACGACGCGCGGGATTGCTTCAGGCCTGCAGAAACTATCTTGAACTCAAGCAAAACATTCTGGTGGGAGATTTTGTCGCTAAACGGGACCCAACTTCAACGGAGCAGCCGGTAGAAACAAGTGACGAAGACAACAACGATGCGGACAATAGCGCAGCCGTCCCTCAGAAGCTCGATGCGTTGACGGCACTGGAACATGATCTGCTTCCGGAAGGAAGTTCGGAGCTGGAGCGTATCAGGACAGAGTTTAACGCTCCGAACCTGTCGCGGCTGATCTATATCGGCAACGGAGAGGTTGCTTCACAGTTTATCTTCACAATTGGCGAAGGCGAGCCGATCATCTGCACAATATGGAGCAGTCCGTATGGCCTCAATGTAAGTCGGAACGAGAGGCTGCAGATGACCGCAAAAAGCCTGGGACGTGAAGCAACCTATGCCAGGACCGCCCACATCCCTTACTGGTACGAATTCCCGCCAGATACGGCGCTGAGTGCAATCTCGGCCGATTTCGAGCAGTAGCATCTTGGATGTTTGAAGACAGGTTGGCAGTCATCTTATGCATTGATCCACGTCGTATTGAGGCAACCTTTTGATGAGGAGGAGCTTTGCCGCCAATGTGACGTCGCCATAGTCGTCGCCAGCCGTTGGGGAGGCGTGACCTTGAATGGCATCCAGAACACGCGGATCCGCTCCAAGCTCCCGACCAACTGTCTTCAATCGGTGGCGCCAAGCGTGGCTGGGCTGAACCTGTGGCGGGATAACACCGAGACTCCGCACCCATTTCCCGGACGGGCTGCGACGATTTCTGCTGGAGATGTCTTCCCGCGTCTCGGACCAGCACGAAAGAACAGCGGGCCAGACCCGTTCTTCTTCACAAACTCTATGAAGCCCTGTTCTACGAGTTGGTCGTGAATTGGAACATCCCGATAGAGTCCCGACTTCACGGTGCCTGCGTCTGGAGTTATCCGGACGTACGGGATGCCACCGTCGTGTTGGACGTCCTCTGCGCGCAACTGGCATATCTCCCCGACGCGCGCCCGGAATAGGCCGCCAAGAGCGGCACCATTGTTTCGCCGCCGTCATCTTTGGATGTTCTTTCACGGAACCCTTGTAGGCTCGCGACGCCTTTAGGATGGCTTGCGCTTCATCCAGGCGAAATCCCTTCTCCCGCGTCCTGAGCTTTTTGGTCAGTCGCACCCGAATGCCTGCGAACGGATTCAGCTTCAAATCAATTTTATCGACTGCCCAGGAAAATGCGGCGCGAGCCGTGGCGAGATAGCTGTCCCGAACTGTCTTCGGACTCAACGTCTCGAGCAGATGATCTGTCCATTTAACCACATCGCGGCGAGTAATCTGGACTGCCACGTTGTGCCCGACGTGGTTCACGAGACTGTCAATAATGGGAGCCCATCGAGCCTCCGCGTCGCGCGCCTTTCCAATTCGTTGGAGCTCATCGTCCGAATGGTCGTCCATTGTGAGCACCCTTGCAGAAGATGACTCTTCTAACGGCGCTCATAGGTCTACGCACAAACAATCTGATGGGCCTCGCAGCCCCGCTTACGTTCGATATGCCTCGAACACATCCCGAATTGTCTCGCGTGACGCAGGCTCGCTCTCGGTGGTATTAAGGAATTGTGGTGGTGGAGGGTCGTTCTCGCCGTCATCCCGAAGGGCACTCAACTCCAAAGCCGCAAGCTCAGCCTTTGCAAATAGGCGCGTGGCCTTCCGCCACTCCGTCCGACCCAAACCGTCCGGAACATGAGGTCTAATGTTAGCCAGAAAATTGGGGGGCATCTCATGCTCGTCGAGACGGCCCGCGATTATCGACTTGAGGTCGTCGATGTAGGAGTCGTCCGGAAAGCCATGTCGTGCGGAATCCGAGGCAAAGCGGCCACCGATTCCGACGGAAGGCGGGCACCGATTCCGATCGAAAGCGGCCACCCAATCCGAAGGAAGGCGGCCACGCTGTTGATAGGGTGAGACGGGGGCGTTGTCGGCAATCTGAACGGGGCAAGGTCCCTCCTTTTGCGGTTCACGCAATGGGAGGTCCGATGCCCGCCGAGAGATTGCCGATGCGGAAGATTCGAGAAGTTCTACGCCTGAAGTATTCCTGTGGAACGAGCGACCGGGTGATCTCCCGCTCGGTCGGGATCGGCCGCACGGCGATCGCGGAGTATGTCCGCCGGGCCGCGGTGATCGGCATCACCTGGCCGAT
>NZ_JBEPOS010000046.1:0-15015 GCF_040546885.1 Bradyrhizobium sp. S3.2.6 | reverse complement strand
CTCTGATTATGCCGAACAGCCGCATGGCCAACACCGGGATATCCAGCCTCCAACAGAGGCCATGCGGCATAATCTGGATCGCGGCATTATGACCGAGTTCATGCAACGCGGTGCGGTGCCAGTTGATGGGTTCGAAATAGGCATGCGGCGGTGGGACCTGAACATAGTCTTCGGCTGTTGCATAGAATGCGCGATCTCCACCGATCCGAAAGGCAATCCCGCTAGCCTTGATCAGGGCGTCGACCGTGGGCTCAATGAGGCCAGCCGGCGGTGGCGGCGCCGCGGTGGCAATGCCGTCGGATAGTTCCTCGCACTGATCAGTGTTGAAAACGGTAAATCGTTTGAGGAATGGAATCGCCTGCGCATCTTCGCCGGTCTTGGCGGCGCGCCGCTTTTCGTCATTCGGCACGAAACGATCCGCGTAGACAACAGTGGTGCCGCGCTCTCCCTTGCGAACGTGGCCGCCAAGCGAGAGCGCCTGGCGAAAAGTGAGCCAACTTTGCCCGGTGAATCCGCGTTCGATCACGGCTCCCCAGAGGATGAGGGTGTTAACGCCACTGTATTGCCGGTTGGTCGACGCATTTTTCGGCATGGCCAGCGGCGCTTTCGCCGCGGCCGTACCCCAGGGCTGAACCCAGGGGGACGCGTCCGGCCTCAAGCTCGGCGATGATCTTGTCGGTGATTTCGGTATAGAGGTTCGCGCGGTCCTGGCCGGCGCGCGCGCAAGCAGTAGGGTTTGACATCGCGGGTCTCCGCGACGGGCACCGCGAGCCTGTCTCGCAGCTTGTAACCCGTCACGGAAAAGCCCAGCCTGCACTCTTACTCTCAGCCTCTTCGCAATATGCCAGGCCACAGGCCTGATCAGGCGTGCGCCAGGGGCGCATCGCCTTCGAGATATGGCACCCGGAGAGCGTGAGCATAGCGACCCGAAGGGGCACGCGGGTCCGAGTGCAGCGACGAGACCGGTTAAGAGGGCACCCGGGAACGGGGCAGTGATAGCGATCGCCGCAGGCGAGCCCCTTTCCCGAGTGCCCCCGGCGAGGAGCACCGAAGCTCCTGCGCGAGGGATCGAAGCCGCAAGGCCGAGACGCTCCGCGGCTCGGTTCACGAGAGCCCGGTGCGGCTCTGGTCGCACGCGCCGACGCAGTGAAAGACCTGAGCGAACGTGATGCAGGCCATCCCGCGAGAACCGCCTGGCATTTTTCATAGGTCTCAGAATTGGAGGAAACCTTATCCTCTGCTGACCTAAACTAGCATATTGTTTTTCATGGCCCGAAAGTACAGCCGGATGCGCTCCACCAACGAAACGCGCGGCTGACCTGCACTATTTTCCCCTGCCATGTATTTGCGGATATCGAAGGTCATGTCGCCGACCGCAGCATTCGGGTAATGCGTGCAGGAAGCCGACCAGCGCCGAAATCGTTCGGCCTCCACCACCAAGCCCGAATTGCCATCATATGAGAGGTAGGCTCCCGGCCTGGTACGTCGGCTCCACGGCGTGATCAACTGCACGACCAAACCGACCGCGAGCGAGGCGAGCACGCCGTTCGACCACACCACTTGTGGACGCCCGCCGGCGGCGCCGTACCTGCGGGACTCTTCCACAAGCGCCGCGTCGGTAACGACGCCCGTGCAGCGCAGGCACGGGCTGCCGGGCTCGGACAGCACCACCTGGCCTGCAACCAGGTGACCATGCCCGCCGAGCTTGTGCACGTCCATACCCTGATCGATGTACGGGATCAGGAAACGCCGGCAGAAGGCGTCGAGTTCGTCCTTGCTGCGCACGTTGTCGAGACCGCCCACGATGACCTCGCAGCGCTTCAGCGCGTCGCCCGCGAGCTGCCATTGCTTGCGATAGATCTCGACGCGCGCCTTCGGATTGATCGCGAGGATCATCCTTTTCATGATCGCGACCTTCGCGGTCCGCTTGAGCACGTACCACCAGGTGCCGCCGATCAGCCTATTGAGATTGGTCAGCGAGATCAGGTCGGCGTCGATCAGCACGAAATTGCCGATGCCGACATGCGCGAGCTGCTGGGCGACGTGCGAATTGCCACCTCCGAGGCCCACCAGGCCGACGGTCGCGTCCGCCAACCGCTGTTCGCTCTTGGCGCCCAGAAAGCTCTGTCGGTCAAGCCAGCTCATATGTCGTACCCCATTGTTCGACGATCGGCTGATCGACTCGGATGAAGCGGTCGATCGATACGGAAGGTTTGCCGGGTTCGAGCCAGAGCAGGCCCGTCGCGCCATTGTCGCTCAGCACCAGGAGACCGTGCGGCATCTTCGGGCAGGACTGGAAGAAGCCCGGAACGAATTCGTTGCCGCTCTTCAGGTCGACGCCGCTGAACCCGGGAAGGCCGCGCCCGCCGTGGGTATGGACGTGCAGCAGCGTCGACGCGGGTCGGTAGGCCGATTGCGCGGCCTTGCGCATTGCGTTGGATCCGATCCGCGCACCGACGCCCGGGGCGACTTCGTAATCCTCGTCGGCGACCGGCATGTATCCGCGAACCAGCAGCATCAACCCGCCCGGCGCGGCGGCGGCGCCTGCCGTCAGGAAGCCGACGCGCTCGTGCGCGAAAAAATGGGGGCGCGCGAGATCGCGCCGGACGCGGTCCAGCATCGGACCCGTAATCTTCAGTGCTACCTTCATTTGAGTTGCCCCAGGTGAATGGCGAGGATCTCGGCCCAGCGCAGTGATGCCGGCACGTAGTTGTAAGACATCGTGTGCCAAGCCCTGCCCATGATCTGATGGACGGTCCAATTCTGACCGCGGTTCGGAAAGGACTGCGACAGGAAGAGGCGGGTGGTGTAGCTGCCATGGCTACGCGGGCAGAGCAGGCCGTCGACCGTCGCCGTGCCTCCGTTGTGCTGTACTTTCATCGCCGGCAGATAGACGAGGGGTTGACCTCCCTCGTCCCAGAGTTCGGCGCCGCGGTTGATCCGCCGCAGCGCCGCGAGTTGAAGCTCGGTGGTCACGACGACTGTCCCACCGGCGGATGGGACGCGAATTCCATTCCGTCCTTGACCTTGAGGCGTTCGCCCGGCGCCATCTCGCGGAAGACGCCATCGATGCCGATGATGTCCAGCTTGTAGCCGGCGGGCACGCCGAACACCGCCATCAACTCCTCGGTGGTGTAGATGCGGCGCTCGAGTTCGAACTCGACATCGCCGCCATAGATCACCGTCACGGTCTTCTTGCGGTGCCGGAGCTTGAAGCGTTCGACCCCGCCCCCGCCGATGTCGACTTCGTCGTCGTCCTCGAAGACCTGATCGACGCCCGGACGTTCCAGCGACAGCGCCTGATCGTCGCCGGCGCCGGCGAGGAACTTGATCTGCGAAGCAATCAGCTTGTCGTGGGGCCATTCCATCGCCAAGCCCTCGACGAAGAACCGGTGAGTGTCGCCGCCCTTGATCACGAAGAAGCGGTTGACCTTGGTCTTGTCGAGATCGGAGGTCTCGGTGGGGCGCAGCGATTCCAGCTCGCCCGTCCCGAGATGCCGCAGCACGACGTAATCCTCGAGCGGGTGCCGGCCGGCGGCCATGCAGACCTGGGCGCCGGTGACCTTGGCGTCATCGAGCGCGACGGCGGCAAAGTCGAAGTTGGCGTCGCCGATCTGGGCTTCGAACGAGCGGGCTTCCGCCTGCTCGCCATGGGAACTCGTCAGCACCGTATCCATGAGTCTCTCCATTTCCGGGCACACGGACGGGTGCCCAGGTCTTGACGAAATCCCGGAAGGGACGGATGATCACGAATCAGTCCGTTATGGGACTGTATCTAATAGGACTGATTTTGCAAATCAAGTCCGAATTGACACTATGCCATGGAGGGCGAATGCACCCGGGAAACCACACGGAGACCAGCGAACGACCCCGTGGGGGTCAGCCAACCTCTCTCGACTTCTTCTTCAAACTTGCGGAAATCTGGGATTTGAGCACCGAACAGCAGATTAAGTTGCTGGGATCTCCGGCACGCTCGACCTTTTTCCGCTGGCGCAAGGACGGTGGCGATGTGTCCGCTGACACGCTCGAGCGGATCTCACACCTCGGATCGATTTATAAGGCCCTCAGCATCCTGCTCGACTCCTCGGAGGCCGTCGTGAGCTGGATCCGACGGCCAAACCGGTACTTGGAGGGGGCCACGGCCCTCGATGTGATGCTGAGCGGCAATCTGAGCGACATCATCAGGGTACGACAGTACGTCGATGCCCAGCGCGGAGGGTAACCACCAGTGTATCCGCAGATTTCGATCGACGGACAGTACCGCCGATTGTTTCCGTCAAAATATCCGACGATCGACATCTACGAGCAGTTCGGATCTCGCGAGATGCAAGCGCTCGCCGCCGATCTCGAAACAATTACCAATCCGCGCCTTGCCGCGAAATCCCGCTTCACCGGCGGCGATGTATCGGCGGACGCCAATTCGCCGAAGCTACAGAACTGGAACCACGCTCCGTTCGCCTATCCGATGCCTGAAGGCTCCTACTGCCTTCCTCCGCCCTACTCTGTCTTGGAGCTGGCGGCGGACGAGCGCGGTGCCCTCGCGCGGGCAATTCTGCGCCGAGAGGAATTTCTCTCGCGCACGGACGAGCCCGCATGTGGCGTCGACATGCGGATGATCACGAACAAGGTCGTCGGGAACTTCGTCGATCTTCGCGGACTACCGCCCGACACCACGCAAGGCGCACGACGATTGCTTGGGCAACGCATGTACGAGGAAGACGTGCAAGGCGTGATCTTCAAGATGGCCGAGTTGCCGGGCCACGAGTTTCTTAGTGTGTTCAATAGTGACGTCCTGATCGAGCGCGGCATTCAGGGCGCCCACTATCGTTTTCGCTGGGATGGAAGGAGGATCACTCGGGTGTTCGATTTCGGGGCCAACAAAGACATCGATCGCAACGACATCATTGCGGATTCGCTGGCGGCATTGGGCGCGGCTGGATAAGGAGCGCCAAGATGCGCACGTGGCTGCTTGTTGCAATCTCACTGATCGCCGCTGCCTTATTCGGTCAGGCGCCGGAGTTCGCACAGCAGTATGCCCAGCGCCTCGGCGGAGCCATCGACGAACTCGATCGCATCGTAAGTCACTTCGACGAGGACTCTCGACGTTCGGGGTACGATCGCCCCGGCGCGCTGGCGCTGATGGGCCGAAATCAAGAACAGCTTATCCGCGACCAGGCGACCAGAATGTCGGAGACGATCGATCGCCTGGCCAAGCTGCGAGCGCAGCAATCCGCGATGAGCAAGCCAGGCTCGTTCACCCGCGTCGCCGCGTTTGCGAACGGCTACGACCAGGACATTGCGAGCCGCACCTGGAGGGACTTTCAATTCGCCTTGCCTATCTCGGTCGATTCGGTGCTGTTCATGAGCGCCGGCTTCATCGCCTCGCTTCTCATCCTTTGGTTGGTAGCAGTCGGACTTGGGCGCCTGGCGAGACGCGAAGCGTCGGCGCAATAGAACGAGATCGAGGCGGACGGCGCAATGGACAACGCAAAGAAGCGGCCCAAAGGGCCTGACATCGGGCTCCATCAGGCAAGGCGTCTATGCCAGCTCGATGATGCCGAAAGATTGGCGTTCATCGCCGAAGGCCTGCCGGTCATCCTGCGGAGTGCGCAGGGCTTCTGGGTCGCCGCGGAAAAACTTCAGGCGCACAGTCGGGAAGCAAAAGTCTTGGAGAATTATGCGGACGAAGAGGCCGCCAAGATCCTGATCCTGATCGACGCGGTGCGTTGCCCACCAAAACTCATTGCGTCCCGTCTGAATAAGATCGTCGGTTGGTTCTACAATCATCTTGCGCGGTTGATCTATGCCGAAGCAGTTTTGTGGAAACCGACGCATCTCGCCGAGCTTCGCGAGTACGTGGATCGGCAACGACACGGTCACTATCTCGAAGGGCACGCCGGCGAATACATCGCGCCCAATTGGGCCATATATCAGCGCGAGAGCCTGCTCTATGCCGACGTCGAGGCCTATCAGGACGGCACACTGGAATGGAGCGCGCCACGCGATCCACCTTACGGTTACTTCGGATCGTTCCGGCCGCGCGCACTCCTTGTCGCCGAGGCCATGGAGCAGGTCGGCATGTTCGCGACCGCCGGATTGAAGGCGGTGTCGGCTATCTGGGGCAGCCTGGAGTACAGGGAGAAGGAAGATCATCACGACGGCAAAAAGCTGACGGAGCAATTGCTGACGCGGTTGCACGCCGAGGGCCTAATTCTGGATACAGCCAACGCCGAACATGCCGGGACACTGTACAATGAGTGGCAGATCCCGATGTACAATCTCGAGTTCTCTCTCATCTCCGTATCGCTCGAGGAACTTGAGGCGGAGCAGGAGCGGGAGTTCTGGTCCATGGTTGGCGATCCACGATAGGCGGCACCGTTAGCACACCGCGACCGGCTGACCTGACAAACCATTCAGTCGCCATTCCTAATCGACCAAGACCGCGGACACTTGCATCGCGTGAAAAAGGACACGGGCAGTTGAACGACGATCGTCTACCCACGCTCCGGACCGCAGTGATCGAAGGGCGCCTGGCGTTCCAGATGCGCCGCTTCGCGGCGGCGCAGGCCAACGACTGCGGTCTCCAGATCCTGAACTTGCCACAGGTCGCCGCAAGGCTCGCCGGTGGTTTCGCGATTCCGGCTTCTGCCGATGATTTGGAGCCCGCGATTCAGGAGGCGCTCGACGAAGGCGGCTTCGACGAGCTCGAGCGCGTGCGACATCTGCCGGGCATGACGCGGGCGGTGTTCCGGACCCTGAAGAAGATCTGGTCGGCGGACTTTGATCTCTCGGCGCCGGGCCGTCACAGTCACCGTCGGATCGGGGACATGTCTCGGATAGAGGCCAGACTGAAATCGCGCTTGCCTCCGGCAGCGATGACGCCACGGGAATTGCGCGACGCCGCGCTAAAGCGCGTTCGGCATGCGCCTCGGATCATCGGTGAGGTGCGCATCGACGGATTGTCCTTTATCGCGCCGGTCTGGCGACCGCTGATCGAGGCGCTTCGCCAGGTCGTCCCAGTCGAGTGGATCGCGCCTGCCGAAACCGACGGCGGCTGGTTCGGTGGCACGATCGTGCGGCTGGATCCGGCGTCCACCAACCAGCCCACCGTCGTTTCGTGCGCCGACGTCCGCCACGAGGTGGTCGAGAGCTTGAGATGGGCGCGGCAACTCATCGCTTCGGGCATGGCGAAACCCAACGAAATCGCGATCGCCTCGGCTAACACGACGGCGTGGGACGATCACTTTCTCGCATGCTCCGAAGGCACCGGCTTCCGCCTTCACTTTTCCCATGGAGTTTCCGCACTCGCCTCGCGCGACGGGCAACGCTGCGCGGCCTTGGCCGACGTCCTGATGCACGGCTTGAGTCAGCAGCGCGCTCGCCGGTTGTTCGCCGTGACCCGGGGACAAGGCCTACCGCCGGACGAACTCCCGGACCGTTGGCTGGACGCCATACCGCGCGGCGCGGCGCTATCGAGCGTGACGGATTGGAGGCGCGCGCTCGATACGGCACACCGCCAAGCGCCTGGACGGGTTTCCGCCGACGCCACCGTGCGCCTCCTGGAGTTGCTCGCGAAAGGACCGGACGCGGCGGACGAGGCGGCGGCAATGTTTCTCCATGGACGCTCGCTCCGGATTTGGCAGGCCGCAATCCGTTCCGCACCGACTGATGCCATCGAGTTGTCGTTGCGGGGCATACGTCTCGCGTCGGATACGGATGCGGCCGATGCCGTCGTGTGGTGCCCAGCCGGCGACCTCGCCGCTGCACCCCGACCCCACGTGCGGCTGCTCGGACTCACGAACCGAGGTTGGCCGCGGGGAAGCGGAGAAGATCCGATTTTGCCCGACCATGTCCTTCCGGCCAACGCCTTCGACGTCGATCCGGTATCGCGTGCGGACCGAAGGCATTTCGCTGTCATCCTCGCTGCCGCGTCCGGAAGCGCCGTCCTTTCGCGCGGCCGGCGAGGCCCGCAAGGCGGTCGTGTCGGTCGCAGCCCGCTGCTGCAGAACCGCAAAGAGACCGTCCTTCCACGCGAGCGGATTCCCGAGCATGCCTTCAACCATTCCGACCGGCTTCTGGCCCGCCCCGAAGAGGCAGCCGGCATCGATCAGGTCGGTTCGGCTGGCCGGTGCTGGCATGACTGGCACGTCGAGCGCCTCACGGACCACGACGGATGCTTCCAGCCGGGTCATCCCGCCGTCAAGCGTTCGGTCGGGAGGATCCAGTCGGCGACATCGTTGCAACGGCTCCTGCGAGACCCGCTGGGATTCGTCTGGAAGTACGCTCTCGGTTTCGACGTCCCCCAGGAGCGGGAGCAGCCGCTGACGATCGCGCCCGACGAATTCGGCAAGCTGGTGCACGAGCTGCTTCGACGCGCCGTCGATGCCCTCGAACCGGAACCTGGATACGCGAAGGCGTCCGACATCCAGATCGAAAACGCGCTCGACGAGGCGAGCAAGGTCGTTCACGCCGCGTGGCCCCTCGAACGTCCAGTCCCGCCGAGGCTGCTATGGACCAATACCGTCGACTACGCAAAAGCGATGGCGCTGGCGGGCCTGCTTCGAAAGGACATCAACGAAGACGGCACGCGCAGTTGGACCGAGGTGGCCTTCGGTCAATCCGCCGGCTTCGAAGCCGGTCGCGAGCTGCCGTGGGATCCGACGATACCGGTCAAAATACCGGGCACGCCCGTTAGTTTGCGCGGCACGATCGACCGCCTCGACATGCGAAACAATCCATTTGCGGTCAGGATAACCGACTACAAAACGGGAGCACCGCCCAAGAACGCAGCCCGCATCGTGATCGGCGGCGGCGCCGAATTGCAACGCGCCTTGTACGCGCTTGCGTGCCGGCAACTGCTCGAAGAAGAGCCGCGGGTCTTGGCGAGGTTGCTGTATCTGGCTGGTGAGCCGTTCGAGGTCCGATTGCAGGATGTCGATGCGGCAATCGTCCGGATCGGCGACTTCGTGAGCGAGGTGGTAGCAATACTGGATCGAGGAAACGCGGTACCCGGAAGGCTCGCCTACGACAGGTCGAACGACCTTCGATTGGCCTTTCCAGCCTCGCCCGGTTACGAACGTCGCAAACGCATAGCATTCGACCGTGCTGCGGGAGGAATCTCCAAATTCTGGAGCATGGCATGACGCAGCGCAACGACGACGGCGACCGCCGCCGCGCACTGACCGAGCTCGATTCGACGCTCCTGGTCGAAGCCGCCGCAGGCACTGGAAAGACGTCGCTGCTGGCAGGGCGGGTGGTTATGCTGCTCGCCGGCGGCGCGGCTCCGAGGTCTATCGCGGCGATCACTTTCACCGAGCTCGCCGCCGGCGAGCTCCGCCAACGGATCGCTCACTACCTCGACTCCCTGCTCTCCGGAACCGTTCCGGACGAAATGCGGTTGTGCATTCCGTCGAAACTGAAGGCGGCGCAGCGGAGATCGCTGGAGAAGGCGAGCGAGCTACTGGACGAGTTGACATGCTCGACCATACACGGATTCTGCCACGACCTGCTGCGGACCTATTCCGTCGAGGCAGCGATCGATCCCGGGGCAGAGATTCTCGATCGCGATCAGGCCGATTTCATATTCGACGCGATCTTCGATCATTGGTGGCGCGATCGGCTCGACGAGCCCCGTCCGGCCGATGATGCGATCACGGTGGTGGCGCGAAAGGATCCGACCGGAGCCGAGAAGCTCCTGCGCGACTTCGCCAAATCGAGGCGACGCCACCGGAATGCGCGCCCCCTGTCGCCCGACCTGGATGCCGACGCTCACCTCGGCTTCGGGGAGAACGTTCGCGAATTCCGTCGCTGGGACGACCGTGTCGGGGGACCGCGCGACGCCGAAAGCGATATCGCCGATCTCGAAGCGCTGGCTGCGCACTTCGAGCGCAGCTTTGCGGCGGGCCTCGACTTCGCGCGGTTGTGGGACGCGGCGCATCCCGCGACGCTGTCCTTGATGCGATCCAAATCGTTCGATCTCCGCGAATACAGGCGACGTTCGATTTGGAAACGCGCCAAGGGTGACGTAGAGGGCGGACCTCTCGCCGACCAGGCCGAAGAGCATTATGCGCGATGCCGCGAAGCCTACGGCACGCTGATGGGCCGGATCGCAACTGCGATCATCAGCGTGTTTTCGTCCGAGCTCGACGGGCTTCTTGCGGAATACGACGCGTTCAAGCGGCGAGCGGCGGTGATGGATTTCGACGACCTGCTGTTTACTTGCCGCGAGGTCCTTCGCCGATATCCCGAGGTACGGGCCGCCGCGGGCGAGCACTTCTCGCGCATACTGGTGGACGAGTTTCAGGACACGGACCCGGTGCAGGCGGAGATCCAATTTCTTTTGGCTGGATCGGACGGATCCGCCGGTGCTGCTTGGCAACACCGGCGCCTGAGACCTGGGCAACTCTTCCTGGTCGGCGATCCCAAGCAAGCCATCTACCGTTTCCGGGGAGCCGATCTCGCCACCTACCTCATGGTACGGAACGCGATCGAGGCCCAGTTTCCCGACAACGTTCTTCGGGTCACAGCGAATTTTCGCTCGAGACCGCGCATCCTTGAACACATCAACGGCTGCTTCGCGGGACCGCTCGCCGCGCAACAGGCTGGGTACGTTGCACTGCAGGGCACGAGAGACGACGCAGATCACGGCTTTCCGAGCGTCGCCAAAGTATCCGTCGATCTGCTGCCGAATACTCGAATCGACACCAGCCGGGACGAAGAGGCGCGCGTTGTTGCCGAGATCTGCAGCCGCTTGATCGGCAACGTCGAACTCAAGTTGAACAACGGCGGCAGTAGGCGCCTGACGCCAGGGGACATCGCCCTGTTGGCGCCCGTCTCAACCGAGCTGTGGCGCTACGAGCGAGCACTCGAGGAGGCCGGGCTACCCTTCGCGTCGCAAGCCGGCAAAAACCTTTTCAAGCGACAGGAGGCCCAGGATCTCGTCGCGCTCGTGCGAAGTATCGTCGACCCGCGCGACACGCTGGCCTTGGGCGCCCTTCTGCGAGGGCCCTTGGTGGGTCTCTCCGAGCAGGATTTGCTCACGATCACTGCAAGCCTGCCCGTTCCGCCGGGCAGCGTGTCGGCCCGCCTCTCGCTAAACACCGACCCGGCGATCGTGCAAAACGATCTCGCGCGAGAGGTACTCGGCATATTGCGCGACCTTCGACTCCGGCTGCGCGTCACCTCGCCTGCGCTGCTGCTCGCCGAAGCGATCGAGCGACTTCGAGTGCGGGCCGTCGTCGCCGGGCGCAGTGCGGATCAAGCCGCCCGCTCGCTCGCCAACGTCGACGGTCTGCTCGAGCGCGCCCGGAACTATGGAGTGCGGGGGTTCGTGCAGTTCGCGCGGGACCTGGACGAAGATTGGTCGGCCGGCACCGGCTTCGCCGAGGGCATCGTCGAAGCGGATGGCCGATCCATCGAGATCGTGACGGTCCACAGCTCGAAAGGCCTTGAGTGGCCGGTCGTCATTCCCATCAACCGAGCCTCGATGCCGCGTCCGCCCGAACCCTTTGTATACCGCCGGATCGACGAGAGCCTGCACTGGGCACTCGGTCAGGTGACGCCGCCCACGCTGGAGAGCGCGCTGCAAGGAGAGAACCAGGAAAAGCGCGACGAGAACCTTCGGCTGCTCTACGTGGCTTGCACGCGCGCCATGGAATTGCTCGTCATTCCCGACTTCACCTGGTGCGACGAGAAGTCCTGGGCGAAACAGCTCGACTTCGGCCTCGGCGACATCCCCGAACTGGATGTCTCGAAGCTTCCGCGCGCGGTCGTCACTGCACCTAAATCGGGCGAGAATCGACAGTCGGCGGAGGTCTTCGCCGAAGAACAGTCGCGGATCGAGCGAGGCTTTCCGGCGATCGGATGGATCAAGCCCAGCGAGAGCGATCCGGATGTCCTGTCGACGCAGCTCCCGGATTCCGCCGAAAATGCAGCGCTCGACGCCCCGGTGCTGATCCAGGGAAGTCGCCTGCGCGGCATCATCCTGCACAAGCTTATGGAGGAGCTGGCGACCGGAGAGCTCGCCGCGAAAGCAGGCGAGATGAGAGAAAGGGCTCACCTCCTTTGCCAGCAACTCGCGACGGACGTGGCGGAAAACGGCAAGCCCGATGCCGACGAGATGGCGGACACCGCCCTTCGCACCTTCACCCTGCCCGAATTGCAGCCGTTCATTCATCGGTTCGTTCCGGAAGTGCCGTTGTACGGCGCAACGACCGCAGGCGCCGGCGAACTGATTTCTGGCCGCGCCGATGCAGTCGCTCTGTCCGACGACGGTGATCTGGTCGTGTTCGATTGGAAAAGCGATGTTGCGCCTAGCGGACAAAACCGCCTGGCCTATCGAGAGCAACTCGGTCAGTATCTTCATGTCTTGGGCGCACAGCGCGGCGCGATAGTGTACATGACATCTGGCCGCATCGACTGGATCACCGCGAAAGGTTGAGCGGGCAGGCCGGCACACATCGCGTAGTTCATCGTCCTTCTGCCAGCGCCTCGAGCAATCGATCGACGAAAATCGCCTGTCCCTTGAGAATTTTCCGTCTCGCGTCGGCAACGGCGAACCAAGCCGCACGGTCGATTTCCGGAAAGGCCCGACGGCGTCCGGAACGTGGCGGCCACTCCATCTCGAAGGTGTTGCTGCGGATGAGCGCGGCATCCCAATCGCCTTCGACGGCCCACGCCTGGACGACCTTGCCGCCCGGTTGCCGTGCCTCTCCGAGTGGCAAGAAAGGTCCCTCGGGGTCGTGTCCAGTTTCTTCGGCGAATTCGCGCCGGGCGGCGGACAGCGGCGCTTCATCGGCGCCGATCAGACCTTTCGGGATGCTCCAGGCTCCGTCATCCTTGTTCTGCCAAAATGGTCCGCCTGGATGACCGAGCAAGACTTCGAGATCGGTGGCGTGTCCTCGAAACAGGAGTAGCCCCGCGCTTTGCGGCTTACGCGAAGCCATCGCGCACGCTAGGCCGACTTCCGCTGCGGCTTGGACACCGACTTCTTAGCGGCGGCTTCCTTCGGCTTCTTGCCGGCGATCGGCATCAGCATTTCCTTCTGGCCGGCTACCGCCTTGCGCGGCTTCTTGGCTGACTTCTTCGGCGCCTCTTTCGCGGTCGCCGCTCCTCCAATGCTTTTGCGCAGCGCGTCCATCAGGTCCACGACGTTCTCGCCCCGAGGGCGTTCTTTCGCGGTGACGGTCTTGCCGGCTCGCTTCTGGTTGATCAGATCGATGAGGGCGGTTTCGTACTGGTCTTCGAACTTGTCCGGCTCGAAGTGACCCGCCTTCTGATTGACGATGTGTTTGGCGAGATCGAGCATGTCTTTCGTGACCTTCACGTCCTGAATGTCGTCGAAATACTCCTTCTCGGAACGGACTTCGTAGGGATAGCGCAGCAACGTTCCCATCAAGCCCTTGTCCAACGGATCGAGTGCAATGATGTGCTCCCGATTGGTCAGCACCACGCGACCGATCGCAACCCTGTTCATCTCCCGGATCGTTTCGCGGATGACCGCGAATGCGTCGTGACCGACTTTCCCATCCGGCACCAGGTAGTAGGGACGGATCAGATATCTCGGGTCGATCTCGCTGCGGTCGACGAACTCGTCGATCTCGATGGTTCGCGTCGATTCCAGCGCGACATTCTCGAGCTCCTCCTTCGTCACCTCGATGAAGGTGTCGGTGTCGACCTTGTAGCCCTTGACGATGTCCTCGTTGGCGACCTCTTCACCGGTGTCGGCATCAACCTTTGCGTACTTGATCCGGTGGCCGGTCTTCCGGTTGAGCTGATTGAAGGAGACCTTTTCGGATTCCGACGTGGCCGGATAGAGCGCTACCGGACAGGTGACAAGGGAAAGGGAAGCCTTTCCAGTTAGCGCGGGGGGCCATGACGGGGAACTCCAAAACTGACGCTGGATTCAAGACGAATGACCCTGCTTGGTTCCGACATCGCAGCCTTCCCAACAGGACGATTTTTTCTCGGATGCCTGCCCAAGCGGACTCGACTTTTGTTCACTTTATGTTCTAATTCGGAATGACCGACCGACCCGCGAGCTGGCGCATGCCGACCCCGAAGCAGATGGAAAAACTGGCCGCTGAAGCCGCCCGCAGACCAGCTCTCCCCGCTGCGGCTCCAGATGCGCCGCTCCCAGCCGAATACTGGGAATCGGTCCTCAAAGACCCGCGCGCCGAGGCGACCGGGGCCCAGATGCGGCAGCGGCGTCTTTCGGACATTCAGCGCCACGTCCTGCGCATCTCCTGCCGCCGCTGCGAGCGAACCGTGGAAATCCAGACCGCCGATGCAGTCCGATTGTATGGCGGCAACGCGGTCTGGAAGGACGTCGCGCAGCGGCTGCTCAACAACACCTGCCAGCAGCGCACCGGCAGGCATGAAGAAGACGGGTGCTGGCCGGCTTTCGAGACGCCGTAGCCCGCTCTGGATTGCCGATCCGATCTGTTTGCGCCTGGATGTCCGGATGGCCCCGAAGTATCACCCTACGCCCCTGTCGGGCGGCGACCGAAAGGCTCTGGCGAAAGAACTCGGCAAGGCGCGGGCAATGGCCAACATCCTGGCCAGCCGATCGGCGGAGATGCGGGCAAAGGGAGAAGCCCTCATCCAGCAGGCGGACAAGCTGCTATGCGAGAGTTGGAACGAACGCATGTGGTCCGACGGAGAGCCGATTGATCCGTCCCCGACAATCGACCAAGCCGTGAATGGAGGCTTCCCCTGGCTGGAGATTCAGTGCGCGCGCTGCAAGACGCCGAGCGACGTTGACCTCGCTGCGATGAAGCATCCGCCGACCACCTACGTGCACGATCTCGCCAGTCGGCTGCGCTGCCGCAAATGCGCCAAGGCGGGCCGGCGTCCTTCCGCTACTCTGCTACAATTGGCGTTGCAGCCGCGCCACCCTCGGACCGAAGCCTGACCGATGTGCAATCTCTACTATGCCGACCTCGGGATTATGCCGACCATTGCCTCTGAACGGGCTCTGGCGGCGGCGATCGCTGCGTTGGGGTCGGCATAATCACA
>NZ_JBEPOS010000045.1:0-15030 GCF_040546885.1 Bradyrhizobium sp. S3.2.6 | reverse complement strand
TTCGCCGGCGATACCGTGCCGGTGTTCGACGGGCTCACCGGGGAGGTCCGCGCCGCCAAGATCTTCGTCGCGGTCATGGGAGCGTCGAATTACACCTTCGTCCAAGCTCGGTTCAGCGAGGCACTGCCCGACTGGATCGGCGCCCATGTGGATGCGCTGACCTTCCTGGGCGGGGTGCCGAAGGCGCTCGTCTGCGACAATCTGAAGGCCGGGGTCACGACGCGGCGAGCCGCTACGAGCCGGGGGTCAACCGGACCTACCAGGATCTCGCGGCCCATTACGGCACCACCATCATGCCGGCGCGGCCGCGCAAGCCCACCAAACTCAAGCTGGTCAAACGGCAAATGTACGGGCGCGCTAAGCTCGATCTCCTTCAGGCTAGGCTGATTGGCGCGCCATAAAAACAATCACGATCATCGAATATGCGTCAGAGCCAATCTTGGACGCCTATTCACACCGTGAGATGCTTGAAGTTGGCGCGATGGCGCGCCGGGCTCGTACCCAGCTTCTTTCTGAAGTGATACCTGAGTGCGTCGGCCGAGCCAAAGCCGATCCCGCTCGCGACGTATTCAATCAACATTTGCGTTGACTCCAGAAGTTCCCTGGCCCGCAGGACCCGCTGTAGCGCATGGTGCCGAGCGGGCTGTTGGTGATCGCATCATAATTCAAGAGGCAGGATGGCGCCCGTTCAGACCGAGCCGAGCGAGATTGTCACCGAACCATTCAGCGCCTCTTCTGGCTTGAGAACGACAGTTCCGGTGCAGGGGTGCCCCTTGGCGAATAGGTTGAAGCCGTCGGCGACGTGGCTCACGGGTTCTGCGCAAAGATATTCCGCATTTGCCGGTCGATGCAGGACGAAGTGGGAAAATGCCGGATCCGCTTGCATCTCGATCCGGTCGCCGTTCGTGCGGTCGATGACGCACAGTCCGCGCCATCCGCTGCGATAGAGTGTCACCTCGCCGGGTGGTAACGGACCAGCCTCGGCCGGCGAAGCGCGATCTCGGGGGAGATTGGCGCAGTAATCCGGCGTCACCGGCCAGTCGATCGGGGCGTCGAACGCGACGCGGTCGTCCGGGTCGTGCTGGAAATAGGGATGAAGGCCGATCCCTCCTGGCATCGGTGTTTGCCCATCGTTCCGAAGACACAAGGAGAGGCGGGCGCGGGTGGGTTCGAGATCGATGTCCAGCGTCGCACTGAACGGCCAAGGCCACTCTGTGCCTCCCGCATGGACGTATCGCATCGTTACCTGCGATTTGGTCAGCGAGGTCATCTCCCAGATCATGCGGTGGGCGTGTCCGTGCAACGTATGCGGATGGGCGTCGGGATGCGACGGCAAACCGTACTGCCTGCCGTGAAAATCAAGAGTACTGTCCTTGACGCGGTTGCTGTACGGGATGAGCGGATAGATTCCGCCCTTGGGCCAGTGCAGTAACTGTGCCGGGCCGACCCCGTCCGGAAACGGACGCAACACAGTTTTCGCCAACTCGTCCCGATTGCTGCTGCACAGCTCGAGCAAGGTTACGCGGCCGCCCGCCGACGCAGAGAAGCCAAGACGGGCGGCACCGGCAGTCAACTGAGGACTCGTGCTCATGCAAAGCTCCTCAAACAAAGTAAGAATCAATGGCCGTTCCGATTCAGTGGGAACCTAAACGGCTCTAGTGTTCCACTGATTCCGAGACAAACGCGGCCAACTCGGGAGTTGCGGGAGCGCGCAGGATGTCCGAAGATCCCATTTCGTGGACTTTGCCGTCTCGCATATAGATCACGCGATCCGCCACCTTGCGGGCAAACGACATTTCATGCGTCACCAGGATCATGGTCATCCCGTCGCCAGCGAGCTGCTCCATGACGCGTAGGACCTCACCGGTGAGCTGGGGGTCGAGCGCCGACGTGACCTCGTCGAACAGCATTAGCTTGGGCTGCATTGCGAGGCTGCGTGCAATAGCCACGCGCTGCTGCTGCCCGCCGGAGAGCTGCTCCGGATAGTAGTCGATCTTCTCGCGCAGTCCGACCTTCGCTATCACCGTGTTTGCAATTTCCCGGGCGTCCCGCTGCTTCATGCCCTTGACCAAGCGCGGTGCCAGCATGATGTTCTCCGCAACAGTCAGGTGCGGAAAGAGATTATAACTCTGAAAGACGATCCCGACGTCGCGCCGCAGTGCCCTCAGATCCACATCAGCATCGTGTAGCTGATGACCGCAGATGAGCATCGATCCGCCCTGGATCGTCTCCAGGCGATCCATGCAACGAAGCGCGGTACTCTTACCCGATCCGCTCTGTCCGATGATCGCGGCCACCTCACCCTTTTTTACCTCGAAGGTGATGCCCTTGAGGACCTCCAGATTGCCAAAGCTCTTCTTGACGTCCTTGAGTTCAACGATTGGCGACATTGAGTTTCCTTTCGAGAGCACGGCTCTGGACCGAGAGCGGATAGCAGATGGCGAAGTACATCAGCGCGGCGATCCCGAAGTAAAGGAATGGTTGAAACGTCGCGTTGTTGATGATCTTGGCGTTGTAGGAGAGTTCGGCGTAACCCACGACCAGCGAAGCGATCGACGTGTTCTTGACAATCTGAACCATGAAGCCGACGGTCGGCGGGATCGCGATCCTCAGGGCTTGCGGCAGGATGACGGAACGCATGCGCTGCCAGCGGGTGAGGCCGAGGCATTCGGCCGCTTCCCATTGAGGTTTGGCTACCGCCTGAATGCAGCCGCGCCATATCTCTCCGAGATAGGCGCTGCCGTAGAGCGTAAGTGCGAATGTTGCAGCAGCCAGGGCAGACAGCGACTCGTAGCCGAAGATGCTTGGCCCGTAGAAACACAGACCCATCAGGACGAGGAGCGGCAGCCCCTGCATGATCTCGATATAGACTGCCGCTGCTCGCGAAATCATTTTGATCGGGGAGATGCGGGCGAGGCCGACGAGGAATCCAATCAGGCCACCCCACAGGAAAGTCAGGAGGCTGAGCACGACGGTACCCCAAAGTCCCTTGAGCAACGAGATCATGTAGGCGCTATTCATTGGCCATCTCCTTCGCTCAAAGCGGCGTACCGAGCTTGCGGCGGCGTGGAAAGATTGCGAGTCCCAGCAATGCAAAACCGGTGCGGACGAGCACGGCAAGAAGCAGATAGATCACGCCGAGCACGACGAAGATCTCGAAGTTGCGGAACGTCTCGCTCTGGATGCGGTTTGACATGCCAAACAGCTCTTCGACGCCGACGGAGGAGACAATGCTCGAGGCGAGCATCAAGAGCACGTACTGACTTGCCAGCGCGGGATAGACGCGTTCGAGGGCCGGTCGGATGATCACGTGCAGATACGTCTGCGCACGCGACAGGCCGAGGCAGGTCGCAGCCTCGAGCTGGCCGCGATGGATTGATTCGATGCCGGCCCGAACGATCTCCGTCGTGTAAGCGCCGATATTGACGGTGAGGGCGATGGTCGCGCCTATCAGGATCGGCAGCCGGAGACCCAGGCTGGCGATCCCGAAGATCAGGAAATACGACTGGACGAGCAGGGGCGTGTTGCGGATGAACTCGACATAGAGCGAGACGACGGCGCGCGCCCAGGCGGAGCCACCGGTCCGGATCACTGCGCAAAAGGCGCCAATAAGGATGCCCAACATTGTGGAGAACAAGGTAAGGCGCAGCGTCGTCCACACGCCCTCGAGCAGGAGAGGCCAATGGGCCAGCACCGCGCCAAAGTCGAAATGATATGTCATGGAATATTGCTCGCTCCACCGTGGAGATGCGGAATCACTGGGAAGCCGTCACAACCTCCTTGGGCAGGTCGGTGCCCTGGAACTTCTTGAAGATCTCCTGAAGCTTTCCATTGGCAATGTTGGTCTTCACCCATGCGTCGACCCATTGCTTCAGCTCAGCATCTTCCTTGCGCATGCCGACGCCCATGGGGGCGGTACGAAGCGGAAGTTTTGGTTCAAGGTTTTTGGCAGGATTCTTCTTGTTGATGAGTTCGACTAGGATCGGCACCTGCGCTACGAGGTCAACCTGGTTCGACACCACCGACGTCATCGTCGTGGCTTCATCCTCGAAGCGGATGATCTCTGCGTCGCGAGGCGCCGCCGCGGTCAAATCGGCATCGTTGGTCGTGCCGCGCGTCACCGCGATGCGCTTTCCCGATAGATCGGCAAAGGTCTTGATATCCATGCTCTTCGGCGCGGCGACGTAGGTCGTGGCGCCGGCATAGGGCAGCGAGAATGCGATCAACTTCTTGCGCTCGTCGGTGATCGACAGAGCCGACATCACGACGTCGGTCCGGTTGGAGAGCAGAAAAGGGATGCGATTGGCCCCGTTCGTCGAAACGATCTCCATTTTGACGCCAAGGTCCGATGCCAGCAGTTTCGCGGCATCGACTTCCGAGCCTGTCGGGTTCAGATTTTCGTCCTTGAAAGCCCACGGTGGAACGCTGAGGTCGATCGCGATCCGAATGACGCCTGCGGACTTGATCTTGTCCAAGGTATCGGCCGACGCTGCCTGACTCAAGGCGGCGACCAAGATAACGGCTGCGGACAGAACCTTTGCGAAATGCCTCATTCAACCCTCCTGATGGTGATCGATCAAAGTGCCGGCGGAAATGCTTCGCCGATTTCGGCAAGATACGGTTCGAGCGCTTGGACGATTGCTTGATCCAGCCGGACGCCGGCCGTCCGCGCGTCCTTCAGGCGCGCACGAGCCTGATCCCCGGGAATGCGAACCTTGTCGATGTTCGGCCGCGGAGGGTTGGCGTGGCAGGCATCCGTCAGCCAGGTCATCTCGTCGAGGTAATTTGAGGATCCGCCAAAGGCGGCTGGATCGATGACCTGCAGGAAAGTGTTCATCACGATGCCCGAGAGCGCATCTTTGCGCCCTGTGCCGCAAAGGCCTTGTGTGAGCGCTTCGACCAGGAGCGCCATCGCATAACCCTTGTGGCCGTGGTCGAGGCCGCCAACAGGCACCAACGAGCCTTCGCCGCTCATGACCACTTGAGGTTCGTCGGATGGATGGCCGTCGGCATCGAGTGCCCACGCGCCGGGATAGCGCTGTCCCGCCTTGGCAAGCTGCGTGGACCGCTTAATGGTCGTGATCGAGCAACTGACATCCAGGAGGATGGGCGCGCCCCGGGTGGGTATCCCGGCCGAGAGAGGGTTCGGCGTGAAGATCGGCCGCGTGCCGCCGAACGGCGCTACTCCGGCAGAGGCTGGGCCAGAACACGCCAGAACCGCCATCAACCCCTTGTCCGTGAGGCGTGGAAGATAGGTCGCCAGCGCGCCGGTGTGGTGGCCTTCAGCGATCGTCACCGTCACGACACCGAATCTCTCGATGCGTTCAAGCGCGCAGTCGACTGCACGGTTCACGAGCCATGGTCCGGGTAGCCGATGCCCCCGCCAGGCGACGCAAGCGCCGCGATCGGAGATCAGCTCGAAGCTACCTTCGAGCTTCATCCCGCCGCCGCGAATTTCGTCCAAATACCATGGCGCAATCGCAAGGCCGTGCGTCGCGTGTCCGATCATGTCTGCGGTCAGCAGACATTCGGTGACGTCCCGTGACATGGCGTTTCCCATGCCCGTCGAGAGAAAGAGCTTCTCGACGAGGCTGTAGAGCCGCCCCGTATCGTAGCGATGAGGCGCGGTATGAACCCTTTGAGGCTCATTTGGCATCGGTCACCTCGGGCGGAAGGTCGATGCCGAAATAGCTCCGGTAAATGCCATTCAGGCTTCCGTCGCGCAGGCTCGCGTCGATCCATCGATTGAGCTCGGCCTCGAGCCCGGCCTCGCCTTTCCTCAAGCCAATCCCGATGACATTTGTCTTGAGAACGATCTTCGACTCCAGGGCGATGGCCGGATTCTTCTTGTTGACGGTCGTGAGCAGGGCGGGGGCCGTCGCGTAGTAGTTCGCCTGGCCGCTCAGAAGGGCCGTGATCGACGTCGCATCGTCCTCGAACCGCACGATCTCGGTGCCGGGTCGCGCCGCCTTCGTGATCTCGGCGTCATTGGTGCTGCCTCGCGTCACGGCGACCCGCTTGCCGACGAGGTCCTCAAGCTTTGAGACATTATCCGCCTTCGACGCGCCCACCACGATCTGGATGGCGCTATACGGCTTGGAGAAGTCAACCACCTTCTTACGCTCGTCCGTTACCGATAGTGTCGAGATGACGACGTCGGAGCGGCCCGAGATGAGATAGGGAATCCGGTTTGCGGGTGTGGTTGGCACCAGCTCGAGTTGAAGGGCCCAGTCTTTCGCCAGCTTCTTCGCGATCTCGACCTCGGAGCCGACATACTCGCCTTTTTCGTCGACGATCGAATAGGGCGGCGCGGCAGGGTCGATCGAGATACGAATCTTGCCCTTCGCCTTGATGTCGGCGAGCAAATCCGCCTTGCACGGCGTCGTGCTCAGGCAGAGACATGCGACAATCGCACTTGAAGCGACCTGCGTGATGATGTCAGCGAAACGGGCCAATTCGTCCTCCCATGGAATACGGCTTGTTCTCGTTATGCGCGACGTTACCGAGCACCGTTTGCGATGAGAAGCGGATCGACCGCCTGGCGAAAGGTACCGTCTCACGTTGTGAGACTCTGACGGCCGATCACGCCAGCCGGGTTTCTCGAAACGGGGAAATGACGGCGTACCCGCCGCGTTGTCGCGACGTGACAGCGCCTACGCCGATAAGCTCCCCGGCGGGTCAGCGTTTGCCGAGTATAAAGCCGAATAGCAGATCGATTTGCCCATCCAGCATGTGGGTGCCGTCCCTCGTCGGGCAGCCAATCTTCGCGGCCTCGACCAGGAGCCGCGTCGGCACCGGGTCGGTGATGACGTCCGCAACGACTATGCGCGGGGCGAGTTGGTTCGGATCGATCGGCAGAGGATCGCTGTCCTGCAAACCTGCTGAGGTCGCATTGACGACGATGTCACAATCCGGCGGGACAGTGGTAGCTACCGAGACCCTGCCGGGATATGCTCTACGGAGCTTGTCCAGCAGCGCGGCCTGGCTGTTCGCGTTGATGTCGTGGAACGTCAGATGACGTGCGCCTTCCTCGAGCATCGAGACGCCGATCGACGAGCCGGCGCCGCCGGCACCGATCATGAACACGCTCTTGCCCTTGATGGCGTGTCCCGCCTTTTTCAAGCCGGCCGTCAAACCAGCGCCGTCGAAATTGTCACCGAACCAGCGGCCGTCCTCTTCACGTCGCATGGCGTTGATGGCTCCGAGCACACGCGCGCGGTCCGAGAGGTGGTCGCAATGCATGACTGCGCCGAACTTGTGCGGCAGGGTGATGAGAATGCTGTCGATATTGGGCATCGCCTTGAGGGCGGGGAGCGCCGAGTCGAGATTGCCCTTTTCGATGTGCAGGGGAACCAGCACGCCGTCGTAGTCGGCCTTCTGCATCCTTTCGGTCAGCCAACCCGGGGCAAGAACCTGCGCTATGGGCGAGCCGATCAGCGCATGAACCCGTGTCTTTCCCGTGAGAGGCATTTTTCAGATCCGCAAAAGGGTTGGGGTGCCTGAGCATGCACCGGATGTATCCTGCGATGTCGGTGGCCGACGATGTTTGGCCGCCGCCGATGGACTCAGGAAATCTTGGGTGACGGCGAAGGCGGCGCCATGGCGTAGCCTCTCGCCGCGTAGTCGAAGTCGTGCAGCTTGTTGATGGCCTCGGCCTTGTTGACGGGGGAAGCGTAGTAGGCGCGGATTTCGGCGATGCGCGTGATGTCTTCATTGAAGATGTACCATTCGTCGCCGCGCAGCACTTCACCGATGGCCGTCTTCCAGTGGGTCCATTCGATCACCGCCTCGCGACCGTTCTCGCTTGCGAGCACCTTTTCAATCGTCCAACGGGAACCCATGTTCTTAACGCACCACACCCAGCGATCCGCGATTGCCTTGGCGCCGCGCCAGGGGGCGCCGGGTAGGCCAGGAGGGAAGTAGTGAACGGCGTCGCCGGTAAAACAATCGAGGAGGGCGGCGTGATCGGCGTCGTTGCAGGCCTCGAAATAGCGTCGAATGAGCGCCTCGGCTCGCTGTGCCTTGGTCGGCATAGTCATTGCGTTACTCCGCCGCTTGCCGGGCGCGCCATTCAGCGTATTCCTGCATCGTCGCTTCATTCGGAGGATAAGTTCCCCAGAGCGGCGCACCTGCATCGATCTTCGTGAAGAGGAATTTCTCGCGGAGCTCCTGTTCATGGGAGTCGTCGGCCAGCTCCCCGGCGATCGCGCGCGGCACCACCACGACGCCATCACTGTCGCCGACGATGATATCACCGGGGTAGACGGCGACGCCGGCGCAGCCGATTGGCAACTGCATGTCGGCGGCGCGGTGATAGGCCGGCCGGGTCGAGGCCGTATTGGCCGTGCAGTAGGCCGGGAATGGCATCTTGGCAATCTCAGTTCCATCGCGGAATGCCCCGTCCGTGATTGCGGCAGCAACGCCCTTGCGCATCATCCGCGTCATTAGCATGTTGCCGGCGGACGCCGCGCGGGCATCGTTGCGGCTGTCAATCATCAGGACCTGGCCTGCGCCGATCGCCTCGACAGCCTCCCACTGCACGTTGTCCTCGCCGCGCTTGCGCAAGTCGGACAGATCCCAGTCTTTGTCCTCCCGCGACGGGATGAAGCGCAGGGTGAATGCTTCACCGGCGAACGAACCGGCATTCGGATTGAGTGGCGTCACGCCGACGAGAAACTGTTGGCGAAAGTTACGCTTGAACAACTGCGTGGTGAGCGTCGCGGTCGAGCAGGACTTGAGCTTGTCCAGCGTTTGCGATGAGATCGGAGGCATCGTGATTTTCTCCAGGTCAGTCTGCATTTGGAACGTCAGGAAGCGGCGGCGACGGCCTCGTCGACCATGTCGAACATCGAATAGCGCGGTGCATAGCCGAGGAGGGCGCGTGCCTTCGCGCCGCTGCCGTGGGTCCGCCCGAGTTCAACCGGAATTGTCGCCTCGACGACGCGGCGGCCGGTTTTCTTCGCGAGATATGGGACGAACTCGCCGAGGCTTACAGGGCTCGTCGGGGCAAGGTTGAAGGTCTCGCCGATCGCCTCGGGCTTTTCGAAGATCAGGAGCAGGCCCTGGACGATGTCGCGAACGTCGACCAGTTCTTGCGTATGCGGGATGCCGTTCGCGTCCATTGCCAGCAGCAACGGTTCATCGGGACTGACCAGCGGCTCGAGCACGGCCAGCACCTGGGCAAGCTCGCTGTTGGAAGTGGCGCCGGCATGGTGCGTGCTGCTGGCCTTGAGGCTGCGGACCCGACTGTTGACGTAAAACGCAGGACCGGCGTACTCGCCGTTGGGGTCGATGAGCTCTCTTGCGGCCTCGGTGTGGGAGAATACAGCCGTGCTGATGTCGAGCGACTTTTCGGTGCGGTGGTAGAACTTGACCATGTCCTCACCGAGGACCTTGCTCAATCCATAGAATGTGTAGGGTTCCCGGGGGTGGTTCTCGTCGGTCGGCCGGTAGCGGGCGAAGCGCGTCGGATAGACCTGGTCGCTGGATGCAAAGACCATGCGAACCTGGCGCTTCTGCGACTCTGCTGCCGCAGCCCGCAGCACATTGTAGGTCCCGACAACATTGACGTCCCAGAGAAGATCGCGCGCGGTGGGCTGGAACGATATGACGGCGGCCATGTGAAAGACGGCATCGACGCCATCAGCGACCTTTGCCACGTCCTCGAAGTTGGTGAGACTTCCGGTGTGGCACCTGATTCCCGCCGCTTCGGTCGCGGCCCGGTTGGCATCGCCGGCTATTGCGATCGTACGAACCTTGTGACCGCGCTGCATCAAGGCCGCAGACAGCACGCCGCCCACGCGACCGGTTGCGCCGGATACAAAGATCTCCATGTCTCCACCCCGAAGTCTGTCTGCTTTGGAACGACACGCTGTTGCGCGTCTCGCGGCCTCGATGGCAGCACCATAGCGTTCACCGCCATGGGAGAAAGCTCCGCGAGCGAAGCGGGGCACGAAGGCGTCTCACATCGTGAGATCATGCCCGGACAGCATACCGCGCGATGACATTGAGGTCAGGTTCAAACGCGATACCGAGATCGTTCGATGCGCCCACGAGGCCTTTCAGCGGCTGCGGGGTCGTGGCAACCCACGCCTCCGGCTCGACGAACAGGTGTTCAATCAGTGTTCCCGGCGGCATGAGAGGCAACATCGCCAGCGTCGCGAAATAGCCGGGCCCGAAATAGGGTGTATGCGGCATCGCGATCTTGTCGGCACGCTTGCAGGCCTCGAGAATTTGCGAGAATTCGGAAACGCCTCCCGCTTTCGTCATGCTTGGTTGCGGATAAGTAACGGCTTCGATGATCCGACGGAAATCGAAGGCGGTGCTGGCATTCTCTCCCGTCCCCACGGCAAGTCCCAGCTTCTCGATCTCGGCCATGCTCCGATAGTCGTCGGGCGGGAAGACCGGTTCCTCCACCCATAGAACGTCGCAGCTCCTGAACGTATCGCGTAGCGCCGCTGTCTCCTGCATCGACCAGGCACAATTGGCATCGACCATGAGAGAGACATCAGGTCCGATGACGTCGCGCGCATGCTTGATGACAACCGGATCGATCTCATGCAGCTTGATGTGGCGATAGCCGAGCTCGAGGGCGCGCTCGCACTGCTCGGCGACGAGGCGGCTGTCGCCGTATCGCACTAGGCTAGCATAGGCCTGCCGCTGCGCCGGGGCATTAGCGCCCAACAGGCGCCACAGGGGCAGACCGCATCGCTTGGCCTTCAAATCCCACAACGCGATATCGACCCCGGAGAGGGCGAACAGGGTGATGCCGTAGCGCCCAAAAAGATGCAGCCTTTTCTGGACGTCCAGATTCCATGCGGCGATATCGTCAATGCTCGCATTTGTGACGAACGGTGCGATCATGTGGTCGACGGCCGCTTTCACTGCGTCCAGACAGAAATAGGCGAAAGCGTCGCCCCAGCCGACAATGCCGGCTTCGTCCTCAACCCGGATCAGAACCATGTCGAGCGTATGCCAGCGCGCGGGCGTTCCGCCTGTTCCTGACCCGCCGTCGGCGAACGGAATTCGCACTGGAAGGGTCTTGAGCGACACAATCTTCGGCGCGGTGCTGCTGTTGCCTGGAACTGGCATGATTTTCCTCTAGAGTTTAGCGATGGTGTCCGCCAAGCCGCGCTCACCGATGTCAATCGACAGCAGTTGACCGGACAGGGGAGCTTTCGCCAGGCTTTCGCGAGACAGGCCGGCCCGTGCGCTCGTGATGAACAGTTCACTCAGGTTTGCCCCGCCGAAACCGATCCCCGTCGGGCTTGGGACCGGCAGTGCGACGGTTCGCTCGATCTCCCCGCTGTCGTTGAGCTTGACGACGCTCCAGCCGTCGGACAACCCGACCCACGGACCGAAATTTTCGTCGACCGCGAGTGCGCAGGGCGCGCCCGCGACCCTGGGGATGTCGGCGAACCTTCGTTTGCGACCGGTCTTCAGCTCCAGCAGATAAATGCACTGACGGGAGGGCAATGCGGCGAATAATCCGGCATCGCCGGCAAACGCGATGTCGGTGACGTGGCCCTGCAATTCAAAGACGGCCTCTAGACCCGATTGCTTCCGCCACGAGCCGATGCGGCTCAGATTGGCTTCCACATCGAATGCCGCGGCCCAAATCTCGTGTTGCGGGGAGGCGCGCAGCACCTTGAGCGAAAGACCCGGCTTTCCCTCGATGCGCTCACGCAGACCGGAAAGGTTGTCGATGACGACGTCGCTGCCGACCGAGAAAACGGCTCCGCTCTCAACGAGGCACAGCGAGTTGATGCTCTCGGACAATTCGTGGAGTGCGATGGTGCACGGATTTTGGCCTTCCATCCGGATCGCCGGCGCCAGCAGATCTGCCCAGACCAAGGTTTGCGTGCGCGCATCCCAACGCGGTGCCGCACCGACAAACGCGGCGGCCGTCGACCATACCCTGTAACCGCCGGCATCGTGGTGCCGGGCGCTCTTGATCGTCGGCGCGAGCAGGTCGGAGATTCGCTTGGCGACATCGACGAGCTCCTGTCCCAATTGTTCCGCGCGCCGGGCGGTGATGCGGAATGTCGGGCCTGCCACGCTGATGGCGGCGAGCGGTTTCCCGCCGGGATCAAGAATAGCCGTCCCGACGCAGCGCGTACCGAGAACGATCTCCTCGTCGTCGATGGCGTAGCCGCGGGCGCGAACGATCGAGAGATGGGCCCTCAGTTGTGAGGGGTCGCAGATCGTATTGTCCGTGAACCGCGCCAGCTCGCCGCGCAGGGCAAGGTTGAGTTGAGTCTCAGAGAGATGAGCAAGTATGGCTTTGCCCTGGCTCGTGCAGTGCATTGGCTTCAGTGCGCCGAGCCTGGCATTCGAGCGTTCCGAATGGGCGCTTTCGAAGCGCCCAAGGGACAGAACGTGGCTGCCCTCTTGCACGGCGAGATAAGCAGTCTCGCCCGTCAGATCGCGCAATCGTCTCAGTTCCGCGGAAGCGATTGACGCCAGATCCGATGACGACCAAGCGTTCTGAGCGAGATCGAGGAAGTTGAAGCCGAGCGTATAGGTTTGAGTGCGAGGATCGGCCCGGATCAGACCGCGCGAGATCAGTGCGCCCAGAATTCGGTAGAGCGTCGCTCTGGGGATACCCGTTTGGTCGGCAAGAAGCGCTTGGTCGAGCGATCCGGGAGATCTGCCGATCAGCTCGAGGATATCGCAAGCCTTGCCCAGAAGCGCCGTTCCGGCGACGCTCCTGGGATGGATCAGATCGGCAGACCACTCAACCTCCGGCTCAGGCATGACCCAATTCTAGTTTCGATGGGTGAGACGATCCAGCTCACGATACGCGCAGAAGTGCGTGCGGGGGATCCATATGCCCACATATTGAGACTCACTCTTGACGTCGCCAGTGAAACTCGTGCGACCCGGAGTTTAGTGGGGACACGATCAGCCGAGCGTTGCCTCAGCCAGCGATCGTCGGAGGAGGTTTTGCGTGACGTGTGCACCGCGATCCGAAGACGCGATTTCCGCTTCCAGTTGGATTGGATTAAATAGCACAAGTTTTTCAAATGCTTAACAGCCGGCATGTGCACGACGTCCGCGCCCGGACCGTCGCATGAACCATCGCGGTGGGGCCGATCGCGCGGAGCTTAGTTGCCAGTTTTGACGCGGGACGTTTTTTGTAGCCACGACCATTTCGAAAGCTTCGCAGCGCAATTATCGATTGTGTCGCGCATCTAGCTAACGCCAAGGTCATGCGAATCAATAAACATGATGTAAATCAATAGTTTATCTTCAGCGAACTGCGCCGCTTCGAAGGTCGAGATTGCCAGTCGCTACCGACCTTCCTTACGACGTGCCCGCCTGTCTTCGCCGTACAGTGTCCCGTTGGCTGCGCTTTCGGTCGCGCTTGCGCCGAACTGGAGCTATCGAAGGCATCGGTGACAGAGTCGTGGCCTGCGTCGGCTCCTCGACCGTGCGGATGGGAGCTGGCTCCATTGCTTGGGCGGGTGTGGGCCGTGCCTCCATGGTCGCGAGCACCGAGCGTCCCTTGTCGGTGATACGCCAGCCGCCGTTCATCCGTTCGATGAGACCTTGGGAGAAGATATCCAAGTCGGGCACGCTGGCTGCCAATCGCTTCGTGCGTTCGGCCCAGTCCCGGCCGCTGGTCGCCAGAATCGCCATATCGCGCTTAAGGTCCGCCATGGCAGCGAACCCGTCTGGATAGCTGACTAGTACCTTGAGAACCGTCACCTGGAAGTTCACCGCCCCACCCGTACCCGGCTTCCGCGAACTTACTTCCTCGACATCTTATTACTTCCTCGACATCTTAGATGTATCCGTTACCCCTCTCGAGCCTGCGCATTCTGTCACACGGGGCCGCATATGAGAACTGTCGTTTTTCACGATCTTCTCGCTTCTGCTCACGTTCGAGACCTTCTTCATCAAATACAAAAGTCCTGCGATCGGCGAAGCTCTTACGCTTGGCTTCTACAAGCGTCCACACGTTCGAATAGTAGCAGCCTGACGCATTCGAATCTTCGCAATTTATGGAATCTTGAGAGGTCGCGATGTGGTCCGCCATTAGCAGCATCATCTTGGGCGCAATTGGATGGGCGGGCGCTAGGCTTCTTTTTGAGCCGATCAAGGAGATCGTGGATCTCCGTCGCGAAGCACAGGAATGCCTTATCGTTTTTGGAAATCTCTCTAAGGACGCCGCACCGGATGACAGGCTACAGGCGGCCGGTACTTTCAGGAGAATCGGTGCGGGCTTGGTTTCAAGGCACATCGCCGCTTGGCCGTGGGTTGCTTGGTTTTATCATCGATGTCTCCACTGGGATATATACAGCGCGGGCACCATGCTGATTGGAATCGGGAGCAGCACTCTGAACGAAGGCCTTAGCCATGCCAACGCTTCAGCAACGGTTCCACTGATCCGTAATTGTTTACAGCTTCCCGTCTTAGGCGAGCCGACCATGATCCGTGAAATGATGGACCACGCTGCTTGGCCAGCCCCACTCGAACCAAGAAATCATTTTTGATCGAAGGTCCAAATCTCTTACGCCCGCGCTCTAAGAACTCCGAAACAGGATTTCGCGATGATTGTGGGGATCACAGTTGTTTTGGCCGCAGCTTGCTTCGGTTCATTTATTACGTGGCTGCTACTCCGACGACGACCGGGCTTTTCCAAGCCACGCGACTATTCCAGCATAAATCACCATGCCAAGGTGCACACATTCCGACTTTGCACGATGCTGCTCGCTTGGATTTTGTTGGTCGCAACATTCATCTTCTACCCAAAGTACATTGCACAATCGCTTCGGGCTTTCAGTCACGGGGTAGAAATCCGCCATATCGGCATCCGCTACGCAAACTTTGTGACCGGCGCAGGCGATGGTTTAGACGTCGAGCTGATGCAGGGTTTCGCCAAACGAATTGGCGTATCCTACAAGCTTGTCTACTCGGATTTTTATTCGGTGAGCCTTTGGCTCTCATCGCTGCCAATCTCAACGAGATCGCCTTTGCAGGACGGGCAGCAGGCTGCAGCCGGCATCAGCGTTTCGACGATGCGTG
>NZ_JBEPOS010000044.1:0-17874 GCF_040546885.1 Bradyrhizobium sp. S3.2.6 | reverse complement strand
CTCCGGTCGGGCTACGCCCTCCCTGCGTCACGAGCCCGGCGAAGCTCTCTCATCCTGATTGACGCTGCACTTCCATCCAGATTGCCGCGCCGCACTTTGAGCTCCGGATGGGAATTGCAGCCCTTGCGAATAAGGCATAGCGCGAGCGTCAGGGCGTACTGGCCCGGCGCTCGTTCAGCCGACCAGCTCAATGCGCGAATTTGATTTACCGCGTTAAAAAACCACTCAGTGGGATCGCCGGGTCTACAGAAGCTCGATTGACCCATCCTCAGCGCATTTTGCTCGTAGAGCGGGCCAATCAGGCGCATGAGCTGCTTGGGCGTAAGTCTTTTCTTCTTGAGGTCTTCGATGAACCCTTCGACCAAAAGCCCACCTTCGAGTGACGCGGGATCGTAGGTCAGTGGAAAGTGCGGCTCCAGTTTCTCAAAATCTATAAGGATCGCGTCGCCGTGCCGGACGAGCACGTTGGTCGCGTGCATATCGCCGTGCGCCGGGGCAACCAAGGGTTGAGTTTGCCCAAGTTGGTCAAATATCGCTTTCAAGGGATCAATAGCGATATCGGCGCGGAGTTTTCGAACGAGCGGTATCCGCTCGGCGGGCAAAGCGATCAACTGGCTTTGTCCCTCGATGCGCCATTTCTTGTCCAAATAGGACGCAAGCGAAGAGGCCGTGTCAACGCGCTGTTGTTTCCTCCAGCCTCCCAGCGTTTTATCAAACAAGTTAGCAATAGCATGCCCACAGCGGCCGCCTCGCGCGCAGGAGATCAGCGACTCTGCGCCCTCGACAAAGTCGCCCACAAGAATTCCTTGGGTTGATCCAAGGTTGCAGCGATCGCGGCGCAACCTCGGCCCGAGGTAGAAAGGCACGTATTCGAATATATGGCCGCAGTACTCGTCGTACTCGTCCACGATTTTCTTGCGCGGGCCGATCTTCGCGAAATACAGATGCGGGTACGCCCCCGTCGCGCCCTGTTGCACTAATCCAGCACCCAGCGAGGCGTAAGCCTTAAAGACTGGTGCGCCCGAGAGGCCGCCGTCGATTGATATCAGTTGAAGCTCCGAGCAATTCCAGAATGCCCGTTTGAGCAACATAACTCGCTCTGCATGCCCCTCGGGTCCAAATCGGGCGAGGAACGCCTCTTCGTCAAATTTCAACTTGAATTCCGGTAAGGGGCCCGCAGGTCTATCACAGACCAAAGCGGCAATGTCGCCCCAAGACAACGCCGTGTCGATGATGTAAACGCACGGCAAAAGAAAAGCATTTTCTCTCTCGCGCAGGTTTTCGGGGACGGTTTGCCACTCGTCGGGCCGAAGATTAGCGGTTGGGAGTAAGCCTTTTCTAAGCGGATTTATGATGACCTGCCGGGGCATCGCAGTCTGTTGGTCGTCCGTTGTGAGTCGAATGTAGACTCGGACATCGTGATCGAGAAGGCGCGGCCCAACTTCGAGCAAATCTCGCGGCAAGGTCTTCAGATTTTTGGGGTCTTGAGTCCAAATCACGGCATCGAGTTTAGCGATATAGTCGGGATCGCGAAGCTTATCCAACGTCACCGGATCGTTCGCATCGGCTGGCTCCCACGTGATCTTGCGCTCGACGAACCTGCTTAAATCCGCACTTGCCGGTACTTCCCCGACGAAGGCGATTTTCGCGCGCGGCCTGCCCTCTGGCGAAAATTCGCGTATCGCCATGTCAGTCGTCCCGCGTAAATAAGGGCTGCGTATCCCCCCGCGCAAGAACGCCTCGCGAGGAGCAAATATAGCAATTCGGATTGCTGGTGAATGAAACGGCTCGCAGTGAGGGGGGGCGCGCGTCGTAGATAAGATGCCTGGCTGCGCTTGGCACCCCCACCATCATGGCCAGAAACATTGTCATCGCCATCGAGGTCACGGTCCCGTTGATGGAGATGACGGCGGGCGCGGGTTCATGCGCTCCTTGAATATACTGGTCCCGGCTTCGCTCTTCGGCGTTCATCATGTCTCGCCGGACCTCTTCGGAATCCAGCAACTCGCAGCATGTGAAGCAAGGCAGTCCCGGCGCGAGTGCCTGGACCCGGCCATGTATGCCCGCGATCTGACCCGCCCTAGCGGTGATGATTGAACCCATATCAACGCATGGGATGAGATATTGATATGCGATCTGTTGGATGATAGCGCGGCTTCCATGCGAATCGGTGCATGCGAAGATAAAGTCGGCTGCCCGCAGTTCGCGAGCAACCGCCGTTCGTGTCACATCCCCGATGACGCGCTTACACTCAGCGTCGCATGTGATTTGTGCAATCATGTCGGCAGCCACGTCCGTCTTGTGCCGGTTGACATCGCTTACATGTGCGCCGACCACACGGTTAAGGTTGGTCGTCTCTATGCGATCGGGATCGACAAGGATGAACTTGCGCAGGCCCAGATGCGCCAACTGTTCTGCGGCAATCGAGCCTGTGCCACCCAGACCCACTATGGCGACGGTGAGTGACTCAAGATATTTTTGGCCAGCGGAGCCCAGTGCCCTGACCTGACGGTCAAATTTCAACGGCGTGGAACCTGACGGGCCATCGGCGTCGAATAGCACTTGCAATCGCGGCCCGACCGACACGACGCGCATGGGAGTCTTTTCACCCAGGCGCCGAGCGCACCAGCCCCCTGCGCTTACCACCACTGCGCCATGCACCGTGTGGGGCGCACGCACGGACATGAACCGCGCCAGATGTGTCTCACCATCATCGTCTATTTCGGAGAATTCCGGCGGAGCAGACCCCGGGTGAGAATGCACAAAGATGACAGAAAGATTTTCGCGCGCGGCTCTTTTGCCAATTTGCGCAATTAAATCCGGTTTGAGCTGCGCGCTTATACGCGACCGGTCTGAATAATTATCGTCGACAGGAAACTCGATGCGGGAGACGACAAGACGGTCCAGTTCGGGCAGGGCAACGTGCGATGCCCACAGGATTGCGCAGCGCTCGGTCTCTCTGCCTACAAGCTCAGCGATAATGCGGCTGGCATCTCCATCCTGAAACCTGAGCTCCATCATCGAGGCGGGTCCAGTCGCAGGAGGATTACCCGATAGAACTGTTCAAGTCGGTCGCGATTCGGGTCCCACGTTTGCAGATGCCAGGAAAACCACGTCAAAGGACGGCCCGGGACCATATCGTAGGGCAATGGCGTTCCTTCGTTGGCGGCATGCGGAATCGCGGCATTGGCAAGGCGTATCGCCGGCGAGACCCAGAAGCAGTCAGGCTTTGCAGCGGGATACCCGGGAGGCGCGACGAATAGAATGTCGACCTTCTTAGGATTCCAGCCATCCGGCAAATCGAACCCCTTAATCGTAATAAGGTATGAGCCATCCGCCCGACGCTGAATCTCAGCGTCTTGATGCTTGAACTGCTGAAGGTATTCCTTCAGCTGCTGGAATTGCTCCCCGATCATCAGAGTCCAAACGTCGCTGGTGGGACAGCGAAAAAGTGTTTCACACGTTCAGTGATGCCTACAGCTTCACCGTCGCCGATGCCCTTATCTGGCTTGTCACCTTCTTCTTCGAGGAAGAGCTGATAATTAGGCGCAACATTGGCGATCGCCTTTATCTCCGCCCCCGTAAGTGCGGTCTTTGCATTCTCGTGACGAATTGCATCCACGTAAAATGCGTGAAGTTTTTTCTCTGCCTTCTCTGCTTCAGACATGTCGTTCTCCTTCTAAGATTTGTGCTTGCGATGCGTCATTGGTCGTCCCTTGAATCCTCAAACTGTGCGCGGTTGGCCCACACGATTGGCTGAGACTCCTGCGATGCTTCAATCCGCAGGTGGCGCACGAAATATGAAACGAGCGAGCGGCGGATCGTCTTCGATAACCGTCCGTCCTGCATGCCGAAGTCGGCAATGACTGAATCTCTCTGACCAGGCGTGAGATTCGGATTGGGCTCAATATCGATCACGACGAAAGTTTGCCAATCCGTATCGTCCTGCGGATTCACGCTGCTGATACGGCGTCCGTGGACTTGCTGGAATCTGGTCAAGACAAAATCGCGAAATCGAGAAGTTCCATGGCACCATGCGCGGGTGTGCCAGCGGGAACCGTCAAAGGCCAGAGAATGGGGCGCAATCCACTGACGAGTTGGATCGGGAGACCCCATCGATTGATACGTGACGTCTATCTCCGTGCCATCGCGGATTGCCCAGAGAATTGGCAAGAGCAACTCAATGCGAACGCGCCGGACCGGGAGCGTCACGACATCACAGGGCGGTCGGTGTCCCACAAAGCTGACCGCTCGTGAAATCGTTCCGGTCGCCAGACCCTGAATCTCGTTCAAATAAGTCTGGGTATCGGGCGCGAGAAACAGAGGCTTGAAATGCTCCGTCGCGCGATAGACCTTTTCGTGGCGGTCGTACTCCATATTCTGTTTGGCCAAATCGAGGTATTTGGCGAAATCAAGCGATGCCTGCTGAACCGAGATGTTGAAATATTCGGCGACCTCGCCGCGATTGATTTTGCCGTCCCACAGCAAGCGAAATTCGATGAATTCCAGTCGCCGGTCTTGTCCCCATGGCCGAGGCCGGGGGGCGGTCTCTATGTCCGTATCGGTCATCGCGCCTAGGTCTAGTACATCGTGTAACATGATCCATCATAAAACACGATGCGTTCTTTGTCAAGGAACTCGGACTTTGAGACTCAAAATGCTTCAGTGACGGTGGGCCGATGTCCCGTAAGCTGTTGGAAAGCTGTGACAATAGGCGTGGGTGCCTATGTAGCCGCGGGCCACCCCTGGGCCGGCATCCTCACCGTCCGCGACCAAAGTCCTTGTCTCGCCGCCGTCGCGGGGTCGGGTCCGGTGGAATCGTCTCCTTCGTGTTCTTGGTCGGCTCGCCGCGCTCGGGGCTTGCGCTCCGGTTCTTCCGACCGTTCACGGGTGCGCTTGCGACGCTGGATCGTGATCTCGGCTTCAGATGTCGGCTCCTGAACCGCGCCTCCGGCCGCCTCGCCATCTTCTCCGGCTGAACCGGACGCCCGCTCGAATTCGGCCGATCAGGTCGATAGGCTTTTTGGCGGCCTTGTTGAATTCGTCCGGATGCATCCGGGTCTGCTCGGGCTGCGGCTTGCGTTCAGTGCGTTCCCGCTCTTCGACGCGCCGCTCCTTCAGCAGAGAAATTTCAAGCGACTGGCGCTCACGCTGCTCAACCAGCTCCAGCGCGCGCAACCGCCGCTGCATGGTCAAAGTTTCCAGCGCCAGCTTGCGCTCGAACGCCCCCCTCTCGCGTTGCTGCCGCTCCGCCAAATCCTTGTTTTGCGCGAGAAAGGCCCTGTAGCGGGCCGCATCCCGGAACTGCTGTACCTTCTGCGTTATTAGCGCCACCCCGGTAATACGGCCAAGGAATTCGGCCAGCCCCTTCGGTCGGTTGACCGCGCGCTCGATTTTGATGCGCCGGCTCTCCTGCAAAAACCGATGCCGGAACTCCAAGCGATCCGCCTTCTGCTGCTCCGAATGCCGATGGCGGGCATGGCGTTGGCGGTCTGTCAGCCCCTTCGCCTCCTGCTCGACAGCACCCCGGCGGGGCTACTGTTGGCGCTGCAACTCATCCCGGCGCTGCTGTTCTTTGACCTCCCGCGCGGCCTTGTCCTCGCCTTTGCTGAACAGCTCCATTGCCGCCCGATGTGCGGCGGCCAGCGCCCGCGCCTCGTCCAAATGACGAGGCCACCCGACACGTTCGGCACCCAGTAAGCGAATTTGATCGGATCGTTGTTCGCGGTCATCTATTTACCCCTCAGGAAGTAGGTCTGCGGCGAAATGGACGACGACTTGAGGCGGGCAGCAACATCCGAGCGCGCCGCTCAGCACAAACGCGCACTGCTGCTATTCAAGCCGTCGCTTAAGCTACCGATTTGGGAGAGCTACAGCGATCTGCGATGCGATCGCGTCTGCGCATCTAGCGCAGCGTCAACAGAAGGACGGACACAAGTCATCGACAAGCTCTACGCGTAACCGAACCATTCACCTTGTCGAAGATGTTGTTGCGCATCATGAGCGTCCCTGACCGGCATCATTGCCTGATGATCAATCATGGTCCTCGCTCCCTACTCAATGGAGTGTTAGCCGTTGTAAGTTTTAAATCTTCCGCGCACGTAAGCGTGCGAAACAGCCTGCATCAATTCGCAGACTTCCGACTCCAGATACTCATTCGCCACGATCAGCGCCTTGAGCGCGTCACGCACGTCACCGCCGCATGCCGCAATCGCCTGGTCCGCCGCCGCTTCAAGCCGATCAGCGTCGGCCTGTGGATTTGGCGCGGTGCTCTCCGACATGCAGGCTTCCGGCTTGACTGAACAACGCTTAAGTTCCCATTTTGTTCTCATGGAGTCAAGCGACCAAAACTGTGGGTTTCCGCCGCCGTGGCGGGTCGAACAAATACAAGCCGTGGAAGGGAGCGCGGGCGAGCCACACAAACCGCTTAGACAGAGTATTCCACTCAGCGGTTTCACCTGCACCACCGGACTGGTACACGTGTGCTCCACCATTCTGCCAGCCTCGACCCGTAGGAGGCGGCCGTGTCCGAGCCGACCCGACACCATTACATTCCGGTTTTCTATCTGAAGCAGTGGGCCGGCGGTGACGGTCGGCTCTGTGAGTACAGCCGTCCATACAGGGAGACAAAGGTCAAGCGAAAGCACCCCGCAGCGACCGCATATGTAGACAACCTCTACGCGGTTCCTAGTCTTCCAATGGAGCAGACCCAATTCGTCGAAAAGCAATTCATGCAGACGGTGGATAGCGGAGCTGCTGAGGCGATGACTGCGATGTTGAAGCAGACTGAACCGGCAGCGGACAACGAACCAGATTGGATGCGGATTATTTACTGGGCCAGATTCATCTACTCGCTCAGTCTGAGAAATCCCGAGCAGATACGCGTCGTGCAGCGAAGCCTCGACGAAGGCTCCTTCTCGGTAGCGACAGCGACGAAGGAGGAGATCCAACGGGCCAACGAGACGAAATCAAAGATACGTGTTCGGAAGCTCGCCGCGCCTGCACAGTTTTTGTTACCGAACCTGATCAATTCGGAGCCCGCTATCAGAGCGATCGCAGACAACATGATGTGGTTCACGTATCACGTCGGAGTAGCCAAACACTCCGTGTTGACGTCGGACCGCCCAGTCATCATGACCAAGGGGCTCGACGGTCCGAATGCGCATCTTGCTATGCCCATATCGCCGACTGCGATCTTTTTCGCCGTGAGGAGCGAACGTTCGCTAAAGCGGATTAAGGCGATGGATGCTGATGAACTCATAGCGAAAGTTAATACCGGCGTTGCGCTGCAGGCTATCAAGTATGTCTACGGGATAGATGACAGTCAGCTTCGGTTTGTTGAAGAGCGGTTAGGCAAAATGATGCCGACGGCGCTGCTGTCGCCATTCGAGAAGCGGAAAGCTTGACCTGCCAAAGTTTACCGGCCGCTAGCAACCAAACCGCTTCACGATGTTGCCGAGGAAATGGTATGGTGTCGCATGAGACATTTTTCTGACAGGCATGGCTATAGTACCGATGCAGTCGAGATCACGGTGCGTGAAGATGCGCCGGACGATTTGCGTTACGCCGTTGCACAGATCGCCAAATCGGCCGGTCTTACGCCGAAGACGATCCGCAACATCGTATGTCAAGTGCTCTTCGTTGCTCCCGACCCAAACAATTGGTCAGAGTACCCGAATATCTGGGAAGAAGTGCTCAGCTTGCTGAGGGATTGCGAGTGGTTCAAGGTCTATGACATCGCCGAGGCAATGTGGCGGAGCCTTGAGTATAACGATGAAAGTCAGCAGATTTTCCAAGACGAGCTTAATCGCTGCTTCAGCGAGAAGGGAATCGGTTGGGAACTGAAAGACCCGGAAGGAATCGTGTTTCGCGGTGGTGCCACGTTCGCCGCAACGACCAAACAGACAGTCAAGACTTTGGAGGAAGCCGGTAAGACCACTGCCGCGGCGGAGATTCAAGAGGCGCTCAGGGACATTTCGCGGCGACCGAAACCTGACCGCACTGGAGCTGTCCAACACGCCATTGCCGCACTCGAATGCACGGCCCGAGATCTTCTAGGGGCGTCGGGTACGCTGGGCAAGCTCATCGCACAACTGAACTGAACCTGCCGAAGCCGCTCGATGTGGCTGTGGAGAAGCTCTGGGGTTTTGCTTCAGACCGGGCGCGACATTTGCGTGAGGGCGAGGCGATCAGCGATGACGAAGCGGAGCTGGTTGTAACCGTAGCTTGCGCGATCTGCGATTTGCTCGTCAAGCACACGTGAGCCTCGACTCCGGCTGCTCGGAGTCCCGCACGTTTATGCAGTGATTTTAAAAGCGTAGGCGCGGCAAGATCCTCAGATCACGAGAGCTACTTGGACGCCCTGCGACCCTCCGGCCAGATAGATACCGGTATGTTGGGGGGGGTAACGTTGATGACGTAATCGGGCGGGTTGAAATCGAAGAAGCCGGCCTTCTTGATGATCGCCTCGCCTTCGGCGACCGTGTGGCCGGTGCCGTCTAATGTGAAGGTAAGCACCTTGAGCCCTGCCAAATTCTCGCGCATTGCGGTGTCGGACTTCTGAGAAAATGTTTCGTGCCGCGAATGACGAAGACATGGCCGACCGACATCACGGCCCGGATGACTTTCGCGGCGCGCCGTTCGTCGAGCCGCACGGCATCGAACTGCCTCCGAAGCGCCGGGTCATGGGTTTTGGCGAACTGCTCTCGTAACGCGTCGGTTGCATCGCCCGTGTAGTCGGAGGCCCGATAAGCCATGTCATGGGCGGCGAGCCGCTATCGCGGAGTTCCGCGATATCAAGCTGAAGAAGCTCCTCGGTCTCTGCGGTGCGGGCACCTTGCGGAGCTTCGCTCATAAAGGCGTCCGGCACCGATGCAGCGCAGAACGCTTCCATCAACTGTGCGAGGCTGGTGGCACGTAACGCTTGTTTGTCACGCGGTACGTTATCCAGAATGACGGCAAGAAAGCCGAGTGCCGCAAAAATGATTTTGTGATCTATGCGTGTCATCAAATGCCCCATCGATCTCGTTCAATGGGGCTGAAAGTCTATTATTCAACGAAGGGAAACCACGGCTGTTTATGCCCTATTTTGTCATCGGGCTTACCCCCTTCTGATAAAATGGGAGGGTTTGCCCACTTCCGACAAAGCGCTTGCCCCTTTTTGTTGGGCAAATTATCGCAGCCCCTTATATTTTCGGGCGTTGAAGCAGCTACCGTCAGCGGCGGCCCCCGACCTTTCGTTTGGCGACGCGCTGTGGGGCCTTCCGGAATGCCCTGTTCGACGTTTTCTTCGCTGAACGCTTTTTTGCGGGCGACGGTATGGGTACTCCGCGCCACGCATTGATTCCGACGCAATGAACCTCAATAACGCCGCTGGTAGTTTCGACCAGCGTCGCCGCTATTCCCTCAAGCCAATCTATAGCCGCTTCGAATGAAAGCGGTTGGCGGGTCACGGGATCGAGCCACTTGCGGTCGCGGTGGTGCGTAATCACTAGCACCCCGTGACGGCGCGTGGCGGGTTTCAAGTAATCCTCGGCAAGCTGGACCCGGAGAGCCTTTTGGAGCTGGCTCGCCGTCCAGCCTTTTCCGCCATGTTTGACTTCGATGGCCACCTCGCATTGAGCAGCGGTTGACGCAACGATGATGTCGGGCTTGTCACCTTTAGCGACTTGGGCCTCCCGATAGGCGTGATATCGGCCTAGCGAGCGAAGTTGCATTTGCTCCGTGAGCCAATGCTGAACTTCGTCTTCGTCCTTCGCGCGTTCAAGCAGTTGACGAGAAGTCGAGTCGCCGCTGCTGAGTCTGAAGATGATATCCGCGAGGACACCTAAAGTGAGTTTTAACAAATCAGCTCCCGTTTTAACGGGAGCGGTGTATTGGGTTTCGAAGGTGATGACTTCGGCAATTGTCCATGCGGGGTATTCCGCATCGCGTTCGGCCTTGCCGCGCGCCAGTTCCTTAAATCGCTCGGCTCTGACGGCAAAATCCGGATCGTTGGCGGCCCTTAGCATGGCTCGGTAAGCGTCAGCTCCCGGCCGATCCAGCAATGCCGACAGAATGGCGCTGCGCGCGCCTTCGGCACGATCCCGCGCATCTGGCGTATAAGACCCCTCATGCACCGCGTCGTATTCCGGACGAATATGCGAATAGGCGGACTGAAGCAGCTTTTCGAGCGTAGGGATGGATGCCCGTGAAAGGGCGCCGTAAAGAAACGAATCGTGCCGGTCGAAGAGCTTTCCGAGCGTATGCTCGGCACGCGACCGGCGTGCTTCGGGAGCCGCGCAGTCAAGCCACGACGTCAGGTCGTTTGCGCCAATATCAGGGTCCAATAGCAAAATAATGGCTAGATAACTGAGGGCATACTCATCCCTGGTAGCGGCTACGTGGCCGCTAAATCTGCGCCTTACGATGCGAAGTAGTTTTTGTTTGTCGGCTTCGTCGAGCCGAAGGTTGCGGATGATCCTGATGCTGCGGTCAAGAGCCGCGGGATAAGGTACCTCCGACTTTTCAAAGCATTTGAGCAATATGGCTTGTATCGGTTGCTGAAGAGAGACGGCAGACGTTCCATACCGGTACAGAAAGTCCGAGCGCCCGTTGACGGGGGCGGACCACTGCGAGGTGATCTCCCTTTGCAGGATAGGCAGGATTTCTTCTGGATGAGCGTTCATCAGCGCGTCGATCCATTCGGGATAACCTTGGTCTGACTCACATCCGTGACGGGCGGCTCTCACAGCTTCGTCATCGGTGAGCTGCTTGACCCAATCCACGTCTTCTGCCGCTTCGATCCCGACGCCCGCAAACGCAATCATGGTCAAATATTTCACCGTGATGCCACCGTTCGGCGTTCGTTTTGGACGCTCCGGGTCGATGTTGCGCCAAGCTATCTCCATTCCATCTCGATAAGCCTCGGCAACTCTACGTCCGAATCCTTCTTCAAGTAGGCGCCACTGACGTGCTGCCGCTTCTTCATTGCCGCTTGTTCGGGCATGGAGCCATCGCGTCAAATCCCATAAGCGGTGAATTCCCGCCTGCCAGGATGTGAGATTCTTGGGATCGGAAAGGAGGCTCGGATCGCCTTGAATTGTTTTCTTGAATTTAACCCACGAGGCTTTGTCCTTGACGGTCTGCTGGTCCTGCGTTTTTCGTCGCGCTTGAGCCTCGCGCTGCCAGCGAAGATGCTCGGCATTTTCAGGTGGCGGCGGAGCTAGATGACCGTCCAAATCCTCCAAAAGAACGTCCGACCAGGAAACAAGCGCGCGGAGATCGTCGGCTTCGGATTTCAGGCGGCCGTCGTTACCTAGAATCGCGGCTATCGCGCCCAATGCAATCCGTTTATCGTCTTCCAGGGGGCGCGAGGAAAGGTTGGAATATAGGGCGGGCAAGTCGCGCGCGGTCAGCTCCCAGAAGATGCGGCCCATTCCGATATGAACCTGCCAGTGCCGTATGGGTCTGCGCTGTTCGGTTCTGGAGTTTCTGCGCTGCTCTTCTATGTCGGCCCAGAACAGCGCGCGATTAAGCTCGGGATTCGTCTGCACGAGCTGCCGCAAATTCGGGGGTTCAGCATCGCCCATATGGCTTCGAGGCTCGGCCCGCTCAACGGCCATCAATAAGTTCAGGAGACCGGGTGGCGGTTTGCCACCACCAAGGATCTCAGTTTCCCGTACAGCCAACATTTCGCAGTGCTTGGCGAGTTCGTGATAGCGTTTAGAAATGCGTTGATGGACCTCCACGAATGGAGGTTGAAGGCACAGTGCTCCGACGCCGAAGGCGAGTGCAGCGCGTTCCGAAGCATTTGAACCGGCGCTATAGAGTTGCTCAATATTATAAGCGAAGCTGTCAATCGCAGAACGGTGCGAGGGCTTTGATTGTTCGATCAACCCAAGCAAATCCTTCAAGCTCAAATGCCGTGGATAAAGGACCAGAGCAAATGCTGCCGCCAGCGTTGCGCTCGCTTTGTCTGGCGACTTCATCAGTTTGCGTGCCGCCGCCGCTAGAGCTTGTTTATCTTCGCATGCCTGAAGGGCCTGGATGGCGGCGATCCGGTGATTGTCGGAAGCCCCTTCGTCAAGCGCTACTTTACGGGCTATTTTCGCGCATCCCTTGATAGCTCCATCGCGAATGAGACGCAGCATATCGAAATGAAAATCGTCCCGCGTGTTGGCTTTCCAGACATCGTTGATTGTGTCTGCGAGGCCTTGATGAGAGAATGACCAAAGCGCGCGATAGTCGAGGCTATCGTCTGCGATTTCGGCGGCTTTGTGCTTCGATGCATAAGCCGTCAGGAGGCGCTTGCGTGCATCGAGCGACAGCGAACCCGGATCGCCGTGGCGCAGAAGCACGAGCGGTTCGCGCCGGATAATTTCGTCGCGGATATTCGGGTGCCAGAGCGAAAGCCATGCAGCCGCCGGTCGTAGCGACGGAACGACGGTTTCCACCCCGTACCGATCGACAAACAGGAGCTGCCATACCTCGGGTAGCGGACAATTGGCGGTAAGCAGGCCATCCAGCCATTTAGCGGTCAGATATTCCTGGGTGGAGCGGTGGTGAAAACGAATTCGGCCGTAGGTCGCGGGCGCAAAAACGCCGCGCCGCAGGACGGCGTTGCATTGCGCCTCGTTCCAGTCATTCAAGATCAGCCTAGCGTCCAACGCTCCGACCGAAAGGCTGGGGTCGGGGTCGTGATTGGGCGCGCGGAGGGTGAAGGATTTACCGAAGGTCAGCGCGGACGCCAGACGCGCCGCCCCCTCGCGGGCCTTCGCGAGTGACAAGGTTTCGTTGTCAGCACGGTGGGTGTCACGTTCCCGCAATTTGCGGGTAATGCCGTGCTCCACCATGTCGGCGAAGGTGCCGAACTGCTTATGGGTTTTCCAATAGTCTGCGAGATCGAGCAGATCGCCCGGGCGTTCTGCAAAAGCTTCAAGGCCGTTGCGGGTTATTCCGGCAATGAACGCTTCGAGCTTCGGAACGCGCAATTCCTTCGCAAGCGCGCGATACTGCTCGGTCAATAGCGGAACAAGTTGAATAACGAGCAGTTCATTTGGCTTCTTGTCGGCGATATCCGGCAACCGCGTCGATTTTTGCTTTTTATTGAATATTGGATCGAGAAGCGCGCTCTCGTCGCTCGCCGGAGAGGCGTTCGCTGCCTCCCATGCGGGGAGCCATTGAATGATAGTCTCGCGGTCTTCGAGGCCTTTCCAGTCTGTGACGCGGCAGGAAATGTAGATTCGTGCGCGTTCGATGCCGACTCCCAATTCGCGCGCGAACCTTTTAAGGGCGCTATCGAAGCTCTTTCTGTTGAGGCGAGCCTCGTCAATAGAATCGAGGAAGAACCAAGCCTCCTCCGCGCCGTCTGACCATTGCTCAAATCGTTTGGACGCCACTGAGTCGAGGGCCGATTCGAAACCTTGGTCGGCTAGCTCCTCGATGGGGAGGTAGAACGCTGGCTTGCCCTCGGCGCGGAGCTCTTTGACCTGATTTTTGAATTCTTCGGATTTTCCACTGGACGCCTCGGCCAACAGCACGACACGACGCCGTTCCCATAGGTCGCTCCATTCGAGCCAGCCGCCGAGCTTACGTCCCCAAGCGCGGCCGAAATCCAAACTGGGTTCTTGGTCTTTGAGCAGAGGGAAGAATGAGCGATTCAGTTCGACGAAAGCCATGTTTGCTCACCCCGGAGCAGTCAATTATCGGATTTAGCAAAAATGGTGCGGGCGGCCGGACTTGAACCGGCATAGCTCTTTCAAACCGAGGGATTTTAAGCCCCGCGCACCCTTCGACAAATACTCTGAAGCTGAAGAGGATTCTTTTCAATGATTGGTTGTGTTTGCGCCCCTATGGGCGGAAATGCGCTTTTCAGGATAGGAGACCCGAAGCAGGTTCAGATGATCCTGCACCGCAGCGATGTCGGCCTCGCACAGTCCATCGGCGATTCATGCGGACGCGATCCTCAGGGCGCACCTCAGCCGATGCGCCTTGTGCGTCCAGCAGCGCATAAGTCCAAAGCGCCCGCTTGTCGGCCAACCGCTCCCACTCGAAGTCGAACACGGGCGAATTCTTGGCGGCATGCGCGACCCGCTCGAGCTTCGTCAGATGGGTATCGACGACGCGGCGAAGCATTGTCTCAATTTGAGACTTTGACAGGTGCGGGTCGAAGCTATCGGCGAGCATCGCGGCGTCTTCCAGGATCACGTCAAGCTGAGCGGCCAGCCGACGCGCCGCCGTTCGGCTGGTGGTCTTCAGGCTCAGAAAAAGATGCGGACGTTCCATGAGATTGGCAAGCGCGCACGGCACGCGGCGCCGCCAGTAGTAATACGCGGCGCTCCGGCGAAAGATGTGGACAGCCATTGCGAACACGATCCTGTGCAGCAGTGATGTGTCGCAGAGCTGTGCAGCAGCTCCCCAGCCAGGCCGGTTTCGTGAGTGATTTCAGGCGGGACAGGCAATCTGGCTGGGGCGGGAGGGAGCAGCCGCCAGATTGAACAAGGAGTGCGCGCAAAAGCGCAGCGGTTGCCGTATCGATCATGAGACGCTCTGGGCAGGAAATTCCAAGTGTAGTGGCGACCTTTCGGTATGGGATTCAGGAATGTTAACTTTCCGGGAGTCCGTCCGCAGTTGCAAACTGAGCACACTGTCAGGGAAGGCCGCGCCGGCAGCTCAACGCCAGCCGGAAGATCGTCCGGATCCAGCATCAGGTAGAGCCGGGAACGGTAGCCAGAGTCTTGCGATGACTGAACCGCAAACCTTGCGCCACGTCAGCGTGCGGCTGCATGACGCCCGGTGCGGCTGCCCACGGCACCAGGCTGCAGCACGCGGCAGCTCGCGGCAATTGCTACCTTCCAAGTAACGGGGGAGTTGGGCGCCTGATCTTCACAGGGTTGAAGTCATTGCTCCAACGCCGGACACCATAAAACGAGATATTGGCGCCCTGCAATTTGTGGTCATAGAGCCACTGCCAGTAGAATGGGTCATCGCGAGGGACGATCGCGATCACTTGTTCGCAGTAGGCGGCCAGACCAACCACAGTCGTCAAAAAGGCAGATTCCCGAGTGGAATATTCAGCAGGATCCGTGTAGGGCCCAAAAATCAGCACGGCCGTCAAACGTTCCGGGTCGCTCTCTCTGGCGTACAGAATGTCCGCAGGCGCATATTGGCGCTTGCGATCGTCGATCCGCTTGAAATCAGGATCGAGCTGAGAAGCAACCCAGCTCTGCACCTGCGCGCCGAGCTTATGTGCATACTGTTTTCCAAAAACCTGGTTCGTGCTGCTTGAGCGAGCCTTCTTCTCCTGCTCCCGCAACTTTTCGACCGACCATCGGCCCCCACCGATCACGCGCGCCGCCTTTATCGCTTTCACAGGATCGTAGCGGTGCCACCGGACAATTAGTTCGACCGCGGCAACGGGCACTGCACGTAGTTGTCTCACGTATTCGACGTAGTCTTCGTCCGTGTCGTCCTCGATGCGCTCGATATTTTCGAGAGCGCGGATCCAACTTCGAACGGTTGGTTCCTTGGGCAGCGAAGCGCTATGGAAAGAGAAGCCCGGCACTTGGGCCAAGGCTCTACGCGTTGCCTTTTCGATGTCCTTATCAGGCAGGTAGCGCAATTCATCCCGCACGAGATCAGCCGCCGTGGCCCAATCGGTAACTCCTGGCCGCCCCGGCTTCGGCACGCCGGAACTGTGGTCGCTTCTCGTGCGCCTGCTTACCAAACCAATCAACCCTTGGGTATCAAAATACCAAAAACAGAAGCGACTCGACCAGAAATCTATATGAGAAGATCGAATCTTTCCTTGGCGGTGTCCTGTTAACTGATTCTAGGACTTAAGTATACCTTCGTTGAAGGTATATTACTCCTCAACGCTCGCCCGTCCGCCGCGCAAACCGCCAAATATATACTCTAAACAAAGGTATAATATGGAACTGCCCGCCTTCCTGACGATCGACGATCTGGCGACCTTGCTAAGGGGTCTCGCCTGAGACCATTCGTCGCCGCGCGCGTCGGGGAGAACTGCCCTCCGTCCCCGGCTTGAGGGTGCGCCGGTTCCCGCGTGAGGAGGTAATCAAGCTCCTGTACGCAACCGCTCCCGTTACAAGGCCGCGCTAGTGGGCAAAGAGCTCCATCGCGGCCAGCGTTTCGAGCGCCTCCAAAAGGAGTATGGGCCGTATTGGCTCATCCGAGACCGCGCAACCGATGTCTACTATGTTTCCTGGTACGACGATGAAACGCGTCAGACACGGAGGCGCACGCTTCGTACGTCATCTGGCGTCGAGGCGGAAAAGATCGCTGAACAGCTCGAGAAGAACGGCATTACCGGCGATCCGAAGGCGTTTCTCGACAAAAAGCCGATGACGCTGACCGGAGAAGTGCTCGATCACTACAAGAAGGTCCGCGTCCCGAAGATCAGGAGCGGTGACGCCGCGATAAGCGCGATCGAGAACTATCTGCGCCCAGCGTTGGGCAACATGCCGGTCGCCGTGCTGCGCAAGCGCGATATCAGCAATTTTCAGGACCGACTGATCCAAGAGGGGCATAAGATCGGCTACGTTAGTCGCATCTCAAGCACGTTGAGAGCGGCCCTGAACCTTGCGGTCGATGACGAGGAAATTCCCGCCGCACCCATCGTGCCCGAGATCCGCGGCGACGCCGAGATCGAAGCCGAGGAACTGCGCGGTCGCGAGCTCACGATTTTGGAGGTCGCTAAACTCTTTGATGCGATCTCCGATATTCATATGCTCAACTACAGCATCGCCGAGATCAATACCGCGGCGCGGCCCGAAGCCGTTCTCGAGCTTGTCGCCGAGCAGATCGATTGGCAGTACAAGCTCATCGAGTTGAACCCGCCGGGCCGCATTCAGACCAAGAAGTTCCGGCCGATCATGCGCATCTCCGCAACTTGGACGCCCTGGCTCTAGAGCGTCACGAGCGGTCCGATCGTCAGCTACAAGGGCGAGGCGGTGAAATCGATCAAGACGGCGATGCGCAACCTGGTCAGCAAGGCCAAGCTCCCGGGACGGGTGAACTCGACCTCCATCCGGCACACGCTGGGCCGCTACATGGAGAACGTGGCCAAGGTCCCGGGACGCGAAATCTCGGTGTTCCTGGGCCACGTCCCGGTCGAGAAGAAGAAGTCGACCCGCCGCTATTCCGGCATCGATCCCTACGCTCCGGATTACATGAGCAACGCCATCGCCGCGGTTGAGGCCTTCGTTCGTGAGGTCAACAAGCACACCAAAAAGTGGGACTTGGAGAAGCCCTACACCGTCAAGCCGGGATGGAAGGGGCGGAAATGATGATCACCGGCCCCCACGTACAACACAGCAACATGGCTGCGTCCCGCGGCGGCAAGACGGTGCGTGCATTTTGCGTGCTAATGGGGCAGAAAAGCGCGGTCTGGAGCTACCGCGAGGTCGGGCAAGCCGTTGAAATCTTGGTCGGAGTGGCAGGATTCGAACCTGCGACCCCTGCGTCCCGAACCCGGTTATCGAGCCGCATAATACTGAAAAGTCGAGAGTTTTGACTTCATTCGACCCTGGTTATGTCCGTTCGTTCCTGACGTAGCCGGGGTTATTCCGGGGTTGGCACTTCATACAGAAAATCGGCTTCGACCAAAGCTTTTCGGTTGGTTGCGGGGACCAACCCTTATCGCAGCCGTCGAACTCCTCGAACAGCACACCCAAGCCCGCTTCAATCAAGTCGTGCTTCGGCTCGGCCTTGAACAGGAAATCTCCTCCAACACCAGCCTCAGCGTCGCTAAGAAATGCGACCTTCTCGGTCGCATTGTCGTAAGCGCGAAGCCGATACCCTTGCTTCGAAGTTAGAACGAATGTGCGAAGAAGCCTCCGGCTTGGAACGGAGGTTTGGATGGGATTGGACAGC
>NZ_JBEPOS010000043.1:0-19658 GCF_040546885.1 Bradyrhizobium sp. S3.2.6 | reverse complement strand
GCACGACAATCATCGCGGCAATCATCACCTCGCCGCGACACCGACTCGCCATCCTGATTGTCGCGCGCTTCCCACCCAGATTGTCGCGCTATAGGAGCCCGCCGGCGAGTTTGAGCCGCTGTTAGCGGCGCATTTGGTGATCGATGTCACCCTCATATCTGAGGAGGGATGATCATTCACGGTCATTAGTGTAAGCCTCGCACAGATATCAAAAAGACATTCCCGATGGCGCGGAACTGCCCTCGAAATCAGTTCTCGAATGCAAGGAGTTGACCTGGCGGGACGCCTAAAAGTGCGGCGGGTCCACTCATACCAAATTATCCTAACGCGAATCAGCGAAGAGCCATATCCGATCGGGTCGACCGCCGTGCTTGGAATGAGGAACTCGCGGGATAGAACTGGTCGACTGGACAGACCTAGCGATGACGCGGCATTGTGCCCTAGGAAAACGCTCGTCGTTGTTTCCTATCGAACTCTTACGCCACACGCTTGCTGGGATGCCTACCAAGCCTACACACCGCCCGGTGATGTGGACGAAGCTGACAGAGCTAAGAGTAGCTCGGTTCTATCCTGACGATCGACAAGGCTTCTCAACTCCTCACCCGTGAGCCACGTAAGCCAATCGTCGTCCAAGATATCCTCTTCCACCAAATGCAATATCGAGCCGCCGGGTTCATGATGCCCATATCCATAGACACTGCCCCTTTCTAGTAGCCGGCGCGCTACAAGCCCACATACGAAGTCAGGAGCCCACATGGCAAATGACACACCGCGTGCGATTCCTGCCATAATCTTCGGTACGCCCTGTCTTCTAAAATCTTTGCGCACCCAACGATCCCCTTGGTACGCAACCTTGCCCGTTATCTTCTTCGCGGTTGGCGCTGTGCAAGAACAACGATCCTGAGGATGAGCATGCAGGGTCGGTTCAGCGTAAAACGCTTTGAGGGATTCTTGATTCTCTGCAAAGTTGCTGTGCGTAAGGTCGTACAATCGAGCGGCCTCGGTAAGCACGATCTCGTTTTTGTTGTCGGTGCCTATAATCCAATATCCCTCCCCTGGTTTAATTGGCGAGCGATCTGGCCGGAAATTCGGATACGTCGATCCCTTTGTGGGAGTGGCCCGTGTAATCGATATATACTCATCAAAATCAAATCCTATCGAAAGTTTGATGCCTTTTTGGACAGCGGCTTCGTCGTATATTTGTAGGAAGCGCGAGACTTTCAGCGGATCCACTACGCTTGTCATTGCTGCAAAGTTCCTCTCGTGATACGTGCGTGAAAGCTATACGGCGGCTTACCAACCGATAGTACAGCATCACCCATGGATCGAGACACTACCAACTTTGGTGAGGAGTATTGATCCGAACTTTGAGCAAGCGCGCTGGCACCACCATTCGATGGCTGCAGGGTGCTCTCGGGAGAGCTAGTCCCGGGTGTGTGAACAGAGTCCACATCGATAGCTGGCGCCTCTGCTGGCGTTAGGTGCGGAGTGGCAGCGGGCGAAGTAGACTTGATCGGGCGTGCTGCCGTCAAGCGCGAATGGGACGCCTGCTGTTATAGAAGGCGAGCCCTAATCCGTGGTTGAAGATGTCCGGCTTGCCGTGACGAGCCAAGGCAGCCTCCAGCGTCTCCACGCAGAAGGCTGTTCCATGGTGATCGACAGCCGCCACGACAGAACATGTCGTGTGGCCCAGTCCAGCAGCTCGCGTTGAGCACCTTTCAACGGTGCCTTGATGCCCTGGAGGCATCGGAGATCACCAGCTTGACGCCCCCAGCCGGAACGCGGTCCAGAACGTCTCGGCCTGCGATAGGCCGATATCCATGCCGAGCACCTCGCGCCGGCCGTCGCCGTTGACCCCGACCCGATGATCACAGCGAGCGAGACGATGCGCCGCTGTTGGCGCACCTTCGCGTAGGGGGCGTCGATCCACGGATACGGCCAACCCGTTCGAGCGGTCGCTGCAGGACCGCCCTTCATGTGGTCGTCGACCCACTGCACAGCCGCACACCTCGCTCAATGGAGATCCCCCGTCGTGCCCGTCGCCTGCACCAGATCGTCGACCGAGCAGGTTGAGACGGCCTGGGCATAGCCCTCCTGCATCTACCGCGGTGAGCACCTTCTCGGCCACCCGCCACGGTTCGAGACAGCCCCGGAAGTAGGAGCCTTTAAGCAGTTTGGGGATGCGTACCTCGACGGTGCCGGCGGGGGTCTCCCAGCTGCGATCGCGGTAGCCGTTGCGCTGAGCCCGATGCTCGAAGTTCTTCTCCCCGTAAGGAACCCCGGTCAGGCTCTCGACGTCGAGCTCCAACAGCCGGTGGGCGGCAAAGCCGATCGTCTCGCGCAACAGGTCGGCAGCGGGGGGTCTTCTCCACGAGCGCGCGCAGATACATCGTGTCGTCGATCATCGGTACTTCCTCGAATCAGGTTGGTGCTCGCAACCCGACCATACCGAGGAAGCGTCAGTGACCACTGCAAAGCCGTCCGTCCGCTAAGACACTTTTGGGGCGCGCGTACGGACGGCTTTGCTCTACCGAGCTACATTACTACCAGCGACACGACCCAGAGTTCGGACCTGCTGTCCTCGTGTCAGACGGCAGCACTAGCCCCTCGATCGCACATACGGAGTATCGGGTTCTGCTTCCAGATTACGAACTGCCAGTCCTCCGCTCAGCCGATCATGATAAAACTCAGACTCGAATGCCGCACTAAAGGTGGGCGTTACTTTCGTCGGAAAGCATCACCGTACCGATTATGCCCTCCCTCTCCAATTGCGCGATTTCGGCGCTCGAGAGGCCGAGAAGCCCTGATAGGATCTCTCTGTTGTGCTGTCCGAGCGTCGGCGCCGCTGTACGGACCGCATACGGCTCTCCCCCGTCGCGAATGGGCATCGAGGGCTGCGGATGCAAGCCGATGAAACCGCGTTCGGTTTCCTGCAGGAATGCCCGCGATCTGAGGTGCTCATCCTTGAGCAGGTCAATTGGCAGGCGGGCCACACCGGCGGCAATCTTCGCGGCTTGCAGCTCTGACATGGCTTCGTCCGCCTCCCGGGTGAGCGTCCAGGCCGCGAGCCGTATCTCTATATCGTCCTCGATCGATCGACGAGCTTTCTCACATCCCAGAGATTCGTCGATCGCCCATTCAGGCCGGCCGATTAGCACCGCAAGCCTCTGCCACATGTGCGCGTCGGTCGCGGCTATCATTATCCAATTGTCCTCACCCGCACATCGGAAGCAGCCGTGCGGCACGAACTGCGGATGTCGATTGCCGTATTTCATCGGCCGCATGCCACTGATCGATTGGAGGGTGATCCATGGCGCCGCGAACGGCATCATGCATTCGATCTGCGCAAGATCAATGAACTGTCCCTGACCGGTGCTTCGGGCGTGAATGAGAGCGACCAGAACTGCTGCGCAGCCGTTTAACCCACCGACAGCATCCCCGAAGGCGGTGTGGCTCATCACTGGTGATCCGTTGAGGCTTCCGACTACGCTCGGAAGACCAGAGCCTTGCTCGAGAGTCGAGCCATAAGCCCGGCAATCGCGATAGACGCTATCCGCGCCAAAGGCGGACATGGACATCATAACGATTCGAGGGTTGAGCGCGGAGAGGACTTGATAGCCAAGGCCAAGCCTCGACAACACATCCACCGAATAATTGTCCACGACAATATCGGCTCCCGCCACAAGTCGTTTAGCAAGAGCTACGCCTTGCGGCCGCTTCAGGTCGAGTGTGATGCCGCGCTTATTGCGGTTCACGATGCAGAACCGGGGCGTCTTTTCGAACGTCCGGCCGTTCACGTAAGCAGGCCGCCGATCGACGCCGCGAAACCAATCTGGATATTGAATGGCCTCGATCTTGATGACTTCCGCACCGAGATCAGCCAGCGTGCGGGTACACAATGGGCCCGCCCAACCCATCGTGAAGTCGACCACGCGAATCCCATGCAAGGGCTGCCCGCCGACATCGATGCGGCCGGACGAAGCCAATCCGGTACGGATCGGATGTGTTCTGGCGCTCGCGAAAGCCTGTTGTTCACCGAGGGCCGGGACCCTCCCACCCCGTCGTGGGGGGGTCAACGTCAATCGCTGCATCGAGCCGGCGGTCAAACCCTGTTCTTCGCCGAGCAAGACTGGGACGATCGCGCCGCGCGCATTCTTCTCTTTATCGAGAAGCAGATCGGATATTTCGGGTACGGGTACGATCGGAACCTTCTGTTTCAGTCCCTCTACAAACCACTCCTGCGCTGTCCGCGCTTTCAGCTTCGGCACAAATTGTCGTTCGATCCGTTCCATGTGCAGAAGACGGTCTTCGGCAAGGACCAGAGCCGGATCATCACGCAATTCCGAGAGGCCCAGCATATCGCAGAATGCGCGCCATTGCGCTGGGGTGAGCGTAGTAACGCCGAGCCAACCTCTTTTGGTATCGTATATGCCGGCCGGACCGCCCGGCCAGAAGCGGTTGATGCCAATCCGGCGCATTACGTCGCCACACGCGAACGCCTCGAACATGTGATATTCACTGAGAGTGAGGGTCGATTCGAAAATGCTCAGCGACCACGACCGCCCTGTCCCTTCCCGCATTCGTGCAACTACCGAAGAAGCCGTGGCAATGAAGCCCCAGAGACCCGCAAGGATACCCGTCTGGAAATCAGGCGCGTGCAGCGGCGGCCCCTTGACCGGGCCGACCAGTTTGACGAGGCCGGCAAGCGCGCGCACCGTCGAATCAGTTGCGGCGAATCCTGCATAGGGCCCCTCCCGGCCGAACCAGCTCGCCTCGATGTAGATCAAGTCTGGATGCACGTGGCGGATCGCGGCGATATCCATCGTCGGGCAATCTGCGGAATCGACGTCGCGCCCATCAACGAGAATATCGCAATCTTTGATCAACGTCGTCAGCCGCGCGCTCGCATCCGGCTCGTTGGCATCAATGACAATGCTTGACTTGTTAAAGTTCAAGAATGCGAACCACGCGCTCTGTCCGCCGGGCGTGAGCGGCGCGGTGCGGCGAAGTGGATCGCCTGCCGGCGGCTCTACCTTCTGAACAGCCGCACCGAAATCGGCAAACAAGCGCGCGCAGTAGCTGGCCGCGGGTGCGCTACCGATCTCGATAACCCGGAGATGCGAAAACACTGACATTGAGAGCTCCTTTATTTTGCACGATCGCTAAACAGCGAAATCGCAATGCTCACGATCAAGCTGCCTATGCGTCAAGCCAAAACACTAGTTCTACAACGATAGTCGACGCACAGTATGTCGGCTGCTATATGCCGCTGCGCGTCGATGCGCACACCGCTGCTGACAGCTATCGGACAGGAATTGGCAAGGACCGTGCCAGCGTGGAGTGGAGTGGAAAACAACTGCGCGTTGGTAACTGGATGGTTGCGATCGGCGCACGGCGCCCACTATGCGTACCTCATGCGCGCAGTCTGCTCCGATATCTGATCTGCTACTGTGCGCCTGGTTAGCGTCAAAACCAGATAGCGTTTTCAATGCTCTGTCTAAGGTCCTTCGCTTCGGCCGCACAGCGAGCCGCAAGCGACACATTGCATGGATGCGGAGATGCGCCGATAGCGTTTATGTCACACCACGCCTATCGTAGGGGCAGATGTTCAAGCTACACGTAAGAGATAACCTGGATCACGTTTTTGGTATGTTTTTCGCACATCTATGTCTAATTGAGGCCCGCAATGTCGGAAATGCAACAGGAGGGGGTCAGTATGCGTACTTCTCAAGCAACGCGCGCGCCCTCGACGAGGGCAAGCATTGCAGCATTCGTGTTGTCCTTCTCCAAGAAGTTCAAGAAGGTGCCGATGACGCCCGCCAGATCCATCGTGATGATTGCGCCGACGCTGCTGCGCTTGGAAGGACATGCCGCGGGACTCTTACTGCCCTGCAGGACGATTGGGTCGACCGACACGAACGGCATCAATAATGTCGACTCGTTACGTTGACTCGAGCCAAACAACGGATTTGTCCATATTGAGATTGCAACGGTGACCGATTTTGATGGCCACTGGGGGCAACTGGTGCAGCCGGCCCATGTGAGTGTGCTGCGCATTTTCTGAGTGTCCATCTAACGCAGCCGAAGCCGCGTGGAGTTGGCGATCCATACCTACGCGATCAGCTCGCGAAGAATGTAGCCGGCGCACTCGCGCTTATCTATCGGTTGGCAATCGACATCTGCTCCCGATGTTTGCATCCAACGCCTGACGCTAGCCGAACGGCGTGAATGCTTAAAAAACCGCCCTAGCCTAATGTCGCTAAATCCCGCCCCCGGGGTGGTAGTTCACCGGATCAGATCCAACCCGAGGCCGAGGCTCACCACTGTGTTTCCCGAACCGGCGCCTCGCCGCAAGACTTACTCGTAGCACCGAACAGCTTCGGATAGTATCCGTGTTAACCTGGTAGGTGGTGGTGTGGCTGGGAGAACCACTCCTCGCGGGTCAACTCGTAGTATTGGTAGAATTTTCCGTCCCGCCAGCGATCGTCGACATAGCGGAGCCCAAACTTCTTGGCTTGCCGCGCAGCCCGCACATTTCCATGCTGAATGACAGCAACAATCTTTTCCTTGGTAGAGTGTTCCAAGGCATGCGTGACCGCAAAGCGTGAGGCCTCCGCACCAAAACCTCGTCCTGCTGCCTGTTCGCCAAGTGCCGTCGCCTGTTCCAGATAATTGGTATCCTCATAGTCGCACAGACCGCAGCGACCAATGAAGCGCGGAATGTTGTTGGTCTTTTCGTATACCATCCAGACGCCGAAGCGATTTTTGCGCCATTGGGCCAAAAACATATCGAGCATCTTGTGCACATCCTTAGCGGTCTGTGGCACATTCTTGAAAATCGCCTTCTGGATGAGCGGATCGTTATGCAGCGTGAACAATTCCGCCTCGTGTTCGCGTTGCATGGGGACAAGGATCAAACGTTTGGTCTGATGTGTGATCATCTGTGTGTTCCAATCGGAGGGTGATGCGGCTTCATAGCGAAGGCTGGTGTCTTCTCGAAACAGGGGAATGCGCATGGAGTTCTTGAAGCAGAGAATGGCATTGGGCGGCGTATTGGCGTCCTAAGGGATCCGGCTTGCACAGGGATGCCAGCCGAGCAAATTTGCGCCGATTTGGATGGTCGATCACGGCGATAGGGATCGAACTCGCTTCCGTCAGCTCGTATGAGTCGATGCCGTTGGCCAGGGTTGCGTCGCGATCCGGCATAATGCGGCCTGAGACGTAGCACCCTTAGTTTGGCGGGTCGTCGCAGAGTCGTAAGCCAAGATCCGCAACGGGCAGGCGCTCCTGAATCGTCTGCTCCCGTCAGGCCTCGAGATACCCAGGGCGTGACACCAACCGAAACGCGGGAATTCGTCTCGACCACAGGGCCTTCCTCCATTGCAATTATCTCGTCGTGACACGTCGAAGTCGAAAAAACACTGTTATTTGCCGTGCAATTGGTGGTTATCAATGCGCCCTCCGTTTTGAAGAGGTGGCCAGACCTGATCAGGGAAACACGCGGTCCCGTTGCTCGGAGAGATACATGATGTCGAGCAGGGACAATGTGAAGTCCATGAAGATGATATCTCCCGCCTATGATAGCTTACCTGCCGGCGCTGAACGCAGAGTTGCACGCAAGTGCATGGGCGCACTATCTGCCCGAGTTGCGAGCAGCACGTGAGCCCGCGCGGAGATGCACGCAGGTTTGGACGACACTCACCATCCGCCACTTTCTTAGCACGAGTCTCCGCTCTCGACGAACCGCACTTATCGGATTGGGACGTGCGTGCACAAGCAGCCAAGACCTCAACAGGCACAGGGAGCCTCTCGCCGCCCCTTTACTCTTGCAATACGAGATGGGACGTGCGGCAGTTGGGAATCCCTGTATCCTCGTCGCACCAATCCTGCTCTCGCAACGATCGTCTGGCCCGTTGATCGCCATCTGAAGGTCGCCCGACGCGATGTTAGTATACCCCCGGCTGTTTCGACCAACGCGAGCAAATCATTTACCAGCGCATTAAGTGTACATCGCCCCACCATCTGGGCCACCATGTCGGTCATGCGAGACACACTGTCGTAGTTTGAATCAGGTCGCCTTTGTGGCCAGGATCAAACTGGCTCCTCAATTCCTCGCCGGTTCGCCAAACAAGCCAATCGTCATCCACAATATTGTTTTCCACCAGCTGCAATATAGACCCGCCTTCCTCATGATGCGCGTATCCGTATTGCGCAACGATACCCTTGTCCAAGGACCAGCGCGCGACAAGTCCACACAAAAAGTCCGGAGCCCACAAAGCAAAAGATAAGCCGTGTGTTATTCGCGCTATGATCTTGGACATACCCTTTCCTCTAAAGTCCCTGCGGACCCAATAATCTCCGTGGTAGGCCACCTTGCCGGTTATCTTCTTCGCGCTGGGAGCTGTACAAGTACAGCGGTCCAGAGGATGGGCATGTATAGTCGGGTCAGCGTAGAACGCTCTCAATGATTGAAAATGTTCTGCAAAGCAGGTGTGCGAAAGATCATACAGTCGAGCGGCCGCTAAGATCGCGACGTCATTTTTCTTGTCGACGCCCATAATCCAATACCCCTCGCCTGATTTGATTGGCGAGCGATCTGGCCGAAAGTTCGGATATGTCGGCCCTTTTGTTGGAGTGGCCCTTGTGATCGAAAGATATTCATGAAAGTCGAAGCCGACCAAAAGCCTTGCGTCAGTGACGGCGTCGTCATGTATCTGAATACAACGCGAGACGCGCAACGGATTTACTAGCCTTGTCATTGCAGACCCTGTCCTATCGAGATGAGTTTCGTCACGCATACCCGCAGAAGTCGCTGACGGTACAGCGTAGCGACGGATCGAGACACTACCTACTCTGGTGGCCGCCAGTGCTTTGAGAGCGGTAGCGGGGTCGGAGCTGCGTTGGCGCTAGATCAGGTCATCTGCGAGCAAGTCTGGCGCGTACTCGAGCGACACCCGGTCGCCAACCATCGGCCTCCCTAGGCCCTGATCTCGATCGCCCGCGTATGGTCACCGCCGCGACGAACAGCAAGCGTGTTTCCGCAACGGAGAGGACCCTGTTCTGGTTGATCGTAAGCCCTCCGACCGAGCAAAACATGCAAGCGCCGATAGGCACTCTTGGTGTGATTCTTGTGGTTTCCATCCGAGCTACGCCGCGAACAGCGGATCACCGATTTCATATCTTGACGAGCTCCATCAGGTGTTCCATGCCGAAGTTAGTGAACGCCATGATGCCGTCGTCAGCGACATCGAAGACCCAGATGAGGCTCCCCCCTGGATCCATCCCGTTGGCCACGTCCCAGAGCCAGTTTCTCGTCCGTGGAGGTCCTTCGCGACGCGACCGATGGTGAAGACGGAATGGACGTTATTGACGTGCATGATTACGTTGCCTGAGGAGAGGTTACCGGCGCGGAAGGCGTCCAGCTCTATGTTAACAATTCGTGCAACCGGCTTTGCGGCATGTCGGCGATGTGCGCGAAGACGTCGGCGAGCTGCCTTTCGAACAGCAAAGCCGCGCAGCGCTCGCTCTGCGGCATTGTTCGTCAGACAACCCTTCCATCATGGGAAAACCGGCCAATGCCATCCCACCGGAGAGCAAGTAGTCAATTGGCTTGATGACGACGAACGCGGAACCGGGAACATCGCTTCCGCAACCAAGTCTCAAAAAGGCCAGAACTGCTGCCCTCAAATTCGCGAGACCAAAATAAGCAAGTCAATCAGGCAGCTGAGTGACCGCCCCGCGGTCCTCACCAGCTTTCAATTACCCACATCTCGTACTTAGGATTTGCATCCGTTGAATCGTCTGCGATTCTGTCTATGACGCCGATTCGCGGAGGCGTCACGGATGAGCGGAGACTCGGGCGCGCTGCAGGCTGGTATGACGACGAAGTCGTTTCGGTAGGACTGCCAGACAAGCGACTGGCGCGCCGATTTTGCCGGCTGCTTGATCAGATGTCGGCGGCACCTGGTCAACCGGTCCCGGCCGCATGCGGTGACTGGGCGAGGACGAAGGCGGCCTATCGCTTCTTCGACAACCCGCGCGTTACCGAGAATGGGATGTTGGCCGGCCATTTTGCCGCGCAGCGCCTGGCGGTCGCGGCGAGCGAAGGACCCATCCTCATTCTGCAGGATACCACCGAGTTCATCTACAGCCGCGCGCAGCCGGGTACGATCGGCTTCACCAAGACCATCAACGCCGGACGTTATAAGGTGGTCAGCCCAATGTGGTGACCTTTGTGCGGGGTGCTGATGCATTCAAGCCTGGCTGTAACCCTCGGCGGCACGCCGCTCGGGCTGACGGCAGCGAAGTGCTGGACACGCACGAAGTTCAAGGGACCTGGACGCTCAAGCGACACGTGAACTCCACGCGCGTGCCGATCGAGACGAAGGAAAGCTATCGGTGGCTGGAGAACCTGCGCCAGTCGATGGCGCTCGTGGGCACGCCGGAGCGCTGCGTGCATGTGGCCGACCGCGAGAGCGACATCTACGAGCTCTTTTGCCTGGCGCAAGATCTCGGCACGCGCTTTACGGTGCGGGTGCAAACCAATCGATTGGACGCCACCCCCGCCGGCGCAGAGCGGCGGAATGGAGCTCATCGGGTCTTCGCCCAGCTCTCGGCTGCGCCTTGGACGGGACGCCATTACGTCGCGATCGGACAGGATGAGACGGCGTGCGTGCACGTGAAGTTCGCCGCCATCCAAACCTTGCCGCCTGTCGGCAAGCAGAAGCGATACAGTCCTCAACTTCTCACCTACATCCAAGCCCTTGAGATCGACCCGCCGGCGGACCGTCCGCCGATCGACTGGAAGCTCGTGACCAATCTGCCGGTCGCAGATTTCGCCATCGCCATCGAGAAGCTCGAATGGTACGCCTTGTGCTGGAAGGCGGAGGTTTTTCACAAGGTCATGAAGTCTGGCTGTCGCGCCGAAGAGGCGAGGCTTGAGACCGCCGAGCGGCTGGCCAAGTTCCTCGCCGTCATCGCGATGGTCAGCTGGCGCATCTTCTTCCTCACCATGTCCGCACGAGCAAAGCCCGAGGTTGCGCCAGAGACAGTCCTTACGCCAACCGAAATCGCGACGCTTGATGCCATCGACGCGGCGCGGGCCAAGCCGCGAATCCTGCGCAGGACCCTCGCCACCATTTTGCTCCAGATCGCCATGCTCGGTGACTTCCTCGCACGCAACCACGATCCGCCGCCAGGAAACATGGTCGTCTGGCGAGGCCTAACACGCCTCAATGACATCGCCTTCGGCCTCTCAATCGGAACTCGCCGACGATGTGGGTAATTGAAAGCCTCACCGGATGCTTACCTCTCAACCGACGAGGGCCGAATAATACTCCCGGCCCTGGTAGGTGCATGTACCTTTGCTCCTCCGGTAATGTGCCACTAGCCGCGCAGGCACATCAATCGCAAACACGCTGCGTGAAACGCCGCATCTCCTGAAAACGTGAACGAGGTCATTTCACTATGACAGTCAAAGTGATGAAGTTCGGTGGCTCTTCATTCCGGCGGGCGGATTGCTACCGGTCAGTTTCTACCCACATAGCGAACAGACTCGCTACTGATGCAGATAAAGTAGTTGTCGTTGTTAGTGCAATGTACGGGGTCACTGAGTCCCTGAAGGCACTGGCGTTCTCGGTAAACGATCGATGCAACAGTGCCGCATTGGACACCGTCTTAACGACGGGTGAGATTGCCTCCGTCGGCTTACTCGAGGCGGCGTTAGAGAGGCATTCAATTCCGGCATCATCTCTGTTCGGCTATTCGTCGGGGATCCAAACGTCGTCTGACTTCAATCGCGCATACATCGAAGATATAGACAAGGCGCCGCTTCTTAGCGCCCTGCAGGTAAGCCAAGTGGTCATAGTTGCCGGCGCCCAGGGCTTAGATAAGAGCGGGCGGATCTCAATGCTTGGACGTAATAGTTCTGATTTAACCGCTGTGGTGGCGGCCGACATCGTAGGAAGCAGTTCGTGTGAAATTTATTCGGACGTATGCGGTATTTACACGTCCGATCCGCATCTAGTGAACGAGGCGATGTTGGTGCAAGACATTTCTTATGCCACTGTTAGTCGCATGGGTCGCTGCGGCGCCAAAGTTCTTCACCACGGAGCCGTCGAGTACGCTTCTACTCGTGGAATCGTAATCTCTTGTAAATCGTTGGTGCCGGAGATCGTCGGAACGCAGGTCGGCAGCGTGGGCGAGGTTGCGAGCGTTGTGATTAATCGCTCGGCAAAACGCGTAACGTTCGGCAGCTCCTGCGAGCAGCAGATAGCGTTAGCTCTCCTGAGCGAACTGAACATTACGTGGATCACTGTCGATGGAGATGTAGGACATTCGATCTATCTAAGTCATGATGCAGAGTTTGCCGTCACCAAGTTTGCGCAACGAGGGATCAAGCCGCTCGATATATCGACAAGAGTACTAGTTACCGAGATCAATGCGGCTAAGCAAAAAGCACGCGAATTCCAGGATCTGGATGCTGCGGTTTCTTACGCTCGAAGAGTACACGCCACTCTTTACCCTGAAGAGCCGGGATTGGCCGTGACGCTGTGAGCTACGTAGGTGCGCTGTCGTCGTACCTGGTATACCTCGCGGACAAATTAACATCCTCGACTCCTCACCACAGCAAATGCGATCCCGAAATGGCGGCCGCATGGATTGAGAGACAGCATCCGACGGAGTTGTTCTCACAGAATTGGCGAGATATAGCGCGTGATCACGGCACAACACCCGCTCGATCGTCCGCGCTAACGGGGTGAGCAGCGGAGCTGCCGTTTCTAATTTGAGAGGCGTTCCGAGGATGTGGCCGTAGGTCTGGCCTTAAGGTCGTGTGGCGAATGCAGGTCGACGATCGGCGGCCTTGGAGTTGCGACGAGGAGGTGCGCTCGGTTGGAGGTTGAAGAGACCTTGCAAGTGGCGAGACGGTCTGCAGAGCGACACGGATTAGCTCAGAACTGCTGTTCACTTGGCGTGAGCGAGCGCGCCAGTGTCGCCTGGGCGGCCGCGGGCTGTGCCGGCCCTTGTTCCGGTCGAGTACTTCGGCCTTCACACGATCGCTGACGAAATGAACTAAGTCGCCGTCAAAGGACCGCATCCCCTCGATGTCAGGGAAACGGCGTTCCCGATTAAGCCGCCCTCGAGTTCAGATGTGCAAAAGATGCGCGTCCTGGCGCCGATCGGAAAATGGAAGCGCTATCCGGCATTAACCCTAGCAGTGATCCACGCCGAGGAGCGCATGATGCCGAACAGCAGAAGGAAGATCGAGCGGAACGCTGGTCAGGGATACGCCTGGTGGTTTCCGCGTCGAGGTGATTGCGACGCTCGAATGGTATGTCGTGAGATGAGTGATTGAGGTGCTCGACAAGATCTGGAAATCAGGCCGCAAAGGTGAGGAGTGCGGGCTCAGGAGCGCCCGGCGTATGACCGACCTGATTACGCTTTTTGCATCCTGAGTTGACGGTCCGCTGGATGCGGATGCTCAACCGTGCCGCCCAAGATAAACCGTCGATCCTCCCGTTGACGCGAACAAAATCGGCGTCCGCGTCGCGTCGTCCACGTCGCACCAGAAAACGCTCTAGCCACAGACTGATCAAGATTGGCCGGATGGCGTTTGCTCGGCCGCGCCAGCAATCTGCCGCCCGGCAATTCCGACATGTGGCGCGGGTTGTCGTGCCTCATCGGGATCGCGCTGGGCTTTATGGAATGTTTTGTGGGTAATTGAGAGCCTGATCGGCGGAGGCTGCTCCGGGACCACGATATCAGCCTATGGATCTTAGTAGTTTCAAAGCGAGCTCCTGGGTGTAGCCTGAGCCATCTTCTTCAAGAAAAGAGAAGCGTGTTATGCGACGTAACCTTCCCGCAACCCCTCTCGACACGTCTCGAGCATCAATCGTTAAACTAGCAGCCGTAAAGTGCGCCATATTGTTCGGTTACTGGGCTTATCCGCGCGCAGATGCAGCCACCGCTGCTGAAGAGATGGCATTCACTGACGGGGTATACTGGTTTTACAAATGCGCAAGACCGATCCTGAGATCAGAAAAGAGCATGCCTGAAGTCTCGCTCTCGCGGGATAAATCTCTCGTGGAGCTACCGGATGAGTTCAAAAAACATACATCCCTGACTCTAGGCGCAGCGGGTGATTTAATTCAGGCGGATGGGCTGGAGTCTTCTAAGGACATCCTTTTTGAAAACATTTCGGATGTGCTCTTTGGGGTTGACATTTCGTTCGCGAATTATGAATCGCCTGTAACGAACCAGAAGCCTGTAGAAGACGCCATTGGCGGTGGGCGTCCGCCGATTATGTGTTGTTCATTTGCTCAATTTTCTACTCTGACCGGGCATAGGGGCAGATGCTTTACAGCTCTTAATGCTGCCAACAATCACATGTTCGATCTCGGAATAGAAGGTCTTGAGACTACCCAACGACTGTTCAAAGAGAATGGGATTTTGGGTATCGGCGCTCCGCAAGAACCTCTGGAATACGGACGAGGTCAAATTCTCACCAAGGCGGCAATCAAGATCGGATTCGTATCAGCGACATTTGGACTGAATGGGCATCAGCCGCCCGCGAGGGAAACTTATCGCATTCACACAGCTAAACTGATGTCGAAATACCTTGCAACCGATTTGGAATTGCTGAAAGCGCAAATCGACGATTGTAAGAGGCGAAATTGTGATTTCATCATCGCTTCCATTCACTGGGGTTATGAGTTTGAGTTTTTTCCGCGACGCAGACAAATAGAGGCTGCTCGCGCATTGGTCGAGGAAGGGGTTGACCTAATTTTAGGTCATCACCCTCATGTTATTCAACCTGTTGAATATTACCGCACAAGGCGCGATCCCAACCGCATTGCGGTCATTGCCTATTCCTTGGGAAGCTTGACGTGGGGGTGGTATACCGCGCCACACTTAGTTTTAAGCATGATCTTAAACATGAAACTGTCGAAGGGCCTTATAGCTGGCAAAAGCCGCACTTACATCGAAAGTATAAAACCTATCCCAGTATTCCGGGTTGTTTCTTATGAAGGTGGCCAAAGAGTAATGCGCATTGAAAAGCTCGAGGATTATCTAAATGGACAGGGTAGTGATCATCCCACAAATTATGTGAAACAAATGAGGAAATACGTCGATTTGGTCTTGGGGGTATAGGCTAGCGGATCGACCTTGTTGAGTTCGCAAGTTTATGCCGCCCGCCGAACTAAGCCGAGTCGGGTCGTTTCGCCAGATTTCTCGCTGAGCGGCGTTTGGTCGGTCCGGCATAGTCCGTTCTAAGCCTCCGCTGTCAACAGCGGAGAACAGGAAGATGGAAGTTGAAGAGCACTTGGCAGAACTCGGCTGTACCGGCGTCTCAGAAGCGGGCCGCACGGACAGCTCGTCGAGCGCTACGCCGCTCGTCTCGTCGAAGAGAGGCTCGCTCGGCACGGCGCGTGGCGTTGCTTCAACGTAGTTGGCGGGCTCCTGAGTTGGATCGCAGGCCGTCGCTACAACGATCTCGATGAGCAGGTCGTTGAGCGGTACCTCCGACATCGAGGCCGGAGGTAGTCTATCCAACCCGGTGACCGGGCGGTGCTCACGCGATGGCTGTCGGTGCTGCGCGAGGAAGTCGCGATCGAGCTATTGGTGTACCGCCTTTCACCCTGCGCTAAGGGATCTTCAAGGAGTGCGATGCCTACCTGAGATCAGAGCGCGGCTTGGCCCCAAGGTCCATCGTCCGCCATCTCCCGGTCATCCGCAGTTTCCTGCACGAGGTGTGCTCCGGCGGCGCCGCCGCCCCTGTGCAAGATCAACCAAGCGGACGATCCGCTACATTGAGCGCCACGCCAAGGACTGTAGCCCGGGAACGGGCAAGGCGACAGCCGGTCGTTGCGCGCCTTTCTCCGTCACTTCCAGCACGGGGGCTGAACGCGCGCCCGTTTGCGGATTGCGTTCGATCGATGCGGCGATGGAAGCTCCTAACTCTGCCGACCTATCTGCCTGCTGCTCAGACGGAAGGCTCTCGACGGTTGCGACCCTAAGACGGTGATGGGACGGCGCGACTACGCCATTCTGTTGTTGCTGACCAACCTCGGCCTGCTGTTGTTCGTCCGCACACTCGCGTCGCACATCGATTGTGCTTCCGGATGTGCGATCACCATGATCGTCAAGGCCGCCTTCGATCGCGTTGGAATCGAGGGTTGCGCACACCGCTGCCCATTTCTTCCAATACAGTCTAGCTACAGAGCGACTCCGATCTGGCGCGACCTTGTCGGAGATCGGACAGTTGCCGCGGCATGAGAACCACGACGCTACCCGGAGTTACGGGAAAGTCGACTTCGATGCGCTGAGAATAGTGAGCCTGCCTTGGCCGTGAGGCCTGCAATGACCAATCCGCACGCCGCACTCGATACGTACTTGAGCATGCGCAAGGGGCTGGGATACAAGTGCGGGCACCAGGCCCCCACGGCTCGCTGACTTTGTCGCCTTCATCAAGAAGTGAAAAGCCAGGCTCATCAGCTCATCATGACGAAGCTGGCAATGGAGTGGGCAACGCTGCCGCCCGATCATCATGCATCCTGGGCGCCGAGATTTAGCGAGGTGCGCGGGTCACTTCGAGTCCGATTAGCCCCGACGCCCAGCTTGACTTTGAATCGTGCTGTCTTGCGCTCATGGCCCGCAGGCACGGCCGTTGCCATGGCGCTCGGACGCGACTACGGCCCGGCTCGAAGTAAGCACGGGTCCGGAAGACGTCGCTGGTTTTCAGGATGACAAAAGTAAGCGCTTAGCCGCCACCGTATGGACGCAGGCTTGACGCTTTGCGGAATCGCCACGGCATGAGGTCTTCGATTCTGCTATGGGGATGGCCGTCGATAATGGCCTCGAGTGTTTCGGCGATGTAGGCGGCCGGGTTGACGTCGTTGAGCTTGCAGGTGGCGACGAGCGACGCTAGCAAGGCCCAATTTTCAGCCCCGACCTCGGAAGCAGCGCCATAATGCCGGGAATCTGGCGTTCGATGTTGTTGTAGCCTATCCATTCCACCCGCTCGTTGGTCAAACCGTTCTTGTGGTCGGTGAGCAGGAACATAACGGCATTCGCCACTTTTTAATCCGGCAGCCGCATGACGGAACGCTCCACGTTCCAGACTGGATGGTCACCCCACAAGCCGGTTCGACTGTGATTGTTGCCACACCCCGGATTCCGCTTAAGGCCCTCCTTGAGCTTCGCGCCATGCTCGATCATCTCGTAGCCTCTTCTGTGGGGGATTCCACCCCCGAAGGAGGAGATGCCAATGAAGATCCCGCTGCGGACGCAATCGGATCTGTTCGCCATCGCCGTACCACCGCCCGAACTGTCGGACGAGGAGAGGCTGAAGGCAATAGCGCTGTTGCGGTGTCTGCTCGTCGAAGCGGTAATCACGCCAACGGCCGGGCAGCCGGGCCAAAGCCTCGCGGAGGTGCGCGATGAGCAAGATCAGCGCTGAGCACCTTTGCCGCGACGCCATCGTCTATATCCGCCAGTCGACATCCTACCAAGTCGCGAACAACTGGAGAGCCAGCGGCGCCAATATGCCCTCGTCGACCGGGCTCGCCAATTGGGCTGGAGCGATGTTCAAATCGTCGATGATGATCTCGGCCGATCTGGCGCCGGCACGGTTCGACCCGGCTTCGAGAAGCTTTTGGCAGCAATTTGCGAGGGTCGGGTGGGCGCCGTTGTTTCGCTGGAGGCGTCGCGGCTCGCGCGCAATGGCCGCGACTGGCATACGTTGCTTGAGTTCTGCGGGTTAGTCGGAACACTGATTGTCGATGAAGACGGCATTTATGATCCTCGCTCGATCAACGATCGCCTCCTGCTTGGCATGAAGGGCACGATGAGCGAGATGGAGCTTTCGGTATTCCGGCAGCGCTCCCTCGAGGCGCTTAAGCAGAAGGCACGCCGTGGAGAGCTCCTACTGACCGTGGCAGTGGGCTACGTCAAGGCCGAGGATGGCCGGATCGAGAAGGACCCGGATCGGCGCGTCCAAGACAGCATCGTCCTGGTGTTTCGCAAATTCGCCGAACTGCAGTCGATTCGGCAGGTGTTGCTTTGGTTCCGGGAGGAGCAAGTCGTCGTTCCGGCGGTCGTTCAAGGCCATGGCAAGCAAACAGCCGAGTGGAAAGCGCCAGTCTATTACACACTGCACCACGTGCTGACCAATCCGGTTTATGCCGGCGCATACGTCTTCGGCCGGCGCGGCACGCGCGTTGTGATCGAAGGTGGCAGAAAGCGAGTCGTGCGCGACAGTATCCGTCGGAACTGGAAAGACTGGGAAGTTTTGATCCGCGACCATCACGAGGCATATATTTCCTGGGAGGAGTTCGAAAGGAATCAGTGTCTGATCGCCGACAATGCCAACGGAAAGAGCTATTTGGGCCGCGGGGCTATCCGGCGCGGCGAAGCTCTGCTGCCTGGTCTGTTCCGTTGCGCTCGCTGCGGCCGCCGATTGCATGTCGCTTATACCGGCAAAGGCGGCAACACCCAACGTTATGTTTGTCGCGGGCCATTCGGTGCCAAAGCCGTCGACAACTGCATAGGCTTCGGTGGTATGCGGGTTGACCGCGCCGTTGCCCAAGAGGTTCTTGACCGCCTGCAGCCGCTTGGAGTCGAAGCGGCGCTGGCCGTCCTCGAGGCACAAGGCCAGGAGCACGGCGATAAACGACGGCAGGTCGAGAACGCTTGTCGGCAGGCTCGATACGAGGTGGATCGGGCGCGCCGGCAGTATGATGCGGTCGATCCGGATAATCGGCTCGTCGCCGGAGAGCTCGAGCGACGCTGGAACGAGAAGCTAAGCCGCCTGCGCGAGCTCGAAGATGAGCTCGATCGCTTCGCAGCCGAGCAGATGCCGATGGTGTCTACTGAGGATCGTGCAAGACTGATGGCACTCGGGAAAGACCTCACTCGAGCATGGGATAGCCCAGGAGCTACGGTCGAGACGCGTAAGAAGATCATTCGCTTATTGGTCAAGGAGATCGTCGTCGATATTGTGGACGACACGCTCTCTCTAGTCATCCATTGGCAAGGCGGCGATCACACCCGACTGATCGTAAAGAAGAACAAGGTCGGGTTAACTCGCTGGGCGGTAGCGGCTGATACGCTCGATCTCGTCCATGTGTTGGCCCGCCAGATGCCGGACCAATCGATCGCGGCCGTCTTAAATCGAGCCGGCAAATCGACCGGACGAGGCAATAGCTGGACGCGTACCAGAGTCTGTGGCCTGCGCAAGACCCACGGCATCGCGCCATACCGCGATGGCGAGCGCCTGGAGCGCGGCGAAGCGACGCTCGACGAAGCGGCGACAATCCTTAAGATCAGCCCGTCAACAATCCGCCGTATGATCAACCACGGCAGGTTAGCAGCACATCAACTTTGCAAAGGCGCCCCTTGGATCATTCGGATCTCAGATATCGAGAACGGCACGGTCCAGCGTGAAGCCGATGCCAGGCGATCACGGCGCCCGTCGCCTCATGATTCGCATCAAAATGTTCTTGATTTATAAGGCAATCGACAGATGAGCAGTATATCGCCCCCTCGTCATGCCCGGCGAAGAGAGCATTTTTTCTAGTCAGGCAGACTGGCCGGATGGCGTTCTCGACCGGGTTCGTGTCGAGCTCGAGGCGCCCGTCTTCGAGGAAGCGGGTCAGCCC
>NZ_JBEPOS010000042.1:0-23207 GCF_040546885.1 Bradyrhizobium sp. S3.2.6 | reverse complement strand
AAAGACCATGCGAGACGGCTGGAACCGTCTCGCTGCTACGCTCGAGGGATATGCTCTTGCTAACCAAGAACAAAATCCGGGAATCCCATAGCCCCTTGTGGGAGAGGGTGGACACGGCGCGGAGCGGCGAGACGGGTAAGGGAAGGGGTCTCTATCCGCGTGCACATCAGTTTGAATTCGCCGAGAGATACCCCTCATCCGGCGCTTCGCGCCACCTTCTCCCACAAGGGGAGAAGGAAAAAGGAACGCAAAGAAATGGCCCCGCTAGGGGCCATTTCAATATTGCGTTGCGCATTAGTCCCAGTGGCGGTGACCGCGCTTGACCACGACGACACGGTCGTGATGGTGCCAGCCACGATGCCAGCCATAGTCGCGATGCTCGCGGAATTCAGCGCGGGAGCCGTAAGGGCCGTGATGACCGTGCTTGACGATCACGGTCTCCGCACTTGCCAGCGTCGGCGCCGCAACGACGAGCGCGCCCAGAGCGGCAACGACATAACCAAGCTTCTTCATGATGTCCTCCTCCAACGTAATGCAATTGAGAACGGCGCATACGTGCGGAACGTTCCGGAGCAACGTGAAGAGATTTCTGAATGGATATTCAGGATGAGAACGATCGTTAATCGCAGCGCTGTTGTGGAGGCGTCGGCGCGCCAGTCTTGCCTGGCGGCCCGAGAGAATCTTCTAGGCGCGTTTCTCCACATTGGCGCTGCGGGCCGGCACGCCAAACTCCTTGCGGCAGACTTCGGCCAGCACGGCGACGCCGTCGCGGATCTGCTGATGCGAAGGGCTCGCAAAGCACAGCCGCAGGCGTGAGCCTGAGTGGCTCTTGTTGGTCGACCATTCCGGCCCCGGATTGATCGAGACACCGGCGGCAAGCGCAGCCTGATAGAGCTTGAGCGCATCGACCTGGTCGGGCAGCTTCACCCAGAGGAAGATGCCGCCCTTGGGCGCCTCGAATTCGGCCGCAGTCCCGAACTGCTCGTTGAGAGCTTCCATCAGCGTGTCGAGCTTGGTGCGCAGCACTTTCGCCAGCGCCGGCACGTGGCTGGCGAAATGCGGCTTGCAATAGGTGGCGAGCACCATCTGCTCCAGCGCGCCGGAGCCGGCGTCGGTCTTCAGCGCCAGCATCCGCGACATCACATCCCAGGGCGCCACAATGAAGCCGACGCGCAATGCCGGCGCGATCGACTTCGAGAACGAGCCGATATGGATCACGCCGCCATTTTTGCTCAAGGCGTGGATCGCGGGCGGTCGCTGCCCGGACCAGACCAGGTCGGCATAGCAATCGTCCTCGAAGACAGGCACGCCATATTCGGTCGACAACCGCAGCAACTCGAGGCGGCGTGTCTCCGGCATGATGCTGCCGGTCGGATTCTGCACGGTCGGAATGGTGTAGATGTATTTCGGCCGGATGCCGCGGCTCTTCAGGTCGGCCAGCGTCGAGGCCAGGGCGTCCATGCGCATGCCGTCGTCGTCGAGCGGAATGCCGATGGTGTTGACGCCCAGCCGCGTCAGGCGGTTCAGCGCACCCTGATAGCTCTCCTGTTCGACGATCACGGTGTCGCCGCGCGTCAGCAGCGTATTGTTGACGAGGTCGAGCGCCTGGAGCGAACCGGAGACGATCAGGAGATCGTCGACCGTGCAGCTGATGCCGGCATCGCGCTTCAGCTTTGTCACCAGGAATTCGCGCAGCGGCAAATAGCCCTGCGGGCCGTGGGCCAGCCCGTAGGTGGCGAGCGAGCGGCCCTCGCGTTTCAAGGATTGATTGGCAGCCTCGATCAGATCGTCGAGCGGCAGCTGCTCGGAATCGTTATTGCCGCCGACAAAGCTGTATCTGGCAAGGCCGGTCCAGCGCGCAGCGGGGGCCGGCAGCCCTGCGGGAAACAGGGGCGCGAAATCGAAGCTGGACGTCATGGGAGCGTTCCTCGTTATTTTTATTGAGCGGCCGGCCTGGTGCCGACCGGGCGCCGCGATTTCGATGATGTCATCATGCCAGTGTTTTGCCCGACGCGTCAAATAAAATTCGTAAAATCCGTATCCGTGTCGCGCGGGACCAATAAGCCACTGATTTTGCAGATCCGGCTACTGTGCTGGGGTTGTTTTCGAACTTTTCGATCTGCAGCACTCACTCGAAGCGGCGGCCGTAGCCGCCCTCGATGCGAGCTTCACTTCTTGCCGGCCGGCCTGGTCGGGCGACCCTGACTGATGAAAGCGTAATGCGCATTGGCGACGCCGCCAACCATCAACGCCTCGACCACCGGTTCGGTGATCTCGCCCGTGGCGGCCCAGTCGACGATGAAATTGGCCCCGGTCCCGCCGCGCACATCGTCGGTCGGAATGAAGATCGAGACGGTGGCGAGCGGCTTCACGGCGACCGGCGCCTTCAGATAGCTCTCGACCTGTTTTCCTGCGGTGTCGAAATAGGCGATGCGCCGGACCACCAGCGCTTGCGTCTCGGAGGCGTTGTGGACGCTCAGCGTCACCGAAAAATCGACCCGCAGCTTGCCCTGGCTCATCGCCACGCTGGAATAGGCCGGCACGTAGAAGCCGCCGGAGACCGCGAGCTCCTCCTTTGGCAGCGCCGTGAACGAATCGGCGAAGGCCTGTTCGAAGTTCACTTTGGGCTGCGCGGCCGCCGGCTCGGCGAAGGCGAGGGGGCATAGCAGCATTGCAGTGGCAAGGCCGGCCCGCATGTGACGAATTGCTCGCTTGCCGCGCTGCAGCCGGTCTCTAGGGTGCGGCAAAACGGACCGATCTGGCATGCACGAGCTCATTCGCGACATCACTCTCTGTATTCTGTTTGCCTGGATGCTGGGCCTGCTCGCCCATTTTTCCCGGCAACCGCTGATCCTGGCTTACCTTATCGCCGGCTTCTGCATAGGTCCATTCGGTGCCGGCTGGGTCAAGTCGCAGGAATCGATCAGCGTCATCTCCGAGCTCGGCCTGATCTTCATGCTGTTCATGATCGGGCTCGAGATCGACCTGAAGAAGATCGTGCGGGCGGGCAAGGTGATCCTGTTCGCGGCCGGCGGCCAGCTGATCGGCGGCTGCCTGCTCGGCATCCTGTTCTTTGCCGGCATCGGGCTCTCGCTCGGCGGCGGCCATTTCGACGCGCTCTATCTCTGCATTGCCTGCGCGCTCTCCTCAACCGTCATCATCGTCAAGGTGCTCTACGAGAAGCGGGAGCTCGACACCTTGCCCGGTCGCATCACGCTTGGCGTGCTGGTGCTTCAGGACATCTTTGCCATCCTGTTCCTGGCGGTGCAGCCGAGTCTCGCAAACCTGCAAGTCGGCGTCATCCTGCTGTCGATCGGTCGCGTCGCAGTGCTGGTCACGGCCGCGCTGCTGGTCAGCCGCTATGTGCTGCCGCGGCTGTTCCACCAGATCGCCCGCCGGCCCGAGCTGATCCTGCTCGGGGCGCTGGCCTGGTGCTTCCTCGTCGCCGAGACCGCCGAGCAGCTCTCGCTTTCGCGCGAGATGGGCGCGCTGATCGCCGGCGTCTCGCTCTCGACCTTTCCTTACGCGCTCGACGTCACGGCCAAGGTCACGACGCTCCGCGACTTCTTCATCACGCTGTTCTTCGTGGCGCTGGGCATGACCATTCCCGTGCCCGGCCTCTCGGTGATCGGGCTGGCCTTGATGATTGCCGCGTTCACGGTGGTGAGCCGCCTCGTCACCACCTTCACGCCGCTCTATCTGCTGAAGCAGGGTCTGCGCGCGAGCCTGCTGCCCGCGATCAATCTGGCGCAGATCTCCGAGTTCTCGCTGGTGGTGATCCAGACTGGCGTCGGCGACAATCACATCGCAGCCGAGACGGCGAATGCGGCCTCGTTCGCCTTCGTGGTGCTGGCCGTGCTCTCGACCTTCGTCATGACCCGCAGCGACGAGATCACCCGCTGGGCCATCGGCCCGCTCAAGCGGATCGGCTTGCGCGACCTCGACCACGGCAACGGCCACGCCGAGGAGGCGGGCGAAGGCGGCCACGGCGAGGCGCGCCGCATCGTCATTCTCGGCTTTTTCCGCAGCGCGAGCGCCCTGCTGGCCGAGATCGAACGGCAGGCGCCGGTGCTGCTGGAGCAGATCACGGTGATCGACTTCAACCCCAATGTGTACCAGACCCTGCTTTCACGCGGCCTGCACGTGATCTATGGCGACATCAGCAGCGCCGACACGCTGCTCCATGCCGGGATCGGCAAGTCCGAGATGATTATCCTCAGCGTGCCGGACGCGCTGCTGAAGGGCGCCAGCAACGAGAAGCTGGTTCGCCATGTCCGTACCCTCAACCCCAAGGCCCTGATCGTCGCCACCGCCGATCTCCTGTCCGACGTCGGCGAGCTCTATGCGGCTGGCGCCAGCTATGTCACCGTGACCCGGCTCAGCGACGCTCATGAATTGTTTACGGTGATCGAGGCGGCCCAGGCCGGCCTGTTGGCCGACAAGCGCGCAGAGCTCGATGCTCGGCTCGGCGAGCGGCGCGAAGTGCTACCCTGACAGCCTGGCCGCCTTCCGCCCGGGCTGCCGGCGCCTATATCCCTGGTATCTTCGGTGCAAGCCTCGTTAGCAGGCTGGCCTCCGGACATATGCGGTTGCGTCCGGGACACTAGCGCTGGGGCCCAAGTCCAGCTAAGGCGTCCGGCTAAGCCTCCGGCCCATAACCGATAGAGATTGGGACATGCCCGATACCGTTCAGGAAGTTTTGCAGGCCTTTGCCCGGGGCGAGCTCGTCGTCGTGACCGACGACGAGGATCGTGAGGGCGAGGGCGATCTGATCGTCGCCGCCTCGTTCTGCACAGCGGAAAAGATGGCCTTCATCATCCGCCACACCTCCGGCATCGTCTGCGCGCCGATCACCACCGAGGACGCGCGGCGGCTGCGGCTCGATCCGATGGTGGCCCACAACGATTCCGCCCACACCACAGCCTTCACGGTCTCGATCGACTACAAGCCCGACGGCGGCACCGGCATCTCGGCCGAGGAGCGCGCCTCTTGCTGTCGTGCGCTGTCCAATCCCAATGCCGGAGCCAACGACTTCGCCCGTCCGGGCCACATCTTCCCGCTGATCGCCAAGGATGGTGGCGTGCTGCTGCGCTCCGGCCATACCGAGGCCGCGGTCGATCTCTGCAAGCTCTCGGGCCTGCCGCCGGTCGGCGTCATCAGCGAATTGATGAACGACGACGGCAGCGTGATGAAGGGCGAACAGGTCGCCCAGTTCGCCGCTAAGCATAAGCTCAAGCACGTCACCATTGCCGACATGATCGCCTATCGCCAGGCGCGCGAAAAGCTGATCGAACGGGTCTCGACCTTCACCACCGAAAGCCCGATTGGGCCGCTCCAGGGCTATGCCTACCGCTCGCCGTTCGATTCCATCGCCCATGTCGCCTTCGTCTACAATGGCGTCGGCGATGGCAAGAACGTGCTGACGCGCTTTCACAAGCCGAACATCGTCAAGGACACCTTTACCGGCCACAAGCGCATGGCGGCCGTGCTCGAGCACTTCAAGAAGTCCGGCCGCGGCGTGCTGGTTTATCTGCGCGATGGCGCGGCCGGCGTCCCAGTGGCCCCGCTACCCGATGAGAGCGCGACTGAGGCCGATCGCAACCGCCAGTGGCGCGAAGTCGGCGTCGGAGCGCAGATCCTGCGCGATCTCGGCGTCACCTCGATCCGTCATCTCACCTCGTCGGTGCATGACTACAAGGGCCTCTCGGGCTTCGGCATCGAGATCGTCGCCAACGAGCAGCTTGAAAGCTAGCGCTGTCATTCCGACAGCCGCGACACGCATCCCCGGGATTCACGCAGACCCGTATTTCTGCAACGCAATTGCACTTGTTGCCGCGGCGCACTAGTTTGTCCGGCAATTTTTAGACGGAACCAGACCGAAAGGACGTTTCATGAGCGTGCGCCCTCAGACCAAGGACAAGCCGGCTGCGGCTTCCTTCCAGTGGGACGATCCGTTCCTGCTCGATGAGCAGCTGACCGAAGACGAGCGCATGGTGCGTGACACCGCCCGCGCCTACGCCCAGGACAAGCTGCTGCCGCGCATCACCAAGGCCTATCTCGAAGAGACGACCGACCGCGAGATATTCAACGAGATGGGCGAGCTCGGCCTGATCGGCATCACGCTGCCGGAGGAATATGGCTGCGCCAACGCGAGCTACGTGGCTTATGGCCTCGTCGCGCGCGAGATCGAGCGGGTCGATTCCGGCTATCGTTCGATGAATTCGGTGCAGTCCTCCCTGGTGATGTACCCGATCTACGCCTATGGCGACGAGAACCAGCGCAAGAAGTACCTGCCGAAGCTCGCCAGCGGCGAGTGGGTCGGCTGCTTCGGCCTGACCGAGCCCGATGCCGGCTCCGACCCCGGCGGCATGAAGACCCGCGCCGAGAAGGTCTCCGACGGCTATCGCCTGACCGGCAGCAAGATGTGGATTTCGAACGCGCCGATCGCCGACGTGTTCGTGATCTGGGCCAAATCGGCCGAGCACGACAACCAAATCCGTGGCTTCGTGCTGGAGAAGGGCATGAAGGGCCTCTCTGCGCCGAAGATCGGAAGCAAGCTCAGCTTGCGCGCTTCCATCACCGGCGAGGTCGTGATGGACGGCGTCGTGGTGCCGGAAAGCGCGCTGCTGCCCAACGTCTCCGGCCTGAAGGGTCCGTTCGGCTGCCTCAACCGCGCCCGCTACGGCATCTCCTGGGGCGCGCTCGGCGCCGCGGAGGACTGCATGCATCGCGCCCGCCAGTACACGCTCGACCGCAAGCAGTTCGGCAAGCCGCTCGCCGCGACCCAGCTGGTGCAGAAGAAGCTCGCCGACATGGAAACCGAGATCGCGCTCGGCCTCCAGGGCTCGTTGCGAGTCGGTCGCCTGATGGACGAGGGCAAGTTCGCGCCCGAGATGATCTCGATCATGAAGCGCAACAATTGCGGCAAAGCTCTCGACATCGCTCGCGTCGCCCGCGACATGCACGGCGGCAACGGTATCTCGGCCGAATACCACGTGATGCGTCATGTCCATAACCTCGAGACGGTCAACACCTACGAGGGCACCCACGACGTGCACGCCCTGATCCTGGGCCGCGCGATCACGGGCATTCAGGCGTTTTTCTGAGCGCCCTGTATTCCGTGGTGGTTGCCTTGCTCCGCTGTCATCGTCCGCGAAAGCGGACGATCCAGTATCCCAGGGACCTCGCCTTCGCCTCGGGCGCCGCGGCGTACTGGATACCCCGCTTTCGCGGGGTATGACGAGAGTATGGGGGTACGTACAGGAAGTGCCATGTCCGACAACGACGATGTTCCGTTCAACCGCAACTTTCCGCTTAAAGCCGGTGTCGTCGAGGAAGTCCGCCCCGGCGTGCGGCGGGTGCTCTGTAACAATCCGAGCCCGTTCACCTTCACCGGTACCGTCAGCTACATCGTAGGCACCGGCAACGTCGCGATCATTGATCCCGGTCCCGACGATGAGGCTCATGCGGCTGCGCTGCTCGACGCCGTGCGCGGCGAGACGGTGAGCCATATCTTCGTCACCCACACCCACCGCGACCACTCGCCCAATACACCGCGCGTCAAGCAGGCAACCGGGGCGCCGGTTTATGCCGAGGGCCCGCACCGCGCCTCGCGCCCGCGCTTCGAGAGCGAGAAGCACAATCCGGAATCCGGCTCCGATCGCGACTTCGTCCCCGATATCAGGATCGCCCATGGTGACGTCGTCGAAGGCGCCGGCTGGCGGCTCGAGGCCGTGGCGACGCCCGGCCATACTGCCAACCATCTCGCCTTCGCCTGGCCCGAGCGAAAGTTCAACTTCGTCGGCGATCACGTCATGGGCTGGTCGACCTCGATCGTGGCGCCGCCCGACGGCTCGATGATCGACTACATGGCGTCGCTCGACCGGCTCGCTGCGCGCGCGGAGGATCTGTATTTCTCCGGCCACGGCCCGGAGATCCCGGAGGGCCAGCGCTACGTGCGTTTCCTGATCCGCCACCGCAAGGCGCGCGAGGCCTCGATCCTGCACCGCCTCGCCAAGGGCGAGACGGATATCCCGACCATGGTGCGCGCGATCTATATCGGCATCGATCCGCGGCTGACGGCGGCCGCCGGCTATTCCGTGCTGGCGCATCTGGAGGACCTCGTCGCACGCGGCATTGTCGCGACGGACGGCGATCCCGTGATCGGCGGGACGTATCGGATGGCCTAAGGGCGAATAGCGAATAGCGAATAGCGAATAGGCAGCCGTCCCATTCGCTATTCGCTACTCCCCATTCGCCGATCTCACTTCTTCACCGTCTTTGCGGGCGCCTTCGGCGGCACGACCGGGGTCTTCTTCACCGGCTTCAGCGCGTCGGCTTCGGCTGCGGTGTTGAGGTCGTCGATGAATTTCGTCACGCGCGCGGCGTTGCTGCCGAGATCGCTCTCGAAATAGCGCGAGGCGGAGCGGATGTCGACGCGTGAATCGTCGCCGTCAGGCACGACCCTGATCGAGACGTCCTCGCGAAAGCCCATGATCGGCGTGCGTGCCACCGCCTCGATGCGGCCCATGCGGCGCGGCGGCTGCGGCTCGCGTTCGTCGATAACGGTCCATTTGCGCTTGATGACGAGCTGGCGCGCGATCGCATAGGCGCGGTCAACCGGGATCTCGAGCTCGATCGGCTCGATGTCGGGATAGAACTGGCGCTGCTGCTCGGCCGAATAGAGACCGGCATAAACGGCGGTGTTGGTGCCATCGCCGGTGCGCAGGCGCGACAGCGCGTCGAAGCGCGGCGGGTCGATCGGGTCGGTGGTGATGTCGTGGATCGGCGGCAGCTTGCGGTACAGCAGAGCCTGATACGCGGGATAGGCGAGGATCGCCCCGTCGATCAGGAAGGCGAGCAGGATGCGCGCCATGCCGCGCGAGCCGTTCTGCCAGATCGCGGCAAAGCCGGCGAGGCCGAACAGGATGGAAAGCCCGGCAATCGCGAGGCCGCCGAAGAACGTGGCCAGCGCCGGCTTCATCTCCAGGAAGTCGAAACGGACGATGATGGTCGACACCACCACCGTCACCACCGCGAACACGGCCAGATTGCGCGCCCAGCTCGCGAGGCTGGACACGGGCTCCGACTGATAGGGAGCGGAAAACCTGCGGGCCATTGGGTGAGCTCTGCCGGGGTCTTGGGGCTTGCCGGCCGATTTGGCGCGACGTCGAGCCGTTGAGACCACGGCCCGGTGGCAAATTCAAGAGTTCCGCAGGCTCTTGCATGGTCGTGCCCGGGCTTGACCCGACCATCCACGCCTTTCTTGCCGCCTGGACGTCGACGCCCGGGGAAAAGCCCGGGCATGACGGTGATCGCGATTTACGCCGCCGCGTTCGGGAAGCGATAGTCCTTGAACTGGTCGCGCAGCGCGGTCTTCAGGATCTTGCCGGTCGCGGTATGCGGGATGCCGTCGACGAACGCGACGTCGTCCGGCATCCACCATTTGGCGATCTTGCCGTCCATGTACTTCAGGATGTCGTCACGCGTGGCCTGCTGGCCCTGCTTGAGCTGCACGATCAGCAGCGGCCGCTCGTCCCATTTGGGGTGGAAGACGCCGATCACCGCAGCCTCCGCCACGGCCGGGTGGCCGACCGCGAGGTTCTCGAGGTCGATCGAGGAGATCCACTCGCCGCCGGACTTGATCACGTCCTTGGAACGGTCGGTGATCCGCATATAGCCGCCCTCGTCGATGGTCGCGACGTCGCCGGTATCGAAGAAGCCTTCCTCGTCGAGGATGTTGGCATCGAGACGGAAGTAGGCCTTGGCCACCGCCGGGCCCGAGACTTTGAGGCGGCCAAAGGTCTTGCCGTCCCAGGGCAGTTCCTTGCCGGCATCATCGGTGATCTTCATTTCGACCGCGAAGGGCGCATAGCCCTGCATCTGAAGCACGTCGAGCCGCGCATCGCCGATCGCGTTGTGGAACGGTGGCTTCAGCGCCGAGACGCTGCCGATCGGGCTCATCTCGGTCATGCCCCAGGCGTGACGGACGTTCGAGCCCATGTCGAGGAAGGCCTTGATCATCGAGCGCGGCATCGCCGAGCCGCCGCAGATCACCATCTTCAGGTCCGGCAGCTTCAGATTATTGGCGGTCATGTGCTGGAGCAGCATCAGCCACACCGTCGGCACGCCGGCGGTGTGCGTCACCTTCTCGGTGGAGAGCAGCTCGTAGACCGAGGCGCCGTCGAGCTTGGGCCCGGGCATCACCAGCTTGGTGCCCTGCGAGGGCGCGGAGAAGGCGATGCCCCAGCTGTTGGCATGGAACAGCGGAACCACCGGCAGCATCGTCTCAGAGGCACTGGTGCCGAGCGCGTCGACATTGTTGGCCATCAGCGCGTGCAGCACGTTGGAGCGATGCGAATACAGCACGCCCTTCGGATCGCCGGTCGTGCCAGACGTGTAACACATTGCGGCCGCCGTGTTCTCGTCAAAGTCCTTCCATTTGAATTTGCCGTCGGCCTCGGCGATCCAGTCCTCGTAGGCCACGACGTTCTTCAACGTGGTCTGCGGCATATGCGCCTTGTCGGTGAGGATAACGTAGCGCTCGACGCTCGGCAGCTTGTCGGCGAGCTTCTCGACGACCGGCACAAAGGTGAGGTCGACCATCACGATGCGATCCTGCGCATGGTTGATGATCCAGGCGATCTGCTCGGGGAAAAGCCGGGGATTGACGGTATGGCAGATGGCGCCGATGCCCATGATGCCGTACCAGACCTCGAGGTGGCGCCAGGTGTTCCAGGCGATCGTGGCGACGCGGTCGCCGAGCTTGATGCCGTCGCGCTCCAGCACCTGCGAGACCTTGAGCGCGCGTTTGTGGATTTCGGCGTAGGTGGTGCGATGGATCGGTCCCTCGACCGATCGCGTTACGACCTCCTGCTTGCCATGAATCCTGGCGGCGTGTTCGATGATCCGGTGGCAGAGCAGGGGCCAATCTTGCATCAAGCCGAGCATTCAGGCGTTCCTCCGAGAAGTCGCTGGGCGCGTTTTCGCTCTCAGCGCAGGGCCAAAGAATTGTCATGAGTTTTAGCCTGCCGGACTTTCGCCGCAAATGGTCTTGTCGCGGCAATATGTCCGCCCGCGCGGCAATGGTTACCGCCGCGCTCGGGCTAACGCTTGTGCTCGCGGATCGGGCAGAGGCGCGAAACTATGCTGCGCCGCTCGATATCTTTGGTTTTGGTACACCTCGGCCGCGCCGGAGCGTCCATTCCGCCAAGATACCGCTACCAAAGCCTCGTCCCGCGGAGGCACCCAAAGCGACGGACGAGGCCGCGCCGGAGGCCGACGGCAAGCCTTCCCCGGATAAACCCACCAAACCGGCCGAGGCCGCGCCGCCACCCGAGAAGCAGCTCTCGGCCTGCCGTATTGCGCTGACCGAGGAGATCGCGGTCGCGCCGTCCATTCCCGATATCCATGGCCCCGGCGCCTGCGGCGGCGAGGATCTGGTGCGGCTGGAAGCGATCGTGCTGCCGGACAGGCGCAAGGTCGCGGTCAAGCCGGCGGCAATCCTCCGCTGCACCATGGCATCAGCGATCGCCGATTGGGTCCGCGCCGACATGGTGCCGCTGGCCGCGAGCCTCGGCTCGACCATCACCGACCTCGACAATTTCGACAGTTTTGAGTGCCGCGGTCGCAACCGCATCGTCGGCGCTATGCTGTCCGAGCACGGCAAGGCCAACGCGCTCGACGTGCGCTCGCTCAAGCTTGCCAACGGCCAGTCGATCGGCCTGACCGACCGCGCGCTGTCGCGCGACGTGCGCGAGCGCGTGCTGCATTCGGTCTGCTCGCGCTTTTCCACGGTGCTCGGCCCGGGCTCGGACTGGTACCACGAGGACCACATCCACCTCGATCTCACGCAGCGGCGCAACGACTACCGAATCTGCCAGTGGAACGTCTGGGACCCCTTGCCCCAGGTCGCGCCCCAGCTGCCCGCCGAGCGTCCAGAGGAGGCGCCGCCCCGCGAGGTCGCAGCCACCAAGGATGGTGCAAAGGACGGAGCGAAGGATGAGGCTGACGATCAGGAGAGCGCGAAACCTGCCGCGCCGCCGGACAAGCCGGCAGCCGGCTCCGGCAAGAGCAAGCCGGCAACGAAAAAGCGCCGGTAAAACTGGCGCTTTTCAAAACCTTCAGATCACGCGGAGATCAATTAGTTGCTGGTCTGATAACCGCCGCCCTGGAGCGCGAGCCGCGAGTTGTACGGCGAGTCGCCGTGCTTCGGCTCGAGCACCACGACGATGGTGCCGATCTTGACGCGGCTGTAGAGGTCGATTGCGTCCTCGTTGGTCAGGCGGATACAGCCCGACGAGATCGAAGCGCCGATATATTCAGGCTGGTTGGTGCCGTGAATGCGGAACAGCGTGTCCTTGCCACCCGAGTAGAGGTACATGGCGCGCGAGCCCATCGGATTGTCCGGGCCCGGAGCGACGAAGGTCGGTACGCCAAGGCGCGAGATCTCGCCGGGCGTCGGGTGCCAGGCCGGCCATTCCGTCATGCTGCCGACCTTGGCGATGCCGGACCAAGCCATGGCCTCTTCGCCGACGGTGATGCCGTAGCGGATCGCCTTGCCGCCATCCATCACGTAATAGAGGTAATGGTTGTCGGAATCGACCACGATCGAGCCCGGCGACTCCTTGCGGTGATAGTCGACGATGGCGCGACGGAACGGCTCTGCCACCGGCGTATTCTCGTACCGGATCTTGGCGAGGAGTTCCTTGTCCTTCGGCTTGAAATTCTGCGTGTTGGTGGCTTCGAAATGCGTGGCCTGCATGCAGCCCGATAGCATGAAGCCGGCAGCCAAAATTCCCAACATAACTCTCAGCGACGACATGGTTTGGTTCCAATCGAACAATACCGCGCAGGTCCTGAGCGTAGTACCCAAGGCCTTCGACTCCGTTGATTTCATTATCGTTGAAATCTGCCACAATTCCAGCGTTTAGGGGCTTTTCCCGCGCTGCGAGACCCAACCTGTGGCTTTTTTGCCGCAAGTTTTGCGCCCTTGGGCCGGTTTTTGGGCAGGAAATGCCGAATTGTCGATTCCATGCCACGGTCGAGCCGCGTCGGCGCCACAAATGCAAACGCTCCGTTAATGTGCTTGTCATCATGAACTTGTCAGAATCGCGCTAAGCGCTGTCAATCTGTCGCAGGCTTCGCTGGAGTTGTTGATGTTTTCTGTGTTCGTTCCGACCGACTCCTCCCTGAAGAAGGCCGTTGTCGATGACCTCGCGGCGGTACCGGAGCACGCGGTGTGGATCGATCTGGTCAATCCGACCGCAGCCGAGGACAAGGCCGTCGAGAAGCTGTCCGGGATCGCGATCCCCACCCGGGAGGACATGCAGGAGATCGAGATCTCCAGCCGCCTCTATATCGAGAACAGCGCCCGCTACATGACCGCGACGCTGATGTGCCACTCCGATACCGACATGCCCCGGACCACGGCAGTGACCTTCATCCTCGGCGACCATCGCCTGGTCACGGTGCGCTACGATCAGCCCAAGCCATTCGCCCTTGTCGAGGCCAAGCTGGCGCGGTCCTGCACCCCGGGGATCACCGGCGAGATGGTGCTGATGGAACTGCTGGATGCCGTCATCGACCGCTGCGCCGACATTCTGGAACGCTGCGGCGCCGAGATCGACCAGGTCTCGCACGACATCTTCGAGCCCGAGAGCGAGCGTCACGGCCACGCCAAGCAATATTCGCAGATCCTGATCTCGATCGGCCGCAAAGGCGATTTGACCTCCAAGGTTCGCGAGAGCCTGGTATCGATCGGCCGCGTCGTCACGTTCCTGTCCGCGGTGGTGGAGGGCGTGAAATGGTCAAAGGACATGCGCGAGCAGCTCAAGACCATGCAGCGCGACGTCGTCTCGTTGACCGACCACGCCTCCTATCTTTCCAGCAAGATCACCTTCGTGCTCGACGCCATGCTCGGTGTCGTCAATCTCGAGCAGAACAACATCATCAAGCTGTTTTCGGTCATGGCCGTTGTCCTGATGCCGCCGACGCTGATCGCCTCGATCTACGGCATGAACTTCAAGTCGATGCCGGAACTCGAATGGACGCACGGCTATCCGTTTGCGCTGGTGCTGATGCTGTTCGCAGCGATCGTTCCGTACTGGATCTTCAAGTGGAAGAAGTGGCTCTGAGCCGGCCTGCGCTCCGAAAATAGTGACCGAGACCTTACGCCGGTCGTAGAGACAGGGCTGATGGTGTCGCAGAATAGAGCGTCATTGCGGCTATGCGGTGATGCGTGTGCTGTGCCCCAATTCCTCCGGTAAAATTTGAGCAGTGGGCTGAACGTTTGCGCGAAACTTGTCTGCGATAAGCAACGGGTTAGCCGCGAGGAACAGCCATGGTTGAAAAACAGATAACGACGCCCCGCAACGTCATCAACCTGACGAGCTATCGTCAGGCCGTGGCGAGCGGCAAGGCGCCGTCGTTGTCGGCACGCATGTGCCGGCACTGTGGTGCTCCGCTGCTCGATGGCGAGAACGATGACGATTGCTCGACTGCATTCAACGCAGCCGCCGCTCCGCGGCTGCGCGAACGGTCGCGTCGGATTCGCCTGGATTGAGGAGTGGAAGGAAGGGCGGGCGATCCAGTCTTGCGGCGGCGTTGTCTGGATCGCCTGGCTTCCCGCCTTTCGCGGCAAATTATCTAGCGCTTCACGATTTGCGCCGTCGAGACGATGGTCTCGGCGATCGCGCCGTCGCGGCTGAACGATGCCAGATCGCTCTCGACGTCGTGCAACATCGCTTCGACGTTGTCGCCCAACGCTTCCGGAGAGGACGACGAATAGGTGAGGGTGCGTTGTGCCAGGTCCTGCATGCTGACGATGTGGCGGGTCTCGACCGTGACGAGCTCGGTGGGTGCAAAGGCGCTGCCGCGGAAGAACGCGGGAAGGTCGCGATGGGTCCGCGTGCCCCGGCCGGCTGCCTCCCAGAGATTCGCGGGTGACCAGCGGCGGCGAATCTCGTTGTAGCCATCAAGCCATGGGTTGCGGCCGTCGGTGACCGAGAACGAGGCGCAGATCACGATCGCGCCGTCGCGCGCGACCAGTCCATCCAGCCGCGCGAGCGTCGCGTCGCGATCCATCCAATGTAGCGCACGGCCGATCGTGACGATGTCGAACGTGCCGATCTCGGAGGCGAGCGTCTCGGCCTTGCCTGCGATCAGCGTGAGCTCTTGCCCTGCGCGCGCCGCCGCTTGTCGCGCAGCCTCGAGCATCGCGATTTCAGGGTCGACGCCGACGATACGGCCGACATAGGGTGCGAAGCCCAGCGCGAGCAACCCGGGGCCGGTACCCAGATCGATCAAGGCGCATCGTTCGGAGAGGCCGAGCTTCTGCGCGACGCTGCGAAAGAACGCGCCCGGGTAGGGCGGCCGCAAGTGCTCGTAAGTTGGCGCCGTGCTCGCAAACCGGCCCATGCGTTACCTGACCTAGACGTGCTGGCCGCCGTTGATGTGGATCTCGGCGCCGTTGACGTAAGAACTGGTCTCCGTGCACAGCACGTAGATGATCTTGGCGACCTCGTCCGGTGTGCCGAGGCGATGCATCGGAATCTGCTGCTCGACGATCTTCTCGGTGCCCGGCGACAGGATCGAGGTGTCGATCTCGCCCGGCGCGATCGCGTTGACGCGCACGCCGACGCGGCCGAAGTCCGAGGCCATCTCGCGCGTCAGGGATGCGAGCGCAGCCTTCGAGGTCGCGTACGCCGCGCCTGCGAAGGGATGCACGCGCGAGCCCGCGATCGAGGTGACGTTCACGACCGAGCCCTTGGCCGCCTTCAATTCGTCGATCAAGCCCCGCGCGATCATGATCGGCGCGAAGAAGTTGACGTGGAAGACGTGCGTCCAGGTGTCGAGGTCGGTGTCGACCGAACCGAGCCTGGAGCCGCCTGGACCTTTCGGCGAGATCGCGGCGTTGTTGACCAGCGCGTGCAGCATGCCGCCCTCGAGGCGGTCGCGGATGTCGGAGATCGCGCGCGTGGTGTCCTGGGGATTGCCGAGATCGACCTGGATGTGGTCCTCGGGGCCCGCATCCCACGGGCAATCTTCGGGGAAGGGATGCCGCGAGCAGGTGATGACGCGCCATCCCGCCGACGAGAAGCGGATCACGGTGGCGTGGCCGATACCGCGGCTAGCTCCGGTCAGAAGTAGCGTGCGGCGCGGCGCATTGGACGAATGCGGCATGGACATCTTTCAGGTCGGCCCAAGATTCGAGACAAGATTCGAGACAAGGCTCAAGGATACATCCGCGTCTTGGACCACTTCTGGCCGGCCACGTCACGGCGAAATTCGATGCGGTCATGCAGACGGAATGGGCGATCGTGCCAGAACTCGATGCGCACCGGCGTGACGCGCCAGCCGCTCCAACCCGGTGGCCGCGGCACTTCGCCGATGACATGCTTGGCGGCGACCGTGGCGATGGCCCGCTCGAAGGCGAAGCGGCTCTCCAGCTCTTGCGACTGCTTGCTGGCCCAGGCGCCGATCTGCGCCTGCTTCGGTCGCGTCGCGAAATAGGCGTCGGCCTCGGCATCGGTCACCGGCGTCACGTTGCCGCGGATGCGGACCTGACGGCGCAGCGACTTCCAGTGAAAAAGTAAAGCCGCCTTAGGATTTGCGGCGAGTTCGCGGCCTTTTTGGCTTGCGATGTGACTGTAGAAGACAAAACCTTCGGTATCGAAGCCCTTCATCAGCACCATGCGCACGTCGGGCAGGCCGTCGGGATCGACGGTTGCGAGCGCCATGGCGTTCGGATCGTTCGGCTCGCTCTTGATCGCCTCGTTCAGCCAGGCCTCGAACAGCGCAAAAGGCTCGTCGGCGGCGGTGAAATCACCGGATGTTAAGGGTGTCTGGTGTTTCATCGAGGTCGTGTCGGTCATGTCTGGAGTCCGAATTGCGTCCCGCGGCCCAAAGCGCGCTGTTGTCTGCTACTGCCCTATATAGGGCATGGGGACGCGTTGGCCTATCGGCGATGCGGCCGTCGGGCCTTGCCATGACGATGATTTTGATCGGGCTCGGCGCCGGCGGCTGCAGTCTGCCCCGAACTGACACCAATGCCTACGCCAAGGCCGACGACAACGACCTCACCGGCTCGATCGCACGGCCGGCCAAGGACGCCCCTCCGACCGAGACCGATCTCGCCTTCGCCCGCAATGCAGCCTCCGACGTGTTGAGCAAGGGCGACAAGGATGCATCCCAGCACTGGGAGAATCCTGAAACCGGCGCGCGCGGCTCGGTGACGCCGATCGCGCAATCCTACGCCGCCGAGGACGGCCGCAAGTGCCGCGATTTCCTGGCGAGCTACGTCAACGGGACGACCGAAAGCTGGCTCCAGGGTGCCGGCTGCCAAAGCAGCCGTGGCCGTTGGGAGATTCATACGCTAAAGCCGTGGCGGAGCTGAGCATGATCCGGAAAAGTGGAGGCCGGCTTTCCGATAAGATCGTGCTCCAGACTTAGAGATTCGGCTCGACTGACTAGTTGCAAAAATGCCACTCGCCCCCACATGTGGCTCAGATGGGGGCGGGCAGCCCCTTTCGACATTTCGTATTCCCAAGAGGAGACGTGACGGATGCGCGACCCCTATGAGGTCTTGGGGGTGCCGCGGAGCGCTAGCGCTGCCGCGATCAAGAGCGCCTATCGCAAGCTGGCCAAGAAGCATCATCCCGACAGCAACAAGGATGATCCCAAGGCCGCCGAGCGCTTCTCCGAGATCAATTCGGCCAACGAGATCATCGGCGACGAGGACAAGCGCAAGCAGTTCGACCGCGGCGAGATCGATGCCGAGGGCAAACCGCGCTTCCAGGGCTTTCCGGGCGGCGGCGGACCGCGCGGTCGCGCGGGTCCCGGCGGGTTCGAGAGCTACAATTTCCGTGGCGGCGGGGCAGGCCCCGGCCAAGGCGCGGGCGCGTTCGAGGACATCCTCAACAGCATGTTCGGCGGCGGGATGCGCGGTGCGCGCCCTGGGGCCGGCGGCGGTGCCCAGTTCGAATTCGACACCGGCGGGATCGGGCTCGATCTCGACGTCAACGTCGCCATGTCCGTCTCGCTGGAAGAATCGGTCAAGGGTGGCGAGAAGCGCGTCCGGCTGCCGAATGGCAAGGAACTCAACGTCAAGATTCCGGCGGGCGTCGTCGAGGGTCAGCAGATCCGGCTGCGCGGCCAGGGCGAGACCGCCCAAGGCCATCCGCCCGGCGATCTCCTGATCACCATCAGCATCGCCCCGCACCCGTTCTTCAAGATCGAGGGTGCCGACCTCAGGATCGACCTGCCGGTCACGCTCTACGAAGCTGTGCTCGGCGGTAAGGTCCGCGTGCCCACACTCGGCAATGCCGTGGAACTGTCGGTCCCGAAAAACACCTCCAGCGGCCGGACCTTCCGACTCAAAGGTAAGGGCCTGCCGAAATCTGGCGGAACCGGGGATCTCTTCGTTACCATCAGGATTATGCTACCGGACGGGAACGACGCCGAGCTTGAAGCATTGATGGAGAAGTGGCGGGACCAACACCCCTACAATCCACGTAGCGGGCTTGGTTAGGGCGAGATCCAACCGGAGGGGTTCTCCTACGGTCTAGCGCATCTTCCAGCAGATGATGCTCATCATACGCCTGAGGCGCGGTAGCGCTTCTCGGCTCGTATGCTCGACGTGTCGGATGTCCGGCGGGGCAGCCGATAAAAAGGTGCGGCCTCGAGAGGGGGACCAGCGCGGTACCAAAAACCCCAATCGAGGCCGCCCGCGTCGATCGGCGGATCGAACGCTGCTCATATTCGCGTGAACACCCGGTGCGATAATGAGACGCACACATGTCTTGATTCGAAATTTTCAATGACGGAATCGAGGCACGGCGCGGTTTGAAGGACGCCCAAGCGAAGCTTGAGATATGGCGGGTTGTTCAGCCGCCGGTTTTCTCGGCTTGGTCGTACACCGCCTGCGCCACCTTGGTCAGGCGATCGCGGTCGGCGCCGCCGCCGCTGACGACGTAGCCGACGCCGCGCTCGGCCCAGAACAGCGCGCCATCCTTGTCCGCCTTGGCGTAACGCATCTGCGTTGCGCCGCTCTCGGTCTTGGCGGTGTAGATCGTGTAGCGCTCGCCCGAGGCGCCCTCATACATCAGGAAGGACGCCGGCCCGTTCGGCCCCGGCAGCAGCCGGCCGCCGACGAGCTTCAGCCCGCTCCCCTCCAGATTGGGGGCGAACACGGTCCAGCCGCAGCGCCGGGTCAGCCAGGCCTGGAGGTGGTCGCGCTCGTTGCCGCCGACCTCGACGGGATGGCGGACCTCGACGACATAAAGGCGGTGGGCATCGAGCGCATCCGCCGTAAAGCTCTGGAAGGTCGAGGGCGCGTTGGCGGCGCCATGCGCCACCCAGCCGGCCGCGCCGCCGGCGATGAAGGCAACCAGCGTGGCGGCGACCGCGCCGTAGAGCCATTGCCGTGGACGGCGCTCCAGCCGCTCGAGCTCCAGCCGGACCGGCACCGGCTCCCGGGCGACGTTGTCGTAGCGGGCATGCAGCATCTCGGCCATGGCGCGCCAGGATTGCACCCGCTCGGCATCCTCAGGATGTGCGGCAAGCCAGGCCTCGACGTCGGCGCGGCGCTCGGTCGGCAACTCGCCATCGACAAAGGCGTGTAGCTCGTCTTCGGTTACGGGAATATTGCGGTCGTTCATATCGGTCGTCTCTGGCTCTGCGGCCCAAAATATCTGACGCGGTTCAACTGCGCTGCTTCTCTCTCCGTGCAGCGGACGTGGTATGCGCGATGCATCAATCCTGCCATCATTTCACCCGCCTGAGCGCCGGGCGCTCGCCCTCCAGCGACGCTTTAACGTGTGCGCGGGCGCGGGCCAGGCGGGACATGACGGTGCCGATCGGCACGCCCTGGATGTCGGCGACCTCGCGGTAGCTCATGCCCTCCAGCATTACCAGGAGCAGCACCGAGCGTTGCTCCTCGACCAACGTCGAGAGTGCACGTTCGATGTCACGTCCTTCCGCCTCCGTCCCGCTGGCATCCGGGTTGTTCTCCGTCAGCTGCATGAATTGCGGCCGCCTTGCCAGCGAGCGCCGCCGGTTCTTGTTGAGGTTGGTCAGGATCGTGTAGAGCCAGCTCCTGACGTCGCCTCCGAGAAACAATCGCTCCGAACGCAACGCACGCACCAGCGTATCCTGCACCAGATCGTCGGCCGCATCCGCATCGCGCGTGAGCGCGCGGGCGTAGCGGCGCAACGCCGGGATCATGGCTTCCACGCTCTGGCGAAACGCACTCATTGCCGTCTAGACGTCCTTCACATCAGGCGCGAGCGCCTCAACGATCATAACACCCGAACGGAACGGCTATTCCGGCGCTCGAAACAGCGTTAACGCCGCGTATTAGGACTGTACCGCAGGGGAGGGCTGGTGTACCTCCAGACGCTAACGAGAGCTACAGGACGTTAGCAAATGGCGCAGAATTCAGGACTGATGCAAGGACTGATGCAAGGCAAGCGCGGGGTGATCCTCGGCGTTGCCAACAACCGCTCGATCGCCTGGGGCATCGCCAAGGCATGCCAAGCGGCCGGCGCCGACATCGCACTCACCTATCAGGGCGATGCGCTGAAAAAGCGCGTCGAGCCGCTCGCCGCCGAACTCGGCGCGCTCGTGCTCGGCCATTGCGACGTCACCGATGCCGCGACCATCGATGCTGCCTTCGATGCCCTCAAGGAAAAATGGGGCAAGATCGACTTCGTCGTGCACGCGATCGCCTATGGCGAACAGCTCGACGGCCGCTATGTCGACACCACGCCGGAAAACTTCTCCAAGTCGATGCTGATCTCCTGCTACTCGCTCACCGCGCTCGCGCAGCGCGCCGAGAAGCTGATGACCGACGGCGGCTCGATCGTCACGCTCTCTTATTACGGTGCCGAGAAGTGGATGCCGCGCTACAACGTGATGGGCGTGGCAAAGGCCGCGCTCGAAGCCAGCGTGCGCTATCTTGCGGCCGATCTCGGCGAGAAGGCGATCCGCGTCAACGCGATCTCGGCCGGCCCGATCAAGACGCTGGCATTCGCCGGCATCGCCGATTCACGCCTGCTCTTGAAATATAACGAGGTCAACGCGCCGCTGCGGCGGAACGTGACGATCGAGGAGGTCGGCGACAGCGCAGTGTATTTCCTGTCGGACATGTCGCGCGGCGTTACCGGCGAAGTCCACCATGTCGATTCCGGCTACAACGTGCTGGGCATGATGCGACCCGATGCGCCGAAGGACTGACCACGACCAGCAATGCCCGTGCCCACGATCTATTACCTTCGCCACGGCGAGACCGAGTGGAATGCGCTCGGCAGGCTCCAGGGCATCAAGGACATTCCGCTGAACGCGCGCGGGCGCGATCAGGCCGTGCAAGCCGGCGGCATTCTCGCCGATCTCTTCAAGCGCGACGGCCGCGACAAGGCCGCGTTGCCCTACGTGTCGAGCCCGCTCGGGCGTTCGCGCATGACCATGGAACTCATGCGCGGCAAGCTCGAATTGCCGCCTGCCGACTACGCGCTGGACGATCGCCTGCGCGAGATCGGCTACGGCGTCTGGGAAGGGCTGACGCTGGCGGAGAGCGAGGCGACCGATCCCGACATCTATGCCAGGCGCCTCGCCGACAAATGGACCGTGGGGCCCGCGGGCGGGGAGACCTACGCCGATGTGCAGGTCCGCGTGCGCGCCTGGTACGACGAGCTCCGGACCGACACCGTCGCGGTCGCCCACGGCGGCACCTGCCGGGCCCTGATGGTTTCGCTCGGCCTGGAGACGCCGGCCAGCGCCGCCGAGCTCTATATCGAGCAGGGCGCCGTCTACGTGTTCCGCGATGGCCGGCTGGACAAGTATAGTTAGCCCGGCTCGTCGCCCCGCCCTCCGCCGTCATGCCCGGGCCTGTCCCGGGCATCCACGGACTTTCTCGTTGTGACCAAGAACGTGGATGGCCGGGACAAGCCCGGCCATGACGGCCGTCGGTATATTTGACCCATATTTCAGGGCGAGCTAAGTCAGCACTGACTTACCAGCCAGCGAGCAGCGATGTCCTTCAACACCTTCGGCCACATGTTCCGCGTCACCACCTTTGGCGAGAGCCATGGGGTGGCAATTGGCTGCGTGGTCGACGGCTGCCCGCCGATGATCCCGCTCACCGAAGCCGACATCCAGGGCGACCTCGACCGCCGCAAGCCCGGCCAGTCGCGCTTCACCACCCAGCGCCAGGAGCCGGACCAGGTCAAGATCCTGTCCGGCGTGATGGCGCATCCGGAGACCGGAGTGCAGGTGACGACGGGCACGCCGATCGGGCTTCTGATCGAGAACACCGACCAGCGCTCGAAGGACTACTCGGAAATCAAGGACAAGTTTCGTCCCGGCCATGCCGACTTCACCTACGAGGCGAAGTACGGCCTGCGCGACTATCGCGGCGGCGGGCGCTCCTCGGCGCGAGAGACGGCGACGCGCGTCGCCGCCGGTGCGATCGCGCGAAAAGTGCTGCCTGACATCAAGGTGCGTGGCGCGCTGGTGCAGATGGGCCCGCACAAGATCGACCGCGACAAGTGGGACTGGGACGAGATCGCCAAAAATCCGTTCTTCTGTCCGGACAAGGACAAGGCAGCGTTCTTCGAGACCTATCTCGACGGCATCCGCAAGAGCGGCTCCTCGATCGGTGCCGTGCTCGAGATCGTCGCCGAAGGCGTGCCGCCCGGCCTTGGTGCCCCGATCTACGCAAAACTCGACTCTGATCTGGCGGGTGCGATGATGACCATCAACGCCGTGAAGGGCGTCGAGATCGGCGCCGGCTTTGGCGCGGCCGAGCTCACCGGCGAAGAGAACGCCGATGAGATGCGCACCGGCAATGATGGCACGCGCTTTTTGTCCAATCACGCCGGCGGCGTTCTGGGCGGCATCTCCACCGGACAGCCGATCGTGGTGCGCTTTGCGGTGAAGCCGACCTCGTCGATCCTGCAGCCGCGTCTCACTGTCGATCGGCAGGGCGCCGACACCGAGATCATGACCAAGGGCCGCCACGACCCCTGCGTCGGCATTCGCGCCGTCCCCGTTGGCGAAGCGATGATGGCCTGCGTGCTGGCCGATCATTTCCTCCGCGACCGCGGGCAGGTTGGGCGCTAGAGCGTTAGCCCATCTGACTGAATCGTTGGGGATTCACAAATCAGCGTTTTGGTGATTCAAGCTACCCGCCGGGACGGGAGGCCGGCGGG
>NZ_JBEPOS010000041.1:0-29257 GCF_040546885.1 Bradyrhizobium sp. S3.2.6 | reverse complement strand
CTTCGACAGCGAGGTGATGCCGGTGTTGGCGGCCTGCAGGACCTGCACGCCGTTGCCGATGCTGTCGAGCAAATTGCTGATGTCGCTGGCGCGGGAGTCGAGACCGGCGGCGGTGAAGAAGTTGGTCGGATTGTCGAGCGCGCTGTTGACCTTCTTGCCGGTGGCGAGACGGCTCTGCGTCGTCGCGAGCAGGTCAGCGGTGCCCTGCAGCGAGAGCAGGTTCTGGCGGACTGCCGCGGAGAGGGTGACGGTGGAGAGGGACATGGAAACAACCTTTCTGGCGTTACGCAACAATCGGCCTTCTTGGCCGAGGACCGGACCGTACGAAGCAAGTGATCAACGAAAACTGAATCGGTCCCGCAGGAATTCCTGATCCCGACGCCCTTCGGAGCGCATGCTTTAGGAAGGATAAAGATTCTCCACAAAACATGATGCGATCCACGGCGGCCGCCCGATCACACGCTGATCACATGGTTAACGAGCAACGAACATGTTGCAGAAGCAATGGCTCGCATGCCAGATTACAATCTCAGCGGTGGCGCCGCGGTCGCTAGTTGCAAAAGATCGATGGAGAACAAGCATGGCTCTCAAGGTCGAGCTCAGACCGCACGAACGCATCATCATTGGCAACTGCGTGATCACCAACACCGATCAGCGCGCCCGTCTTCTCATCAACGGCGAGAATGTGCCGATCCTGCGCGAGCGCGATATCCTCACGCCCGAGACCGCCGATACGCCGGCCAAGCTCGTCTATCTCGCGGTCCAGCTGATGTACATCTCGCCGGATCCGCAGTCACAGCACGGCACCTATTTCAACCTGGTGCGCGACATCGTCACCGCCGTACCGAGCGCCTGGCCGATCATCGAGGGCATCAACAACCATATCATGAGCGGCGATCTGTACCGGGCGCTGAAGGATGCCCGCAAGCTGATCGCCTATGAAGAGAAGCTGCGCGACCAGTACAATGCAGCGCATCCCGAAAGCGACGTCAGCACGGCCGCCTGATCCGAGGTCTTAAGACCTAAGCTAGACGACCCGCGCAAACGACAACGGCCCCGGATCATCTCCGGGGCCGTTGTCGTTTCAGCGAGTCGCTTTTACTGCGCCGCGAGCGGCGGCGCGTCGACCTCGATCAATCCGCCGGTCCGCCGCGCGCCGAACCTGATCACGGCCGACACCAGCGCGTCGATATCCGACTCCGCGGTGCGATGATTGACGATCGCCGCCCGGATCGCGAACTTGCCGTCCAGCGTTGTGCCTGACGGTGCGGCAATGCCTGATACCTGGACATCGGCGACGATCTCCCGATTGATCGCGTCGTCGGCGCGATAGCGGAAGCAGACGATGTTGAGATTGACCGGCGCGAGCAGTTCGAGCCGGGGCTCGGCCAGCACGCGCGTCTCGAGATATCTTGCGAGTGCGCAGCTGCGCGCGATCACCGCGCCCAGCCGGTCCGTGCCAAATGTCTTCAGCGTGAACCACGTCTTCAGCGCGCGGAAACCGCGCGAGAGGTCCGGACCGAGATCGCACGGCCAGACAGCGCCGGCCGCAAGCCCCCTCGCCTCGCGGCTCAGATAGGCCGCCGGCTGTGCAAAGGCCTGCCGGTGCCGTTCGCCGTCACGCACCAGCAGGAAGCCGGCGTCATAGGGCACCTGCCCCCATTTGTGGAAGTCGAGCGCGATCGAATCCGCGAGGTCGATGCCATCGAGCAACGGCGCAAGCTCGGGCGAGAGGATCGCGAGCGCACCGAACGCGCCATCGACGTGAAACCAGAGACCTTCTTCGCGGCACAAATCCGCGAGCGCCCTGAGATCGTCGATCGCGCCGATGTCGACGGTGCCGGCCGATGCCGTGACCAGGAACGGCTTGAAGCCAACCTCGCGATCGATCGCAATCTGCGCGCGCAGCGCGGCGACATCGATGCGATGATCGGCATCGATATCGATCTTCCGCAGCGCATCGGTGCCGAACCCGGCGATGTCCATCGCGCGGGAGATGCAGCCATGCGCGGCCTTCGACGCGTAGGCCGTGAGCAGCGCGCCGCCATTGCCGATGCCGTGTTGCCGCGCCGGCGCGCCGAGCGCGCTCGTGCGCGCAACCAGCACCGCCATTAGATTGGCCATCGACGTCCCGGTGACGAAAATGCCGCTCGCGCCTTGCGGAAAGCCGAACAGGCCGCGCATCCACTCGACGATCTGGCGCTCGACCTCGATCGGCATGTGATCGCGGCCGCCGAGATTGGCATTGAGGCCGGCCGCGAGCATCTCCGCGACCATGCCGACGGCGGTGCCGCCACCGTGCACCCAGCCCATAAAGCCGGGATGAACATTGCCGGTCGCGTAAGGCGCGACGTGCTCGGAGAATTCGCGATACACGTCCGCGAGAGAAGTCGCTTCGCGCGGCACGTCAGTCCGGATTGCCGCGCGAACCTCGTCGGGGATCGGCTGCCAGACCGGACGCGCGCGGACATTGGCGATGCCGTCGATCGCCTCGTCCAGCATGCGATGGGTGAGTGCACGAAACTCGCTCCAGTCCTGCGGATCGAGCGATCCGTTCGTGACGGATGCGTGGGTGTTGCGGATGATCTCGTTCATGCTGCGCTCCCCACGCTCGTCTTTGCATGCCGCGACAGCATCGCCGTGAACGCGGCAAATATCTTGCGCATCTGCGGCGGCTTGTACGGAAACACCACCGGCGAATCCATGTTGTGCACGACGGCGGTGTTGTCGGCCTCGAACACCAGAAGCTCGCCGTTCTGGTTCTCGGCGCAGTCGACGATGAAGTAATCGAGGCCGACGCGCCGGCTCATTTCGTCGAGCGCATTCCTGTGACGTGACGCGAAGGCGCGATCGAAGTCTTGCATGAAGATGGCTTCTTCGGCGCGCTTCTCTTCGCTGAACGCCATGTAGGCGTTGAGATACCAGATGTCCCAGCGATCGGCGATCGCCATGTGGCAGGCATAAGGCTTGCCGTCGACCATGGTGAGCCGGATCTTGCGAAAGAGCCCGTCGGGACCCGCGTAGTTGACGAAACGCGCGACGAAGAAATCCTGCTCCTCCCGTTCGGCAAGATAGGCCGCGAGCGCGGAAGCATCGTCGATCTTCGCAAGCCCGACACCGGCATGCGTGCCGCGCGGCCGTGCAATCAACGGAAAGTGCAATTCGCCCGAGATCTCCGCGCAGGCGATCCGTCCTTCCGAGAGAGCCGTCAATTGCGCACGCGTCGCGTTGGCGGTCACGGGAATATCGAGACCGGGGATATCAGCCAGCAACCGATAGAGCTTGTCGCGATCGAGATTGCCGATCAGCTCGGGGCGATTGAGCAACGGACGCGGCCAGCGCGGCGCGGCCTTTTCGATCAGCGCCAGCGCTTCGCGGCATTCCTCGGAATCGGATGCGACCACGATGGCAACGTCGTGATCGGGCAGCGTTTCGGGCAAGCCTGTTGTCTTGGTCACATAGAGCGTCAGGAGCTCGATGTCGGAGCCTTCGAGCAAAAATTCGATCGGCGTGTTGCCGCCCATGTCGATGTCGGCCGCCAGCGCAAGCACGCGCAAGCCCGGCTTCGGCACTGGGGCGGGCGTACGAAACAGTTGGTGGAAGGAGAGCACCTCGGACTGGATCACGAGCCCGGCTTCCTTCTCGCCCATCAGCTGGGCAATCAGCGACAGATCGAGGCCCTCGCCCGCCTGCGCCGTGCCCTCCGCGATCCGGGCCAGCAGCCGCTCGCGCAACGGATGCAGATCGACGCCCTCGAAGGCCTGGCGCGTCAAATGCGCAAAGCCGATACGGTCGGCAAAGTTCGGCGCGGCAAGCGGATGCAACATCTCACACCTATGAGGGCTACGCCGGCACAGCGGCGGTATTGTCAAGCAGCAGCTCGGTCTTCACCAGGACGTCGGCGATGCGATCGAGGATCTGCTGCACATTGCGTTGCGCTTGCGCGCTGTCGGCCGACCAGGCGTCGGTGACGAGCCGCGCGCCGATGCACAGGCGCAGCGCAGCCTGCGGCACGCCGTCCGGTTGCTCCAGGCGCACCGGCTGGCCGACGAGACAGCGCTGCGCGGCAACCTGCCGGTTCGCCGCGCTCCCGACGATGTTGTCGTTCATGTCGCGCGCCAGCGCGCGATGAACGACGCTGGTGTCGGCGATGGACACGGGCTTGCCGTTACGTAGCAGCGTGAATGGAAAGATCGTACGCTGCGCGAACTCCTCATCGTCCGCATCCGCCTTGTCGAAGGCTGCGGGTACGGCGCGCAGCGACGGCGACAACGCGATCATGCTGTCGATGCCGGCCGCAAGCTCGGCCAGCGCCTTGGCGCGGAACGCCCCGGGCACAGCGTAGTAGTTGCCGATCTCGACCAGCGCCGCTTCCCAGCGCAACCATTGGCCGAAATTCGGACGCCGTTCAAAGCGCGAGCGCAGCGCCGTCCATGTCATCGGCCAGTCGCAACGGCCGACATAGTCGAAGAAGCCCGGCGCGATTCCTTCAATCCGGTCGAGCGCGCGCGACAGGCCCTTCGGCACCAGCAGCGCACCGCTGAAGGCAGGCCCGCCAAAGAACTTCGAGCCTGTTATCAGCACCATGTAACCGCGATCGAGATAGGAGCGCAGCCGCCGGCGGCCGAGCCGCGCCTGGCAGGCATCGACGACGACCTGAACCTTGCGCGGCCAGCGCCGCGCGATCTCATCGAGGCAGGCGGCACTCGGCGCGCGCCAGCCGAGCTTTGACGAATCCATGATGTGCAACAAAACGCGCCGGCCTTGCGCGAGGCTGTCCTCGATTGCACGCATCACCTCGGCGTCCGCGTCGGTGCGCATCGCGAGGCCCGAATTGGCGTCGCGCAGCGACACCGCGATGCTGTCGCCGGCGAGGCCCGCGATCGCAGCGTCCTTGCGCACCGCAACGCCGCTCGCCGTCATCGCGCTGAAATGGTGCCCGCGTGCGGTATGCGCCGTGCCGCTGCCGGTCTGGTCGGCCCCGATCACGATGGACACCGGCGGTCCGCCGAGCACCGCGTGCGCCAGGAACAAGGCATGGAGCTGGGAATCGGTACCCGACGGCGAGAACACGACATCGACGTGCGGCGGGAGCTGGAAGTGACCGCGCAATTCGTCGCGCATATCCTCGCAGCGCCGGTCGAAGGCGATCTCGACCTCGTCGAACAGCGATTTGTGGACCAGCTCCTCGCGCGCCAGCGCGGCGCGGTCATAGGCCGCCTGCGAGATCGGCGATGCGGTCGACGAGGCGAAATTCCAGATCCCGGGTTCGGGCGACGGTCCGCAGCCATAAGCGTTGACGCGATCTCCGGGATCGAGCGCCAGCCGCTGGTCTCCGCCGGAGGCGAGCAGCGTATCCGGCGGCGTGAAGAGATCGCGCAGGCGATAGCGCGAGCCGCCCTCGGACGCTCGCTCGATGTCTGGCAGGCGGGATGCGCCGATGCTCATCCCGACAGGCTCACACCGCGTCGGCCGCAGCCGCAGGGGCCGGCGCGAATTGCGAGGCGATGTCGCCATGGAACACCCGCGGCAGGACGTGCCCGCCGAAGCACGGCGTGACCGCCACGAGTTGCATCCGATCCCACATCAATGGCTCCGCCCCCGCTCAAACCCTCACCAAGACGTAAACAGGCATGGTTAATGGAGCCTTAACGCGTGCTCCTACAGGAACTTGACGAGCGACAGCTGCGCGAGCTTTGAAGTGGTCTGGTAGGACGCCTGGAGCGCGTTCTGAAGTGACAGGATTTCGCTCGCCACCTGGTCCGGCGGGGCCGACTCGGCCTGGTCGATCATGGTCTGGAGCTGCGCCTTGGCCTGGGTCTGCCGCGCGGTGGCGTCCTTCATGGTGTTCTGGGCCATCGCGATATCGGTCTGGATGTCCTCGATTCGCTGCTGTCCAGGCTGCGGCGCAAGCGCCTGAGCCACCCTCTGGCTCAGCGCCGAGACCTGTCCACTGGAATAGGTCCCGGCCGGCGAGGTCGAGAACGTGCCGAACACAGCGACCGCCTGCAACTGCCGCCGGATCGCGTCCTCATCGGCCTGTGCGCCATATTGAATCGTGATGGAATCGTCGACCCGTGCCACCGCGGTCGAGCGCGGCGAGCCGGGCCCGTCATTGCCGGTGTACCATTTCACTGTCGTGGCCGAGCCGTTCACCAGCGTCGTCGCCGAGCTCGCCGGCGAAGAGCCGACGCGCAGCGGCGGTTGCGTGGCGGTGATCGGCAACGTGCTGAAGCCGAGCGCACCCAGCGCGGCCACAGCGCCCGGGGTCGAGCCCGATATGCTCAGGCTCGCCGCATCATCGGTGTTGATCGTGATCGAACCGCCATGGACGGTCGACGGCTTCGAGGTCCCCGTGATCTGGTCGATCTTGCTCATCAGGGTCTGGATGCTGTCGGTGACGTTGAGCTGGTTGCCGGCCGCGCCTGACGCGACGAAGCTCAGCGTGGTGCCGTTGACCGTGATGGTGTCGCCGACAGCAAAACCCGGCGAGATCGAGTTCGAGGGAGCCGTGCCGGACAGCGCGGTCGCCCCGCTGATCGGTGCGGGCGGGGCCGCCTGGTTGTTCTTGGCAGTGCCGATCGCAGAGCTCGCGGTATTGAAGAAGTTGTCGCCGGCGGTCACGGCGGATGCCGCCACCAGCGAGGTGTTGGCGAGCTTCGTGATCGCGGTGTTCAGCGCCGTATTGAGGTTCGCGGCGGTGTTGTTGGGGATGGTCGGATCGATCGCGAAGCTTCCCGCCGGCGTCGGCGTCGCGCTGGACGCAGTCAGGTCGATCTGCTCGGTCGAGCCGTCCGGCAGCGTGAACTGAACGCTGAGCTTGTCGCCGTTGTTCGGGTTAACGCCGTTGAGATCAACGGAGAACGACACCGGCGAGCCGCTTGGGCCGGTGACCGTCGCGCCCGTCAGCGTCGACGAGACCGCGGCGATCTTCAAGCCGAACGGCGATCCCGCGACGTCCTCCGACACCTTCACCGAGCTCGGCGTCGGCTGCGTCTGCACCAGCCGGCCCATTCCGTTGGCACCGAGATCTGCGGCCTGGCGCTCCGCCATCACGGTCTTGAAGCCCGCCTGCGTCGTGGTGCCGTTGACGATGTCGCCGGCGTCGGTGACCGACGGCGTGTTGACCGCGGTTCCGGAGAACAGATAGCGGTTGCCGGACTGCGTGTTGAGGACGCCGATCATCGAGCCGAACTGGGCGGCCGCGGTGTTCTGCGCAACCGTCTGGCCGTTGACGTTGAGATCCTGCGACGTATTCGCAGCGCCCGTCTGCGCCGTGCTGCGGATCGTCGTCAGCGCCTGCAACGCCGTATTGGTGAGGTTGATGTTGACGTTGACGTTGGTGATCGTGTCGGTATAGGCGTCGATGTTGGACAACTGCGCGCGCGAGGCGATCGCGAAGCCCTCGTTGGTGCCCATCCCCGAATAGTTCTGCGACAGCTTGCCGGTCGAGAGCTGCGTCGACAGATCCGTGAGCTGCTGATTAATGTTGCGGATCTGCGCGCCGAGGACCGACGAGGAGTAGTTGATGCTGCTGATCGACATGTTTCGTCGCCCCTACACTTGATACGCGCGGTTACCCTTGAGCCTGGAGCAGCGTGTTCATCATGCTTTGCACCACCGACATGAGATGGGCATTGGCCGCGTAGGCATTCTGGAGCTGGATCAGGTTCGACATCTCGGCGTCGAGATTGACGCTGGAGGTCGAGTTGAATTTCGCCTGGAGCGTCGAGACCACGACGCTCTGGCCCTGCTGGAGCTGCGTCGCCTGGGTCGATGCGTTGCTCTGGACGCTCAAGAATTGCTGAAGGTAGTTCGAGACGCTGCCGCTGAACGGCTGGCTCGCCGAACCGAGACCGGTCTGCGGCGAATAGGAGAACACAGCATTGGTGAGCTGCGAATAGAGATAGTCCGAGCGCGTGGTGTCGCCGGCCGGTGTCACCGGCGAGGTGCTATAGACCGACAGCCGGGTCGGATCGGTGGCGAGCTGCGTGTTCACTGCGATGCGCCCGGCAAGGCCGGTCATCTGCGAGCCCGCTGCAGTGATCGCGCCGGTGTAGAGCGCCTGGCCGCCGTCGGTGAACAGCGGCAGCTGCGGACTGCCCGAGGTCAGCGAGGAGATCGTCTTGGTGATCGAGGACGAGTTGATCTTGGCGAGGCCGGTGCCGTCATCGGTCATCCGCAGCGTCGTGGCCGTGGCGGGCAGCGGCGCCGCGGAGAATGACAGGTGCGTGCCGGATAGAGCGGTGTTGAGCGCCGAGGCGATCGCGCCCATGCCGCCGGAGAAATTCACTCCGACCTGCATCGGGTTCGCATTCGTCGCGTTTTGGAGCGGCAATGCCGCCGGGTCGGTCACGTTGACCAGCGTAATCTGGCGCTGCGTGTTGGTCGTCGTGTCGGTGTAGGTCAGGTTGACCGTGTTGCCCGGTGCGGCGCCGGCGAGATCGAGGTCGAAGCCCGCCGGTGGGCCCGAGACCGCCGTGCCCGTCGTGGTCTTGTCCGACAGCGCGCTCGACATCGTCGCGGCGAGCTGGTCGATCTGGGTCTGCGCCTGCACCAGCGTCTGGTCGCGCAGCTTCAGATCCGCCGCGATCTGGCCGGAGGATACCACGTTGTTGGCGACGACGTCGATCTGCGACCCGTTCGGCAGCTTGATGTTGAACGCGCCGACACCGGACTTGGCCGGATTGGTGTTGTAAAGCGAGGTCGCCGAGAGTGCGCCGGCGGAGGCGAAGGTGAATTGCGAGGCGAGCCCCGCGCCGACGAGTTGGATGCCCGTGGTGGTGTAGATGTTGGCCTGGTTCGATCCGTCGGTGGTGACGCGAACGTCGACATATTTGGACAGCGAGTTGATGGCCTGGTCGCGCTGATCCATCAGCGTTGCGGCGGACGGATCGCTCGAAGACAGGCCCTGTAGCTTGGTGTTGATGTCGGCGATCTGGTTCATCGCCGCGTTGGCCTGCTGTGCCGAGGTGCCGAGATCCTGCTCAGCGTTGGAGCGCAGCGACTGGATGCCCTTGGTGGTGACGTTGAGCTGCGTCGCCAGCGCCTGCGCCGCCCCGACCGCGACCGTCTGCGCCGACGACGAGCCCGCGCTCGTCGATAGCGCCTGGAGCGAGCTGGTGAAGTTGTTCAGCGCCGTTTCGAGCGTGCCGCTGCCACCGGGGTTGCCATAGACGTTCTGAAGCTGCTTCAGGATGTTGGCCATCTGGTCGGCGTAGCCGCTACCGCCGGTCTCGGTGCGAAGCTGGTTCTGCACGAAGGTGTCGAGCTCCCGGCTGACGCCGGTCGTCATCACCGACGATCCGAAGTCCGCGGTGGTAACCTCGACCTGGTTCGGCGTCTGGGCGACGTAACCCGGCGTCTGCGAATTCGCGACGTTCGACGAGACGATCGAGAGCGCGGCCTGGTTGGCACGCAGACCGCTCATCGCACTGGCGAGGGCTGAACTCAAACCCATGTTGACCTGCCGTCTTTGGTTACGTTACGCGCCGGCGGACCGATCAGCGCAACACGTTCAAGAGGTCCTGCACCATCGAATTCGCCGTCGTGATCACCTTGGTGTTGGCCGAATAGGCCTGCTGCGTCACGATCAGCTTGGTGAACTCGTCGGCGATATCGGTGTTGGATCCCTCCAGCGACGAGCCGCTGATGGTGCCCGAGGCGCCCGCGATCGCCGGGCCCGACTGATCGGTCACGGCATAAGCGCCGCCGTCCAATGCCTTCAGGTAGTTGGTGCCGTTGAAGTGCGACAGCGTTACCGAGGCGAGATCGAGGTTCTGGCCGTTGGAAAAGGTGCCGACAACGAGGCCGTTGTTGTTGACGGCGACCGAGCGGAGCTGGCCGGCGGCGTAGCCGTTCTGCGTAATTGTGTTGATGGTCACCGCGCCGCTGGTGCTCGCAAATTGCGTCAGCCCGCCGGAGGAGAGGTTGAAGGCGACCGAGCCGAGCGACTGGCCGCTGACGCTGACGTTGTTGATGGTGATGCCCGAGCCGCTCGGCGAGGTGAGCGAGCCGTCACTGGCGAAAGCGAAGGTCTGGCCGGTGTTCACCCAGGCCGGCTGCGTGCTGCCGGTCGCACTGGGGTCGGTCTGGTAGAACAGGTTCCAGGTATCGCTGTGTGTGGCGCCCAGTGCGGAACTGTCGGTCTTGACCCAGCGCAACTGCAGGTTCACGGGCGTACCGGCCGCATTGTAGGCCGTCACCGCGCCGCCGCTGATCGACTCCTTGGTAAAGGTGGTGACGTCGCTGCCCATCACCACACCGGTTGCGGTCATGCCGGTGCCACGTGCCTGGGTCACCGGGCTCGTCAATCCAAGCGCGGAGAATGCGGGCGCCGTGCTCGTGATGTTGAGGTCCTGCGCCGTGCCGGTGTGGAATGTGATCTTGCCGTTCGAGGCGTTGATGGATGGCGCTACGCCCGTGGCGGTGCCGATCGCCGTAAGCAGGTTGCCGACGGTGTCGTCGGCGCGAACGTGGGTCGCGTCCTGCAGGCCGGTGCCCGCCGCAGTAATCGTGATTGTCGTCGCAGGGGAACTACCGACGATGATGGTGTCACCGGCCGCGAAGCTCGTTGTCAGCGAGTCGCTCGGCGCGGTGCCCGACAATTTCGTCGCACCGGTGATCGGACCGGGCACACTGTTGTTGGCACCCGCACTCGTGATGGTGGCGTCCGTGCGCGGAGGGGGACTGCCGATCGGCAGGGGGTTCGACGCGAGGAAGTCAGTCGGATCGAGACCGCCATTGGCCAGCAGCGTGTGGCTCGCCGCTGTCGAGCTCGCCACCGTGTTCGGCGTGGTCGGCAGGTTCGCCGCATACTGGATCGAGGTCGTTGCCTGCGCCGGGACGAAGTTGTTCTGGAATTGCAGCACCGTCGGCACGCTGCCGAGCGGGTTGCCGGTTTTCGGATCGACCGCGACACCCATCAGATAGTAGCCGGCGCCGTTGATCAAATTGCCGTTGGCGTTGACCTGGAAGTCGCCGCGACGGGTGTAATAGGAGACGCCGTCGAACACCGGCACGTTGTCGACGACGCCGGTCGCCTTCTGCACCGAGAAGAAGCCATCGCCCGTGATCGCCATGTTGGTGGCGACACTGGAGCCCGAGATCGTGCCCTGCGTGGTGATCGTTGCCTGCGCATGCGCGGTGACGCCGCCGGCGACCTGCTTGTTGGGCACCGAGGAATCGGGGATGAGATCCTCGAAGCTGGTCCCGATGCCCTTGTAAGCGGTGGTGGATGAGTTCGCGATGTTGCCGGAAATGTTCTGAAGCGCGTAGGACTGCGCCTGCAGGCCACCCACCGAGGTGTTCATTGCATCGAAGATACCCATAACTTTGTCTCCAGATCCGATCTCGGCGGCCGGCAGACCAGTGGCCGCATTCGGAGGAGACGTCGCAAGGCCTATGCCAATGCGGGTATTCTCAGGAAATCAATGACTTAAATAGAAAGGCCCCGGTCGCATGACCGGGGCACAATTGCCGGGCCGGCAACAATTGCCGGGATTAAACGTCACCCAAAGCTCACGTCGCCGACGGCGACGCCGGGTGAAAGACCAGCCCGAAACCGTCGATGCAATAGCGCAATCCGGTCGGCTTCGGACCGTCATCGAAGACGTGGCCGAGATGGCCGCCGCAGCGCCGGCAATGCACCTCGGTGCGCACCATGCCGAAGGTGCGGTCCTCGGTCTTGCCGACATTGCCCTCGATCGGCTGGTAGAAGCTCGGCCAACCCGTGCCGCTCTCGAACTTGGTCTCCGAGGCGAACACCGGCAGATCGCAACCGGCGCAGGCGAAGACGCCTTTGCGATGCTCCTTGAGCAGCGGGCTGGTGCCCGGCCGTTCGGTTCCCTCTTTGCGCAGGATCTCATATTGCTGCGGCGTGAGCTGGGCCCGCCACTCGGCGTCGGTCTTCTCGATCTCGAACTTCTCGGCGGCTTGAGCCGGCGTTGCTCTCAGCCAGCGGAAGGTCGAAAGGCCGAACAGGCCGGCGACGGTCGTCAACAAGATGCGGCGGTCAAACATGTCTTTCTCCGTGCGCAGGAAGTTCACGCCCTGAGATACGGGTTCTAACGGCGGACGTTACACTTCCAGGCGGGATTTTTCTCAACTTATTGCGAGACGCCCTGCTCGTGGGAAACCGGTTCCGCCTCCGCCGCGGCAGCCGGCTGCGGCGCCGGAGCCATGCGCGGCCGAACCTCGGGCGGCGGACGGCGCGGGCCGGTGCCGGCGGCCCGGTTGGCCTCGGCCAGCCGCGCCTCGCGTTCCCTGTCCTTGACCCGTGCCCGCTCGCGATAGCGGGCGAGCGACCCCGCGGCCGTGGAGCTCGCCCTGCCCCAGATGCCGACCAATTGGCCCGCGACCCGCCCGGTGGTGCCGCCGGCCCACACCAGCTCGAACGGCGAGAACAGCTTCCAGCGCTCGTCGCCCCACAGGATGCTGCGCGCGATCAGCTGCCCGGCCATCGCGGACGTGTTCATGCCCTGGCGGCCGAACCCGCTCGCCACCCACAGGCCTTTGCGCAGCTGGCCGATCTGCGGCATGCCGTGCACGGTCTGACCGGTGGCGCCGCCGAACGTCTCGGTGATCTCGACATCGCCGAGCCGGGGGAAGATCGTGCGGATCCGCCGCTTGACGCTACCTGCAAAGCGCTGCGGCCGCGCGGCCCAGGTGGTCTCCGGGCTCTCCCACATCAGGCGGTCGCCGTCGACGATACGAAAATGATCGACGCGGTCGGAATCCATCACCGATCCCTTGAAGCCGATGATCTCGTGCAGGCGCTCGCCGAGCGGCGCGGTAATTCCAGCGTAACGCCAGACCGGCAGCAGCGTCTCCGACAGCCGCCGCAACGGCGCGCCGAGATGGATGTTGCCGGCGAGCACGATGTGCGTGGCGCGCAGCCGCGCCGACGGCGTGACGATGCGCTTGCGGATGCCGGAATGATCGATGCTGACGACCGGCGTATCCTCGAAGATGCGGGCGCCGGCGCGCCGCGCCAGCGCGGCCAGGCCGTGCACGTATTTGCGGCCGTCGACCTGGAACGCTTTGGGGTAGTAGACGCCGTGGAAGTAACGATCGGTCTTGAGCGCCTCGCGGACGCGATCGACCTGCCAGCCCTCGGCCTCGGTGTCGAAATCCTCGTTCAGCATCTGGAGCCGGCTGATCAGCCGGTCGCCGGCATCGACGTTGGAGACCTCCAGCACCCCGTCTGTGAGGCCGATGCCCGGCATGTTCTCCTCGGTGGCGTTGGCCCGGACGAACTCGGCGCCCTGCTTCGAGAGCGTCCACAATTCGCTGGCGTCCTCAAAGCCGATGCGCTCGATCAGCTCGGTGAGCGGCAGCGCGAAGCCCGGCGTCACGGCGCCGAGCTGGTTGCCGGAGGCGTTCCAGCCGACATGGCGGCCCTCGAGCACCGCCACGCTGGCCCCGAGCCGGGCCGCCTCCAGCGCAATGGAGAGGCCGGCAAGCCCCGCCCCGATCACGCAAATGTCGGCGTCGAGATCGAACGACAGCCGCGCACGTTCACGAAAGCCGGCTTCTTCCTGGGACACGCTTGTGAAAGTCTCGCTCATGTCATTTTTGTTAACGGAGCAATCTTCTTAAAGGACCAATCGGGCGCTTGTCACCTTGTCCTCAACCGACACCTGTAGATTATCCTTTTAGATTATCCTGGACGTGGAACGATTCGAGAATGCCATGCGCCGTTTGATGCTGCTGCGTCACGCCAAGACCGAGACCCACGCGCCGAGCGGCCGCGACCAGGACCGCCGGCTCGACGACCGCGGCCAGCGGGATGCCGCCGAGATGGGCGACTGGATCGCCGCCCACCCAGCCGTGCCCGAGACTGTGCTGGTGTCGCACGCCGTCCGCGCCCGGCAGACCTGGGACATCGCCTGGCAGGCGATGAAGGACCGCGTCGCAGCGCCGCAGGTCGAGATCCTGCCGGAGCTCTACGGCGCCGATCCCGCGCAGATTCTCGAAACCATTCGCACTGCAACGATTCCCGCCAACCCCAGGCAATTGCTGCTGGTTGGGCACAATCCGGGCATGCACGAGGCCGGCCTGATGCTGATGGGCAGCGGCGATCGGGCCGGCGCCAAGGCGCTTGCCGACAATCTTCCTACCGCGGGGCTTGCGGTCCTCGACTTTGACGTCAAGGATTGGGGTGACGTGGCCTACCGCCGCGGCAAACTGGTGCTGTTCGTCAGCCCCAAGTTGCTTCGACTGGGATGAGACGCGCGGGCACCGTCTCGACCGGTTGATCCAGCTTGGTCCCAGGATCTTGACTGGAAGATTTGGAGGCGCAGATGTTCAAGTCCATCCTCGTACCCATCGACCTCGCCGACACTGATCTGGCAAAGCCTGCGATCGCGACCGCGGCAACGCTGTCGCAGAACTGGGGCGGATCGATCCGGCTGCTCAACGTGCTGCCGATGACGCCGGTGATGCTGGCCGAATACGTCCCCGCCGATTTCGACGAGCAGCAGCGCCAGACCTCGGAAGAGGCACTCGCCATCGTCGCCCGCGAATCCGGCATCGACGCCGCTCACATCTCCAGCGTGGTGCGCCAGGGCGGCATCTATCACGAGATCCTGGAGGAAGCCGTGCACATGAAGGCCGATCTGATCGTCATGACCTCGCACCGGCCTGCGATGCGCACCTATTTCCTCGGCTCCAATGCCGGGCATGTGGTGCGTTATGCCAAGTGCTCGGTGCTGGTGGTGAGACACTGACGCTTGCTCCGTCATTGCGAGCGCAGCGAAGCAATCCAGACTGCCATCGCGGAAAGATTCTACAAGATATTGTGCTGCCCGACGGGCAAAACACCCGAACTCTCGGTCAATCCGCATCACAAAAAATATTCCACTTTACCGAAATTCGGAAACGGCGTATGTGTCGCGCAACCCGGCCCAAGGAAGAGGGGCGTGTCGCGATCGTCACGAACGCGGGCTGGATGGCGGTGGACGTGGTCACGTCGGCGCGAAGGGTTTTGCAGGGCGGGCAACCGTGAGCAAAACCATCGCGCACACGACCGGTGTGATCCGCGTACGGCGAAATCGTGTGGTCCTGGCGCCCGGAGTCTGTTGCGCCAAGGCTCGTGGTGATGCGTGTGGCCCAACCGGGCCCTCACATCAGTCATCCGCAAGGCGACGGGGGCAATAGTGCATCGCTCCCCGGGGAGAGCACGACATAAGCCGTAAAGCCACTGCGCAGGGAAGGCCGGATGTCCTGGCTTCACCTGTATGCCGCTGTGCAGATTTTTATAGCGCAATCATCGCACAGTGGACCGTGGGTGCCAGCCGGCACCCGGTCTTCCCTGCGCCCTCTTTTAATTGAGGGCAAGGCGCCGAACCAAAGCTCGGGTGAAACAAGCCGCGAGGCTGCGAAGCTGTGTTTATCGTTGCACAAAGGTCTCGCGCCCCGGACGCTGCGCAGCACGAAGTGATGCGCTGCAGAGCCGGGGCCCATGCGGCAGCGAGCTCTGCGGCTTTCTGGGTCCCGGCTCTGCGCAGCAGCGTAAGAACGCTGCAGCGCGTCCGGGACACAGGCGAAGGGGCTCACAGATACCGCGTCAGCTCGTCCTTGAACTGCCCGTAGACGGCGTCTTCGATCTGGCTGCGGTTGATCCCGATGTCGCGCAGGGCGCGGTCGTCGAGCTCGTTCAGCGTCTTGACGGCGGAACGGCGCTCCAGGCGGTCGAACAGCGCATAGGCAGCGGTGGCGAGCGTGCCAAAAAATCCGCTCGACGAGGATGGGCGCAAGCTCCGCCCGGCAGTTTGCGAGATCGTGGTCATGTTTCTTCTCCGGCCTTTGGTCCTGCGCGGCGAAGCGGATGCCGTTGGCGCAAACGCCTGAGCGCCTGCACCTCATTTGCCGTCGGATTGCTCTCGCTTTCCTCGGCTCAATCGCGGACCTTGATGGAACTTAAATGCTCCAGTACATTGCTCGGAGCAAGGAAAACATTGCTCTCGGTGCAATATGTCCAAGTTTGAGTACGTGAAGCTCGCGGATGCCATTGCCGCGGATATCTCTAACGGCACGTTAAGAGCCGGCGACCGGTTGCCGCCGCAGCGCAATTTTGCCTATGACCGTGGCATTGCGGTCTCGACCGCGAGCCGCGTCTACACGGAGCTGTTGCGCCGCGGGCTCGTGGTCGGCGAGGTCGGCCGCGGCACCTTCATCTCCGGCGACATCAGGCGCGAGATCGAGATCATCACCGAGCCGCGCGATGCGCGTATCGATTTCGAGGTCAACTATCCGCTCCTGCCGCAGCAATGGGCGATGATCGCCAAGAGCCTCGCCGGGCTCGAACGGGTCGACGCGCTCGAATCCGCGCTGCGCGCCTCGACCAGCACCGGCACCAAGAGCGCGCGCAATGCGGCCGCCGCCTATCTCGCGCGCAAGGATTTCACGCCGCAGGCCGAACAGATCGTGTTCACCGCCAATGGCAAGCAATCGCTCGCGGCCGCGCTCGCAGCACTGGTGCCGACCGGCGGCCGCTGCGGCGTCGAGGCGCTGACCTACCCTTACGTCAAGAGCATCGCCGCGCGGCTCGGCATCACGCTGGTGCCGATTCCGATGGACGAATTTGGCGCGCGGCCTGACGCGATCCAGAAGGCGCATCGCGAGGCGCATCTCTCGGCGCTGTATCTTCAGCCCATCATCCAGAACCCGCTCGGCGTCACCATGAACGCGACGCGGCGCGCCGACATCATGCGTGTCGCCGAGAAGCTCGATCTCACCATCATCGAGGACACCGTCTACGGCTTCCTCGCAGACGACACGCCGCTCGCGGCGCTGGGACCCGATCGCTGCATCGTGCTCGACAGCCTCTCAAAGAAAGTCGCGCCGGGTCTGGCGCTCGGCATCCTCGTCGCGCCGCCTCACTTGCGCGAGACCGTGATGAGCGCGGTCCGCACCGGCGGCTGGATCGCCTCGGGCCACGCGCTCGCGTCCGGTCAGCGGTTGATGGCCGACGGCACCGTCGCCGAGCTGACCCGGCTCAAGCGCATCGACGCCGCACGCCGCCAGCAGACCGCGGCACGACTGCTCGCCGGTTACCAGATCGCCGCCGATGCGCGCTCCTATCATCTCTGGCTGACGCTGCCATCGCACTGGCGTTCGCAGACGTTCGTTGCCGCGGCGGCCCGGCGCGGCATCGCGCTGACGCCGTCGTCGACCTTCGCGGTCGCGCATGGCCATGCTCCGAACGCGGTGCGGCTGGCGCTCGCCCCGCCCTCGTTCGAGCAGCTCGATTCCGGGCTGCGCACGATTGTCTCGCTGCTCGGCACCAAGGAGGAAGATTTCGACTCGACGGAGTAGCCCCTCGCCGGTCAGCGCTCCGGCCATTCCGCGATAAATCCCGTCGCCTTGTACGGCTCGATCTTGTCCCATTCGTGCAGGACACGACGGCGAAATTCGGCGTCGGTATGCCAGAGCGTGCGTGGCGTCGCAAAACTGTCGACGGTGAGCAGCAGCTTCGTCACCTCGGGCCAGTGCCGGTGCAATGTCATCGGATAGCGCCGCGCGGTCCAGGTGTTGCCGAGGCAGATCACGCTGCGAATGTTGCGCAGTCCCAGCGCCACATCGATGATCGGCAGCGAGAAGATCACGTTCTCTCCGGTGTTCATCGCGCGATGCTCCTCGAGGATTCGATCCGCCGGAATGCCCGCATCGACCATCGCCGCCTTGATGATCATGCACTCGGATTGCTCCGAGCCGCGCGTCACGCCGCCGCTGACAATCGACCAGCGGAAAAGGCCCTGACGCCATAGCCGCGCGGCGGTCTCGGCGCGCAGCGCGACGTCCTCACGGGTGCCGAACAGAAACAGCAAATCGGCCGGTTGGAGCGGCGTATCGATCAGATGGGTGCGATTGATCTCGGCGATCTCGTCCGCCGTCGGCAGGCGCGTGCTGCGATCCATGACTGTCATCGCGGCACGATGCGGGACCGGCGCACGGCTGCGAAGTCAATTTTGATTGCGGCCGATTGCAAGTGCTAGGGCAGCAAGCCGGGCGGCAGCCGATCAAAACTGTAGCTGCGCGGCTGGTTGCGCCGGACGAAGCCGCCGACCTGCCAGGCGAACAGCGCGGCGAAGCCGAGGATGAACAGCACGCCGGCGAATTCCCCGATCATCAGCGCGCGGATCAACAACCCGGCCATCGCCACGGCCAGCATAGCGAGGAACGCCAGCACCGCCGCATAGGTCTTGCGGCCGAGGCCGGCGGTCAGCTCCGCCCGGCTGCCGGCCTTCGCCATCCGCGCGTGCAGCTCGACGAGAAAATCGCGAAAGCCTCTGTCCTGCGGCGCCATCAGCGCCGCGGTCTGCCAGCTCGTCGACAGGATCGCGATGCGGCCGCCACTGGTACGGCTGACATCGGCGCGAAAGCGGTGCTGCTGCATCGAGACCGGGCGGAACGACAGCCTGACAGCACTGATCTCATCATAGCGCCAGACGCCCGAGCGGCCGGCGATGTGCCAGGACAATCCCTCATCGGTCAGCTCGAAGCGATGCGCCGAGCCGATCAGCGACGCCTTGTAGGCATAGCTCGTGACCGACCGGCCCTGCCCGTCCGAAACCTGCATCTGTCAATCCCGTCCGCGATCCGCTTGCGCGATCGCCCTCCCCCATCCTACAAGCGGGCCATGGCTGAGACGATCTATTTTCCGCGCCGCCTGATTCTCGGGGCCGCCATGATCTCGGGCGTGCTGCTCGCGCTCGCGGTGCATATGCTCGGCGCGCGCTACGGGCTCGACCTCGGCGGTCTCTGGCGCTCGGACACGCATGAGTTCATGCCGACGGGCGCGGCGATGGCCTGGTGGCTGATCGCGACCGTCGGATTCTCCGGCGGCTATTTCACCGCGTCCTTGATGCAAAGCGCCGTCTCCGGCCAGATCCCGCAACGGATGCGCCAATTCCTGATCGCGGTCGGCGTGCTCCTGCTCGCCGGCGCCGGACAAGCCGCCTCGGCGCCGAGCCCGATCCCGACCATTTCCGGCGTGCTGGCGGGCCTCGCGGCACTGTGTCTCGGCGCCGTGATGGCGTTCTGCGGCGCGCATTTCGCGCTGCGCCGCGGCTAGGCCTCTCTAGGCCGAGGCAAGCAGCCGCGGGCGTTCCAGCATCAAAGCCACTTCGGATGCGGGCCTGGGCATGCTGAACAGATAGCCCTGTGCCTGGGTGCAGCCTTCGCGCCTGAGCAGCTCGAGCTGCGCGTCGTTCTCGACGCCCTCCGCCGTGGTGACGATGCCGAGGCTGCGGCCGAGGCCCGTCACGGCGCGGATGATCGCCACCGAATCCTCGCGGGTGGCAAGCTCGGACACGAACGAACGATCGATCTTGATCTTGTCGAACGGGAAGCTGCGCAGATAGCTCAGCGAGGAATAGCCGGTGCCGAAATCGTCGAGCGAGATGCGCACGCCCATGGCGCGCAGCTCGTGCAGCGTGGTCAGCGTCGCCTCGCTGTTCTGGAGCAGCACGGATTCGGTGATCTCGAGCTCGAGCCGGCGCGCCGCGAGGCCCGATCTCTCCAGTGCGTCGGTCACGGATGTAATCAGGTTCGGATTCTTGAACTGCACCGGCGAGAGATTCACGGCGACGCCGATATCGTCGGGCCAGGTCGCGGCATCCGCGCAGGCAGCGTGCAACACGAGCTCACCGAGCTGGATGATGAGGCCGGTCTCCTCGGCAAGCGGAATGAAGTTGATGGGCGAGATCAGGCCGCGATGCGGATGATTCCAGCGCAACAGCGCCTCGAAGGCGACCACGCGATCGCTGGCGACGTCGCGGATCGGCTGGTAGTACGGCTGGAACTCGTCGCGCTGGAGCGCCGCCCGCATATCCATTTCCAGCAAGCGCCGCGCCTGCGCCCGCGCATCCATGCCGGTCTCGAAGAAGCGATAGGTGCCGCGGCCGTCGGCCTTGGCGCGGTACAGCGCGAGGTCGGCGTTCTTCAGCAGCTCGTCGGGATTGCTGCCGTCCTGCGGCGAAAGCGAGATGCCGATCGAGACGCCGATCACGATCTGATGGTCGTCGATCTCGTAAGGCGCGGAGATCACCTCGACGAGGCGGCCGGCGAGCGCCCTCGCCGCGGCTTCCTCCGAGCGACCGATCTGGACCACGGCGAACTCATCGCCGCCGAGGCGGGCCACGGTGTCGTGCTCGCCGACGGTCGCCTTCAGCCTGCGGCCGACTTCCTTCAGCAGCGCGTCGCCAATGGGATGGCCGAGCGAGTCGTTGATGTCCTTGAAATGGTCGAGGTCGAGGCAGAGCACCGCGAGCTGGTCGTTCACACCAGCCCGGCGCAGCCCCTGTTCGAGCTGCTCGTGGAACAGCACGCGGTTCGGCAGATTGGTCAGCGCGTCATGGCGCGCCATGTGCGAGATCTTGGCCTGCGCCTCCAGCCATTCGGTGATGTCCTCGAAGGTGGCGACCCAGCCGCCGCCCTGCATCGGCTGGTTGACGACGCGGATCGAGCGGTCGAACCGTCGAACGACGTCCGTCGTCGTACGTCCCTCCCGGGCGTCCTCGACAAGGCGTGCGAAGAATTGCTCGGGCTCGCCATTCCACTGCCCCTTCGCCGCCTCCTCGCGGACCACGTCGAGCAGGACGCGGCCGGTAAGCTGCATGTCGGAGCGGCGTAGCATCGTCGCATAGCGTTCGTTGAACAGGATGATCTTGCCTTCGGCATCGAACATGCAGAGCCCCTGCGACATGTTCTCGAGCGCGGTGTCGAGCACGACCTGCTGGCGTCCGATCTCGCCCTTGGCACGACGATCGAGCACCGCCGCCGTGAGCGCAATGACGAGAATGGCAGCGGCCGCGCTGGCGGTCAGGATCGACAACGACGTCGGCGGGATCGAAAGACTGCTGATCACAAGCGTCGGATCGGGCGTCAATTCCAGCGCGCCCATCGCGGTGAAATGGTGAGAGACGATGGCGACCGTCAACAGGGTCGTCGCGGCAAGCGCGTTGGACAGGCTATCGCCTCGTCCCGCGACGTGCAGGGAGAACGATCCAAAGACGATGCCGAGCAAGATCGACACCGTCACGGTCCCGGTGGTCCAGCCGACATGGGCAGGAATCTCGAACGCCATCATGCCGGTGTAATGCATCGCGGCCACGCCGGTGCCAACGACGGCGCCGCCGACCGCGACCAGACCCCTGTGCGTCGTCGAAACCGAGATGCTAAGACCGGTGAAGGTGACTGCGATCGCAAAGAGCAGCGACAGGACCGTTACGGGGATGTTGTAGGCCCCACCGGCGCCCGGCCCGTAGGCCTGCATCGCGATGAAATGGGTTGCCCAGATACCGCAACCGGCGACGACGGCATCGAGCGCAACCCAAACCAGGCGAGCCGACCCGCTCGCCGCACGCGCGCGATGAAACAGGCTGATTGCCGCCGCGCTGGCGAGCAGGCATACCGCCCCGCCAAGGACGACGAGACGCCAATCATGCTGATCCGTGAGACAAAACAGAACTTGGTACATTGCCGGCCCCTATTCCATCGGGCACTAGAACCGGCAGAGATGGACAGTCGGTAACCGGCTGTGCACCGGTTGCCGGAATGGTGAACAGGGAATGTGTGCGGCTGCTCACATTGCCCGCCCGTGCGCCTTTGCGCCGAGGCCGATCACACCGGCGGCCAGCAGCAGGACAGCCGCCGATATGATTAGCGACTGATGAAGGCCGATCATGAACGCGCTGTCGGACGCCACCAGCGAACCGAACAACGCAACACCAAGGACGCTGCCGGTCTGCCGCGTCGCATTGAGCACACCCGCAGCGATACCGGAGCGCGCCTTCTCGACGCTGCCGAGCAAGGTCGAGGTCAGAGGCGGCACCAGGAGGCCAAGTCCACCGCTGATCGCGATCATCTGCGCGAAGATTGCCCAATAGCTCGTCCCCGCCTCGATCCAGACCAGACCAAGACAACCAAGCGCCGAGATGCAGGCGCCGACGACGATGGTCGGGCACGGGCCGATGCGCTCGGCCAAGCGCGGCGCCAGCAGATTGACCGGCAACACCGCGCCCATCATCGGCACAAAGGCAAGCCCGGTCCACCAGGCCGAGAGCCCGTTGATCCGCTGGAAGTAGAGGCTGAGCACGAAGATCAGGCCGTAGATCGCGACGTTGACGAGGAGGCCGACGACCGTGGTCAGGGTAAACAGCCGGTGACCGAACAAGGACAGCGGCAGCATCGGCTGCGCCGCGCGGCTCTCGCGCCAGACGAACAGCGTGGCCAGGACCGCGGCCGCCGCGAAAGCCGAAAGCACGAGCGGATGCTGCCAGCCGAGCGCGCCGCCCTCGATGATCGCGCCCGCGAGGGCTCCGAGCGCGCCGATCGCCGCGAGTTGGCCAGCCAGATCGATCTCGCGCGAGCGCGCCCGCGTGGTCTCGGTCGCAAAGCGCCAGCTCAGCCACAGACCAGCGAGGCCGATCGGCAGATTGACGAGGAAGATCGCGCGCCAGCCGACCAGCGTGATCAGCGCGCCGCCGACGAAGGGACCGGCTGTCAGCGCCAGGCTCGCGCCTGCGGCCCAGACCGCGACGGCACGACCGCGCGCGCGGTCGTCCGTATAGGCATGATTGAGCAGCGCCAGCGAATTGGGCACCAGGATCGCCGCCGCCAGCCCCTGAACCAGCCGTGCACCGATCAGCACGATGGCGTTGGGAGATAGCGCGCAGGCCAGCGAGGCCGCTGTGAAGATCGCGAACCCGGCCATGAAGATGCGTTTGGCGCCGATCCGGTCACCAAGTGCGCCGGCCGTCAGGATGAAGGCGGCAAAAGCAATGGTATAGGCGCTGACCACCCATTGCAGCTCGGCGACCCCGCCGCCGAGCGACTTGCCCATGGCATCGAGCGCGGTGTTGACGATGGTGACATCGAGCTGCACCACGCCATAGCCGAGACTCATCGCAGCCAGCGTGAGCGAGGTTGCAAGGTGCGATGCGGTGCGTGGGGCACCATCTGCGTCGAATGTTTCATATTTGATGGTGCTGGCTCGCATGCTGCCACCTCGATTGCAGCCCCATGCGACATATACGCCACCGCCCAGCCGTCATGTTTCGACAATGACCGAATGATGGATGCGCGACAGGCGAGCGCCGCGCGGATGACCGCGCGGCGCTCTTGCGGCTAAGCCTTAGCTCGCCGCCCGCAGGTTCACCTTGCTCTCGGCAAGCGAGGTCAGCTTCTTGTCCGTCGCCTTCTCTTCCTCGAGCGTTTTCGCGAGCACGGACGCGCAGTCGCTGCGGCCGAGCTGCTTGGCCCAGGCAATCAGGCTGCCGTAGCGGACGATCTCATAATGCTCGGCGGCCTGCGCCGCGTTGATCAGCGCCGCGTCGAGCACCGCCTTGTCCGCGACTTCGCCCGCGGTCTCGGCGGCCTCCTCGATGATGCCGTCGATTGCGGGACAGTCGACCGCCTTCACCTGGGCACCATGCATCTTGAACACTTCCTCGAGCCGCGTGACGTGCTGCTTGGTTTCTTCAAGGTGCGTCAAAAAGCCCTGCTTCAGCTGCGGATCGGTCGCCTTATTTGCCATTTTCGGCAGCGCCTTGGTGAGCTGCTGCTCGGCGTAATAGATGTCCTGCAGCTGATGCACGAACAGGTCGTTCATGGTCTTGATGTCTTTTGTGAACAGTCCCATCGTTCCGATCCTCCTGGGTTTCGGGAACACGACGGCATCGGCTTGCACGCAAAGCCGCTGTTTCGCCGTGTTCGATCGCTGATGGGGCGCTAACCTGTCCACGGCGCCGTCGTTCCAAAGAAAGCCCGCAGCGTTGCGCTGGAACAATGCTTGCGACCGCAGGATTTGAAACCATCTGAACGTCCGGGGTGCATGATGCAAATCGGTCCCCGACTCATATGCTTAACGCGCGCGCCATGTGAACCACTTATGACAAAACAGCCGGTGCGGCGCAGAACCTATCGTTGTCAAGGGCTGCACAAGCCGCTGTTTTTGCCTTAAATGAGCTACATCATGCCTAGCGATCGACGCTCATTTCGGGCACTGATCGCAACCGACCGGCCAATGTCTGGCCCGGTCGGTTTTGCCCCCCGCCGGGAGGATGAATGCACGGACTGCTGCCCGCGCTGAAACGCGGCCTCAAGAGATGGATCGGCTGGCGACGGCTCGGTATTGCCGCGAGCGTGATGATCATCGCCTTCGCGGTCACCACGCTGCTGCGGACCCTCAAGGGGATCGATACCGGCGTCATCCTGACCGCATTGAGCGATATTCCCCGCGGGCATATCGGCCTAGCCGCGATCTGCGTGTTCTTCGCGTTCTGTACGCTGACCTTCTACGATTTTTTTGCACTGCGAACGATCGGCAAGAAGCACGTGCCCTACCGCATCGCAGCGCTGTCGAGCTTCACGTCCTATTCGATCGGCCACAACATCGGCGCCACCGTGTTCACGGGCGGTGCGATCCGTTTCCGGATTTACTCGGACTACGGGCTGAATGCGATCGACGTCGCCAAGATCTGTTTCCTCTCCGGCCTGACCTTCTGGCTCGGTAACATCTTCGTGCTCTCGATCGGCATGACCATCCACCCGGATGCGGCCTCCTACATGGATCAGCTGCCGTCGTCGATCAATCGGCTGATCGCGCTCGGCGGCCTCGCCTCGATTGCAGCCTATCTGGTCTGGCTCTGCATGGGCGACAAACGCCGTGAGCTCGGCCAAAAGGGCTGGAAGGTCGTGCTGCCGTCCGCGCCGTTGACGCTGGTGCAGATCCTGATCGGGGTGATCGATCTCGGCTTCTGCGCTCTTGCGATGTACCTGCTGATGCCGGCCAATCCGCCGATCGACTTCCTGTCGCTCGCCGTGGTGTTCATCCTGGCGACGCTGCTGGGCTTCGCCAGCCATGCGCCGGGCTCGATCGGCGTGTTCGACGCCGCCATGCTGGTGGCACTGCCCGAATTCGGCCGCGAGCAGCTGCTGGCGACCCTGCTCGTCTTCCGCATCCTCTATTTCGTGATCCCGTTCGGCCTCGCCATCTCCATCATGGGCACCCGCGAGCTCTGGATGAACGTCGTCCGGCCCTGGCAGGAGCGGCGACGGCTGGCGGAAGCCTGCGCGCAAGCCAACCTGCCCAAGCAGGTGGCGCCGATGGAGCGCGAGCGGCTGGTGCGCCAGGCCAGCAAACGATAACGGCCAGCCAGCGGTCACGCCGGCAGCCCGTAAAAGGCGGCAGACAAAGGTTGCGGGGCGGAGAGCTATGCTCTCTTATTTCCGCCTCAACTTTGCCGTTGAAGACGCGGGCCATGATCCCTGTTTCCCTTCGCCGTTTTCTCTCGGGCGCCCTGCTGCTGGCCGGGCTCCTTACCGTTTTGCCGCTTCAGCGCGCAGTCGCGCAGGATGCCGGCGCCATGCAGATCAACTGGGAGGTCCGCAACCGCTTCCGCCTGTTTCGCGAGGAGCGCGACTTCCTGCTGCATGTCGAGAATGCGCGTAACCGCAGCATCCTCGCCGCCGAACAGTCGCTGGAGCTGCAGAGCGAGGGCCGCGGCTGGGCCCGCAACATGGTCAACCGGCTCTGCATCGACCTCCAGGGCCGGGTCAACCAGCCCTGCACCCGCGACAACGTCAAAGAGAACTACATCACCCCGATCGACCACCCCATTACCGTGCGCTTGACCGGCGCGGTGCCGGTCGGCGCCACCTGCGCCTGGTCGTTCGACGACGGCGACGGACCACAGACCTCGACCTTCGACTGCGCCGAGCCGGTCAATCTGCGGGTCCGCTACGGCAAGCAGACGGTCGCGAGCGTCGACGTCTCCTCCGGCTCCGATCCGAGCCAGCGCGTCCAAACCGAGATCCAGGTCCGCGACATCTTCATCGCCGGCCTTGGCGACAGCATCGCCTCCGGCGAAGGCAATCCGGACCGGCCGCTGGCGCTGTCGGACGAGGGCTTTTGCTTCCGCTCCTATCTCGGCACCGCCGGCGGACAGTATTACCGGCCGAGCCGCGCTGGCTTCAAGGGCGGTCGCGCCTGCGAGGCGCCGGATACGCTCGCCAACTGGCAGCGCTACGGTGCCCTCTGGTTCAACTCACCTTGCCACCGCTCGCTCTACAGCTACCAGGCCCGCACCGCGCTCGCGCTCGCGGTGCGCTACACCCATATCGCCGTCACCTATCTGCCGCTCGCCTGCACCGGCGCCAGCATCAGCGACGGGCTGCTCGGCTCGCAGCGCGCCCGCGAATGCCCGCCCGGCAAGAGCGGCGTCTGCAACACCAGCGTGAATGCCCAGGTCGCGGAGTTGCGCGAGGCGCTCACCGCGGCCAAGAAACGCCAGCCGGATCGCAATCTCGATCTGGTGCTGCTCTCGATCGGCGCCAACGACGTCTACTTCTCCGGTCTCGTCGCCGACGTCATCGTCGATACCGCAACCGAGCGTGCCCTGTTCCGCCGCTCGGGCGTGATGGCGAGCGTCGACGAGTCCCGCGATGCGCTCCAGCGCGAGCTGCCGCAGAATTTCGTCAAGCTGCGCGAGGCGCTGAAGCCGCTGGTCGGCGACGATCTCTCGCACGTGGTCTACGTCTCCTACGGCAATCCGGCGCTGGCCGACGGCGGCGTGCCCTGCCGCGGTGGCCGTGGCGGCTTCGACATCCATCCCGCGTTCAATGCCGATCCGCAACGTCTCGCCCGCGTCTCGACCTTCGTCGACACCGAGTTCCTGCCACAACTGAAGGGGCTCGCCACCTGCACGAACGGCGCACTGTGCCGCGATCCCGAGGCTGACCGCATGACCTTCGTCGACACGCATCAGGCTGCGTTCGCCGATCACGGTTTTTGCGCTCATTCCGGCAATGATCCCGAATTCGATCGCACCTGCTTCGCCGAGAACGGCCAGAGCTTCAATCCGGATATCGTCAGCGCGGCGAGCCAGCCGATGCTGTGCGGCCGCGGCGCCTCGGAATATCGCGCCTACCTGCCGCGCGCGCGCTGGATCCGCGATGCCAATGACAGCTATTTCGCCGCGATGACCTATCCGCAAGGGCTGCCGTCGGCGAGCCAGCCGACCGACATCCACGACGCGACGTGGGGCGTGCTCTCAGCCGTCTATGGCGGCGCCGTGCATCCGAGCGCCGAAGGCCACGCCGCGATGGCGGACGCCACGCTGCCGGCCGCGAGCGCGGTGCTCGGCCTGGATGCGGTGCCGCCGGGCGTCACGCGCGGGCTGCTGGCCCCGCTCCTGCCGCGCGCGCAGCAATAGGTGTTTCCGCATTGGCTCATCCGACTTGAGGAGCTGACGCCGCCGCACACAGGCAAATTTTCGCGCGCCACGTAATCGCGGTGTCATCCAGCGTTCATCACCGCTACCTAGTTTTCCCAACGCTACAAATTGACGCACGCGACGGGAGCGCCAGGCTCTCCGCTGCGCGGTCTCGTGCGACTGCACGTCAACTAACAACAGACATCACTGGGGAGTCCAACAATGACGATCGAAAAGCGGCCCCATGCGGCCGTCGCTCTTGCCTTTGCCTCGACCCTGAGTCTTTCGCTCTTGGCACCATCATTCGCGCACGCCGACGACAGGGACAAGGACAAGGACAAGAGCAACGTCAAGCACGTCCTGCTGATCAGCGTCGACGGCATGCATGAGGTCGACCTTCAGCATTATGTCGGTTCCCATCCTGCGTCGAGCTTCGCCAGGCTGCTCGCGCATGGGGTCCACTTTACCGATGCACATACTTCCCGGCCCTCGGACTCCTTCCCGGGCCTCCTTGCGTTCATGACCGGCGGTTCGCCGAAAACCCATGGCGTGTTCTATGACGATTCCTACGACCGCACACTGTTCGCCCCCGGCAGCAACTGCCAGGGCAATCCCGGAACCGAGACGCTCTTCGATGAATCGATCGACTATGACCTGACGAAGCTCGACGGTGGCGGCCCTGCCGGCTCCAACCATATCGATCCGACGCACCTGCCCATGCGCCTGAAGGCCGGTAAATGCGAGCCGGTGTATCCGCATCAATTCCAGCGGCTCAACACCATTATGGAAGTAATCCACGAGGCGGGTCGGCGCACCGCCTGGTCGGACAAGCACCCCGCCTACGAAATCGTCAGCGGTCCGTCCGGCAAGGGACTCGATGAGCTCTATACGCCCGAGATCAACTCGACCTCGGTGCCGGGGCAGCCCGGCGCAGACTGGACCACCGATCCGAGCTTCACGCGCACCTATGACGAGCTCAAGGTCAAGGCCGTGCTCAACTGGATCAAGGGCTTCGATCACACCGGTACAACCAAGGTCGGCGTTCCCGCGATCTTTGGCATGAATTTTCAGGCCGTCAGCGTCGGCCAGAAGGTGACCTCCGACGGCTATCTGGACGCCGCGGCAACGCCGAGTGCGCAACTACAGGCGTCGCTCGACTTCGTCGAGGCCTCGCTTGGCCAGATGCTGGATGCGCTGGCGGACCAGCACCTCGCCCGTGACACGCTCATCATCGTCGGCGCCAAGCATGGCCAGTCGCCGATCGACTTGAACAAGCTTCACATGCTGACCGGCAGCACCAACCCGAAGCTGGGCGGCGGCACGCGCGCCGACGTAACCGATCCGGCTGACCTGCTGACGAATGGCGGCGTTGCACTGGCCCAGGAAACCGCCGATGACGTTGCCCTGATCTGGCTCAAGGACCAGAATGACGCTGCTAAAGCCGCCGCGATCCTCGAGGCTGACCGCAAGGCCAGCAACCGGGCTCACATCGAGAAGATCTATGCCGGCGAGGAGCTCGTAGATCGGTTCGGCGATCCCGCGGCCGGCCGTACGCCCGATATCATCATCCAGCCGATCGCCGGCACGATCTATAGCGCGAGCAAGAAGAAGATCGCCGAGCACGGCGGCTTCGCCGAGGACGATACGCACGTCCTGCTCGTCGTCTCCAATCCGAAACTGGGTCCCTCGGTCGTCGATGAGCGCGTCGCGAACAGGCAGGTCGCGCCTACCATCCTGAGGGCGCTCGGCCTGGAGCCGGACGAGCTCGAGGCGGTGCGCGGCGACGACCATACCCGCCTGCTGCCGGGCGTACGGCTGAAGGACTGATCCTTCGCGACTGATCCCCGAGGCGGGGGGGGGGGGGGGCCGCCCCCCCCCCCCCCCCCCCCCCCCCCCCCCCCCCCCCCCCCCCCCGCCCCCGCCCCCCGCCCCGCCCGCCCCCCCCCCCCCCCCCCCCCCCCCCCCCCCCCCCGACGAGGCCGTCAGTTTTGTCGCCGATCTCAAGAAGAAGGGCCGCTTCCAGGCTGACGTCTACT
>NZ_JBEPOS010000040.1:0-34112 GCF_040546885.1 Bradyrhizobium sp. S3.2.6 | reverse complement strand
GCGACGAAGATTATGCCGAATGGGATTGGCGGGATCATGCCGCCAACCGGGCCCAGCCGAGCAGATGCGGCATAATCTGGATCGCGGCATTATGCGCCAATTCGTGAAGGGCCGTTCGATGCCAATTGATCGGTTCGAAATAGGCTTGCGGCGGCGGCACCTGTACATAGTCTTCCGTCGGCGCATAGAAGGCGCGGTTGCCGCCGATGCGGAAGTCGATGCCGGCCGCCTTGATCAGAGCATCGACCGTCGGCTCGATCATGCCGGATGGCGGTGGTGGCGCAGCGGTTACGATGTCCGAAGCCAGCCCGTCGCATTGATCGAGATTGAAAACGGTGAAGCGCTTCAAAAATGGAACAGCTTGTGCCTCTTCGCCGGTCTCATGCGCGCGGCGCTTTTCGTCGACCGGCACAAAGCGGTCAGCGTAGACGACGGTCGTGCCGCGCTCGCCCTTGCGGACGTGACCACCGAGCGACAGCGCCTGGCGGAATGTGAGCCAGCTCTGACCGGTGAATCCGCGCTCCGTTGCAGTACCCCAGAGAATTAAAATGTTTATGCCGCTATATTGGCGGCCGGTCGCGGCGCTCTTTGGCATGGCCAAAGGCGCCTTCGCCGCCGCGGCACCCCAAGGCTGTACCCAGGGCACGCGGCCAGCCTCCAGCTCGGCGATGATCTTGTTGGTGATGTCGTCATAAAGGCTTGCCCGGTCCTCACCGGTGTGCGCCTGAGGATAAAGTCTGGACATCGCGGATCTCCGCGACGGGCGCCGCGAGCCTCTCTCGCAGCCTGTAACCCGTCACGGCAAAACCCCGCGACACTCTTGCTCTCAGCCCTCCAGGTGAGAGAATGCGAATTCCCGGACCGACCCGCCTTCTGTCGGATCTTCATGGGACTTTGGCCTTGAGTTGCCCCTAGGGCCGCAGGCCCGACCAGGCGTGCGCCAGGGGCGCATCGCCTTAAGGGAAAATGGCACCCGGAGAGCGTGAGCATAGCGACCCGAAGGGGCACGCGGGTCCGAGTGCAGCGACGAGACCGGTTCAATAGCGGCACCCGGGAACGGGGCAGTGATAGCGATCGCCGCAGGCGAGCCCCTTTTCCGAGTGCCCCCGGCGAGGAGCTCCGCATCCCCTTGCGCGAGGGATCGACGCCGGATGGCCGAGACGCAACGCGGCTCGGTTTACGAGAGCCCGGTGCGGCGGCAGCCGCACGCGCTCTGGCCGAGCAACTCCGCCAAAACTTGAATCAGCGGATCTAGATTTCCTCGCGCGCATTCGTCTGCGCGTCATAGATCCTGATCTGAAGCATGGGAAAGCGCCTCTTCAGTTCTTCTCCACCCGCCCTGGCGCCATCCCTGGTTGCAAATTCGGCTTTGAGCCGGCCGTCTACTTCAAGCGCGTAACCAGAGGCCGGCAATTCACGTGTGGCTGCAACCATTTCATTCCCATTGTACAGTGAGGTGACTGGGAATGATGGGTAGCGTGAGTCGCCCAAACCGCGCTAGAGCCACCTGCGCAAGTGCGGTGATTGGCCAATGCACGTTGTGGATTGGCGCCTTGCTGGGATCGCTTCAAGGATGGGTGTTTGCATCATCCGAACAGGCGGACGGCCTTCCACGTGCGCGGATGCATGCACGATAGAGCCACGGCTCCACGTAACTGCCCTTCCAGAGACCCTGGCCGGCACGCTCAGCCTCGCGTTGAGTTTCGCGATACCTGCCCTTCGAGTATTGGGGCCAATCCAACGCAAGGCCGTTGCGTACAAGCCATTCACCGAGATCCCTACCCTCGACCGAGCAGGTCGCAACCGTGCGGCCATACGGGTCGAGGCTGACTGGAACACAATTGACGGGACGGCGGGCAATGAAGGCGTCAAGGTCGTTCGCGGCCTGCGCACCGCAACGATATTGCAAGCTGTCTTCGCCGCGGCACAGCTGGCTGCTCTCCGGTGCGTCGATGCCCCAAAGCCGGATGCGCACGCCATGCATGTCCAGCGTGTCGCCGTCGATCACGCTGGCCTGTCCGACAAAATCATCGGCCAAGGCCCCGCTCGACAGAATGGCGAGAATCAATGCGACAGCGGTTCGACGCATTTCCAATGACCTTGTAGCTACCGCAAACCATGCGGACTGGATTTCGGCCAGTTATCGAATGTTGCAGCGCCGGCGGGTGCTCCGGCCGCTCGGGATCATGAAACTCCGTGCTGCCAGCCAGTGGCCCTCGAAATGAGCCCAGAACAGAATTACGTCCATCGGCCAAGCGAATACATGAACCTTCCAGACGCCGTCATTCTTAATATCTTGGCCGGTCGCGTTGAATGCCGGGCCGCTCAGCCGGCAAAAACGCGTAAATTTTCATCCCGGCGCGCCTCTTGGGATGAGGCAAAGGCGCTGCAGCGCCTTTTGCCAGGCGAGGCGCTGAAAGTCGTCATGCGCGAGGCGGACAAGGAAGACAAGATTGCTGCGTGGCTGGTTTTGCACAGGGCGGCGGAACACGTGGACAAGCACCTGCCCTAACGATTTGGAATCCCTTCTCTGTGTTAGCAGCCGGAACGAATCGACGGCCGCAAGGATTCGTCATTCGCGGAGGAGCGATCTTGATGCTTATGACCAAGGAGAGACGGACGGCGATCCGCACGGTACGGGGGTGGGCGATAGCCGTGCTGCAGGAGGCAGGCGCGATCCGCGAGTGTGAGTACCACGGCTGGATGCAGGACCGCGCAGATCCGCACGCCCGTGAGCGGGCGTTCGAAATCGCCCGCCTGGATCCGCCACAGGGCCTTTCGCCCGAGGCCGCCACAGGTGCGATCACCGAGGTCCTGGACTCGATCGGCGATAGCTGCCCCGAATGTCCGCCAGAGGCCTAGGCAACGTGCCGGACAATCGGCGCGAGCAAAGACCTAACGCCCGAGACGCTTCTCGACCCGCTTCCGGCTGTTGCCGACCTTTTTGACAGCTTTCTTGACCGCTGACGCCGACCGTCCTGTCTTCTTGGACTCGTACCCCACTTCATACTTTTGCCCGCCGGCCACACGGGCCCGGTCCTGCTTGCGCCCACGCGTCTTCTTCTTCGCCGCCGCCGTCGGCTCCTCCTGTCGGATTGGTAACAGACAAACGCAGCAACGGATTCATGGGTTCCGGAACGATTCCAACTGTGTCAGTTTGAATCAGCTGTTGCGTGGAGTTCTTCAGTGGCGTTTCAGCGTAAGAGACCCGCGGCTATCGGCGTGAAGGCGCCGTTGCCCGGCTTCATCGAACCGGCCCTGGCCACCTCGGTCGAGAAGGTGCCGTCCGGCCGGCGATGGATTCACGAAATCAAGTTCGGCGGCTACCGGGTGCAGGTGCATCTGGCCAACGAGTCGGCCAGGATATTCACCCGGCGTGGTCACGACTGGACGCACCGCTTCAAGAAGGTCGCCCACGATGCCTGGCGCATCAAGGCGAGCTCGGCGGTCATCGACGGCGAGATCGTCGTCCCCGCCGCCGACGGCAGCACCGATTTCTCTGTGCTGCAGAACGAGCTCAAGGGCAAGTCGACCAAGATCGTGCTGGTGGCGTTCGATCTGCTCTATCTGAACGGCCGCGATCTCCGGAAGCTGCCGCTCATTCAGCGCAAAGCCGAACTCAAGAAGATCCTAACCGGCACCGACGTCCCGTTCAGCGAAAGCTTCGAGATCGAGGGCCGCGAGATGTTCGCGCACGCCTGCAAACTCGGCCTGGAAGGTGTCGTCTCGAAGGTGCGAGACGGTCCCTATCCGAAGGGCCGCACAAGCCATTGGGTGAAGAAAACCTGTGCCCAGCGGGAGACGCTGACCATTGCCGGCTTCGCACTCGATGGAACGAAGTGGGACGGCATCTATGTCGGCCGCCTCAAGGGCGACGATCTGATCTATGCGGGCAAGGTCGATCATGGCTTCGACAAGACGTCCGCCGCTGGCCTCCAGAAAAGACTGAAGCCGCTGATCCGGAAGACGCAGCCGTATACCAAGCGCATTGCACACAAGGGCATCTGGGTCGAACCAAAGTTGCTCGCCGAGATTGAGTACCGCGCGAAGTCGGCCGAGGGAAAGGTCCGGCACCCGTTCTTCCGGGGCCTGCGGGAGGACCTGTGATGGATGCATTCGATCGCTTCTGGCACTGGGCCAACAAGCCCTTGGAGAGTCAACTGACGATACCGGCCGAGCTCCATCGGGCCGTCATGGAGCTCGCTTCTGAGGATCGACGGGACCGCGCCGCCGTGAACCAAGCCGCAGCACCCGTACCAGATCCCGAACGATGAACGCTTGAGGCGTGATCGCTGGCCTTCACGCGTGGGTGCCGCCACAGAGACCTAACCCCGCGCGCGCCGCAAGGCGGCTTCCAATCGCTCCTTTTCCTTATCCCAGCGGGCTTGTTCGGTCTGCGATCTCTTCTCAAGAGCCTCGAGTTCGGCCTGGATGAAGGCAGCCCGCTTCGCGTGCTCTTGCTCGGCCTTGTCCAACGCAGCCTGTGCCTTGTCGACCGCCTGCTGACGGCGTTCACGCTCTTTCTGCCTAGCGGCCTCTTCCTTCGCCCGTTCAAGCTCGCGGCGCGACCGCTCTCGTTCGTAGGCGAGAGCGGCCTTGCGCTCCGCCGCCTTGTCAACGGGGCGAGAGGAAAGCTTCTTCGTCTTCGGGCCTTTCGACTTGTGGGCGGTCTTCATTGGTCCGCCGCCGCCGAGGTCGGTGGGCAGCTCGGCCTGTTCGCTGAAAGGTCGGTCGGTGCCAACCGGGCGCCTGAGAACGACGCCGGGCTTTGCCATGGTCGCGGCGATGACGTCCGGATCGTGGCTCTCCTTCGCGGCCCCCTGATGGAAGAGATTGCTGTCGGCGCCCCACGCCTCCAGAGCCGCCTTCATAGATGGCGCCGCGATCGCCTGATCGAAAAAGCCCAGCGAGGTCTGATAGGTCTTCAATTTTCTGGCCATCGGTCTGATCCGCCCTCCCTGATCGATCATCACCGTCGCGCAAGCCCGCGGCACCTGCGGAACACGACGCGGCTCCCATGCGTTCCCTCATCCTTGAAGGACGTCCATGCATTTCGCAACGCGCTCTTAAGGATTGACCTCGAATGAGCCGGACGTCGACCCTGCCCAAGCGCCTGCAGCCGATGCTTGCTACGCTCACCGACGCGCCGTTCGACGATCCCTGCTGGGTTTTCGAGGACAAGTACGACGGCTTCCGGATGATCGCGGAAATCCGGCAGGGCAAGGTGGCGCTCTACAGCCGCAACGGCAAAATCATCAGCCGCAGCTATATCGAAGTCGCCGAAGCGCTGGAGGGCGTGAAGGGCGACGCCGTGATCGACGGCGAACTCGTCGCGATCGGTAAGGACGGCGTCTCGCATTTCCAGCTGCTTCAAAACGCGCTGCGTCATGAAGCGAAGCTTAAGTATTGCGCCTTCGATCTCATGTTTGAGAATGCAGTGGACTTGCGCAAGCAGCCGCTTCTCGAGCGCAAGAAGCGGCTGAAGGCAATTCTGCCGCGCGACAAGCTGATCGCCTTCAGCGCTCACCGCAAAGGGAACGGCACGAAATTCTTCGCCGAGGCCGAGCGGAAAGGTCTCGAAGGCATCATGGCGAAGCGAGCCGATAGCGCGTATGCGTCCGGAAGCCGGACGGCGGATTGGCTGAAGATCAAGGCGGCTAAACGACAGGAAGTGGTGATCGCCGGCTTCACGGCGCCCAGGTGCACCAGGCCGTTCTTCGGCGCGCTGGTCCTCGCGGTGAGGCAAGACAACACATGGCGCTACATCGGACATGTCGGCACTGGTTTCAGCCACAAGGTCCTGGAAGACCTCTATGCCAAGCTCGTGAAGCTAAAGGCCGCCAAATCACCCTTTCCTGCCAAGGTGAAGGACGAGGCCAACACGACCTGGGTCAGGCCCTCGCTGGTGGCCGAGGTCAAATTCGCCGAGTGGACGAGCAAGGGCGAACTGCGCCAGCCCGTCTACCTCGGGCTCAGGTCCGACAAGCGGGCGAAGGATGTCGTGCGTGAACGAGAACGTCCGCGCAAATAGCGCTTCCCACCTGGCGTAACCGGCAAACGGAGCGAATTACGCGTTCGCCTCCTCCGCTGTGAATTCCGTCCGTAGTGGTTCGCTCAGTCGCCTCCAAGGTCGTGGATTTCGGGTCGCATGCCCTCAGGCGTGACTTCGAGTGTCGCAAGCGTGATCGGCAGCTTGAAGCGCCGCGGTCCCGCGCTGCCGGGATTGAGGTAGAGAACGCCGCCGACCGTGTCGATCTTCGGCACGTGGGAATGCCCGGAGACGATGACGTCGATGCCGGCGCCGGGATCGACCTGCAGCGTCTTTAGGTCGTGCAGAATGTAGATCGACTTTCCCGCCAAGCGCACGAGTTTCGTGTCGGGGTATTGGCGAGCCCACTCGCCGCCGTCCACGTTTCCACGGATGGCCGTGACGGGCGCGATCCGGCGAAGCGCGTCGACGATCTCGGGGCGCCCGATGTCGCCGGCATGGATGATGTGATTGACACCCGCCAGGGCTCGTTCCGCCTCGGGCCTCAACAGGCCGTGCGTGTCCGAAATGATTCCAATCCTGAACATCATTTCCCGTCGCTCTCCGCCGCGATCGCCAAAAGACGATCGAGAAGTTCTACCTGCCCGGACAACATCTTCGTCCGCGCGAACTCGATATTGAACCATTCCGCGCGGTCGACTTCGGGAAAGCTCTGCCGTCGACCGCTTCGTGGCGGCCATTCGATATCGAAGGTATTGCTGGTCAGCGCCGCCGGGTCAAAATGGCCTTCTCCGCAGAATGCGATGACGCGCTTTCCTCCTCGCTGTCGGATCTGCCCCAGCGCCTGGAGTGGACCAATCGAAGCGCTCGGGCCGAGTTCTTCGGCAAACTCGCGCCGCGCGACCTGCTCCGGAGTATCCGCGGCATCGATTTCGCCCTTGGGAATGGACCAGGCGCCATTATCCTTCTTGCGCCAGAACGGACCGCCGGGATGGACGAGCAGAACCTCGAGCCCGCGAGCGCCCTTGCGGTAGGCGAGAATGCCCGCACTCAACATCGATCTCCTGGAAGTCTTTTTCAGCGCAGCCATATCGCTCCCTGCCGCGGACGACGAAGTAACGGCCGTCTGGCGCCACTGGATGCTTAGCGTCTCGCTATGCCGACTTCCGCTGCGGTTTGGCCGCCGGCTTCTTCGCCGCGGTCTCCTTGGCCGGTTTCTTGCCGGCAATCGGCATCAGCATTTCCTTCTGCCCGGCCGACGCCTTGCGCGCCTTCCTGGCTGGCTTCTTTTGCGACTCTGTCGCTGAAGCCGCGTCGGCTCCAATGCTCTTGCGCAGTGCGTCCATCAGGTCGACCACGTTCTCACCGCGAGGACGCGCTTTCGCGGTGATCGGCTTGCCGGCGCGCTTCTGGTTGATGAGCTCGATGAGAGCGGTTTCGTACTGGTCTTCGAACTTGTCCGGCTCGAAATGTCCCGCCTTCTGGTTGACGATATGCCTGGCGAGATCGAGCATGTCCTTGGTGACTTTGACGTCCTGGATGTCGTCGAAATACTCATCCGCGGAACGGACTTCGTAGGGATAACGCAGCAGCGTCCCCATCAGCCCCTTGTCGAGCGGCTCGAGCGCGATGATGTGTTCGCGATTGGTCAGCACCACCCGACCGATCGCGACCTTGTTCATCTCGCGGATCGTCTCGCGAATGACCGCGAAGGCATCGTGCCCAACTTTGCCGTCAGGGCGCAGATAATAAGGACGGATGAGATATCGCGGATCGATCTCGCTGCGGTCGACGAATTCGTCGATCTCGATGGTTCGCGTGGATTCGAGCGCGACGTTCTCGAGCTCCTCCTTGGTAACCTCGATGAATGTGTCGGTGTCGACCTTGTAGCCTTTGACGATGTCTTCGTTGTCGACCTCCTCGCCGGTGTCGGCATCCACCTTGGCGTATTTGATGCGGTGACCGGTCTTACGGTTGAGCTGGTTGAACGAGACTTTTTCGGATTCCGACGTGGCCGGATAGAGCGCTACCGGACAGGTGACGAGGGAAAGACGCAGAAAGCCTTTCCAATTCGCGCGGGGGGCCATGGGGAGGAACTCCGATACTGATGCCGGATTCAAGACGATCCACCCAGCTTGGTTCCGACATCGCGCCCCTTCCACCATGATGATTTTTTCTCGCGCGGGCCGGAGCGGACTCGATTTTTGTTCTCTTTATGTTCTAATTCGAAAATGACCGATCGACCCGCGAGCTGGCGCATGCCGACCCCGAAGCAGATGGAGAAACTGGCCGCTGAAGCGGCCCGCAGGCCGAGCCCTTCCGCTGCGGCTACGGATGCGCCCCTCCCGGCCGAATACTGGGACTCGGTCCTCAAAGACCCTCGCGCCGGCACGACCGGGACCCAGATGCGGCAGCGACGTCTTTCGGAAATCCAGCGCCACGTCCTGCGCGTCTCCTGCCGCCGCTGCGAGCGAACCGTAGAAATCCAGACCGTCGATGCAGTCCGACTATATGGCGGCAACGCGGTCTGGAAGGACGTCGCGCAGCGGCTGCTCGACAACACCTGCCAGCAACGCACCGGCAGACATGAAGAAGACGGGTGCTGGCCGGCGTTCGAGACGCCGTAGCTCGCTTCCATATCGCCGATCCGATCTCTTTGCCGCTGGATGTCCGGATGGCCCCGAAGTATCACCCCACGCCGCTGTCGGGCGGCGATCGCAAGGCTCTGGCGAAAGAGCTCGGCAAGGCGCGGGCAATGGCCAATATCCTGGCCGCTCAATCGGCGGAGACGCGGGCCAAGGGCGAGGCGATGATCCAGCAAGCTGACAGGCTCCTTTGCGAAAGCTGGAACGAACGCATGTGGTCAGACGGAGAACCGATTGATCCGTCACCGACGATCGACCAAGCCGTAAATGGAGGCTTCCTTTGGCTGGAGATCCAGTGCGCGCGCTGCAAGACGCCGAGTGAGTCGACCTCGCGGCGATGAAGCATCCGCCGACCACCTTCGTGCACGATCTCGCCAGCCGGCTGCGCTGTCGCAAATGCGCCAAGGCGGGCCGGCGTCCATCCGCGACTCTGCTACAATTGGCCTGGCAGCCGCGCCACCCTCGGATCGAAGCCTGACCGATGTGCAACCTCTTGTCTGATTGCGGTTGCTGGCACAAGGGTTCAGCTCGTTACCGACAGCCTGCGAGGCTCGCTCTTGTCTACGAGGTCGACGTTCATAGCCGCCTCACGATGGTAGTCCGAAGATCGGGAGCTGCTATCTATTAGGCGCGTGCTGCAGGCACAGAGGTTGCAGCGCAGTCACCCCGACCTCGTCCTCGCAGGACGTCGTCCCGCCTTTTCGGCGGATCCGCTGAATTGCTAATTGATCATGCGGTCGCCTCCTCGCGGGTCCATCGGAACTCGCTTCCATCTGCCCAGATCCGATGCATCACGATCGCTAATTTTCGTGCGACTGCTACGACCGCTCGGCGAAGGCCGCGTCGCTTGGCCACCCTTACACCCCAAGCTTTCAATGCGGACCAACGCTTGGTGCGGGTTAGAAGTGCAAGCGCGGCCTGATAAAGTATGGTCCTGAGCATCACATCGCCACACCTCGAAATAGCGCCATTCCGATCGGTTTCCCCAGATGCGTATTTGCGTGGCGTAAGGCCAAGATGCGCGCCAACATCGCGGGAGCGTTGAAAGCGATCCGGGTCATCAATGGTTGTTAGAAACGTGATTGCCGTCAGTGCACCTACGCCCGGTATCGTCATGAGCCGCTGACATGTCGGTTCGCGGCGTACTATTTCAAGTACCATCTTGTGCAGGACGCCGTACTGTTCACGCAGCGCGGCTCGAGCCACAAGCATTGGGCGCAGCATCGCCGCGAGTCGTGGATGGCCATCTGTGAGTTCATTAGTCTGCTGCTCAAACGTCGCTTGAGGTATACGACCAGATAGCTTTAAGCCGAAGACGCGTAAGACGCCGCGAATTTCGTTCTCGATATCGATCTGCTTGATCAAAAGCGTCTTGCGATTGTTGAGAAGCATTCGTAGCTCCTGGCTCACGTCACCCTTGATATGAACAACGGTGTACCAGCCGACCCGCATTACCTGTGCAATGGCGCGAGCGTCGTTTCGATCGGTCTTAATCGGCATCGTCTTAGTCACGCCACGCAGTCTTCGGGGATCGATGCAGACTGCGTGTAAGCCGGCAGCACGCAGTTCGCTGTACAGCCAACGAGCGAGACCACCAATCTCAATCCCGATCTTGACAATGGGCAATCCGCTTTCGTTGAGCCAGGCAACAATAGCCTCCGGTTCCGAAAGTGCCTTGCCCTCGCGAATGACGACGCCATTCTCGTCCACAACACAGATAGCCGTCTCCTTTAGCGAAACATCCAGACCGACATAGTGCTTCATGTTCCCGCTCCTGCTGCCACCGGCTCGCCGGCTTCCCTTCCAGGCTGAGCCTTTCGAGCAGCAACCGCAATCACCCCATCTACTCGATCACGACCAACCAGGCCGCCATCAGCGCGCTGTTCCGCGTCGTGAATCGATACGTTGGCAATCTGGCGCCGATGCCGGGGGTGTTTCCCGATTACAAGGCACCGATCGTGCGCAACGGGACCGAGGGCCGCGAGCTCGCTACGGCGCGCTGGGGAATGCCGTCGTCGTCAAAAGCGCTGATGGACGCCACCAAGAAACGAGCCGAAAAGCTGCAGGCCAAGGGCAACCCCGTCGATTTCAAGGAACTGCTGCGGATGGAGCCGGACGGCGGCACGACGAACATCCGCAACGTGAAGAGTAAGCACTGGACGAGATGGCTAGGAGCCGAAAACCGCTGTGTGGTCCCGTTCAACTCATTCAGCGAGTTTAACAACACCGAGGGCGGTGATATATGGTTCGCGCTCGATGAGACCCGGCCCCTCGCCTGCTTCGCCGGCATCTGGGCCACCTGGACGTCCGTCCGGAAGGTCAAGGAAGGCGAGACCACCAACGACCTCTACGCGTTCCTCACGACAGAGCCGAATGCCGAGGTCGGCGCCATCCACCCCAAGGCGATGCCGGTGATCCTGACGACGCCGGACGAAGCGGAGGCCTGGATGACGGCCCCTCTGGACGAGGCCTTGAAGCTGCAGCGGCCGCTCTCGGACGGTTCGCTCAAAATCGTCGTCCGCGGCGTCAAGGAAGATCCGGCCGGGCCGGCGGCGTGACCGACGAAGACGACGATCAGAGGAGGGCCCGTCCCGCCAGCGTAAGATCATCCAGGGACATCAAACCTTCACTTGCTCAGTTGCTGATGTCTCCCTTCAATATCGAGATCAGGTCATGCTGCGGCGTGATTCGCAGGAGCATCCATGGGGTTCAAGATCAAAGGACTAGATGATCTTCAGCGCGAGATGACGCTTCTCGGCCAGTTCGCCGAAGCGCTCGACGGCAAGCTCACGACCGTCAACTTTGATCCTCATGATCAAACAAGCGTCGAGCGCGCCATCGCCGACATGAAACTGGCGATTGACCAAAAGGTGAGCGGCTTTCGGAGCAGCACCATGGTCGATAACCTCGTGGCTGAGCTCAAGCAGAAATATGAAGAAGACATTCTAGCGCGTGCTGCAGCGGCGAGACTGACGGACGGAGACAATACGGTGGGCGGAAACGTGGACCAAGGCATCTTCAGGCAGATCGAAAACACCGTGAACGACCTGCGCTCAGCCGAATTCAATACGTTCGACCGGCACATCAAAAAGCTGTCGCGCCTGCTTCATTCGGAAACGCTCGAACCGATTTCGAGCGCTCTGATTGCGGATGTCGATCTTGATGCCTGGATCAGGTCAGGAGAAGCGACACAAGGCGGCACGGTCGGTAGCGCCACGCTGGAATGGCCGAGCGATCCGCAGAAAGAGCTCGGCCTGGTCATCCTCCTGATCGACAGATTCGCCCAAATCCCTGACGCGGCCATGGATTTTTCGCATACGTTTTACTATGCCGGGAACAAGCTGACGGCCAATGTGCAGAACATGGCCGCACAGATGATCGTGCCGTTTGCGCGGGATTACATCGAGCACGTCAAGACGGCCACGGGTACGACAGAAGCCACTATGCTGCCGGTCCGCTCTGGTCCGGCTGCACGCAAGGTCTTCATCGTCCACGGCCACGATGAGGGCGCGCGCGAGTCCGTCGCCCGATTTCTTGAACAGCTCGGGTTCGAGGCGATCATTCTGCACGAACAGGCCAACCAAGGCCGCACCATCATTGAGAAGATTGAAGCACACGGAGAAGTCGGATTTGCCGTCATCCTGCTGACGCCAGATGACATCGGCGGCATGAAGAACAGCGATGATCTTCAGCCCCGCGCGCGTCAGAACGTCTTGCTCGAACTGGGGTATTTCATCGGCCGCCTTGGACGAGCACGCGTCTGCGCGCTCAAGCGCGGCGATATCGAAGTGCCCTCCGACTTTGGAGGCGTTGTCTATGAACCGTTCGATGCCGGCGGGGCGTGGAAACAGGCCCTAAGCCGTGAGTTGCAGGCCGCCGGATTCGATATCGATTGGAATATCGCGATGAAGAGATGATAGATCGCGGTTGCTTATTCGGGTGCAACATCGACGACCACGTCTTCCTGTAGGTCGATTCAACCGTGACGCTATATGCTGGCCCCGATGACCGAAGACAATGAGACGCCGCTATCGCAATGCGATGTTCCGCCTGAGCGAAGACCGGCTCTGGAGTCTTATCGTGGCAAGCGCAGGGTATGGCTGAGCTGGATAGATACGGACGAACATCACGCGATCTGGCAGACCCTATCTGCAATGGTGTGGACGGATGTCTCATTCCGGACGCTGACGCAATTCGCCATCGATGATGAGGCCAGCTGCCTTGGCAATTCACTGGTTGCCGAGGCCATCATAAACGGCCACGTCGCGACGCAAGTGCTGGCCATACGCCGTCTCGTCGATAGCCGCTCCGATGTTATTTCCCTGCGCTGCCTCATTAAGGATGTGCGGCGAAATTTCAATCTGTTCACGCGGGAAAACTACGTCTGCCACGACGGGCTACCCTACGACTATGCAGCGGTCCAACACAACGAAATGCTGGAGCGCGTGGGCTCCGATGCGTTTTGGGGCCATACATCGGGTCCAAAGGCGTGGGGAACCTCGCAAATGGCCCACGAACAATTCGACAGACTGTCAGGCATTGCGTCGACCAACCGTAACCGCGAGGATCGATTGCCGTTAGCCCTCATCGATACGGTTGAAGGCTGGCTGAACAATAGCGGCGCGGACGAACTCGCGAAATGGAGCCATGCGTATCTTGCCCACGCCGGCACACCGCAGAAGCGTGAAGAAGTGGCTCATCTGCTGGTTACAACGAATAGGATAACCAACGCGATTAACGCGCTGGCGCGCGTTACCGAAGCGGTATCCGCTTATATTCTGTTCGCGAGCGGGCGGTTGAACGGCCTGATGCCAACCGCACAGTTCGATCAGTTTGAAAAACTCGATCAACCGGTCATGCGCGCCGATCGCGTAGACCAGGCCCACATCCTCTGGAATAAGCTCAGCTCAGAAAGCGATTCCTGCCTTGAGAATGTCGGCCGCGATCTGATCCGGACCTAAGCGGGTGCCTGATCCCGCAAGTCAGGGGCTGGGCACGGTTATGCTATGCGCGAACTGCGCCAGATCTGCGGGGCGCGCAAAGTTTTCGGTCAGGAACTGGAGTACCCTCACATTGAGCTTTAGCGCCCAGTCACACACCGGATCGGTAAAGGCCTTGTCCTCGTCGCGCGGCACACCCTCCAGCTTCACATCGAGCTGGATATGCACTTTGTTACGGTACTCACGCAATTTATCCAACTCGTCGTAGATGTCGGCACCGGCCTTATCGAGAATCTTGTATTTCTTCATCACGTCGATGATCGCCTTGAAGCGTTCGACTTTCTTACCCTCGATTTCCGCTCGGTCCTCCTCGGAAATGTTCGGCACACCCTCGCGGTTGAAATTCTGCGCACGGTAAATGATCTCCCAGAGCGCCGCTTCGGTAATTGCACCCGCCTGCAAGAGCATCAGCTTGTTGAATGTGCTGCCGGACTCCGCGAGCTTGCAGAGCAGGCCGGCGTTGTAGACCATGTTGTCGCCGACCTTGAAGTCGCCAATAAAGCGGCAGCTGATTGTCTCGGTTTTCATGGATATCTCCTTAGCACAGGATGCGTCAGCTTTGTAGCCAGCCGGGCTCTACTCGCTTGCGCTCACTGCGCAAGCCGTTGCTGGCCACGCCGGAACGTTGTCGCGGCCATAAGGTGACGATCCCTCGCGCCAGGCTTAGCAAGGAGCCAGTCGAGATGGGGCGGTTCTACGGGCCTCCACCGCGAGCATGCGCGCGCTTGCTATATAGTGACGCTAGCGCGGCGATCCAAGCTATTCGTAGGGCAATTCGCCGAAGAGACCGATCATGAGGTCACCGTCGAGTTGCGCAAACGGAATATCGACGTAGTGATCGGGGTGCCGTGGTTTGGCTCTGCCGTCATTCGGTCCGTTCCTGGTGTGCCCGCGCACCTGCTCGCCGCTTTCCTTGATATAAGGCAAAATGACCAATCGCCCGTGGTTGATCGAGCGGATTGTGCCTTCCTTCCACAAGGTGCTTCCCTCGGACTCTTTGGTGGACGTGGTCTGTTTGACCTGCCAACCGATGCCGCCATCTTCTTCGTACCAGAAGACGATGCCGTTCGAGACCAGCACCTTTTGACCATTGGCCAACGCTTCCGCCAGCATACGCTGCACGCTTGCGAGTTGCAGCAGCAGGTTGGAGCGGGGCAACAAGATCTGACGAATCTTGGCCTTGGTCTTTCCCCAATGGTCGTCGGCGCTGTAGCCGAAGCCGTTGGCGATTCGTGCTCGCATGGCCTTTGCCGCGGATCCCTCACCGGCGATGTAAGGCTTGGACCATTTATTGTCGTGCGAGAGGTAAAGAATGGAACGGTGCCAACTGCGATTCGTCTCCCGGACCGTCACGATCACGACCGTCAGATAGGGCATGTCGGAAAGCTGTTCGCTCAATTGCTGACGGAAAGGAGCCGACTCCGCAGGCAGCACGATTGCGGAAGGGTCTGGTCGCGGATCATTGGCGTGCCGGCCGGCGTGCCTCGGCGAGCATAAGCTCCTCTTCGTCGCGAAGGCGCTCTTCGGATTGCAGGTTCTTCGCGACCTTAAGCTGGAGCGAACGTTTCCTCACGGAATCCATCTCGCGCGCTGCGAGCGCGTCGTGGAGCGTCTGATTGAGCGTGGCGGCAGCGGATAGTGCGGTCTCGCGATCCGGATAGACGTCGCCGCGCACGCGTCCATTGTCGGTCGGCACCCTGCGGTCACGCCAGACCGGAGCCTTTTCACCCTGCTCCACCAGTTCCTGCATCAGCCAGTTGTCGAACAGTGGGCGATAGTGCGGCCACACCGCCAGTGCGGCATCAAAATCTCGGGCGTTGTCTCCCCATTTCATCGCATGCCCTCGAGATCAATCAGCTTTAGTTCGCCCGGCTCGGTCGGGTCTGCGACACGGCGTTGGTGGAAGTGAAGCGCGGCGCGGCGAAATAGGATCGGACCGACGTCGGTATCGCATAAGGATCCGTGACGAAGGTGGCAAACGACTCATTCCACTCGCTGCTCAACCTTGGAGCCGGACACGAGCGCGCAGCCGCTCATACAATTGCACTTCTGCTTGATGGGTCAGCTCCACCACGATTGCAAAGCGTTGTTGCGTTTCAAACGTTCCCGCCCAGCCGCCATCGCAACGCACGATTAGATAATAATTGTCGCCATAGGCTTCGGTGCCACGCGTAAACGTTACGCTCGCAGTTTGCAGAGTTCCGCGTTCACGCTCCCGCGGGCCCGGCTTCAGGTCGCAGTCGAAACGATTATCGATATCCGGCTGACGCCCCTCCTCCTGGGTTCTCCGTCGGAAGTGCTCGAAGATCAGATCGGGACCACATCCTCGCACGAGACGAAAATTCATGCCAATTCCGGCATAGTCGGCGCGGGTGTGACGAACTGGGGGATCGAAGGCAAGCGTCACGCGGATGCTGCGACGACCGCCACTCTGGAACAGCTCGGGAATCGGCAACTGATAGACCGCAAAGTGGTCGAGCGCCAATTCATCCTCGGCGTACAGCACGACACGATGATCATCCGAATATGCTGCTCGCCCTGAATCAACTGCGCCATGGCCGCAGATTGAACGCATGGCATCGTCACCGAGGGTTTGAAGCCTGAGCTGGGCCTCATCCGGAATGCGCGCCGCGCCTGCAAGCAACGCACGGACAAGGTTTGCAGATGCGCGGGGAAAGCGCGCAAGAATCTGAGCGGCTTTGTGGGCAACGCGAGGGGCCGCATAGGACGTGCCAGACCCCGCCGTAAACAACCGGTCAAGAAACAGATGATGGAGCGTGAGAACACCGGCGGTCGGCAAGTCTTCGCCCAGCCGCAGCCGCCCTACTGCGGGATCGAATACCATTGTGCCACCGACATCGACTAGATCCGGCTTGATGGAGCCGCCGATGCCGGGCCCTATCCTCGTAAAGGGCGCAGGCTCGAACGCACGCGTAATGGGTCGGATGTGAACGTGCTCGACAAGATCGGGCCCAAGACCCTCGCCGTGCGCCAACGCGCCGACCGTGAGAACGTTCATGGCGCCCGCAGGCTCACACAGACGGTTGGTCGGCTCGAGCAGATAGCCGGGATACTCCGTGACGGCTTGTTCCAGGCGGTTGCCGCTGCGGGGCGCGCGATTGCCGGCCGACACGATGATGACGGAATCGAGTTCGCGGGCGAGTTCATCGAGCGTCGCGGCCCAAGGCCCAACCTTGCCTCCGTCATAGGTGCGCTTGGGATCACCGAGCGCGACGACAAATAGCCGACAACCGAAACGCTGATTGAGAGTGGTCAGGGCTTCGCGCATCTGGGAGGGAACAAGACGACGCTCGTCGAACTGACCACGTTCGTTCACGACCTTGGCCGAAGCAATGCGCCCCGCACGTACCAACGCACCAACAGCAATCTGATTTCGCAGATCGCCAAATAGCGACACGCCGGCAACGCGCGTGCCGTGACCCCAATCGTCGGCCGTGCCGAGCCTTTCCGGCACGCCGATCGCACCGACGATGGCACCCGCCAGCAACGGATGATCGTTGACGCCGCTGTCGATGATACCAATGACCGGCTCGTCGTTGCCAAGATCGTCCATCTCCGGCAAATCGGCGATCGTCAGCTCAAACGCCTCGCCGGTGGCGATATCAGGTTCAGGCGGCAGATCGAGATCGGCGACGTCTTCGACCGTGAGAAGCGTTTGTATCACGCTGCCCGACATGCGCGCGCGCAGCATCGTAATCGATGGGCCAACATAGCGGTCAAGCACTTCGCCGCCCCGCGCATCAATGTACTCGGCAATTTGCTCAAGCTTTCGAGTACGGAGTTCACGCCGGCCAATGTCCCATAGCTCGAGATCGAGGACGAAGATTCGGTCCGCATCGAAGTTCTCGGGCACCGTCAGGCCTTCTTCGCGCAATCGCAGCCCAATACGGTCGCGGGGCCCAACGGCGCCGATCTCTTCGATGCGGGTGATGAAGCCGTTGTAGGACGGGGCGGCTTGTCCTGGCGGGGTTCCCTGCGCATAGGCTTGCAGGCGATCACGGAAACTCTGCAGATCGTCATTCGATGCGAAGAGGATCAGGGTTTTGTCTTCATCGCTGGCGAGAAGTGTCAGTCCAAGCCGCTCCCAGTCTTCCTCCATCGTCATTCCGGTCATGCGGACGCGCAAAATGAGCGACGGGTCGATGAACTCCGGGCGGCGACGGCGTTGCTGCTCTGCGATCGCGGTGTCGAGCTCAGCGCGAAGCTTCCGGCTATGTCCGCCGACGTCTCGTTGAGGGGCAGCACCTCCTCCCCCATGCTTCCGCCGTTCGAGACGCTCGGGAAGCCGCAGGAGCTGGAGGTGGTCGTAGCGCGGCACGCCGGGTTAGTCTTCCAAATGCTGCAGGCGTGCGGTGCCGGATCGCCGTCGGATCTCATCGGCGACAGCGTGACGGAAGTCCAGTTCACGGACTTCTTTGCGGCGCTCGATCACTGCGGCCTTGATCGCTTGCACACAAATGCGTTCAATCTCGGCGAAAGAATAGCCTTCCAGCGAACCGACGTGGGACGTCGGATCGAAAGCTGTTTTGATATTCTTGAATTTCAGCGCCAAGAAATGCTCGGTCATCTCCCGGTCAGGCTTTTCGAACCAGATGACCTCGTCGAAGCGACGCCAGACCGCAGGGTCGAGAGACTGGTCGAGATTGGTCGCCGCGACCAAAAAGCCCTTCGGCTTGATCCGGTCGATGAAGATCAAAAGGCTGTTGACCACGCGCCGCAGCTCGTTGTGCTCGCTCGTATCGTCACGCGAGCGCGCCAGGGCATCGAATTCGTCTAGAAAAAGGACGCAGGGCTGCTTGCGCGCGAACTCGAAAATCTTGCGAACGTTGGTCGCGGTTTCGCCGAGATAAGACGAGATCAGGCGGTCGATCTTGACGACGAACAACGGAAGCCCGAGCTCACCCGCGAAGATCTCGGTACAAAGAGTCTTTCCGCAGCCCGGAGGTCCACAGAACAGGAGCTTCGATCGCACCGGCAGTCCGCTGCGGCGGATGTCATCGGCGCGGCGAAATTCCTGGATTAGTCCGGAAAAAATCCGGATGTTGGCCTTGCTGAGAACGATGTCGTTCTTGGTATGCTCCGGCTCGACGCGCTCGACGAAGTCGTTGGCCGCATCCGGGAACGGAATGAGTGGCGCCAGCGCCCGCGGGGGTGGCGCGCGATTCGAGGCATGGTCGAGCGTCTGGCGGAGCGACCGCGCCAGAACGCGGTTGTTCTTCTGCTCCTCCTCCAGAATGATCTGTTCGGCGACCGCCCGGAACTCGTCGTCCCGGCCGTAACTCGCCAACAGCTTTTTCATCAACTCGCCGCGAGCCATTAGCGGTCCACTCATCTATTCTGGCGACAAACATAGTTTGGATCGTCGGTGCCCACCATGCCTTTCAGCCGTTAAAGTCACGTCAACCACAGCCAGGTTCAGGCACCAACGGCGGCGGTTCGGCCGGGCGGCCCTAGCGAGCCCCCGACGATCCGAGTCCTGACGCGGCAAGTACAGATGCTTATACAATGAGTCCGCGCCAATTGCGAACAAAACAGGAATGAACGATCGTCAGCTCGGGCCGTCGGGGATTGGAATTCGTGTGCCCGCCCCCCTTGATTGGGCGCGGAGCTGGATTGGGCTGAGTGAAGGCTGCCATAGACCTCGTTCAGTTTTCGCGACACCATCACTAATTGCTTCGCGAGGTCCGGAGCTTGGCGCGGCTGGCTAAAGCCAGAGAACCATTGCCTCGTGCTGGCGAACAGCTTTGCCGAGTACCTGACGCAGTGAAGATCGTCATGCGCGGGCCCGAAGACAAGGCGGCGGCATAGGCGGCCTTGGTACACGTCGATCCAACGCCAATTGACGGCCGAAGCGCAGCGGAAGCGGAAAGGATGGCACCCGCTTTCGGGGCAGTGATAGCGACGCCGGAACGGCGGGCCACGACAGCGAGTGCAGTTGCGAGACCGGTTAACAAGGCACCCGCGCGACGGGCAGTGATAGCGATCGCCGCGAAACGACGAGCCCTTCGCGCGAGTGCCTCCTGCGAGCAACACTTAAATGAGCGCGAGGATTGAATCCGAAAGGCCGAGACTTTCCGGGCTCGGTTCACGAAAGCCGGTTCGGTTCGCCGGATGAGCTCAGACCAGAACGCAGTCTACTCCGGACTCGCCGCGTAGCAAGGATCGACAAACATCCGGTGATGCTTGCCCTTGATCTCATCGAGAGAATAGCCGCCTCGACCGGGAATTCGCCGGGTCTCGTTTTAATACGACAAGACCGACGCGAGAAATGTCCGCTAAGCTGCCTGAGCCGATACGGTCTCCAATGAAACAAACAGAACACCGCGTTCTTTTTCGCCTGCCTGATAGGTTAACTCATCTCCTGGCGAGCCCTGCGACAGCGCCTGTCCAAGTGGCGAGGACAACATCAGATAGCCATTGATCGGATCATCCGCGATATCGCTTATTGTGAGAAATTCCGGGCGCGACGGTTCCACGTCGAGATACCGGATGACGACGCGGTCGCCCGGAGCTAATCGGTACTCCGGTTCAGCGTCATTCGATGTGGGACCGAGTTCATCTCGCAAGGCTGCTACCGAGATCGTCCCGTCTACCTGCGTCGCTGCAAAATCGCCTGACCTTTCTGCAGCAGGCGAAATGACGCGATGCTCGGAATAGCTTCGATTGACCGGTTCGAGTCCGATCGGCCTAATCTGCATACGATCGAGCGTCTGAATTAGGTCGTCCATAACGCCTTGCTGATCGATCTGGTAATTGGAACCGAAGCAGCGCCAAAAGCTCCAACCTACGCGCTCCAGGATGCGCTGCCGGCGCATGTCGTCCGCCCAACGCTCCGGGCCGTGATACCTGTCGCCGTCGCATTCGACGGCAAGGCGCCTTCCCCCTTCTCCCTCGACTACCATATCGATGGAAAACCCCACAGATCCCACTTGCGGAATAACGCGGTATCCCCGTTCGACAAGTGCCATAAACACAGTCCGCTCGAATTCAGACTGGCAGAGATCAATGAGGTCCAAGCTAGGATTAACGACGTTTGGCATCGGCTCGCGGAAGTGTCCGATCACCTTTGATTTCAGATCTTTTGGATTTAGCTCTTCCTCTTTCACGGACCGCACAAGCACCATCCGATCCCGTGCCCGCGACAATGCTACATTGAATCGCTGTTGATACTGAATGGATGTCTGCGACTGTTTGCGGGCACGATCGGCAATCATTGAAATGAAGACGATGTCGCGCTCGTCTCCCTGGAGGGATGCACTGTCGCCGCACACAACGCGATGACGCATCATGGCGGTTTCGCCGATGCGCTCCATCAAAAGTTTCTGAACATGCAGAGCCTGATCGGCACCGACAAGGGATATCACTCCGATTGACCGCGCCGGACCTTCGACCCTCGACGCTTGCTCGACGATCGTGGCAATCTCCTCGACGATGACCTCTGCCTCGCGCGGGTTAACCTTGGATTTTCCTCGACGCTGCCCATCCTCAACGTAGATATCGACCAACGGCGGGTCCAACCGCTCGCTCGGCTTTGGAATACGAAGCGGCACCAAGTCTTGATTATAAAACTGCATCGAAAAACGTATGATGGGCTCCACGCATCGAAAATGCTCCTTAAGCATCACGAACTTCGCCGGAAACATCACGCGTGCAAGATCATAAATCGAAGCCCCTGGTTCAACTTCTGCGCGGAAAGGAAATTCGCTAAGGAAGTTCTGTCGCAGACGCGCGATGTTCGCGATCGACAGGAAAGCCGAGCTGGGACTGATCTGGCGGTCGTCACCGACAACAAGCACCTTTTTGCCACGTAAGAGCGCTGGCAATTCGCGCGCATCGGACTGCGACGCTTCATCCAGGATCACGAGATCAAAACTGGCAAGCGTGGCAGGCAACTGCTCGGAGACGCGCCAAGTAGGCATAATCCAGCAAGGTACCGCCTCGTAGCAATTTTCCATCGCCAGACGTGCGTTCTGACGATGCAGTACGGCCCTTTGCCCGGTCCCGGCTCCCAAACGCCGGATAATGTTGGCAAAACCTTGAAGGGCGGATTTGGCGGATCCCTTCATTGTAGCAGCAAGATTGAAGAAGGTTCTTTCCTTCACGAGCGTGGCGAACCCGTCGCGAAGAGCCTCTTCTATTTCCAACCGCTCCTGGTGCAACTGGGCCAGATGACTGCTGGCCCCGATCTTTTCGAGGTAGGTCAGCCGTGCCGCCCACTCCCATGCTTCCCGCCAGTCGCTGGGGGCCGCTGGATCTGTCGCTTCGCTGGCAGGCTCGCTTCTTAGGCATTCAGCCCATGCTGGCACTCCCGCTTTCGAAAGCTCGCCACAGGTGTAAATTATGCGATCGAAGAAAGGCGCTAACGCGCGAACATGTCCCAACTTGGAGAGGATACCTTGCCATACGCGGGTCAGTCGCTCGATATCCGCGTTCGGCTTTCCAACCAGTTCGGTCAAGATTTGCCGTGCGAAGCCCGCAAGATCGGTATTGCTGCCGTCGAACTGTGCGACGGCTTCTGCCACGTTTTTCGCGACAGCCGCCAGCCTTACCGACGATACGTGACGTGATAATGCTTGAGAGAAGGCAGCAGTCGCGGCGGGATGCCGCAAAATCGCGCTGGCCTCGTCGCGATTTCCGAGGACCGCCGATAATTGCTCCGACATTTCGGCTACTTGGCCGGGTACGTCAGTCAGGCAGGCATGGAGCGTGTCGGACAGTGTATCGAGCAGGAATAGCGACTCTACTGCAAAGGAGAGATCGTTTGGCGCTGATAGCTCTACTTTGAGCGTCTCCCAACGGACCGAAAGGCTCGTCACGTCACCGCAGAACTCGATGAATTGCCGGACGTGCTGCCAATCGTTTGGCACACTAGGCCGCAGACCCGCAACTCGCACCGCTTCAAAAATGGGTTGATGGCTCTTGGTACCGAAGGCCATCATTCCAAACGGGTTCTTACCGGCGCTGAGGGTTGCCAGAATTTGAAAGAGCTGCTTCGCAGGTGGCAATTCCTTTGGAAGCTGGACTGGCTTTGCAAGAAACGGCGCGCGCTGCGCGACCAGGTCGTGTGCGTCGGCTAAAAATGCGCGGGCGAGAGGTTCCAGTCGGCCGGCCATTGCCGTTTGACCGAGGATCGCCTCGGTCAACGCCCAGGCCCAGGACTGGTCCAGCAGGGCAGATATACTGGACGCGAGATACCGCAGCCTCTCGCTCAGTACAGCGGCTTTGTCGATGCCGAGCGTTGCAATTACACGCCGGGTTAGCGGTTCGGAAGCGGTGCTTTCAGCCGTCAGGTCTTGTGCGGCAATCAAATCGAGATGCCAGGCGCGGACGATCTCGGGATCGGGCATGTTGGCTGGGCTGGGAAGTTGTTCCCCGAGATACTTAAGGTCGCCTTTGACCGTCCTGCGCGCCGTGAAAAGTGCGTCGATCTCGGCGGAGGTCATGCCCGTATCAGAAAACGGCCGCACGGGCCGATCCGAGAACCACGCGTAACGCGCCTTGTCCTCAATCACCCTTTTGGCGGCCTCGAAAGGCAGTTCGGTAGAGCCAGGTATCGGCGAGAGATGTTGGGTCGCAATCTTTGCAAGTCGTACATCAATTTCGGCAAGGTGATTTCTGTCCGCAACAATCTTGGACTCAAGGTCTCGAATAATCTTCACCTGCCGCGAGCGGTTCATGTCGATCGTGTTGACTACCCCGAGCATAAGGCCGATAGCCTTCTCGACCTGCTTCATCCCCTCGCGTTCGGATGTTGTCACACTGATCGCAAGGTCGCGTACACCCTCGGGCAATTGATCTTGGATTACCCGTAGCGCCGTCTCCCCATGCGAAACGACAAGGACACGCCGCCCTGTCGCCAGCATGTGGCTAATGATGTTCGCGATGGTGTGCGTTTTTCCGGTGCCTGGCGGCCCCTGAACCACGAGCCCATCCGACTTCTCCAGGCGGCGAATGATTTCAACTTGCTCGTCGTTGAAAGGCTTGGGAAAGAACAGGTCGCCGTGATCCGGGTCAACCGGCCCCTCGTCCGCATCCAGTTGAACATCGCCAGCCGCGCCCAAGCGGTCTCCCAACGGCTTGAACGTGTCGTCAATACCGTCGGTCGGCCCCAAGACCAGCGTCCGAACCGCACCTTCAATCCTAATCGGATTACCGTCCTCCGAAGACACTTCCTTTTTGAGACGTTCGATATCACGCAGAACCGAATTGTTCGACCGGCGGCGCGCGTAGAGCACGTATCGGTCGCTCACCGTCAGATATTCTCCCTCGGGCTCCGGAACCGGCTCAGATTCCGGCAGCGGACGGTGATCGGGAAGAAACCGGCCTTCGGGGTCAAGCTGGCCACCGCAAATCTTGAGAATGGGCTCAAACGTTTCCGCGCGAAACGGAGAGATTCCTTCACTATCCGGCCCATCCAAGGAGCGAAGGCACCGCCGCGCCGCATCTTCCGCCAGTACAAATCTTGCGCCGGCGAGCTTTTCGAACGGCCGGAGTTCGACACGCGTCACGCCGCCGCGCGGGCGAACGGTGATGTCGGCATTGCCGGTCTCGGCGATTTCAATTTCAACTCCGCATTCAATCATTGGAAGGTCGATGAGCTCGGAAAGGTGCTTCCATCGCGCTAGACCGATACCCCACACCAACTCGATCGATTCACTGCCGCCAGATTGGAGTAATCGCTGTGCAATCTCGAAGAGCCGCTGATAAACGGCGATGGATCGCCTTCGCGGCTTCTCTACCTCGGACCAAAGCGACCAGGGGCCGGCACAGTATCGTTCAAGGGTGTCGCGAAGCGCGGGCCGATCTTCCAGACGCAACATAACATCGTAGAATTTCTGGTTGGGAGTATCTGATTTCTCCGTTTTCAGTGATGGGACGCAATCTTGCGGACGTGCTTCGCCGATCGCTATTAGCCGCTGCTGTTCAGCCTCAGGCACGCGGACATGGAGTGGATCATGTATAATCGGAACGCGAAGCGGATCGTTAGAGACGTCGATCCACTCCTTGCCGCCTTCGTCGAACGCCGGCGGCGTCGTGCGCTGCAGGCGTTGAACCCGCAACCAGATCGGGCCATCAGCGTCACTCGTATCGCACTGAATGGCGGGAAGTCCTGCGATTTCGTGTTGGTGAAGAGCGAACTGGGATCCATCGGCGAGTTTGTGCTGCGACAGTCGCGTCGCAACGCGCTCATCCAGCTTGACGAGCGCCTCGACGTAATCAAGCAAGCCCGTCAACCGCCGTGCGGCCAGTTCGTCTTCTACATTTACTTTGGCGGGCACGGCGAGCGGGACCCCTAAAAATGGACAGCTTTAGAGCGAATGGTTGCGGATTTTAAGCGCCCCTTCAACTGGTATAATCGTAGCACCACAGCTCTCGCGAGGTCATTTTGCCCCGTTAACTATCCACCTTCCGCATACCTCCCGCAAACAGCCGACGCCATTCAGTTGGCACCGGGCACAACCCAAACCTCACGCCGCCTCCCGAATTTCCAACGGGGCAGCACCAAGCCGGGTGAAAAGCCGCTTTCGGCAGGTCAGAACGATAATCTGCACTTTGTCGCCAGCGCGCATCAGGACATCGAACATGCTTTCAATGCGGTCGTCGTCTGAAAACGCGAGCGCGTCATCGAGGATGACCGTGGCCGGCCGGCCCTGCCCAAGCAGCAGCTCGGCGAACGCCAACCGCGTGAGGACGGCAAGCTGCTCCTTCGTACCGCCGCTCAGTACATCGAAATCCTCGCGTTGTCCGGCACGTTGAATCGCGGCGATACGCAAATCCTCGTCGAGAACAATATTGGCTCCTGGCAGGAGCATTTTCAGGTAGGGCTCTACACGGCTGATAACCGGCGTGAGATAGCGGGTCTTTGCCTCACCTTCGGCTGCTTCTAACGTCTCCGAAAGGAGCTTTAGTACAGCCGCCTCCTTCTCAAATTCGGCTACGGCGCTCGTGAGGCGATCACGTTCAGCCTCAGCGGCAAGAAGCATTTCTTCGACGCCAGCGCCTTCGTTAGCCTCGATCAGCGCGGTAAGGCGTGTCACCTCAATCCCGAGATTTGCGGCCGACCGCTGGTGGTTGGCGGCGGCGCCTTCGAGCCGCTTAATTCGGGCGTCGATAGCCTCCACTGTTTCGCCCTGACCGCGCAGCTTCTCTGCCAACAGCTCATCCCTCGCAACGGCATCACGTTCAAGGCTCTCCGCGCTTGCGGTGAGCTGCTCGTCGCTGGCGCCGGCACGTCCAGCTGCTAGGTCCGCCTTCTTGGTCTCGATCGTGCCGTTCAACCCAGCAAGGCGTTCGCGCGCGCTCAGGAGTTTTTTGTCGGCCTGGGCAAGAGCGTCCTGAGGCCCTGCCAATTCAGCCTCAGCTGTCTCGATTTCGGCAGCAAACCGCGCGCCTTCTGCATGATTATTGGCAATGTCGCTTGTCAAATCATCTTCGCCGGGAATTTCCGCAAGTCCGCACTTTTCCATCTCAACTCTGAGCCGGCCGCGCAACTCGCCCAAATGGCCCTTGAGAGCTTCCAGCCCGGCCGCCAGCTTCTTGGTCCGATTTCCGGGAGCAAGATTTGCCAGCTCCTTGCCGACGTCTGCCGAACGCCGCAGATATTCCTTACGCTGGGCCGCCGCCGTGCGCGCGGCGGCTAGATCCATGACGCCTGCAGTCTCCAAAGCGGCTTTCACTTCCTCATGGGCCGCGTCCCAGCGTGCGACCAAGGCAGCGCGGTCTTTGATTTGAGGCTCTACCGTAATCGCGCCCACGTCTTGAATGGTGATTACTGTCTTGCCAAGGATTGGGAGCGATGTTGCGGATGCATCGAGCGCTTTGCCGTCTAAGGCAACATTCGGCAGCGCGCTCTCCTCCAGGGCGAATGAAACGGTGGTCGCAACCGCGTTCGCGGCTGCATCTGCGGCCGATAGCTCCGTAACGGCCTCCTCGATCCTCGTTACGGCGGCATCGGTCGTCGCGATGGCGCCGATCAATTCCGAAAGCTTCCCCGCCTCGCACTCAAGCGAAGCAGCCTTATCGAGGGTCAGCTGGTGCTGGATGATTTCCGCATTCAGCGAGACAATGGCACGGATACGCTCAAGATTCCGCGCTCGTTCGGCGTTCCGGCTTGTTTTACTGCGAAGTTCGGAGAGCTTGGCTTCGCCGGTATCGACGGAGGCATGGGCGTCGGCCTTCGCGGCAACAGCGCCGGCGCTTGCCGCATTCAGATCGCTGAGTTGCAATTCGAGCGATTCCAGTTCTGCAACGGCTTTGGCGCGATCATCAACCGATCTCCGGGCTTGTGTTGCGCGTTCGCCCGCGAGCTTGGCCGCGTCCGTCGCACTTCGAAGTTCGGCAGCGTGCGTCGCGGCAACCGTGCGCTTAGTCCGTTCTGCCTCGACCTCCCTGCGGTGCGCCGCGTCGTCCCAGCTATCCGTTTCCTGCTTAAGCTCGCGCTTATTTCGCGCAAGATCTTCCATCAACTGAAACACGGACTGCCGCTTCGCTTCAAGGTCGGCCGTCTCCTGCTTGCTCTCGGCAAGCCGATCCATTGCGTCCTTGAACTTCCCGCGCGGTCCTTTCGAACTCCGTAGCGTTTCAAGGGCGTCCTTGATGGCTTTCGGAATTTTCTGGCCTCGCGCTCCACCTGTCACAAGGCCTACCTGCGCTTCCAGGCAGCCTTGCATGGTGCGCTGGCCATGCTCGTCAAGCGCCGCATCGCCGAAGGATTGCCCCTGCTGAACCCAAAGCGTTCCCCAGATACCAGGCTCGCCGCCGCTGCGACTGCCGGCAAAGCCGAGAAGGCGCTGCAATTCAGCCTCCGCTGCGTCGTCCTCGAACAGCCGGCCATCCGAACAGGTCAAGGTTGACTTACCAGCTTGTCCCGCGAAGCGCTTGTGAATGGTCCAGCTCTTGCCGTCGACGTCAAAGGCGAGCTTCACTTCGGGTACAGTGCCGTTGACGAAGTGACGAAACGCCTTGACGTGCGCAGCCGTCGACTTGGCCTTTTCGAAGATGGCGCCGTTGATGGCTTTCAGCAGGGTCGATTTGCCCAACTCGTTTCGCCCCACCAAGACATTGACGTTGTCGCTGATGTTGTCGACGCGGAAGGTTCCGACAAATTTGCAGAAGTTGGTAAGCTCAATCGATCGGATCTTCATGACCGTGTCCCCTGACGAAGGTGCTCGATGTAAAGACGCTTGAGAGCAAGGGCGGCAAGCGCCGCCTGGCCTTGATCGGACAAGACCGCCGCCATGGCCTTGAGGCGGTCTGCTGCCACACGTACAAAGCCGGCGTGATCGATCTCATCGAGATCCTTGTCGGTCGGATTGAGAACAAGGCCGGCCTCGTCAAAGCGCAGGCCGCGAAGCGCAGCGCCGACGCTCCGGAGGATTTGTTCCTCAAATTTCTTCCGGCCGGCGAGAGACACCGCGCCCGTAACCCGGAGATCGACGACAATTTTGCTGAGGTCCGAATCGAGCGCACGAAGCTCGCTTTCGAGCAAATCCACTTGTGCATCTTCGGTCAGCACCTTCTCGACCCTGTGCCATTGATAGCGGCCTGTCGGGATCGGCGAGACCACCGGCAATGCATTTGAACCTTTGACCTCGACAAGAAGCGCCGAACCGCCGTTGCAGTGCGAGGACACGGGATTTGGCGGAAGCTTGAACTGATCGGCCTCGGGCGTGCCACTATACCAGCAACGGTCGTTCACCCGCATCTGCCGATGCCAGTCACCCATCGCAAGGTAGGACAGGCCCGCGCTGTCCGCGCGGCTTGGCGCCACGTAGTTGCTGGCTTCACCCTCTGATCCAAAGCCTTGAATGGAGCCGTGCGCCATGCCGATACGGATCGCGCCTTCCGGCGTGGCCTCCTTATCCATATAGGCCGTGAGATCGTCCGCGCTCGATGTGAAACGAAGGGGCGCAGGCAACACAAAGACAGGAGCGCCACCTTCGTCCGCGATCTGCACCGCACCCGCCTGCGTATGCACGGTCACATTCGAGGGGAGCTGCATGCGGACAATCCGATCCCACAGTCCGTTTTCACGGAAGTGATCGTGGTTTCCAGGCATAAGATGCCATTGAACGCTTTTGAACGCGCGCATGTTCTCAATGGCCCGTGCCAGGGTCTGTTGAGACATCTGTTGTTTTTCGTAAATGTCGCCGGAAATGAGGACCGCCGTCGCGCCGGATTTAACCGCAGCTTCCCCAAGGGTCCGAACGACGGCCTGACGCGCATCCTGCAGGGCGCTCGCAACCTCCGGCTCGAAATAACCAAAAACCTTGCCGATCTGGAGATCGGATGAATGGATGAATTTCATAGTAGACGCCCTTCCCCTTAATTCTAGAGTAGAGAGCAATGCGCTCCTCGCCTAGCGGGAAGCCCAGTTATGCCCATTTCGTTTTGTTGTTCTGCGAACCGGTTCTTCTCAGTGAAAGGGTGAACGCCCGCCGAAGCGGGCGTCCAGGCTTAGGCGTATTGGCTGAGCACCCAGGTGACGGCTTTGCCGTCGTAGGGTGGCATCCGGTTGCCCTTCGCGATGGGTGCGGTCGTGCTCGGCGAGCCGTCGACCTTCCAAACACCGCTCTCCGGGCATACTTCTCCGGTGCGGGCCTTCGTGCCAATCGGGGCACGTTTTGCTGTAGCAGTACTCATGTCTTACTTTCCTTATAGGTTGGCAGGTCGTCCCGGCTAGGCACGCCTTGACAGGCCCGGCGGCCACTAGATCCGCCGTAAGGCATGGCCCTGCGCCTGCCTTCAAAGGGTCAATCGATGGGAAGAAGGCCGACCGGTAAGTCCGTCGGGGCTACAAGGAAAAGTTTTTTTCGAGTACGCCGTCGGGCACGGGGCCACAGATGAAAAAAGCAGGGCACCGGGCACAGGTACGCGCGGATTCTTTCCGTGGAAGCAGCCCGGCGCGGATTTCAGCGATAAAGTCCTCGGCGGTCGCACGCCGATTGTTTAAGACTCGGTCCGTCATGGTTACGGCGCCAATCGCGCCGTCACCGAGATGGACGAACTCAACGGTACATCCCGGAAAGGCCTCGTACGCTGCGAGCGTAAAGACGCCCGCCGAAATGTTCTCAAAATCCTTGGAGCCGGCATGGCCGGTCCGGATCGCCCGAATATGCTTCCGGCCGTTCGGTGCCGTAAGCACCTCGTCGGGACGCACAATGACCTCACTGGCGCCAACGCGAAAGCGCATCTCGGTGGGTATGGCGCGGGCGTAGCCAGTGCGGGAAGATACAAAGAAATCAATCAATTGCTTGGCAATTCGACGATAGTCTTCTGAATAACCATGGTCCGTGAGCCGCCGAGAATCCCATGCCTCAGTAAGGCGAGCATCAAGCTCAGCGGCGGACGGCGTGAGGGTTGGATCCGCAGTCAACCATTCGACGAGCGACCGAACGGCATTGTGCATCTGCATGAACGGGGTTTCGGTTCGCCTTCCGCCGATCTCAAGAATATGCGTATAGAAGAAACGGCGAGGACACCGCTGGAACAAGGCGAGCTGGTGATCCGTGAGCACAATCCCAGTTGGGAAACTGAGGTGAACGGGAGCGGCATCTGCATCTGGGGGAACGGCCTGGCGCGGGTGAAGGTGCCCGCTGACCATTGTCGACCCGAGCCGAGCCAGAAACTCGGAAGGATCGCGCCGCCGCCCGTTCTTAGCCTTGGTCGGCGAATACAGAAGAAGGCGGTCCCTCGCCCGGGACATCGCAACAAAGAATAAGCACTCTTGTTCTTCGACGTGACCCTTCCTCAGAATATCGACGGCGGTGCCCGACAAACCTTCAATCATGCCATCCGGAGGTATGCACCCGCGCATCTGGTTTGGCGAACGTGGAATTGTATCAGCATTCATACCCGGAAGGTGGACAGCGCGAAACTCCAGGCCCTTACTCCCGTGAATCGTCATGACACGGAGAGCATCGATGCTCTGTGCAGCCGACGGCAGCTCCCGGAGATCCCGCTCATCAGCGAGCAATACAAGTCGGCGTATCTTGTCGAGAAGACGCGAAATCGGAAGCCCGGCTGCCGCCGGCTGTGCCCGGACAAAATTCATGAATTGCCAGATCGCTACACCCCGCGCACGGACCGCGACATCGTCAGAACTCGCAATAGCAGCCGCAAACCGCGTGCGATCGAGGAGAATCGTCGATACCACCTGCCAAGGGGGCGACGCACGGCCGAACCCGTTCAGAACATCTCGCAGCCGCGTCAACGCAGGGGTCGCATCTGCGGAGACGCTGCTCAACGGTGCACCTTCCCTCAGCCAAGCGAGCGGCTCACCCTCATATTCCCTTAAGTGGGCGATAACCGCTGCGGTAGCCGCCAACGAAAGCCGGAATTCCGGTATTGTTCCCACACGCGCAAGGCCCATCGCGCGGCGGTCGATCAGCAACGAGAGTAGAGAGAGCAGCTGTTGGATTTCGTCTCGCTCAAAGAGACTGCCAAGGAACAGCAACGGGATTCCCATGCTCTCCAGCTCGGCCGCCATTCGTCCAAGGCGCTCATTACCTGTACAGAGCAGGGCTTGGTCTCGATAGGAAATCCCTGCAGCCCGCTGAGTTTCGATGGCTTCGGCAATGGCCGCGACTTCGTCCGAAGCCATGTCGACGGCGGAGTACTTCGGTTTCACACCGGACGGACCGCGCTCCGCCTTCAATTTCACGTCTGCGCCCGCCGCCGCCTTCATGCCATGCTCCGCAAACGCGACAAACGCGCTCACGATCTCTTCGGTCGACCGGTAGTTCACTTTGAGGCGGCCGGTTTGACCACCTGGGAAATCCTTAGTGGCAAACCGCGCAATATTGACAGACGACGCGCCCCGGAAGCGATAAATGGACTGCTTGGCATCGCCGACGACCCAGAGGTTTGTCCCGTCCCCGCACAGAGCTTTAAGGAGGCGCACACTGGCCCGATTCACGTCTTGAAATTCATCAACCAGAACATAGTGATGGCGAGTGCGGAGTTGCGCACGCACCTCCTCATCCGTTTCAATCAGTCCTACCGGCAGCGCGACGAGGTCGCCGAAATCAAGGCACTGACGCTCAATTTTCAACGCTTCGTATGCTGCATAAACCTTGGCGACCTCCTGACATTTTTCAGCCGCCTCTCTCGTCTCACCGGCTGCTGCAGTTTCCCACATGGCATCGGCAAGCTCGGCGTAACGCTCCGGTGGTGTTACCTCATCTTTCGCACGCGAAATCGCAGCGAGGATGTCGCTTAGCGCAAGCGACGGGTCCCACACATCGCGATAGTGCTTCAGATCCAGGCGCGGAAACTGATCGGCCAGCTCGTCGATCGCTTCCGTACGATCCATCAGCCTAGGATTCGCGGGAAGTTTAAGGCGCTCGTGAAAACGACGGATAATGTCTAGGCCGAATGAGTGAAATGTACCGATCCACATTGCGGCGGCGGCTGCAGGGATTCGGGCCGCCAAACGATCTGAGAGTTCACCGGCCGCTTTGTTGGAGAAGGTCAGCACAAGGATCTGGTCTGCAGGAATCTTCTTATGCTTGAGTAGCCATTCCACCCGACCTACTAAGGTTTGCGTCTTTCCCGTACCAGGACCGGCCTCAAGCAAGTAAGGTGAACCCCAATGTTCGGCCGCAAAACGTTGCTCGGGGTTGAGCGACTTCTCCGCATGGACGTCCGTATCTAAGCGAACGGGAGGAAGTAGAAGGGCATCTAGTAACTGCTGTGCCACAACATCGAAGGGCGCACCGAGCCGCTGCGCAATGGCCGTTGCCGTCAACTTTTCATCGAGATGAAGTTTGCGCACAACGGATCGGGGCAAGAGCAGCTCTCGCCCGAACAGGTCCATTTGGACCTCGCGGCGTTCGCGGCGGCCATAGTCAATAACCCGATCGACACCAATGGGCGCCGCCTCCGCCGGGCGCATCGGGCTCACCTCATAAGAGAGCGTGCTCTCTCCAGCCCCGCCGAATTCAACGTGCCCGATCTCATGCGCGACAAGAAACGCATTCATAAAATCATTGCCGGCATCTTCGTGCAGAATGGTCAGTCCGCCTGGGTCGTATGAAGCACGCGCGCCGCGTAAGCGCGCATCCCCCGTCGGAAGCTTCTCGACGGCAATCGACCGGCGAAGAGCTTCGGCACAGGCGAAGGCGTAAGGCTGCCAGGGATTGGCTCCCTTTTGCGCGGCCGCAAGATGCAGCCGTTCGGCTGTCTGGCGTGTGATTTCGATCGTGTCCATCTAGGTAGACGACATGAAAATATCGTCTTTCTCCTCGGAGGTGACACCTGAGTTAATGAGGAGTCGCTCGAATTCGATCTTGGCGGGAGCTTCGGGCTTCCCGTCCGACTTATAACTCGCCCCGGGAGCCACAGTCGTGGGTTGATCGAGATATTCAAGAAGGGCTTCGGTCGTTGAACGGGTCGCTATGGCTAGCCGCTTTAGGAAGGGTTTGGGAATTGATGTCGCAATGACGATCCGGTCCCTTAGTGCAATCAGGATAGAACGGCGAATACGAAGCTCGGTCGCTAAGGCAACAAAGGAAGGCCCCTGAAACAGTGTAAAGGGATTCTCGACTAAGCGGGGACGTTCAGCGCGGGGCGGCGTGGCAGTAAACGCATCCCATGCCTTTTGTGCTGCAGATTCATCATCTGTGGTATGAACGATGCCTTCCGAAGAGAGCCTAAGCTCGCTCAAGAGATCAACCAAATCGGTCGCGTATTGCGGATAACGCGAAAGATAGCGCTCAAGAGTTGCTTTATCGTGAGAAGGCTCGACGGCAAACGCCAACAACACATGCTCAAGAAGGGAGTCTGTATCTGCTGTGCTCATGCGTCTTCCTCCGTTTCGAGAGCCTTCCGAATCGCTGCATACGCTCGGTCGCGGCGGTTCCGGGCAGTCTTTTCCGTGCAACCGAGGAATCGGACGATCGTAGGAATGTTGGGTTCCTGAGAATCTATCTGGATTCCGCGTAGCAATAGCTCGATCACGCGGCGCTGATTGTCCGGTAATGATTCAATCGCGGCGTAAAGCCGCGACCGGTAAACAGGATCGTCAAGTTTTGACTCGGATACTGGATTCTGGGCTGCCGCTGCTTTCTCCACCTCAGCATTGAGTTCACTGGTTTCATCGTCATAGCCAATGGATTCCGAGCGCTTTTCTTCTCTTAAGGCCTTTTTTCGACCGTCCAGACGAAGGGTAGCCAAAGCGGCATCAAAATTTACTTCGTAATAATCGAGCCGCTCATCATACCCGGCCCGGTCCTGGACAAGCATCGCCTGAAATCGATCGACCACATACTCGTTGATCGCTATGTTCCGCTGCGAAACCAATGACTTACCCTCACCGCCCCCCTTTATGGCCGGGTTCGGTAATCGAGTGAGGACTCGTCGCCTTAGGGCCCGTCCATAAATAACTCAGTCAATTCGTTTTGGACGATGATTTTTTCGATGAGGTGAAATCGTATAGTTCCAGTCGCCATGGAACGA
>NZ_JBEPOS010000039.1:0-36683 GCF_040546885.1 Bradyrhizobium sp. S3.2.6 | reverse complement strand
GTTCGGCTCCTGCTCGAACTTCACCAGCTGATTGTCCACGGTGTCCAGGCTCTCGCTGGTCTCCGTCAGAAACTCCCGTAACAGATCATCCATGAGCTACGCCTTGACTGAGCTGACCTCGACGCCTGCGCCGCGCTTGGAATCGGCGGAAGTCCACTCCTAGATCGTTAGACAACCCATTTCACGGTCCCGTTAATTTCATCCTCCGTGCTAATACGGATATTGATGCGAAGTTTGCTGTTCGACGGCGCGAGGCTGCGGTTTTCGGCAAATCCCGCATGCGGCATCGGGCCGAAGGCGCAACAGGTAAACGCGCCGATAACAGCGCCGGGATAGGCGCAGAAAAATCCCGCCAGAATCGGGAGATATGCACGGACCGCGCGAATTGAATCAAATCACGCGCGACCGAAATCGCCTCTGCGACCGTCTGTCGATGTTGTGCTGAAATCCGCAAGGATCGCGCTCGCGGTAAACGGACTCTTACCTCGCGAGCGTCGCGGACAATAACGCGCTAACCCAGCCGCGCAGCAGCGGCATGACGTTCGGCAAGACAGTCCTTGACGGCAGCGAGCAGCGCGTTCGGCGTGAACGGCTTGCGCAGGCAGCGCGCGGCGCCGAGCTCGAGCGCCATCCTCAGGAAGTCGGGCGCGGGCGAGTTCAGATCTGCAAAGGCGTAGCCGGACATCGCGATCAGCGGAATGGCGGGTGCATGGTCATGAAAGAACCGGATCGATTCGAAGCCGCGCATATGCGGCATGAAGATGTCGACGATCATCAGGTCGAACTGTTGATGCTCGAGCGCGCGAAGTCCCGCTTCTCCCCCGTCGGCAATCGTGACCCGAAAACCGTTTCGCTGGAGATAGATTTCGATGGCCATGCACACCATCGGGTCGTCGTCGACGACCAGAATATGGCGCGAGCTTTCTATCGTCGTTCGAGTTTCTCGTTTCGGCGATTCAATAATTGCACCGTAGCGCACGCCGTTCTCCTCTCGCTTGCATTGAAATGGTGATGACCGCGCGCACAGTCGAACTTGTGCGGCACGCGAACAGGAAGAACGCGAGATCTGCGGCCAGGTCAGGCAATGGCGCGAGGCAATTGCTGACGGCTGAAAAGAATCGACGAGGGAGAAAGGTGGTGCGGAGCAGCTGGCAACCGATGAACATGCGGATGCAATGCCTGCCGTCGATTGCCCGTTTCCGGCTCATGAAGGCCCCCTTGCCACTCATTCCCGGTTGATGACGCAGGACTGGCTCGCCGGGCGCACGCACGAATCAGCGCGCAGTTCTCATTTCCGCCGAAAATGCGGCAGGCTGTCTGCCCTTCAACGGGTATATAGACATCAACACAACCAATAAGATATATCTATTTGGCGCGCAGCCAAGCGGACCAGCGCCCAACCAATTGCTGCGAATGCTCGATGCTGCCGACTTCGCTCTGTTGCGCTCTCATCTCAATCGCGACTGAATTGGTCAGAAAGACTGTCTTGGGTGAAGGCGTAGCGCTGCGACACGCCTACTCGAAATCATCGATCGGCGGGCACGGAGGCGACCTCGGCTGCATGCAGCGTGCACATCAAGCGGGTATCAAGGCGATGGGCGCAGCTGTGAACAACGAACCAATTGCCAATATATCCCGCCGCGAACATGATGGAACTTGCCGAGGACAGCGAATGCGGGGGCGGGCGTTCCTCCGGCGGAGGAGACGGGAGGCAGATTTGGAAACGATGGTACGCCCATCCAACGGTTTCCTATCAGCACTGTCGGCAGACGATTATGAATCGATCCGTGCACATCTGCGCACAGTCGATCTGCCGCATGATGCGGTGCTGGTCGAAACCGGCGAGACGCTCAAGCGCGCCTATTTCCCGCACCGCGGCGTGATCTCGTTGGTCGTGAAACTTGCCAAGGGCGAGCATGTCCAGGTGGCCATGATCGGCCGTGACAGCCTGCTCGGGACACTCTCGACCATGGGCGATGCCTGCGCGCTGAACACGGCGGTCGTGCTGGTTCCCGGCGTCGCATCGGTGATGGACCTCGATCGGCTGCGCATGGCGGCCGAACAGAGCTCCACCCTGCGGACGCTGCTGACGCGCCACGGGCTCGCGGTCTACGCGCAGGTGCAGCAGACCGCGGGCTGCAACGCAGCGCATCCGGTGGAGGCGCGGCTGTCGCGCTGCCTGCTGCACACCCATGATTTGTCGGGCGACTACCGGCTGCTGCTGACCCAGGAGGCCATGGCGCAGATGATCGGGGCGCGGCGCAACAGCGTGTCGCTGGTCGCCAATACCTTGCAGCAGGCCAATTTCATCCACTACAGCCGCGGACACATCCAGATCCTCAATCTGGAGGGGCTGCGCCAGACGGCGTGCGAATGCTACGCCACGGTCAAGGCCCAGTACGACCGGCTGCTCGGGCCCTGACGGGCGCGCGGCACATGGTCAAGCAGGTGCTTGCGGCGCATGGTAAAGCAAGTGCTTAACGCCGCTTGCAAACACAGCCTATCTGGTGACCAGAACCGAAATCGGGATAGCGTAGATGTCCCGGACGCCTCGCACCGCGACGCGCATCACGGGGACCGGGACACCATGTTCGACGCCGCTTTCGCGCCCGCGCAGGGCGCGCTCGCTACCGCGCCCCTGCGCGAGCTTGAACCGCTGCGCGAGCCTGGCGCGTTCATCGTGCTCGTGCGCGAGATCGGCGAGGACGGCGCCTGTGAAGTGCGCGCGGTGTTCTGGAGCGAGACGAGCGCGCGGCTCAAGCTGTTTCATACGCTCGCGCTCGGCCAGCATCGTGGCCGGATCACGCGCGAGGCGCATTCGCTGAAGAGCACGGCCAGGACGTTCGGCTATCTCAGGCTCGCGGCGCTGGCGCTGCGGCTCGAGAGCACCGCCGGCACCCTGGACGACGCCGAATTCAGCGATCTACGGCAGCAGATGGATGAGGCTTTCACCGCCGCGAAGGCGCAGGAACCGCAGGACTGACCATCGCCGCCTGCACCCCGCCGTACTTATACGGTTTGCAATTTTCACAGATGACTAATCATAGGTGGCGATAGTCGCCGGAAACCAGGAGGGTTTCCATGTTCACCTATGAGACTGCGGACCAGAAAGAGGTCCGTCGCTTCCGCATCGCGCAGTTCAACGGCCGGATGGCCACGGTGAAGGCGGGCGAGTCCACGGTGACGGGTTTTGTCCGCTCGGTGCTGGAGCAGGATTCGACCATCCCGCCGCGCTGGACCATCACCATCATCCCAAGTGCCCCGAAGGAAGAGCCGAAGGCGCGGCGGTCCAATTCGCGCGTGCGCCCCTTCGCCGAGGATTATTTTTAGTCGCGACCGCGCCGCCACCAGGCGGCGCCAGACGACGGCCTCAATCGATCGAATGCAGCAGCGCCGCGCGGACAAGGTCCGCGGTGTTGCGCGCGCCGAGCTTGCGCATCGCTTCGGCCCGATGGCTCTCGAAGGTGCGCGGGCTGATCTGCATCCGCAGCGCCCCCTGCTTGTTCGAAAATCCCTCGCTGATCAGCCGCAGCACTTCACGCTCGCGCTTGGTCAGCCGCTTGCCCGACAGGCTCGATAATTCGGAGCCCGCCTCGCGCGGCGCCGGCAGCACGCGGCCGGCCCTCGACTCGGCATCCTCGGTTGTGGACGGCGCAGGCAACGCGCCCTTGTGAGAGCCGGCGAGCTGCTTGACCAGGCCGCAGACGCGCTCGGTCTGCGCCAGTGCGTTCTCCACCACCTGCTGCAAATAGGCACGGTCCGCCGAGACGGGCGCGAGCTGGTCGCTGTGGTGCTTGATCTCGCCCATGTAGAGCAGGAGCGCGGTCAGGGGACCGTTGAGCTCGCGGGCGATGGCCGCAGCCATCTCGTCGGCCGCCTTGGCGCGGGCGGCATTCAGCCGGACGAAATCGAGCTCTTCGGTCGGAGCAGTGCTGCTTTCGAACCATTCCGACGGCCGCGAATCAGCAACCGTATCGTTCTGTGACCCCATGTGACTTGTGTAGCGGAACCCGGGGCGGTCTGTGGTTAACTTTTTTCTCCGTAAGACTACGGTAATTTCGTCGCTTCTGTGCTGAAAAGGCGACGCAGGCACAATTTATGCTTGCAAACTGGGATATTTGACCATGTCAGGGTTGATAAACCTGCCTAAATCATGAGCAGAGCGCCGGGGGCATCCTCAACGATCGCGACTCGCTTGCCCGCGGCGCCCCGGATTTTACGGATAAATTAACGGCGGCCTGCTTCTCTTTGTCACAATTGAGAGCGCGCAAATGCCTCCATGCACTGGGCCGCCGGCAGGCCTGCTGGAATCGTTGCGAGAGATTGCGTGCCATGGACGAGGTCGACCAGCTTTCGGAGTTCCTGCAGAAGCTGACGCCGTTGTCGCGCAGCTGTCTGCTGAGCGAACTCGAGCGGCTCGAATCGTGCGGCATCGACATGCCGGGATCGGCCGGCGTGCAGGCAAAACTGCGCGCCGAGTTCCGCAAGGACGGATCGAACCAGGCGCGCGCCACCAATCCTTCGCGCTACTTCTTCGCGCCGCTCGAGCTGCTCCTGATTGACGGCGCGCCCGAGCACGCCAATGCGGGACGGATCTCGCGCAACACGCTCACCCCGATCTGGGAATGGATCTGCCGCGACCTGCTGCCGACCATGGCGCGCGACTACGTCAAGGCGATCAACGACCAGGTCACCGCCAACAATCCCAAGGAAGTGCTGAAGATCGCGACGACCTTTCAAGTCAAGGTCGTCAAGGTGCTCGAGAACACGCTCGCCTCGGCCGAGAGCACAGAGTTCGCGCGCGGCAAGCTCGCGCAATACACGGCTTCGCGCACCGCCTTCAACGACGTGAAGAAGATGCAGCGGGTGCTGCACGCCGGCGACGCACTGCCGAAGTTCAACGCGAAGCTGCCCGAGACCATCACGAAATTCGACGACGGCCAGGTCGCCCAGATCACCGCGCGGCTCGACGCGTTCAAGAAGGCCAATCCCAATGCGCTGCCTTTTGCACTGGCGCTGGTGGCGAGGCGCCTGAAGACATTCTGGCAGCTCGCATACCTTGCGACCAATGCGGCCGCGAGCAAGAGCGCCGCCGACATTGCAGCGGCGCCCTATGCTTGCGTCGTTCCCATGGTGCTCGACCGGCTCGACGACAAGCGCCTCGCCCTGCGGATCGCACTTCGCCACAACCGTTTCCTCGTCGCGCGCGACCTGCTCACCGAAATCTACGAGGCCGAACACGCGCTCAAGCTTCGCATCGACGGCATCGAGCAGAGCGAATGGGGCGCCCGGCTTCAGCAACTGATGGATGCGATCGCGGCGCTGGTGTCGGCCGAGGTTAGCCGCTTCCCCGCCAATGTCGGTCACATCCTCGGATCGCGCCGGCTGCGCAGCCAGGAAACGCTGGGCGGTAAGCTGAGCTATCTGGCCTGGAAGGGCCGCGACGCCGTGCAGGACGGCGCGGCGGCGCTTCGCAAATTGATCGGGGCGACTTAGAGCATGATCCGGAAACGTGTGAAGCGGTTTTCCGACAAGATCATGCTCAAACAGAAAACGTTTTCCCGCTATTCGGGCGCGTGCGGCAGGCACAGGAAGCGATCGAGAAATCGCCCTGACATCACGAACCTGAACCACCAATAGATCAATCGCCGCGTCGTCATAGCTGCAATCCCTGACAGCCCACCACCGGCTAGGTGGACCAATAGCGCAGGTGCAGCAAGGCGCATGTGAGGTGCTTCACACTTGTCGGCCCGGCGCCTGCGCGAGTTGTCGCATGACTGACACGCGCGGCGGGGGAACATGCGCGCGTCGCGCGAAAATGAATTCGTGGACTGAATGTATCGCTCCTATTCTCCGATGCATCGCATGCTGCATTGGGAAGGAGATAGGCGATGAGATCGATCCGACTGGCGTTGATGGTGACGGCGTGGCTGACGGGCGCATGCGCGCTCACACCGGCGACGATGGCGCAGACGGCACCGCCCTCCGGCAACGCCGCGCCGACCGCCGACAATGCCGTGCTGCTCACCGTCTTCTTCAAGCACGACCAGTCGCGTCCGCTCAGTGAGCTGAACGCGCAGCTCGACAGGCAAGGCTTCCGCAAAGCCTTTCCACCGCCGGGCGTGGAGGTCGTGAGCTGGTACGTGATGATGGGGATCGGCCAGGTGGTCACGCTGCGGCTGCCGGCCTCGCGGCTGCGCGAGGTCAACCGCATCATCGAGGACACCGCCTGGGGGCCGTACCGCACCGAATTCTATCCGACCTACGACTACAAGGCCGTCGGCGTGGCCGAGCACGAAAAGGCGACGGCCAACTGATACCGGCGTTATTGATTTGGGCGAAGCGCGCGCAGCTTCGTCCAATTGCAGGACACCGGCTGCGCTCACGTGCGGTCGGCGTCCTCTTGGAAATCTCAGCGATTGCCGCGCCGCTGCGCGCAAAACGCCGGCGAAAGTGAAATCTTCTCGAAGATAATCCGGACAATTTTACATATGATGGCGGCTTTAACGTTACCCGGATAATTCGACAATCGACTGAAGCTCTCCATATTTGAATCCGCTCATATCGGTAACACCACCGTCACGAAACGGGAGTGGTGTGCGATGAGTGATGGGATCAGTGAAGTCGCCGAGCGGAGGCCTAAGACCTTCGGACGGCGAAAGGTGACGCCGCGCGCCTGCGTGGCCGACGGCAAGCGCCATCTGCGCGCCTTCCTGAGCGACGTGCTCGAGGATCTCGGCTTCGTCACCAGCGAATGCGGCAGCGCGGACGAGTTGCAAACGGTGCTCGCCAGCGAATTGCCGGACCTGATCCTGTTCGGCGTAGCCGCTGATGGCATCGAGCCGGGAAAATTTCTGGAGACGCTGGTGCGCGAGGCCTTTGCCGGCAAGGTGGTAGCGGTCGGCGCCCGCGAGTCGATTATCCTCAAGGCGGTACAGCAGGTCGGCGAGGAATATGGACTTGCGATGCTGCCGCCGCTCACGACGCCCTTTGCCGCGGAGACGCTGCGCGAGCGCGTGGCGATGCTGCTGCCCGAGGAGCCGGCGCCGAGCCCGGCCGTGCATGTCGGCGAGGCCCTGCATGCGGGCTGGCTCGAGCTCTGGTACCAGTCGAAAATCGACGCGCGCTCGCTGGTCCGCTGCGGCGCCGAGGCGCTGGTGCGGATGCGGCATCCGACCTGGGGTGTGGTGCCGCCGGCCTATTTCATTCCCGAGGCCCATGATCCGCATTTCCGCGCCCTCTCGGAGTTCGTGATCGAGCGCGCGCTGCAGGACTGGCACTATCTCCTGGAGCGGCAGAGCGCAGTCGATCTGTCGATCAACCTGCCTGCGCCCTACCTGAGGGAGCCGCAGGCCGTGCGCGATCTCTGCCGCCGCGTGCCGACGCATCCGGCCTTCGGCGGACTGACGGTCGAGATCGCCAGCGAAGAGGCGATCCACGACATCGAATTCCTCACCGAAGCTGCGCGCGAAATGCGCTTCCACAATATCGGCCTGTCGATCGACAATCTCGGCGCCAACTGGCCGGAGCTGATGGGCCTGGACAATATCCCCTTCATCAACCTGAAGGCCGACCGGCAATTCATCACCGGCTGCGGCAATGATCGCCTGAAGCGGACGGTGTGCCGCCATATCGTCGAGCTCGCGCATGGTTACGGTGTGCGCACGGCGGCCGAAGGCATCGAAAGCCGAGCCGACCTGGTGGCCGCCAACGAGCTCGGTTTCGACCTCGTGCAGGGCTATCTGTTCGGCAAGCCGATGCCGCTGAAGAAATTTGCAAGAAGCGCGCTGACGCGGACGGTGATAGGGCAAGAGTGAAGTGCGAGGGCCTCAGGCATATCGTCGCGCGAAGAACACGCAGACGACGATGAGCGCGGTCGCGGCTATCATGCTCCAGGCGACCGGCTCGCGCAGCAGGAAACCTGAGAGCGCCAGGCCGAAGAACGGCTGGAGCTGCTGCAACTGGCCGACGCGAGCGATGCCGCCGATCGCTAGCCCGCGATACCAGAAGATGAATCCGACGAACATGCTGAAGATCGAGACATAAGCGAGCCCGATCCAGGCCGGCGCACCGACGCCGCTCCATGTCGACGGCCAGGTCCAGATCATGACGGGCAGCATCAGCGGCAGCGCCAGCAGCAACGCCCAGGAGATGACCTGCCAGCCGCCGATCCGGCGCGACAGCGCGGCCCCCTCGGCATAGCCGAGCCCGCACAGCACGATCGCGGCCACCATCAGGAGATCGCCGGCGACTGATGCGGTGCCGTCATTCGAGAGGGCAAAGCCTGCCACCGTGGCGCTGCCGAGAATTGCGAACAGCCAGAACAGCGGCTGCGGCCGCTCGCCGCCACGCAGCACGGCGAAGATCGCGGTCGACAGCGGCAGCAGGCCGATGAAGACGATCGAGTGCGCCGAGGTGATGTGCTGGAGCGCCAGCGCCGTCAGCAAGGGGAAGCCGACCACGACGCCGATGGAGACGATGGTCAACGAGGCGAGATCCCGGCGCGCCGGCCACGCCTGGCGCAGCAAGCCGAGTACGGCCGCACCGATCAGCGCCGCGATGATTGCCCGCGCCGACGTCAGGAACAGCGCGGAGAAGCCGCCGACCGCGACGCGCGTCGCCGGCAGCGAGCCGCTGAAGATGATGACGCCGAGAAGCCCGTTGCCCCAGCCGTTGCCCGCAGATTGCATGTCCGTCCCACTTTTTTGAGTTGCCATCTTCGGCCTCCGGCGGTGGCGAGACCAGTGACAATCCAGTACAATCCGGCCAATCTGTATTGGTGTGGAAGGCAGTACACCTTGGACATCGAAGCGCGAACGAAGGGGCGCGGCGGCACCCGGACCATAGACGTGATGAGCGCGATCCGCGCCAAGATCGCCGGACGCGCGCTTGGCGCCGGCGACCGCCTGCCGGCGATCCGCAGCCTTGCCGCCACGATGCGCGTCTCGCCGTCCACGGTGGTGGAGGCCTATGATCGCCTCGCCGCAGAAGGCCTGATCCGCGCGCGCCGCGGGGCGGGCTTCTATGTGTCGCCGATGGTCACGCCGCCGCTCGCATTGACCGAGGTCGAGCCGCGCCGCGATCGGGCGGTCGATCCGTTCTGGGTCTCCAGGCAATCGCTCGACGCCGATGCGGCCGTGCCAAAACCCGGTTGCGGCTGGCTGCCGCCGGAGTGGATGCCGGAAGCAGCGTTGCGGCGCGCCGCCCGCGCGCTTGCCCGCACCGACGCGAGCGTGCTGACCAATTACGGCTCGACATCCGGCTCGCTTGCGCTGCGCCGGCTGCTTCTCGCGCGCCTCGCCGAGGACGAGATCGAGGTCTCGATCGGCCAGCTGATGCTGACGGGTTCGGGCACGCAGGCAACCGACCTGATTTGCCGCTTCCTGCTCCGTCCCGGCGACACCGTGCTGGTCGATGATCCCTGCTACTTCAATTTCCGTGCGCTGCTGCGCGCGCATCAGGCGAACATCGTCAGCGTGCCCTACACGCCGTCGGGCCCTGATGTCGCGCGCTTCGAACAGATTCTTAACGGCGAGCGGCTGCGGCTCTACATCACCAATTCAGCGCTGCACAATCCGACCGGCGCGACGCTTTCCCTCCAGACCGCGCACCGGCTGTTGACCGCGGCCGCCGCGCATGACCTCACCATCATCGAGGACGACATTTTTGGCGACTTCGAGCCGGAGCGATCGCCGCGCCTTGCCGCGCTGGATGGACTGAACCGCGTGATCCGGATCGGCAGCTTCTCCAAGACGCTCTCGGCCTCGGTTCGCTGCGGCTATATTGCCGCGCGTGCCGACTGGGTCGAGCATCTCGTCGACCTCCAGGTCGCCACCAGCTTCGGCGGCCCGAGCCCGGTCGCGACCGAGATCATCGCCAAGGTTCTGGCCGGCGGCAGTTATCGCAAGCATATGGACGAGCTCAGGCAAAAGCTCACGCGCACGCGACGCGACGTCGCGCGAAAACTCGGGGCGTTGGGCATCGAGCCCTGGCTGATGCCGCGCGGCGGCTTCTTCCTGTGGTGCGGCCTCGCCGACGGGCAGGATGCCACCGCCGTTGCACGCGCCGCGCTCGAAGAGGACGTGGTGCTCGCGCCCGGCAACGTGTTCAGCGTGTCGCAATCGGCGTCGAATTCCATGCGCTTCAACGTGGCGCATATGAGCGATCCGCGGATCTGGGACGTGCTGCGGCGAGCGCTGGGCGCGCAGCCTAACCGCTAGTACCACGGCTCCTCATAGACCGGCTGGCCATCGAGCAGCAGCCGCTTGATCGCGGCGCGGCCTGAGGGCAGCACGGCGGCGACGACGCGCAGCTTTTGCTGGTTGCGGGCCTGCTCGAGCGTCTTGCCCTCGCCTTCCGGCACGAAATAGCTTTCGAGGCCGTATCTGATCTGCAGCTTGTCGCAGAGGGTGCGGCCACTCGAACCGCAGGAATAAACCACGCGGCCACGGATCAGCACGTCGGGCGCCGTGACCGTCACAGGCGCGGCATGCACGGAAACGGCCTGATAGAGGCCGCCAGCGTCAGGCGCGAGCTTGACGAACACGGTCGGGTTACGCTCGGCGGTCGGCTGGCCGGCGAGTGCACCTGCCGGTACTTGCGAGATGTCGTAGCCGAGCACGACATAGTCGCCGCGCAGGAGATCGCGGGGATCGAGCGGCCGGGTCTGCAAGGTCACCTCACGGCCCTCGCGCAGGATTTTCACGCGGTCGGCAACCATCAGAACCAGCAGCGCGCATTGCAGCAGGATGGCGGCACCGAACAGCACGGGCTTCGGGATACGCTGCCATAGCGCGGCGAGCTTGATCATCGTTCAGCCCTCGGCAGCGCGCGATTGAGTGCGGTTGCGAATACGACGGCAATGACGCCGGCCACCGCCAGGAAGGCCGAGCGGCGCAGCAGCGAGCCCTTCACCGCCCAGGTGATCGCGGCGATGACGCCGGCGATACCGAGCCAGCCGGCGACGATCCGCGGACGCACATCGTCGAGCACGCCGGAGACGACGAGGCACAGCATGGCGCAGAGCAGCGCGGCATAAGCGAACCAGGGCTCGCCCGCCGCAGATGCCGGCCAGATCGGCGCAGCGAGCAGCACGAGCCCGATCGCGCAGGCCGCGAGGATTTCGCCGGCACGCCTGGTCACGCCGGCGGATGCGAGCGCGAGCACCACACCCGCGACGCCGCACATGATCGCCCACGATGGTTGGGCCGCGGTCGTGCTTGTCCTAAGGCGGAAGAGATCGTCGACCGTTGCCACCTCCAGGAAGGCGACGACGGCCAGCGCGAACGCGCCATAGATCGCCAGGACGGATCCAAGCCGGTGCGCCCGCGGCGACGGCACGGCGGCGATCGCGAGCCCGCCGCCGAACAGCAGGGCCGCGCCGTTCGCCAGCACGAAGGACGGCTGGACACCTTCGAAGTCGAAGCGAAGCGACGTCGCGATCCACCACGGCAGCACCGCGATCGCGACGAGATGGGCAGCGACGCGGGAATTCCACGCGAACGCGAGCGCGGCGGCGATCAGCCAGACCACCGCGAATTGAAGATGCAGGGCGTCCGGCGCATCATAGACGCGCATGCAGGTCCAGATGCAGGCGGCCGCGAGCCCGACCGCAAGCGCGCCGCGCGAGCCGGTCAGCAGTGCCGCGGCAAATGCGCCGATCGACCACAACAGCATGCCGCCGGCAAAATCGTCGCCGAGATGATACATCTGGCCGACCAGCGCGATGCCTGCGCCGAAGATGATCGCGCCGATGCTCGAACAGAGGTCGGCGAGAACAATGCGGCCGGTCGCCGCGAACCACGCGCCGAGGCCGCCGGCGACGACCATGCCGGCAAGCAGGATCGCGAACCGCAACAGCCGCGCGATCTCGGTCCAATGCGCCGCGACGAAGGCAAGGAAGGCGGCCGCGATCAACAGGCCGCCGACGATGGCAACGATCACCGCGATGTTGATGCCCGGCGAAAGCGGCGGCAGCGCATGACGAATGGAGGCGGCGGCCGCCGGCGCAATCACGCCATCGGCCTCCCATTGCGCAAGATCAGCTTCGAGGCGCTGCCGGTAGGTCTTGTCGAACATCGTCGTGGATCACCTGACGGCTGGCCCGCGGCTGGCTCCCTGCCGGCCGCGGGATGTTGGTCGAATCGCGCCGGTGGCAGGTTCAACCTATCACCGCGCTGAGGGGCATTCCCCGGTCTGACGACAAAAAAGTCGAAAACAACCCCATGCACAGTAGACGGCGGCTGCCGGCGCGAGGCGCGCTGCAGCCGGCGAAGCATCTGATGCGGTGGGTAAAATTTGGAGAGCGGCGCACGCCGGGTGGAGGTGGGTCGGAATCGACACTGTAGCTAGTTGTTGGCGACACTGCCGCCAGGTTTCCAATCACGCTTTCGGAGGTCGGCAGAGATATAAATGGCGACCGCAGCGTCGGCGACTTCGGATGACCTCGCGCGGCGTTTGACACGTCGGGCAAAACAGGAGCACGATGTCATCATTGCAAAGCGCCTGATCGGCACTGACGCTGTTGAGCTCATCGAAGCGGACGCGGCTGGGCGGCGCTTCCAGTTCGTGTGACACGCTACCTAGTTCAGGCGCGCTCATGGTCGGGCGCGCCGCGCAACTTTGTGCATTGTCAACGTAACTCGAAACGGCAGCGCTAGTTCGCCTTGATGCCGGCCTCGCTGATCAGCTTGCCCCATTTCGCGCTTTCGCTCTGAATGAAGCGGCCAAACTCTTCCGGGGACGTCGGGGCGGGCTCTGCGCCGAGGGTCTGGATCCTCCCGGCCACCGATGGGTCCTTCAGGGCTTTTACGAAGGCCTCATTCAGTCTGACGACGATGTCCGGAGGCGTGCCTGAAGGAGCGACCAGCCCGAACCAGCCGACGGATTCGAAGCCCGCAATGCCGCTCTCGGCGAGCGTCGGCACGTCGGGCAGGGACGGAACACGGCGTGCCGAAGATACGCCGATTGCGTTGAGCTTGCCGTCGAGAATCAATTGCATCGACGCAGGAATGTCCAGCACCGCGAAGGGCACATGGCCTGCGAGAACGTCGACCGACGCCGGCGCCGTGCCGCGATACGGGACCAGCTCCATGTCGATCCCGGTCTTCTGCGTGAATAGCGCGGCCGTCAAATGCATCGCCGTCGAATTGCCGCCATGGCCGATCGACAGCGCGCCGGGCTTCGCCTTGGCGAGTGCGATCGCCTCCGCAACGTTGTGCGCGGGAATGTCGGCCGACGAGACCAGCACGAACGGAATTTCCGCAAGCAGCGTGATCGGCGCGAGATCCTTCGGATCGAACGGCATCGACGAATTGAGGTGCGGATTCACCGTCAGCGCGCCCGCCGGCGCGACGCCGAGCGTGTAGCCGTCGGGCTTGGCCTGCGCGACAGCCGCCATGCCGATATTGCCCCCGGCCCCGGCGCGATTCTCGATCACCAGGCTCTGCCTGAGCTCGGCGGTGACGAGCGGCTCGAGCGCGCGGATGACGGTGTCGGCACTGCCGCCGGGCGGGAAGGTCACGATGATCTTGATCAACTGCTCCGGATAGGCCGCGTCGACTGCCTGTAGCGGCAACGCGGCGAGAACCGCACCCGACAGCACGGCCAGAATGCGGCGCCTTGCAACGTGAAACACGCTCTCCTCCCTGGTCTCTTTTATGAATTGCTTACGCCGCCACGCCGGTGAGACGCGCCAACAATGCTTGTGGATCTTCAGGCGTCGCCTGCCCGCGCCAGGCGATGTGCTGGTCGGGCCGCACCAGCACGAGCTTCTCGGCATAGGCGCCGTTGGCCTCGTCCGGCGCGATGTCGATCAGTGTGAGCGGAACGCCACGCGCTTCTGCGGCGGACTGCAATCGTGCCACATCGATCGCCGGATCGAACCGCAAGAGATTGTAGCCCGTACCGAATGCGTCGTAGAGTGATCGCCCGTCGCGCAGGAAAACGTGCGGCGCGCGTGCGCCCGGCACGGTGGAGGGGGTGAAGCTGCCCATCGCGTAAACCGGCGGGGTCTCGCCATCATAAGCGATGATCGGCGAGGTGTCGTAGTAATAGCCGAAGTTCAATCCGGCGCAGCAATATTGCTGCACGTTGAGATCATAGGCTGCTTTGGCCAGTGCCGCGCGCGCCGCGTGGCCCCGCGGCGTGTCGTCCTCGATCTCCGCCGATACGCCGCCGCGCTGCGCCATCATCTTCATCGCGTGGTCCATCGCAAAGCGCGACACCTGGTCGGTGATGGGCTGGCGCTCTGCCTCGTAGGCGTCGAGCATCGCAGCGGACGCCCAGCCGTTCAGATGCGCCGCCAATTGCCAGCAGAGATCGACGGCGTCGGCGATGCCGGCGTTCATGCCATAGCCCGCATAGGGCATCCACAGATGCGCGGCGTCGCCGCAGATGAATACCCTGCGGTCGCGGAAGCGATTGGCCACCAGCCGGCGCCCGACCCAGTCTTCCTTGCTGACAATCTTGTATTCGAAACGCTCGTCGACGCCGAGAATGGCGCGGATCGACCAGTCGCGATCGACCGAGTCGAACTCGGGCTCGTCGGGCCTGAGGTGGTTGTGGATCAGCCAGCGGTCGTGACCGTCGATCGCCACCGTCGTGCCCGAGCGTCGCGGGTTGAGCGACAGCACCATCCAGGCCGGCTTGTGCGCCCCCATCAACTCCTTCAGTTGCGGCGCTTCGATAAAGGTCGATTGTACGCGCTGAATCACCGGCGTTCCGGACAGGCTTGCTCCAATCGCTTTGCGAACCAACGAGCGGCTGCCGTCGCACCCGATGATAAAACTGGCTTCGATTCGAAGCGTCTCTCCGCTGTCGAGATTGCGCGCACGCGCAACCGCGTGGTCATCGTCCTGCTCGATCTCAGTGATTTCCGTGCGCGCCAGAATAGTGATGCCCGCCTGGGCGGCGGCGTGGCTGAACAGGATCGGCTCGAGATAGACTTGATTGATCCGGTGCGGCGGCTCCGGCGTCGGCCACCAGGTGTCGGGGCCGCCGGTCGCGCTGTAGCGGCGCGCGCGGGAAGGAATGTCGATACGGCAGAGCTCGATGCCGGTCGCCGTGGTCCGGTAGGAGCAATCGTTCGGGAAGTCCGCGGGCAGGCCCGCATCGCGCAGCTTTGTCGCCACGCCGAGCCTCCGGAACACTTCCATCGAGCGCGCCGACACGTGATTGCATTTGACGTTGGGCGGATCACCGGCATGGCGGATCTCGGCGACGACGACGTCGATGCCGCGCGAGGCCAGATCCATCGCCGCGGTCAATCCGACCGGGCCGGCACCCACGATCAGGACCTGTGTCCTCACGGTCTGTCTCCATCCCAAGGCCGCGAACTTTGCCGCTTGCGCAGCATGCATTTTATTGCAGGCTCGGCTATAAGATTAGCCGGAAAGAACTCATCAATTCATGAGCTTTGCCTATGAACGTCACCCTGCGGCAGCTGCGGGCCTTTACCGGCGTGTATCGTACGCGCAGCATCACGCGGGCGGCGCGCGAGCTGGGAATCACGCAATCCGCCGCAAGCCTCCTGATCCAGCAGCTCGAGGTCCAGCTCGGCGTCAGGTTGTTTGACCGCTCCACGCGCTCCGTGCAGCCGACGCCGGCGGCCGACGAGGCCTATCAATCCGCCGAACGGATGCTGAGCGATGCGCTCGGCCTGTCACGACGCATGCGCGACCTCGCGCAGGCGCGCGCCGGCCGCGTTGCGTTTCTGGCGTCGGCCGGCGCGGCCTCGGCGCTGCTGCCGCCGGTGCTGGCAAAATTCCGCGCAGGCTTTCCTGACATCGAGATCGACATGCGCGACATGGCGGCCGACGATCTCGTTCCACGCATGATGTCGACGGACGCGGAATTCGCGATCGGCAGCGTGGAAGGTGAATTGCCTGAGATGACGATCGAGACCCTGACCCGCGGCAGGCTGAGTGCGATCGGCCGGCGCACAGCCGACTTCGCCGCGCAGCCGTCGCTGACATGGGACGAGTTGGCCGAGCGGCCGACAATCGCGATGCGGCGCGAGACGCGCATCCGCATGCAAATCGATCTGGCGCTGAGCGCGCAGGGCAAGCGGCTCACGCCCACCCATGAAGTCGCGCTGATCAACACCGCGCTCGCCATGACGGCTCAGGGGCTGGGACTTGCCATTCTTCCCGCCACGATGCTGCCGGCCGATCAGTTTCCGACCCTGATCGCAAGGCCTCTGGTGCGGCCGGCCATCACGCGACCGGTGTCGCTGCTGCAGCGGCAAGGCCGATCGCTGTCGCCGGCGGCGCAGGCGTTCGTGGCGACGGTACGGACGGTGCTAGCGGGGCGGGTTTCTTGAGATGGCGGAGAGGGAGGGACTCCTTCAAACCCAGCAAAAGTGCCTTGAAATAGGGGCTATTTCACCAGTCGGCGGAAACGCTCTGTACCAACGAACCGTACCAGTTTGGCTGCCCCTGAGCTACCCCCAATCGAATCCTTGCGTTGGAAGCAAGGATTCGTTCGCCGCTAGTATTGTCTGCGAAGGAGCCGCGTTTGTTAGTGCCGGGAGGTACAAGCTCTTGGACTGGGCCATCACGGTACGCATCCGGTAGAGACCCTGGCTAGATCTGTCGTTTCCATTTGGTCTGGGTCTGGCCGCAAAATGGTTTTGGTGTTCAGTCCGGGGTTAGTGGTTCCCTTGGACTCCAGTTTGGGTCAATCCGAGCCGGATAGCTGTGATCGTGTCTCCATCGGAGTCCTTTGAGGTGATCCCGCAAGCTCGTCCTTGACCCCCGTGGGTTCGGCAGTTTGTTTTCCGAGTTGTTCGTCGGGCCGGGAAAGATTGACGTCTTTTGCGCCATAAGGACGTTGAACCCGTTAGCCAAATCTCTATTTTCCGAGCAGGAGATCTATCATTTTGAAGTCGACCCGCTACAGTCCAAGCGTACCGGTACAGCCGAACGTTAGGCGGCGTGCGGTCTTGGAAACGGCACGGAAACTTGGTCTGCTCGGTGGCGAGAACCGTCGGATCGGTGGCCGCGTTTGCCGAGATCTGGTGGCAGCCGCGAAGAAAAAATCCGGCATAACGTCCGACACCGAGCTTATCGAGTACGCGCTGGCGGAGGTGGCGCTCGAAGACGACTTCGGCACGAGACTCATCCGTCGCAAAGGCCGGGTCGCGAAAGACCTCGACCTTGAGTTTTGATCTGCTCCGTGCGCTGCGGCGGATCAAGCCGCATCGCATTGTGGAAAATATAGGGAAATCAAAGCCGAATGGCGCGCCCAGAACAGTGCTGATCGTTAGGTGCGGAGAGAGTGACAGTCAACCTCCATTGAACCATAAGGCATTTTTGACATTTCCAAGCCAAAACCTACCGTTTGAGCTACGTCCGAATCAGGATTTCACTGCTGATCGGTTTTCAGCGGAGAAACCGCCGCGCTGCACCCAGTCGCACCGCGGTTGGAGCGTGGCCGACCGCTGGGAGGACGTCCAGACCTTTTTGGCATACGAACGGCAGCTTCGATTACTCGGCCGGCTGCGAACTCGGGACCAACGGATCATGCCGCTCGGTCGTCGAAGTCTCCTCGACCGCTCGAGCCAACTATGTAATTCTGCTCGGAATCACGACGGCGCCTCGAGATCGGCAACGGCAAAAGCTGCCTAACACTTAAGTCTCAACATATGAGATCTCACAATCATTATGCTGATGCAAAACATCGCCACCGTTACAGGACACATGAACCTCGTAACCTGGCTTGACAGTTAAAGCGACGTCGCCGGCAGATGACAGTTCTTTCTCAAAAACAGGAGTGCTATCCGGAGTGAGAACAGATATTATTGTTGTCCCACCGCAATGGTCTACGAGTGTGACTGTAATATTTTTCGTCTCATCTCCGCCATTAGTGTAGATGACATGGGGATCGTTGCACGGGTAATCCATTTCAGCTCGCCCTCCCCGGACCGATTAATCAGTAAATAGCTGCTTGCTTAGTTCAGGACACCTGAAGTGCAAAATCGATAGCGGCATCACGAGCTATTGCGCAGCACACGACATGGACATTCCATCGGCCTCGTCATCAATTTGAGAACCATCTGAAAGACGGCTCTCTTCGTATCGCACGACATTGGAATCGCCTTTGCCCGACACAAACGAACCAGACAACGTGAAAATTTGCCCTGAGCCCTTGGCTTTCATTTTCCAGGTGAAGCTGCACTTATAGGATGCCGCGCTACCAGGCGCTTTGTCATCGGAGCAGGTGATCCTGGCTGTCTTCTCCTTGGCCGCATTCAAGGCGATCACTCCCCAGCAGTCGGGTGTGGCACGGGCTTCCGCACTTAGCAAAATAGACATTGCGGCAGCCGCCGCAACAGGAAGGAAAAGATTTCTAGTCATCTCAATACATCCTCATTGTTGAACAGGCTGGACTGACGGCAGACTATAAAATGCTCCGGTGGCCTTTCTTGTTGCAACCTGAACCGATCAGGCTCTTTACACATCGAGAAACGGGATCCTGGCAAGAAAACGCGGCCCCGACTCGCGAAGCGATTCCGCCTTGAGCACTTGCATAAGTTCGATCGGTTCATTCGGATAGCTCGCGGCCAGACGCTCCTCGACCTCCTCGACTATCGCGAAAATCCGTCCCGGCCCCAGATCCCCGATGCGCGCCGCCGTAATTGTCGTATCAAGCGTCCATAGCATCTCGCCGTTCACGGGCTTGGGCATGGCTGAGGGCGGCTCGTCCTGAAGCACATCGGTTTGCTGGCGGCCGAAGCTCGTCGACGCTGCCTCATGCACCAGCCGCAACGTCATCTTCGGCCGTTGCAGCCGTTCCCACACTTCCCTAGGCGTGGGGGCCTTCGGTTTCTTGGGGTCCTTTGCAGTTTTGGGATCATCGGGGTCCTTGAGCAGATACTGCAGGGACGCTGGAATTGGCTTTACGCCGTCGGAGGCCTGACCTCGCACCAGCACCTGCACGGATATGTCAGGCTTCTCGACCGCCTTGTCAGCCTTCTCGACCGCCTTATTGGTCACGCTCACATGTCGGCGCGGTGGCAACTGGGTCCAGACCCGAACGGGTGGAGACACCTTCAAGTCATCGCAAACGGAATTCGGCTGATAGCGAACCAGTCCGAATCGGACAAACGGATCCGAGGCTCGGGCCAGTCTTATCGGCACATCGACGAACCACTCCTCCCGGTCAATATCGAAGTAAGGTTCGAACGTCAGCAATGACACTTCGAGAAACCCTTCGATGACCGGGCCTTTCTTGTCTTTACCCGCGTTGTTCGTTGCGCCCTTGTCTTCGGTCGGGGGCGCGCAGACGGGCATGCGGGCCGACCCGACATACTGCGGATCGTGCGGCCGTTTCTCAGCGTCCTTGTTGTCGTCGAAGAAATCGAACGCCGACCAGGGCATGAAGAAACCCTTTTGAGGCTCGGGATCCGAACGGATGGGATCACCGCCCCAACGCGAAATGAACTTGCCGCCGTCCCCGAGATCGGCATCGTCGAAATTGGAAAGCTGCATCCAGCGCTCCCTGACATAGACCCAGTTCTGATCAAGTCCGATCAGCGACTGCTCGCGGATATTCGGCGGCCATAGCACGATGGCGATTCGCTCGCCCTCGCCGGAAGAAAACATCCCTCGGTCAAAGCGCAGCCGCACGCCGCTGTCACGCTCCAGAACCTGCATCACGCCTTTTTTGTGCGGCTTGGCGCAGCGATTGATCGAGAAGAACGGCGTTGGGGTCTTGGCTGCGCATGCCGCAGGGCGTTCCGTCGACGGGCTCCAGACCGAAACGCTTGCCCCGGTATGAGTCTGGTCCTGCGGTTGCAACGGCTGACGACGGTGAAGGACATGCTCTTCGCCATCCGCGGAAAACCGCGGAGCAGTCTCGAATGGGGCGGCAAAGCGCGAAAACGCCACCGCACGCAGTTCCAACTGACGGGCTCTAGTATCGGAGAGCTCATGCGGGCGGGTGACGCTGATGGTCCGCGTATGTGACGGCGTACCATCATCTTTCGGCGGCGGCGCGGTCGCGCCCGGCGGCAGGGCAATCGGGAGCGTGATCGTGCTGCCGGAGATGGCGGCAAGATGCAGCGCGCGAAGATCGAGCGGCGTCAATCTTCCCCGGAGCGGCTTGAAAGGCTGCGGAGCGCCGTCGACCTTGCTGTTACATGCAGCGCGAGGATCGGGCAGACTCTGGATGCGCAAGAGGGTGATGACTTCGTGCAGCAGGTTCGTTTTTCCATCGGGATCGACATCAAAGCCAAGCACGCTTTTGACTGGAACCGGCAAACGCTGCTTGCCGTCATTTGATGTGAACCTCGGCCATTGACCGGTGCGCTTAGCCAAAATGCCGCGTCCGCGATTTGCGTCATCAAACGGCTTGCCGCTCGCGTTGACGACGGTGGCGACGATGTCGATCGTGTCAGCCTGTTCCAGATCGACGAGGATTTCGCCACTCATCAGCATGGTGGCGGAGCCTGGGACAAGGTCTGGATCCGTCGAGCAGAACGCCGCCGGACAGGCCGCAACGGCCGGCGCCTGCGGCTTTGTGTCGTCCGCCTTGGGCGGCGCCGGCTTGACGCTCTCCAGGCTGCCGGGACGCAATATCTTCAGTGACTGAAGCGACGGCGCGTCTTTCGGCGCGTTGACGGCATGCATCACCCTCAAAGTGGTCGGGCTCGCCAATTCGGTCAGCGGCCATTTGTTCTGGATGCAAGATAGCAAACCTTTTGAGATCGCCTCGATACCGGGCGGGGTCGGGGGCGCCTTTCCGGTCAGGCCGGCGCGTGACGCCGGCCCACTGTTGGCGGCTATCAGATCGGCCAACAACGGCAGATCGCCACAGCAATCCATCAGGTCTTTCTTGATTGCATCATTATCCTTCGCGGTCAGAAGCTGCACGCCGATCGTTTCCGGCAGGGAAAACCATTCGGTCAGCTTGCTACAGGTCGGGAGGCATGTGACCTCGAGGTCGAACTGTTCGGCGGGCGCAAGCAAAATCGTCAGATGGCGAACACGAACACCCTTCCCGGTCGAATCCGGCACGACTTTGCCGTTCTCACCGAGGCGCATGATGGCGGTGCCATCTCCGGTCACGACGTCGGTGATCTTCTTCGCCAAGGCTGTGCGCGTGGGACACTTCTTAACAGTTACGGCAAGCGGCAGCGCGTGGGGATAGGTGATGCCCTTGCCGTACAAATCCACAAGAACGTCGCCTTCGAGGTAGTTGTCCGCGCCGCAAATGCGCAGCCGAAGCGACATCGTCTGCGCCGCCGGATCAGGAAGGTAACCATGTGCAGGCTTGCGGTTGGCTGGCGGTCTTGGCTTGAAGACGGTAGCGCCCAGACCATCACTATCGGGATCCTTAACCGCCGACGGCCATCCGATTTCCCGCCGGTAAACCAGCTTTTCGCCGTTGAACCCGGGATTTCGCTTGACGACGGCCACCGGAAACCGCGGCTTCTCCTCGTCGAAATCGACGTCCAACAACCCGCCGCGCAGGATCGCAGCGGCGGTTTTGGTGTCATCAAACACCCGGTGACGGGATGCAAAATCGAATCCGACCATAGGAGCGACAAAGACCCGCAGGGTTTCGTGCGGTTCGACCCGATCGGCCACTCCGATGTACCCGGGTGAGGGCTCGCCGGGCGGGACTGGATCCGACGGCGTCAGCGACCGAACGATCGCCTGTCCGGGCGGTTCGAAACCCATGACGTCGGACTTGCCGTTCTGCTTTACGACGAGGGCGGACGGCAGCATGAGGATCGGCGCGTCGATCCCCTCGTGGCGAAGATACTGGCGAGGACGTGGTTTGCAGTTTTCGCTCGGCGGCAGGGTCAAGGCGCCCTGCTTGTCATCATAAAGCTGGCGCGCCTCGTCAATTGTCGGCGAACCGCCGCCGAGAAATACAGAGCGGATGCCGAAGATGTAGCCGACCCCGTAACGCAACGGCGGCGGTCGCAGGTGTGACAGCGACTCGCGTGGGAGGTCGTAGGCACGCTTGATCGGAAGCACCGACGTTTCACAACTCGTCGATCCGCCGCTCTTACGCGCCAGCACCGCCAGCGGCGTTCCATCCCAGGTCTGGATCGCCTCTTCGACCACCGCTTCGACGGGGCGCGATTTTTGGTCACCCTGGCCGTCGGCCGTGAGTGTCGGCATCGAGCGCGCCATCAACTGGAACGAGGACTCGTCCAGAATCCTTCCCTCGCGCCTACGGTCGATAACGATCCTGTCGAGGTACGACTTGACCTCGCCCGTCAGATTCGTGAACTCGACAAAGCGATTCATCAGACTGCGCCACTCCCCGCCGTCGGCGCGCCATGCCTTGACGTCAAGACGACGACCGACGGTCAGTTCCTCGGCGTGAAGCACCAGCACGCCGCCGGCTTTGCGGGCCTCATTCTGCGCATCCGATATCGCAAGGTCGCGGGCGGTCTGGTCCGCACGACCGCGATCCAGCAACGTCCACCCGATCGTATGATAACGCTGACCGAGGTCCTGAGCGTTGCGCGCACCGGAAACCGCGCCACGCACGTCGAGCGATGTCAGGTCGTAGCGTGGGCCGCTTGCGGGTGTGGCAGGATCGTAATTGAGCCCGAGATTGAATACGCCATTGGTTTGTTCAACGGCGAGCGCCGCTTCGGCTTGCGAATTCCCTTCGAAGCGGGAAGCCGGCCAGAAATACTTGCCGGTTCCGGACTCATAGTAGGATGCCTTGGTCCAGATCTGTTCCGTGGCGTCCGCAGCCGCCAACCAGAGGCTGCCACCAGACAGCAATGCGCCAGGCCTGTTGAACTCGATCTCGAACGCGAAGCCGAAGAAGCGGGAAAGAATGGGGTCTCCCTGGAGACTGTAGTAGACCCCATGTATCCGGGCAGCTGCGTCCGGGCTCGTGCATACCATGCCATTGGCGGACCGGCTCAGCGCAGGAGAGGATCGTTGCGCCCAGGAACCGTATATGTGGCTGGCCCGATCTTTTATGGTCGAACGACCATGCACGTTTTGTTTCGGCGCGACCAGCGACGGTGGATCAGGCGCTTTGGGCGCGGCCGCAGGCGCCGGCGCTGCTGGTGCGCCGGGGATTCCCAGATAACGCTGCACGGCGTTGAAGCTTTGCGCGGATCGACCCCTGTCAACGTCGGTGTTCGTGATCGACGCCTTCAGTCTGTCGTAGAGCTTTTGCTTTCTTTTATTCTTCAGGTCATCCGCGACCTCTTTGTCGGAACGCGGCGTGGACACCGAACCGGTGGTCAGGGCATCATCCTTGTTCTTGACGTCGGCGCCGTCGTCGATCTTCTCCGAATCGTCCCACGGGTCCCCCGGCAAGTAAGGCCCCGACCCGAATTTCGCCGAAATGCGTTGCGCGCGGCCTGCTTCCGTCTCCGTCGCAAATTTCGCCTGCGCGTTGGCGACCACGCCTCTGATATTGGATGTTCTCGTAGGATCGTGCGGCGCGGCTATGATCGAGCCGGAGTCGTGGAAGTTGTCGTCAGTCATGGGAACGACGTCGCCATACTTATCTCGCATCTGTTTGGCGTCATGCGTCGTGCCGGTCATCGATCGATTGATATCGTCGCGCAATGTCGTCCAAGGGTTGCTGGGCATGACGACGTCGCCCTCGATTGCTTTCTTCCAGAGGGCGACGACTTCTTTGATTTCCTTAGCATTGGCCAAAGTGATGCTGAACGTCGCGTCCACCGTGGACGTGATCCCGATGGTGCAAGGATCTGCCCCGCAAATTCGGAGCCTGAACCTCGTTGTGGCCCCCTTGTCGGCAGCGGTGGCGGTCTCGTTGGCCTCTTTGGAGAGCTTTTTCAGGTGGTCGACGATCTGACTCGGCCATTCCGCAATTGGAAAGCCATCTGCGCCCGTAGCCGCCTGCGGCGTGACAATCAACGTCGCCTTGAGCTTGCCGCTCTTCGTCACCCCGTTGGGGACTAAACGCATGAACGGAACGACGCGGGCGCCATCTCCCTGGCCGGGTACGTCGGGTGGCATCTCAGTGCTCCGTTGGCAATAATCCGGCGTCGAAATATGACGAGAACGTCGTCCAGTCGTCGGACTGGCAGATCGCTCTCGATACGACGTCGGCAGTTTGATCGGAATGTGGTTCGACGGACTTGACCGGAGTTACCGGATGCTTCTTTTTGACTGGCTTCGGCTTTGTTCCAGTCGCCGAAGCAGGTCCGTAATCCGCCTGTGCGAATGCGGCCAGCGGCGCGTCGGACAGCACCGAAGGATCGGTCAAGGCGGCGAACTGGACGCGCCGCGGCGCTTCTTCCAACAATCCTTGCTTGCCGCCGCTGCCGCCGCCGATTGGAGGTTCGTTGTGAGAAACCGTGACGGAGTAATTGTAATGGATGAACCCGCACGAGAATGAGAAGCTGAAAGTGGCTTCGCCAAACATGTTGCCGGAAGCGTCCGCTCCGAGGCACACGTAGAGAGTGGCGGCAAAATGGAAGATCCAGATGCTGGCGGCGCCGGCTGCCAGGAACGTGCCGTAGAGCTCCGTGGAATTGACGCCGTCGACCTTGAGAACGCGAATGAACGTGCCGACCTGGATCTGCACCTCGGCTGCCAACGGACCGAACTGCAGAGATCCACCGCCACCGAACATGAAGGAGGCCTCAAAGCCCCGAATGCCGTCGGCCGCCGAATAAATCGCGAAATAGCCCGACCCTGCAAATGGCAAAATGCTCATCGTGAAGGGCGTGAGCCGGGTGCCGAGCGATGTCTTGAAAAGCGCCTCGCTGTCGGTGAACGGCAGTTCGGCCGAGACGTCGAGGATGATATTGAAGAACGATACCTCGCCAACCCCGATACTGCCGAGATTGATGCCGTAGCCAGCCTCGAGGCCAAGCGTGCGATCCAGCGGCCCGATATGCACGCCGCTGCCGTTGCTGGGCGTCAGATAGTCCTCGATCTCCTTGGCGAACTCCAGCGCCTCGCCGATCTCATAACTGACATAGGAGACGTCGAAGCGCGGCTTGGCATCGCCGCGCGACTCGAACCTGGCGCCGCCAAAATGAAGCGTCAGGGCGTCAATGAAATCCCCGACAAGTTTGATGTCGAAGGCGCCCAACGAACCCGTGACCTGGAAGTCGGACTGCTGCGGCTTGAGCAACTCGACCGTGAGGCGCATCGACAGCACGAATGCGGCTCCGAGCTGCGCCTGGAAGATCGAGGAATCGCTCGGAGGCTCGGTGACGACTTTGGAGAAATCGTAGGAGAAGACGGCGCGGGTCGGGATCAGCTGCGCAATCGCATCCTGGATCGCATCGCGGAATGCAGCGACGTCGATCAGCGACAGGATCTCGCCTTTGAGGACCTGCGCCGCCAGGTCTCTTACCCGATCCGCAATTTGCAGCGGCGCCGACTTGTCAGCGTTGTTCCCGCTCCAACTGGAGACGAAACGCAGCAGATTGTCGAAATCGGCGGCCGCCGGAGGCTTGTCCGGAAACTTATACTTCGCCGCGGCGTTCAGGACGTCGACCTCCTCCTTGAGGCGATCTTTGTCCTTAAGGACGCCGACCGAAATGGTCGGATCAAGGATATTGGCGAGTGGCGGGTAGTAGGTTGGCGGCGCAAGCAGCGCCCGCTGCGTTTCCAGGCTGAACAGCGGGCTCGCCACCTTATCGATGACGTCATCGCGATTTTTCTTCAGCGTCGCGTAGGCTGTCGCAATGTCAGAAAGCAAGGGCTGCAGCTTCGTGAACAACGCGCCTTCCAGCGTCCATGGCAATCCCGACGCCCGCGCCTGTAAGGCGCGCCACTGGGCGATCGCCTTGGCCTCGGCCGTCGACAATTGCCCGGAGAGAACAACATACTTGCCTTTTAGATCGCCAAGCAGCGATCTCACGTCGACCGCACCGTCTGTTGACACCTTAGCCGTCAGAAGATCCGGAAATTTCTGCGGAATCGCGGCAGCAGGAATCGGTTGATAGGTTCGAAGCGAATCCAGCGTCGAACGTAATTTGGCAACGGCTTCAACCATGGCACTGAGCTCGGGGTCGAGATTGACCCCGAGGCTGCCGAGCCCCGATCGAACCGTCGCCAGGCTGTCCGAAAAACGGTTGGCTAGGCTTTCCGCAAATGACGCTGCGCCCTTCAGCACGCTGATAGAGAAATTGACTGCTCCCGCAAGCGCCTTGACGAAATCCGGCTCGGCCTTTTCAAGATCGCGCCTTATGTTCTCGAACTGCGTTTGGGTTGTTAAAGCGAGATTCGGAATATTCGCAACCGCTTCCGCCGCCCCGCCAAGGAAAGCCGCGGTGACGAGGATTTGCTGATGCTCGGTGATGAACCGGTCGATCCGGGCAACCATCGACACGAGCTTCGTACCAAGCCCGTCCATCGAGTCGGCGATGGCGCGAATATATTGCGCAAGATTGTCGGCAAACTGACGGTCGACTTTGTCCCAGACGTCTTTGGTCGCAATGAACGTCAGCACTGCACGCACCCGCGCAAGCGTCTTCACGCTTTGACAGTACAACGCGCTGACATCGCCCTGCAGCCCATAGTCTTTCGGCGGATCGCCGGTGAGGAAGGTCGATGTTGCCTTGAACAGTTTGACGATAATGTCGAGATCGGACTGGCTAATCTTGGCTAATATGTTCGCCAGATTGCCAGAGTCCTTCAGCGCCGCGTCTAGCTTGCCGACATTGTCGATGATCCCGTCAAGGGTCTTCAGGGCTGCGGCGAGCGTTGCCATTAGCTCGCCGCTGGCCGGCAGGTAGGGAACCAGCTTTGCTGTTTTCTTCCTGGCTAAGACATCATTTTCGTAGTTTGAACATGCCAGCAGTTCGTTCGAGAAGTTCTGGACGCCATTTGGAACAGTGATGGCGACGAGCTGCCCGAGTTCCTTCGTGGCTTCGCTCTGAAGACCTTTAAACCCTTCCGACAACGTCGTATCGAGCTGCTTGAAAGGGCCCGTGCCGACGCCGAACACCAAGCCCGAGATCGCATCGAGGTCACCGAGAGCCTCGTGGATTTTGCCGGCGTCGACATCGGTCTTCAGCTTTTGAACGGCTTTGAAGATTGCGGAAATGATGCGGCCGGCCCTGGCCACGTTTTGCAGCGCCGGAGAGTCGACGGCAGCTTTGGACGCCAAGGAGTTTGCAAACGCCGTGAGCTCGGCGTTCACGATATAGACGGCCTCAGGTTTCGTTGCCTGAAGCTTGGTCGTTATGGCACTACTAGCATCCTTGACAGCATCCCCCGCCTGCTTTTGCACTTCATCGAGGAAGGTGTCGAATGCCGGCCCGAGATTATCGCGGCCGTCAAACGCGCCCGTTACCAACACATTGACGAAATCGACCGTCCTGACGGAGACTTGTTTTTTGAAGTTCTGATTGATGACTCTCAGCTCGTCATCGATTGTCAGGCCTGTCTGTTGAAGCAGAGCAACGAGATCGGGGCCGGCCAGTGTCAGGCTCAGCGTTTCGGTGAATTCATCGACATGACCATTCAGTTGCCCGTTGATCCAGGCGAGTAGCGGGCCGGAGTCGGTGAGCAGATCATCGAGTTGTTCCTGCACGACCGTGAGCGGCTTGTCGAAAATATTCACGGCCTGCGAGAATTGTGTCAGTACCAGCTGGATATCGGCAATTGCCGCCGTTTTCAGGCGTGCGAGAGGATTGGCGGCGATCCGGTTCAGCGCCGCAACGAAGGCCCGGCCGCTCTCGTAAATATCGCCCAGATCCGACGTCAGCTGGATCGCGTCGTTTTCAGCCTGGGCAATCGCGAGCTTCGCACTCAGATCCTTTAGCCCGTTGGAGACCTCGGGGAAAACCTCAGTCAACCCCATGCTCCGCGGGCCGATTTTTTGCTTCAGGCTCTGGTCAAGCGCAGTCCACTGCGCGTTCAGCCTGTCGACCGCCGCCTTCAGCGGCGCAAGTATTCGGGCATGGACGTCCTGGACCAGCGATTGCGCCTCGTCGATCGCACCGGCGCCGAATTGCAGGGTCTGGCGCAACACCGGAGTCGAACCGATCAGGTCATCGAGGCCGAGGAAGCTCAGCAAGTCCCTGATGCTGACAACACCGAGGACCTTGGCGCTGCCGCTGAAGAACGACTGCAGGAGCTTCAGGGTGTTTGCGAGGTCATCCGTTTTCTTCGGTGGCGCAGTGCCGACGACAAGCTGCTGAGACGGCGCGACGGGGGCAGGAGCAGAAGGAGTTGATGCGCTGGTCGCTGCCGGGTCAGCATTGAAGAAATCGGCAAGAGATTGTAGCTTCTCAAGGTCGGGACCCTGCGGGTCGGGATTGATCAATGCATCGCCGGTCGAGGCTTTCGGCGGCAATGTCACTTGCTTGGTGGCGGGCGGACTACCCGCAGACGTTTCATAGACGATCGTCCCGCTCGCGCCCATCGGGCCGTTACGGCGACCGAGCGCCACGATGTCGGAATCCGGACGGCCGACCGCACCGCTGCGGTCGCCGTTGTTTCCCATCGTCATGCTGACGGTGGTTCTCAGGTCGAGGAATATCTCCATCGGATTGGCGGGCTTAGTCGCTGACCGATCGGAAAAACCCTTACGGACATAGTGCCCGTCATATTGCACGTCGACGGGACTGGGTTTTCCGCCGCTGAATCGCTCAACTTGCTCAAGACGCACGGTGGCGTAATTCATCGCCGGATAGAACGGCGGCTGTTCGGCGCCCTCCAGTATCGGCGTCGTGTGATACTCGCCGAGGTCGCCGGTCCAGTTCTGGTTCAGGCTGGAGAGCCGGCCGTGGACATCGAGCAGGATGGTTTGAGTCTTCAACGAGCAATCGCCCGGCGTCCATTCCGGAGCAAAGCGAATGCTTTGCAAGCCCATGTTAAGGGTGCGCCGTACGAGCCATACCTTGGTCTCGCGGTACAGTTCGGAAAGATTACGAAGAGCGTCAGCGTTGGTTGCCGCGATGTTGTCGACGAAGATCAGCGGAACTGACGTCGTGGCGCCGTCGATCGCAATGTCGAACTTGACCAGACCCTCGTCGGTCTCGTTGACGCGCGGCCAGAAAGCCAGTCCCGGCGCATCGCCGAGTCCTATCCGTCCCTCGGGCGATTCAATCTGACCGGATTTGGGCTGTTCGTAGGGGTCGCGCAGGTCCGGCGTCTGCACCGTTTTGATCGTCACGTCCTGCGAACACCAAAGCCGTCCGTCGAACGGTTGCCCTACGACCGGGTAGGCCTGAGACTTGCGGCCGACGCGCAGGAAAATGCGCTGCACCAGGATGGCCTTTACGCCCTGGTCCGTCAGCAGGAATAGCCGCTCCGTCAATTTAACGAGCGATGCGCGATGGCCGAACGGAAACAGATAGCCCTTATAGACGACCTCGCCGACGATATCCCGCCCCAGCACGATCTCGGCGCGCCAGCGCTCAATCGAGAAACCGTCGAATACCTGCCTGCCCAACAGATCGGTGGCGCCAGCTGACGGAAAGAAGCGGGTATCATGGAGCAACGAACCGCCAAGCGCGCTCAACCAAAGCTCGGTCACGTGCAACGGCTGAGGCCGCTGGATTGCTTGGCCGTCGTCAACCTCCAGTATCGGGAAGCGGTCACCCGGCTCCATCTGTCCGGAATCGGAAACAAGTTCGCCGGCCCTGTCCGTACGTGGCACCGCCTTGCGCTTGCCGATGACCGGAAGGCCGTAAGCGGACGACAACATCACCAGTTCGTGCCGGTCGTAAGCATCGAGCGCGGCCCGAAACACGCGCCAGTCGCTCAATCCGCTGCGCGCGCCGTCGCGTCCGCACAACATCTTGAGAATGCGCCAGATGGTGTCCTTGACGGGCGGCTTGCAGTAGACATCGGGCGTATCGGTGCGCCTCTTGTCGGGGGCCAGCAGGTTGTTGTTGACGGAGTCGGCCGTCAGCGTCTTCGCATCCATCTGCTCCGGGCCGATGAACCAGGGCGCGAGCGGCCCGCGCGGCGGTGCGCCTTGTCCCGGCAAGCGGTCCTTGTAGGGCAACAATGTCAGCGCCTGCGGCCGCAAGTCCGGCGAATCGACGATACGCAAATCGGGCTGTGCCCCGTCGAGTGACAGCCGGGCAGTCCACAGCGGCTTGCGCGAGTGTTCCGGAGGCATTCCCGGCTTCAGCACCACCTCACCGACCTGCGGCTTGGCTGCCGGTGGCTTGGATGGAGCGAGCTTGTCGCCGGATGCGGCGTTCAGCACCTCCGGCGGCAACTTTCGGTCGGCGAGCCAGATCGCATCCTGTGCCGTCGACAAGGTGAGCCGCGCCGGAAGCTCGATGGCAGTTTCGAACTCGGTGGGTTTGCGGGCCAGTGACCCGCGTACTTCACCAAGCCGCTGCTCGGCCGTAACCTGACCGGAGGTGAAACCCTGGAAAGCAAGGATATCGCCATCGGCGAGATTGGGAGCGCGCTCGCCGATCGGCGGCAGGACGCCGTTCGCGTTGGCCGTGAAGAGTTTCTTCGCTCGCAGCGTGACCGCCGGCTCATGACGCGACCAGTCCGTGAGCGCGTCGAAGGTGAAAGGCATCTGCGGATAACTGAATCCGCCGCTTCCTGGCGTCTGAGGCGACGCGCCCGAACTCAGATTGAGTTTCGCCTCCTCGGGCGTAGCACCGGGCGCCGGCTGACAGTTGACATGGAATGCAAGGCGAGTGCGCCCCGACAACCGCGCCTCGACCAAGCCATCAATGGGCTTCGCATCGGCGATCTTCGCAATGAAGGCTGCGCGCGCGTCCTTGTCGTTATTTGCACGATTGGGATCGTCCTTGCTAGGCCGGTTCGATTCGGCGAGATATTCGATCAACACCTGATCCAGCGACGATGCCGGCTGACCATCATTCGGTTGCAGCGCCTTGATTCGACTCTCGCGATAGAAGTCGCGAAAAACGCCGTAAAGCGGCTCCTGCTGTTCAAAGATCGTTTCGTTGTTCAGCGCGTTTTGCAGATAAACCGCATCGGATTCGGCGTTCGGCCCCTTCGGTAGAACCGGCGCAAGGACCGGCGGAGACGCGCCTTTATTGTCTGCTATGAATTTTGCAATCCGTTTGAATACGCCGTCGACAGAATTGCTGATCGCCTGCACGCCCTTTTCCTGCACAAGACGGCGGGCGAGCGCCATCGCATCCGGATCGAGCGCGAATGGGCCGACGTAGTCCCGTTGCCATTTAGGCAAGCCGGCCGCCGTTGCGGCCGCAAAAAACGCCGTACTGAAGTCGGAAAACGCCTTACAGGCATCAGCCAAACTATTGTCATGGTTAGCGGCGTCAATTTTTATTTTTTGCACGCCCTGGCGATAGCTCGTCAGATGATCCTGACCATCTCCGGTGGACAAGTCAAAACAAGCGATCTGGCTTAAAATCGCAACGCGCAGGTAATCCTTATAGTTATGGCCCTGCCCGTCATCCTTTTCGGGATCGAGCGGCACGTCCGGCGGTGGCACGATCTGCTTGAAGATCGCCTCCTCGAAAACATGCTGAGGATCGAATTCGGCGACCAGCACCGGCCGATCGTCGCGCAATACGCCGCTACTCTCGATAACCCGGCAATCCTCATGCGCCGGACGGATGACGGGTGTCGGACACAGCACCAAATTCATGTCGAGGAAGCGGAACCGCAACTTCACCAGGTCGACATCGCGTGCGACCGTCAACGTGGCGCGCGACAGATCGAACTGGGCCGTCGTCTTGTTCACTTCCTTGCCGGTGGGCGGCCCGACCCAAACAAAACTCGAGGCGCGCGACCGCGGAAATTCTCCCGCCTTCAGCTCGTCGAGTGTGCGGCCATCCTCGTAAAGCAACCGCAGGTCCGCGGAATCGAACCAAAGCGAGCTATGGCTCGCGTCAGCAAGCGCAACATTGCTTCCGCGAAGCGTGAGGTCGACGGCGATGCGACGGGCGACGAACGCAGCCGGTTCGCCGGCTCGGTCAAAAACCGCCCATATCGATGCGTCGCGCACGGCGGTACGATCACCGATCGCCGCGAGGATGTCGGAGTTCTGCTTCGGTTGGGACTTCTCGCTGGAATCCTTGGATCCATCCGCGGAGCAGATCTGAGCCTTCGCGGCGGCCGGATCGCCGGTCGTGTTGCCGGCGGGATTTGCCCGCGAAGCCGGTTGCAGGCAAGGCTCGCATGTCGGAGCGGCCGCCGCAGCGTCCTTGGAAGACTTGTCTTGCTGCGTCGCGGGCGCCGTGGCGATAACCGGCGGAGCATCGACTTGCAGGCGGCCGATCAGGGTGCGCAGCTCGTAAGCTGGCGTACCATTGATGTTTTCCTGCTCCTGATCCTCGTCCTTGGACTTGTCTCCCGGCCCGGCAGCACCCCATAGCGTCTGCCGCATCGTTTTGCCGCCAGGGAGCAGGGTCTCGGCGAGGAACAGGCTTGCTCCGCGGACCTCCTCGACCGTCTTCTTGCCCTCCGAGGTGACGGTCAGTTTGGCCTCGCCAAACGTCAGTTTGGAATAGCATTGGAATGCGCTCGGCAACAGCGGCGACGAGACACGTCGCGCTTCCCACTGCACCGAGGTCGACGGGGCAGTAATATTGGCAATCTCGACCCGTACATTGCTTGCATCGCCAATGTGAAAATAGGGGTGATCGAGATCAACTTGATCCTTGGGGGTTGCAAAACCCCCGAAGAAGGCAATTCCTTCGCGTACCCCGTACCAGCCGAGCCTGAACTTCCCGGCGCTGACACGATTATCGAAGGCGGTCGCGGCGGGCGCGCCATCGCGGCTGAGGCCCCAGACGCAATCGGGAAGAAACGTCAGGTTCGGCGGTCCGCCGCCCTTCTCGGGGGCGACAACGCGGGCATCGAACATTTCGGAAAGTCGCGCCCTGACGTGCGCCGCGTTCGACGGTCCCTGAAGGGAACGGGTGCGAAGTACAAAATCTCCGAAGCGCAGCTCGTTACTCTTCCACGGCGCGCCGGCATTTTTTTGATCGCGCCAGAGATCCGTTGTCAGGCTGATCAGCCAGAAATCAACGAATGTCCTGTCGTCGGGATCGAGACCTGGAGCCTTCGCCGGCAGGTAGATGTGCGGTCGAAACAGGAAGTCGAGACTGATCTTCGAACTACCGCCAAAACTGGCATTCCTGACTTTCAGGCGCCTGCCGTCGGGCGGCTTCGCCTTCACCGACAGTTCGAACGAGGCGTTCGGACCGAACGCAGTCGCGTGCACACACCATTGCACCGCGCTCAGCGGCGCATCCACTGCGCCTTTGCCGACCGGGACCTCCTTGACCGCCAAGGTCTTCGCATCCTCGGAGAGATCGATCCGTAGATCCATTGGCTGGCAGGCCAGCCCTTGAGCAAGGGCGGCATCGATGGCCAGCGCGGATCCGCCGGCGCCCGCTAAGAACTTGCGCCGAGTTAGCGGAGCCGAGAGTGTCCCTTGCCATCCCAAGGGACGAGGAGAATCCGGGTGAGAGGAATCGGTCTCAGCCCATGGTGCATGAAAGTGAGACGTCATATAGCCCCGCGATCTCCGGCTTACTCGAGCCGGAGAACAAAAAGCGCGAACTTGACAAAAACATCAGCCAAATATTTTCAACAGGCTACGTCCAGGACGTTCGGAGAGTCTCGAAATTAGACTCGCTCGCCCAGTAGTTGTCCACAGCTTCGTACTCGCGACGCAACCAGGTTTGATAATTCTGCTCTACTATGATGAGCGCGGCGCATGCATTTTTAAGCTCTCTGCCAACGCAGACGTAACGCGGGCGGGCTCGTGCGAGCACCTCCGAGCAGCAGAACTATTATAGTGAGTAACTTATAGTGAGTGACTCCGCAGCGCCGATCTTTGGGGCCGCTCGCATTGAAGATGGAGTTTTGAACATGCCAGTTATGACCAACCGCCGACAGATCTGGCAAGGCACTCTCGCTCTGATAGTCGGAATCGTAGCGTCTCTCAGGCACGCAACTGCGGCCCCTACGTCCGTCAATCTACAGTGTGTCACCAACGACGGGGCTGATCCGCAGCGTCATTTTGCCCTAAATTTTACGCCCGGCAACAACGGCTGGTCTCAATCCGAGCCCGGCAGCACCTCAGACATTTTCAAAACCAAGTCGGGAAACTACGTAACCGTCGCCAATACGACATCGATCAGGAAGAGCGATCCGGCGAACACGGTTGTAGCCGTTCTGCGAAATTTCAATCCGTCGACAGCGGGCCAAGGTGACAGCGGTAATGACGGTAAGGCACTGGAAACAGCGCGCATATTTCAATGGAACGTGGACCTCATCATCCCATAGCGCAGAAGCCTATGTTGGGCCGAGCGACTATCAAGTTTTCAAGCTCTTAAACCAGCTTTGTTTTCAACCTTTGTGCTTATGCTCCGCGATCCAATAGGTTGGCGTAGGCCGGTGCCCCCATCTTCATTCCAATCTTCGTGTCGATTTCACTGGTGTCGAAAGTACCTGTCAGACCCTCTTTGCGGCCTGCATCGCCACTGACGTTACGGCGCTTGATCGTTGGCCTCGCTATCGGCGCAGTGCTTGCGGCCCTCGCTTCCGCCTTGCTCGCCCGCACGGTGATCGCGGCACCGCTCTCCCGCGTCGTGGGCGAGATCCGCCACGTCGAGACCTTTGCGCTGGAGCTGGTGCGCCGCCATTCTTCGCGACTGAAGGAGATCGCAAGCTTGTCGGGCGCCATCGCTGAGATGGCAGCAGGCCTGTCTGTTGCGCCAGGGCGTCGAGGCAAGACCCGGTGGCGCGATCCAGGAATTGAGCGTGATGTTCGTGGATGTGGCCGGCTTTACCGGCCTCTCAGAACGCATGGGCGACCGCGTCGTGCCCTTGCTGTCGCGCTATCTCGACCTTGCCTCGGAAGCCATCGTGGCCAATGGCGGGACGATCGACAAGTTCATCGGCGATGCCGCGATGGCCTTATGGGGCGCCCCACAGCCGCAAGCCGATCATGCGGGGCGCTGCTGCCGCGCCGCGCTGGACATCCGCCGCGCCATCTCGGACTCCGGCCTCATCGACGACCTCGGCCACGCCCTGCAGATCCGCATCGGCATCAATTCCGGTCGCATGCTGGTCGGCAATATCGGATCGGAACTTCGCTTGAACTACACGGTAATCGGCGACGCAGTGAATGTCGCGAGCCGCCTTGAGAGCGCCAATAAAATCTACGGGACGCAGATCCTGATTGGTGAAGAGACCTACCACTTAGCGCTCGGCACGATCATCACCCGTGAAATTGACCGGATCGCGGTCTATGGACGGGAAGAGGGGCTTCCGAATGGATCGCTCAAGGTCGTGGCGAGAGGCGCAAAGGAAGATTCCGCGTCGACCGCCTGATTGTTGAAGCTACTTCGAGCTTCATTCCTAATTCTCATTTAGGTCCATCAAAGGCGAAAGGCCTCCGCAGAAGCATGGCTCCGAAGCATCTGAACCAAATTACAATCGAGATTTCGCGCGAAGATTTGTATGAGCAGGTGTGGACCACGCCAATCAACCAATTGGCAGAAACATTCGGAGTCTCCGGTTCCTATCTTGCACGGGTTTGTGAAGCGCTGAATGTGCCTCGGCCACCGGTGGGCTACTGGCAGAAGAAGGCTGTCGGGAAAGCGGCCCCCCTTGGCGACGATAAGCTGGCTGGAGCCGTGTTCAGCGCACTGACTGAAGCGCGCATGCAAGTGCGCGAGCACCAATTCGGTTGGGTGGCAAATCTTATCGGAAGCGAGCGCATCGCGGCCTGCGCCAGTTTGAGGCGGCTCGCGGTGCGCGAGCATCGACGAAACAACTTCGCAACCTCAAGGTGACTAGTCAGGATCGCAAAACCCGACTAGTCTAAACATGATCTGTTGGCTTCTCGACTCCATCGCCGATGTGCATGTGGAAGCGTGGCGCGACTTCCGTCAAAAACTTTTGGTGAACGACCGACACTAGAGATCCGCGAAAGCAGCTTGATACTTTGGGGGTTCTTCCGTGCCAAAGAAGAAGAAAAAGAAGAGCCGCAACGGGTTCGCCGTGGAAATCAAGGCGATCGTCGCAGGCTTTCACAGTATCCTGTTCATGCGACTTGATGCGCTTGCGACGGCACAGAGCCAGATGGTCCTATTCCATGAGACCTTGCACGAGCGGATACTCACGAGGACTCCGGACGGCGTCACTCATCTTCGGCTTAAACACCTTTCGGCCAGTCCAGACGTTGAAAGTAACATCCGCGATTGGGCTGAAAGGTGGTGCAAGGACATCGAGTCGAACGCCGCTCTAGCTCATGAGACCGTTGCCACATATTGCGCCATCAAGCAGGACGACGTCACCTCGCAACAGAGAGCGATCGACGCGCTCGTGCCGGACTATCAAGTTTGGTATCGGAGTTTGGCGGATCGCATCGATCCTGTATTTCACTCCTCCTACCTGCAATATCTCATCGGATGGTTTGTTGCCGAACTATGCTTCTCGACCCCATTTCCGGAGCGACTCGCAGCCTTAGGTCTTCAGGACCAACCAGGTCTCTACGCTCAAGAGCAACCCAATTGGCGTTTGGGCCGCATCTTGGAGCGGCTGACGCACTCGTTATTGTCAGATCTTCTTGCAGTTCTCGAAAAGGCAACGTCCGTCTCGATCCAGTCGGAAGACGCATGGCGGTCGCTGCCCCACCCCGACAGCGTCGAACTTGATCGCCATCTCTCTCAAGTCATTCGGTAAGCGCTTAGCCGCAACCCTATTGAGGCTGGCTTGACGTTTTGCGGAATCGCCACGGCATGAGGTCTTCGATACGGCTATGGGGATGGCCGT
>NZ_JBEPOS010000038.1:0-41231 GCF_040546885.1 Bradyrhizobium sp. S3.2.6 | reverse complement strand
GCGCACGACAATCATCGCGGCAATCATCACCTCGCCGCGACACCGACTCGCCATCCTGATTGTCGCGCGCTTCCCACCCAGATTGTCGCGCTATACATGGCGCCCCGACGGCCCTTCAAGAACCTCGAGCCGGCTCACCGCCCCCGCCGATGAGCCGTCCAAATGGACGTCCTTTTTGCTGTCCAATCCCATCCCGACCTCCCGACCTCCGTCCAAGCGTGACGCTTCTCGCACAGCTATCCAGATCCCGAAGCAAGGGTTCCGGCTAAGCGCTTACCGACATGATCGTTGTCGAGTGCTACGAGCCGGCTGTTGGCGATCGCGACGCGATGGGTGTAGCGGCCGAGATAGGCCAGCACCTGCGCGGGTCCGCCGAAGGGCCGCTTGGCGTAAACAATCCAGTTGACGCGCTGCATTGCGACCAGCGGATGACGCGGGTGCTGTCGATGTGATCCGCAGTCCCGCGACCTCGGAGGCTCTGAGCCTGACCGCATAGGCGGTGGTGAGCGCGGCGCGGCTCTTCAGGCTCGACACCGCCTCGAGGAACTGCACCACTTCGTCGGCGCTGAGAACGACCGGCAGCTTGCGGGGCTCTCGCGCATGGGGATGAGCGCCTCGCCGAGCGTGACGCCGTAGAAAAACCGTAGCGCACAGACAATCTGGTTCAGCGCCGGCCATGAGATGCCGGTCGAGACCAGATGCACCTGGAAGGCCCGGACGTCTTCCAGCTCTAACCGGTCAGGCGATCGGCCGAAATAGCGGCTGAACTTCGAAACCGCGCTGATGTAGGATCGCTGCGTCGCTGGCGACAGATTGCGGACTGTCATGTCCTCGATCATGCGGCGGCGAAGAGGGCTCAAATCGGCCATCTCAATACTCCTGTCTGAGGGGGGATCCAACACCCCCATCCTCTCAGCCAGGAGGCGATCTACGCCACCTCGCCACGCACGCCGCCACAGCGGCTTCGTTCAATCCAAAAGCGAAATTGCTGGGTTTGGCGGCCTCAACTCCCATTCCCTGCAATTTCAAACCGCCTCGAATCCGAAAAACAGACTCTTGCTCAATCGCTTATAACCTTGTTCACGGACGACTACCCGGCGTGAGTATGGCACCGCGTAGCACTCATCTGATGACGTTCAGGTAAGTCGTTTCGTGGCCGAATGGTAGAATTTAGCAATCACTGAGGCAGTTTGCGTCGTATCGTCAACCATTGGCCAATGACTGGCACCATAAAACTTTCGGTTCGCTATCCGATTTTCTGAGATCCATCTTGCCGTTTCCGTAGAGGTGTTTTCCGGGTTCCAGTAGAAAAGATAAGGATGCTCAAGCGCCAGAAGGGACAGCCCTGGATTGTCACCCTCGCTCGATCGGACGACATACTTCGCGAGATGCCATAGACTGTAAGCGTCGGCCTTCATAACAGCTTGCATATATCGACCTGTAACAGGATTGTCTTTGTGCATCTCGCTGAGTTCGCGCAAGAACGCGATCTTGGATTGTTCCGGATCACTACGGGCGGCCACCTTGCTGGTTAAGAATAGGTCGTACCGCGTCAGATTGCCTTCAATTGAGAATAAGCCGGAAAAGCAGTCACCTAGCCACCTGATTGCATCAATCGCGATAATCGATCCTACAGAGTGAGCAACAACACCGATCTGGCAACCAGAAAATAGCTCCCTAGCCAACTTCGTCAAATAGGCTCCATACTGCGCCGGTGGCAGAACCAGATTGCCAGTCGTGTTGGATCCGAAGCCTGGCAAATCAAAAAATACGAGCCTGAAATACTCCGCAAGTTGTGTCTCCACAAGATTCGAAAATGCCGTACTATCGTCACCAAATTCATGAACAAACAATGGTATCTTCGAGCCGGTTCCATAGATGTTGATGCCGGACTTCGAGTTGGACAAGCGCTTACCTCCGCGCAGCGAGTTCGGCTTTATACTCAGAACGAATGATCTGTGTGCCGTCGACCAGAGCTTTCATTTTAGCGAAGGCAACATCTTTCTGAACATGCCAGAACCCACCATCATTGGTTGGATGAAGGCGCTCTAAAGGAACAAACTTCAATGCGTCGCGAATGCGGGCGGCAATGTGCTCGGGAGTCTCGATCTCCGTCTTACCGAGGTTTAGCAGGCCCAAAACCACGTGCTTGTCACCGCAGGCAGTCAACATTTCGCCAGTGTATCCCGGCTCCTCATATTCGAGACTGATCGCATCAATGCCAACGATCTTCGACATGATGCTGAGGACTTGGCGATACCCATCATGTGGCCTCTTTTCAACCGAACCGTATGACGATCCATAATTCGTGTTGAGAATCAGTGGCACCGATATCCCGTCGGCCAGTTCCTCAATTGCCGCCATCCCAATCTTTTCGGCCTTCTCAGGAAAGAAGTGAAAGATCGGCTCGTCTACATGTAAAACTGAGGTACCTGCATCCTGAAGAGCTCGCAGTTCCTTGTTGAGTGCGCTTGCGAGCGCGTGAATCAGGCGCTTTTCGTCGCCATAGTATTCGTCGAGAATGCGCGACATGATTGTCAGAGGGCCAACGATCGTAGCCTTGAGCGGCCTAGATGTAAGTTTCTTGGCAAACTCCAGGTCACCAACTGTAATCGGCTCACGCCATTTCACCGGTGCTACCACGCGCGGTAGTTCAGTTTGTACCTTATTACGTTCCTCGACGGTATTGGCTCTCGTAGCCCGCCACACAGGATTCAGTGCCTGCGGCATCTCGCGTCGTCCTAAACTCTTAGAATCGATGCCGTCAAGTTTCGCATAAATATAACGATCATAAGCGACACGCCTGGCTTCCCCGTCCGTCAGCAGATCCAGCCCAGCCCGTTCCTGGTCAAAGACTGCCAGGCACACGGCGTCATCAAGAGCTTGGTCGCGAGCATCTCTTTCGACCCGCCATGCGGATTCATCGAATCGGAAAGCACGTTCATAGCGGATCAGCCATTTTGGCTTAGTGTAGCTGCCAACAATTTGCGTTGTGAGTGGAGCGAGCATGCTTATCTTCCAATTCAAGAGAGAGTCTAAATGTCAAAAGGGAATTCTTCCGCTCATTTGGCCAACAACTCGTTGGTCTCGGCGGCCATCGAAGAGAGCGCTTCATCCGGGCTCTTCCGCAACGTAACGACAGCCTGCAGATCCGTTTTGACGGCTTCTACTATCTTGGATGCATTCGGGCTGGCAAATGACTGCCATGCCGTCATTTTATCTATCTGATTGACACGTGTAATTTGCGCAAGCCGTTCCCGGCGGGCAGGATCGACGGATTTCATCGCCTGCTCATCCTGGAAGATTCTCGGGTCAATCGGCGCATTTCCAGTTTTATTGAGAACGATCAGCTGCCCCTCTTTACCCGTCGCAAACCGTATGAATCGCCATGTCGCATCCTGCTTTTTAAGATCCTTGGTAAGCATCACGATGCCTACGCCTCCAGCTGGCAACCGCCCGTCGGGTGAAGAAATAGGTGTGATCCCCAAAGCCAATTCAAATCTTCCCTTCGATTGGCTTGCGAAGGAATCATATAAAGAGTCGACACCCAAGTGAATGCCCACATTCCCGGCCGCGAAGTTCTGCCGAGCCTGATCCCGGGTCATATCAATCATACCGGCGTTTCCGAACTCCCGAAGGATCTCCAGGGCACGCAGGCCCTTGTCGTTATTGAATTCTACCGTGTTTCGGTCATCGTTCATCATTGAGCCACCAAAACTATCGATCAATGTTTGGTAGGTATAATTGCCTGATGAATCGTATTCGATGTGGCATCCGGCGATTTTTGGCTTGATATTGGCGATCTTGTTGCACAAGGCCAATAGATCTTTCCAACTGTTAGGAAGCTTCTGCGGATCGCCTCCCGCATCCTTGACTAAATCGACATTATAATAGGCGATGGGCATACTTACCGTAAACGGCAAGCCTACCGTTTGTCCGTTATAGGTCACCATGGAGCTTACCGATGGAAGAAGCTGATCGGGGCCCTTAAGTTCGGAGATGAATTTATTGAGTGGGACGGCCAAGCCTCTTTCAGCGAGGGTTGGAATGTTTTGCAAGCCTTGAAATGAAACATCTACAGTGTCACCGATGATTGCGCTTCGAAGGGTGTTTTGCAACAGTTCGGCGTGCTCACGAATTGGCGCATCTATCTTTAATCTTATGTCCGGGTTCTTCTGCATGAATGCTTCGGATATTGCTTCAACGGCTTTTTGATTAGTGCTTGGATCAGAGTAGCTAAGCCTAAGCGTTGTAATATCCGCAGAATACAGGGCAGCTGTCATCGGTAATAATGAGGCCGTCGCCCAGCACAATATTTTCAAGTGGTTCCTCATCGTAACTACTCCACGTTTAGGCGAGCCATGTCCAAACCTTGGATGGCAGGCAGTTTTCACGGTTGATGATTTATAGACAGCCGCATTGAGTGATTGTTCCAGCGGCATTCTTACTTGCACGGGAGGTGATCCATTTAACTCACGCACACCCACCCGCCTTCCAAGTATGTCGTACGCCCGACGCTTATTCGCCGCAGCTGTTGGCGATAGCCGTTTAGCCCCGTTTCAAACCGTTCAGGTGCTGCTAATGGGGATGATCGGCTTGTTTCGGAGTCGACCAACAATTCACGCAGAACCCGTCCAGTCATCCCACTTGGCGCAGGCAGTCCCATTAGTGAGAGAATGGTCGGGACAATGTCACAAACGCCTGAGGGGGTCAGGGAGGTATAATTACTTGTGTGGAAGGCGGACCCTGCCAGTATCCCGACAGAAGATAACTCTTTGGGATGCAAACCACCGTGGACTCCGAGCCCTGGACGCCGATCGTTGTCGTAGAATGTGCCGCCGACCAATCCGAATTCATCGATACTGTCGTCAGCGCGGAAACAGAAATACACATCAGGTGCGCGAGCGTGATCGGCAAAAACGATACTGCTGGCAAAACTTCCGGGAGCTACCCCTTCCACCTCGTTTCTACCCATCGTGAAGATTGGACCAACCCAAGAGTGCTCGATCAGCGCTTCAACAATTCGTTTTAGCTGCGTTGTGGATCGTTCACTCAGATACAACGCCCCAACCTGTCCTGGCACCACGACGACGTCCACACCTGATCCAGGAGCCGTTGCCGGGTTGAAGCCTACGCACTTCAAACTATCGGCGACCGAAACTCGCGTATGGGCGGTGATATGACCGTGATCCGAAAGCGCGACGATCTGCACGCCCGCAGCCCTGCCTTCGGCCTCCCACCAGTCGAGGACGCGCCCGAACTCCGCATCGCAATAGGCGATCGCCAGACGGGTCTTCGCACCGCCGGTCCCGTTGAAATGCGAGGCAGTGTCCGGCTCGCCATAGGACAGCACTGTGACGTCCGGCGCACACTTCGGCCAGATGTGCTCGAGGAAGACGGATGTAATGAGTGTCTGCGCTTCGATGTCCGGTTCACCCTGAGGGGGCACCGGGGGTAGAGGGCCGAAGCGATTTGTGATTTCCAAAAGGGCCGTTTCGGGGGTGCAAGCTTCCGGGAAGTGTCCGGAGATGCGGATATGGCCAAAGTCCTCCGCCTTGTGGTGGAAGAGGCGAGTTGTGCCCGGAGTGTTGGTCGCTAAAACCGCCACACTCTTGCCTGCACGGCCAAGGATTTCACCGAGGGTAGGAGCGGTCATCAGCATGCCGCCGCTGTCGCGATTTAGCCGGTCGAGAAGCGTGGCGTCCGCAGTGTCCACATAACGCTGTGGGTCGATGGCCCGGTCGACATACTTGTTGCCGACCATTCCGTGCCGGCTCGAAGTGGCACCGGCCACCAAGCTCGGGAAAGCCACCCGTGTTTCACTTGGATAGATCGTCCGCTGCGCGGCTAACGTTGATCCGAGCCTTTGCAACCGGGCTAGATTTGGTGTTTGGACGTCGTCAATCAAATCGGGGCGGAGGCCGTCGAAGCTGACAATCAAGAACTTATACTCGGGCAATGTCATCAAAGCCTTCCAAATCTGATGGCACGAAGCGGTTTGGATCAAGCAGGCTGATATCGCGCGGGGTGCGTTCCGATAGTGAAATTGTCGTCCCCGGCCTTTCCCGAAAAGCAGGCAGCAAACCGGGACGCCCCTTTGCCGCGAAGCGATGAGACCAGCTGCCCCATAAAATTAACCAGGCTCTCGACCTCGCCAAGCAGGGCCGCTCTTTCGAGATTATTTGGATCGCAGCTATTCCTGCAATTGAAGGCCATTTTAATGGCGTCTCACCGTTCAAGAATAGGAAAAGCATTGGCCGTCCTTCCTCCGTTATCTTCCAGCACCCACCGCGAATGGTGTTTGACTGAAAAGGCTGCAATCTGGTCATCTGGTTTCACCCAGACCTGGAACAGGCGCTCAGCTTTGATCGGAATCGTTTCCCCAGTGGAGGCTTCAACACCGTTTGACGTTGCTTCCAAGACATGATGGGCATATCGAAATGAAGCTCCGCCCCGTGCCGGACCGCCATCTCGATATGGGTGGCGACGGTTTTTCCAGTGGCATGATGGATTGGCTTTGCTCGAAGAAGTTCGCAGTGCCGGCTGGCGGGTACATGGTCGGCCAGCGCCTCGTTACCTCTGCCGGTCCAACACTTCATGGGATATTCCGTATCTCGTCGCGGTCGCAATTGAACTGCTCAGGGTTCGCTCGCCTGCCGCCGCGACGACGAGGCCGCCGATGTCGCGAAGCAGCTCGGCGCCGCTGTCCTTCTCCGGGCGACGACAGAGCTCATAAGAGTCCAGCACGAGCGGAGCATATTGCTCCTCCCGCACATAGGCCTTGCGGATCGCGCGTGTGTCTCCGTGGCTCGCCCCCCGATTATGGGCTCGCCAGTACTGTTCGAAGCCGATCACCCTGCAGCCGCGTCGCGCCAGAGTCGCCGCAGCAGCACTCCCCATGGCACGGAGACCAAGCACCGCTACGGTCATCTGGTTCATTGTCATTCCGATTATTCCTTCTCGTTGATCTCGATGACGGGGTCCTTTCCTTGGCTCCCTCTCAGCGCGTTGCGTTAACTATGTCGTCATGGCACTCGGCAATGATCCGTGTGGCGTTTTCGAGCTCTTCTTGGGACTTCGCGTGACCTATACCAATACGAATGGCTTGCGGGACGACTTCGCCGGGCAGCACGTAAGGATCGGCAGTCCCTACATTGACGCCCTGCGCACGGATGGCGGCGGCCAGCTCGGAGGCGTATGCCGATTGCGGTAGTCTGATCCAAACATGCAATGCGCCGTCTTTTGTCACGAAATCTGTTTTCGACAACAACGGCCGGACGATCTGGTGACGCGTGACCATCTCCTGACGAACCGCATCGATGATCCGCTTCGCTCCGCCAGTTTCAATCATTTGCGTCGAGACTGCCGCGCTGATCGGCGCAGCCATCCAGAATGTCGCGCGAACGCCGGGCCAGAACTGAGCTTCGCCCAAGGCCGCACTTGGGGCAACCAGATAGGCGATCTTCATACCCGCCGCTATTGTCTTGGCGACGCCCAGCATGTACCACGAACGCTCAGGCGCCAGCGCTGAGATCGGGGGCGGTAAATCTTGCGGCAAGAGGCTATAGATATCGTCTTCGAGGATCTGCAGGTCGTAACGGCGCGCTACATCGACGATGGCCTGACGACGGCCGAGCGACATTGTCGCAGTCGTCGGGTTCTGAAGCGTCGGGAGCAAATAAAGTGCCTTGGGGCGATCGCTGCGGCACAGCGCTTCGAGAGCTTCAGGAATGACTCCCTCTTCGTCCATCTCGACTCCTTTCGGTGTAAAACCGAAACGTTGTGCCAGAACAAGTATTGGCGGGTAGGTCAGGCTTTCGACGGCCAGCACATTACCTTGCCCCACCAGTCCGCCTAGCAGCATGTTAAAAGCACTCTGGGTCCCGTTGGTTACGATGACGCGGCCCGCATCTGGAATGCTTCCCAGCCGGTGACCGGTAACTACACCACCCGCCCGCCGATCTGCGTCGGTCCCCATCCAGCGATGCGCGCCTACCATTTCGCTGGGCGTATAACGCGAAAGCACACTCTGCATTGCGGAACGATATTCGGTGTCGAAAACCGCAGACACGAGCGGCGGGTGGGTTCGGCTCATCTCGATGATGGGACTGGCTGACTGGGTCATGACGGGGATTCACTTTCTCTTGCCTACCTGCGCTGACGCGATCGAATGCGGTCAAGCAGGTTCGCTGCAACTGGTTTTCTATGGTCAGCAATTAATCTGGCTCTGTCCAAGCATGGAGAAATTCGTCACATCCGCGACCACAGAAGCTGGAGGCCGTAGACCCTGTGCGAAAAGCGTCGGATCGACCCGACCGATGGCGATAGCGCGGGGCGGCGATCTCGGCATTGAGGGCGTCAGTGAGATCGACGGCCATACCGCGGTCCACGTAAAACCGGAGCGTGTTGTTGCCTTGGATGGAGATATCCGCCAGTTGGCCCGTGAGACTGTCCCGGAGCGTCGCTCGAATCAAAGCATTGCAATCTCGCTGGCTAGCGTCGATCTTGACGGAAACGCCAGGGTGCTTTGCCTCGAAAGCGCTAGCTAGCAGGCGGTACATGTCGGCCTCGGTCGAGGGTGACGCTGTCACGCGGAGTGCGATCCTGTCCTCGGCTCGAGCCGGCAATCGAGCGAAAGCGGCCGCAGAAGTCGCGGCGGCGCCCAGGAAAAGCCGGCGAGTGAAATTAGTCATGGGCCTACGTTCTTTAGAACTTGACGGCGGAACGGCGGCGTTTCACTTCACTGCCCCTCCGGTCATTCCCTCGACGAACCATTTCTGAGCGGCCAGGAAGGCGATGACGAGGGGCAGCACGACGAGGGTGGATGCGGCCATGAGGGGGCCGTAGTCGTTGCCGGCCTCCTCGGTCTTGAAGGCCATGATGCCGAGCGGGGGTGGCATGAGAGACTGGTCGCGCACCGCGATCAGCGGCCAGAAAAGATCGTTCCAGTGGCCAACCACGGAGAAAATTGAGAAAGCGATGACGGCCGGCAGCGCCATCGGCACCATGATCTTCCACACGACCGCGATTTCTGAGAGACCGTCGAGCCGCGCGGCATGGACCACGTCATCGGGAATGGTCTTGAAGAACTGGCGGAACAGGAAGATGCCGAAGGGCGAGACCACATAAGGGAAGATAAGCGCAGCATACGTGTTGAGAATGCCAAGCTGGTAACCGAGGACGAAGAGCGGCAGCGAGAGCACCTGGTGCGGCAGCAACAGACCGATCAACACCATGGCGAAGAGCAGGTCGCGGCCGGGAAAGCGAATCTTGGCGAGCGCATAGGCGCAAGGGGCGCAGACGAGGATCTGAAGGCCGAGGATTAGAGCACAAACGATCAGGCCATTGCCCATATAGCGCGGCAGCGGCGCTTCTGTGAGCGCCTTGGTGTAGTTCTCGACGCCATAGAATTGCGCCGGCCAGAAGGAGAAGGAGGCGCGGAAGATCTCGCCGGGTGGCTTGATCGACAGCGACACCATCCAGACGACAGGTACAAGAATGAGCGCGCCGGTGGTGAGTAGAACCGCATGGCGGACGATGGCGGACGGCTGCAACAAGCGGTTGGGGTGCATGTTGATGCTCATTGGTAATGCACCTTCCTATCCATGAGCCGGGCTTGAGCGAGGGTGAGGGTCACGACGATGGCGAGAAAGACGACCGCAACGGCGGCGCCATATCCGGTGCGCAGATACTCAAAGCTCTCCCGATATAGCGTGTAGAGCAGCATTTCAGATGCGTGGCCGGGCCCGCCTTGGGTAAGCACTTTCACGGTGTCGAAAGACTCGAATGCCCTCAGCGCCACGACGATGACAACGAACATCGAGACCGGCCCGAGCAGCGGCAAGGTGACGGTGCGAAATCGGTCGAGCCAAAGGTCAGCACCGTCGATATCGGCAGCATCGTAGAGATCCTGCGGGATGCTCTTCAGGCCCGCCAGAAACAGCACCATGGCGTAGCCGAGGTTCTGCCAGATACCGATGACGGCCAGCACCGGGAGGGCCCTATTCTCGTCGCGCAGCCAGTTGGCGGTCGGCAGGCCGATGGCGGCGAGCGTCTGGTTGACGAGGCCGATCGTGGGATGCAGCAATGCCTCCCAAGCGACCGCCATGGCCGTGAGCGTCGCCATGAAGGGCAGGAAGTGGATGGCGCGGTAAAAGGAGCGGCAGGACTTTCCGCTTTCGATCAGAAGCGCAATCAGAAGGCCAAAGACGAGGGTGCCCGGCACGACGATCAGAACGTAGACGATTGTGTTGACGAGCGAGGCCCTAAAACCATCGTCAGCGAAGACCTCGCGGAAGTTGGCGAGGCCGACAAAGGCGAGCGTCAGCGCGCCGAACTGCCAGTCGGTGAGCGCGATGACAAGGACGCCGATCACCGGCAGGAAGAACAGGGCGAGCAGAAAGAAGACCGCCGGCCCGGCCAGCGCCCAACCCGCCAGCGCTTCTGTAAAGGCCCGCCTGCGGGCCGGAGCCACGGCGGGGAATGGGAGTGCTCGAACGCTGCCCGTCGCAGATGGCTCGTTGGGAGCGCCGGTAAGAGCAAGAGGCTCGCTCATCGGGCTACCTCCCGGATCGGCGTGACCGATGCCCGGCCGGATTCGACTTCTTGGCGCAAACGCCGCCCATCATGATCAAACAGAAGCACGCGGTCTGGCCCGACGCCGACGTGTAGGGTCTGGCCGGGGGCGACATGAGGCGCCCGTTCGGCCAGCAGCCTTGCGATCAACGGATGATCGCCGCCCGCCAGATCGAGATGGACGAAGAGATCGGAGCCCATATGCTCGATCATGCGCACGGAACCGGTCAGTGCGCCCTGCCCGCCGCGTTCGGCGAGATGAAAAGCCTCGGGGCGAATGCCGAGGGTGAGATGCGCTCCGGCAAGCGCATCGGCCCCGATCGCAAGCGTCGATCCGGCCACATCGATCAGGCCACGTTCGCGCACCACACCGTCGAGCATGTTGATCTTGGGCGAACCGATGAATTCGGCGACGCGCCGGTCGTCCGGATCGGCATAGATCTCCTGCGGCGGAGCGACCTGCAACAACTCGCCGTCGAGCATCACAGCCACGCGGTCCGACAGCGTCATGGCCTCGGCTTGGTCATGAGTGACATAGACGAAGGTGACCCCGAGCCGCTGGTGCAGTTCCTTGATTTCGGCGCGCATCTGTACACGGAGCTTGGCGTCGAGGTTGGACAGCGGCTCGTCCATCAGGAAAACAGCCGGATGGCGCACCATCGCCCGGCCGACCGCCACACGCTGGCGCTGGCCGCCGGAGAGCTGCCCCGGTTTGCGAGCCAGGAGGTGGCCGATGCCGAGGGACTTGGCCGTACGGATGACTTCCGCGTCGATCTCGGCAGCGATCCGCGCCGTTCCCGGCAGCAGGCGGCCCAGAAGAGGAAGCCTCTGGAAGGTCGAGAGCCGGCGCATTCGAAGCGGCAGGCCCATGTTGGAGGCAACCGTCATATGGGGATAGAGCGCGTAAGACTGGAACACCATCGCTACGTCCCGGCACTTCGGCCTCAGGTTGTCGACCGCCCGCTCGCCGATCGAGAGCGAACCTGCATCCTGCACCTCGAGTCCCGCCAGGACACGCAGCAGCGTCGACTTCCCACACCCCGATGGTCCCAACAAGGTCAGGAACTCGCCATTCGCTATCGACAGCGAAACACCACGCAAGACGGACGTCGCGCCGTAATTCTTATGGATGCTGTCAATCGATACGGATGCCATTGCCGTTACCTCCACATCGTCATGAAAACTCCTGCGGAGCACGGCACCGAGATTATCCCGTTTGGACGTGTACGCTGGCGTGCCAGACCTTAGAAACTCGTACTGCTACAGTCGGATGACGCTCATCGAATACTTCGATATGTACATCCGCAGATGCGATGACGTGTTCCGCTCTTTGGAGAGCGACGGAAAGTAAGCGCAATCGGTGAGTGCGGTGCGCAACTTTCGTGGAAAGGTCTCGTGGGCGACGCGGGTGGCAAAGGCTCGGTATCAGCCGGAGTTTCGGCCAGCATCCTCGCTGTCGGGAAAACTATCTTGAGTCAAAGGTCGCCGAGTTGGGCAGCCGAACAGCGAATTGTCGGCCTCTGCCGACGCCCTCGCTAAGCGAGCGATCCTGTTAACTGCGGAGCGCATGCATCGGTGCGACAAAACGGAAGCGAACCGCACCGGCGTGCGCACCTATCACAATGTTTTTTCTAGGCGCGCTTGTTCAAATCTTCAGTCTCACTTGTCCGAGATGGGACGAGCCGTGACCAAAGTCATCAGTGTTCTGATCTTGCTCGCGGCTTCGACCGCTGGATGGCGCGCCTGCGAGAAAGGCATGTCGATGCGACAGGCGTAAAGGATCGTAGTTATCGATGCCTTCATTTGAAAACGCGATGGTCTGATTGGTTAACCCGTCAAGGAACGAGTAGAAGTCGTCGGGAATTTTTGCTTTGAACTTCGCAGGTATCCTATCTTGTCTCTCGTTGCAGAACGGCTCAATGCCGTCCGTCCCTCCGAAACCAAGGCCATGACGGCCCGCGCCGCCGAACTGAAAGATCAGGGCGCCGATGTGATCACGCTCAGCCAGGGCGAACCGGATTTCGACACGCCGTCTGCTGTCTGCGAAGCCGGTATCCGGGCGATCCGCGATGGGCGGACGAAATACACCGCGGTCGCCGGTATCAAGCCGCTGCGCAAAGTGATCCGCGAGAGCTTCCGCCGCGATCACGGGCTCGACTACGACATCGACCAAATTACGGTCGGCTGTGGGGCCAAGCAGGTCGTATTCAACGCACTGTTCGCCACCCTCGACCCGGGCGACGAGGTGGTGATCCCGACACCCTGCTGGGTCTCCTATCCCGATATGGTGGCGCTGGCTGGCGGCAAGCCGGTTCTCGTCGCCAGCGATGAATTCCGTGGCTTCAAGCTTCGCCCCGAGGCGCTGGAAGCTGCGATCACGCCGCGCACCAAGTGGCTCATGCTGAACTCGCCGTCCAATCCGACCGGTGCGGTGTACAGCGGAGGCGAATTGCTCGCGCTCGCTGCGGTGTTGCGCCGCCATGGCCATGTCCATGTGCTCTCCGACGATATTTATGAAAAGCTCACCTACAACGCCGACTTTGCTACCATGGCGGCGGTCGCGCCGGACCTCCACGAGCGCACGCTGACGGTCAACGGCGTGTCCAAGGCCGACGCGATGACTGGCTGGCGCGTCGGTTATGGCGCGGGGCCTCTGGCGCTGATCAAGGCCATGAACCTCATCCAGGGCCAGACCTCCTCGCACACCAGTTCGATTTCCCAATATGCCGCCATCGAGGCGCTGTCCGGCGGGCGGAAGCATATCCAGGAATTCGCGAGCGCCTTTCTGCAGCGCCGCGACCTCGTCGTTGCCAAGCTGAACCAGGCCACGGGGCTTTCATGTCGCGTGCCGGACGGCGCCTTCTACGTTTTTCCCTCTTGCGCGGGTGCTATCGGCAAGCGCACACCGGGCGGCAAGGTGATCGAAACCGACACCGATTTTGCCATGTACCTGCTCGAAGCATTCGCCGTAGCCGTCGTGCCCGGAAGCGGATTTATGGCCTCGCCCTATATCCGCATTTCCTACGCCTCATCGCTCGAGGACCTCACCCGCGCCTGCGACCGCATCATCGCCGCCTGCGCAGCCCTGTCCTGAAAGATCTCCAGATGTCCCCTGCCAAACGCCTTCGCGCTCGCATGGCCGAGACCAGCCTTGTCCACATCATGGCCGCCCACAGCCCGCTTTCGGCGATCGTCGCCGAAGAAGCCGGATTCGATGGCCTGTGGGCCTCCGGCTTCGAGTTGTCGGCGCTTTACGGCCTGCCGGACATGAGCCTGATCTCGATGACCCAGCATCTCGACATGCTGCGGGCGATCGCCGGACGCACGACGCTGCCGATCGTCGCCGATATCGATACCGGCTACGGCAACGCAATCAATGTCATCCATGCGATCGGCGAATACGAGCGGGCCGGTGCGAGTGCCGTCGTCATCGAAGACAAGACCTTTCCGAAAGTGACGAGCCTCGTTGCCGGTGGGCGCCAGGAACTGCTGCGCATTGAGGAGTTCAAGGGCAAAATCGCGGCCGCCGTCACGACAAGACGGGATCCGGATTTTCTCGTGATCGCCCGCACCGAAGCGCTGATCGCAGGCCTCGGCGAAACCGAAGCCCTGCAGCGTGCGCAAGCCTATGTGGATGCTGGCGCCGACATGATCTTGATCCATTCGAAAAAGAGGGATCCTTCCGAGATCGAAAGCTTTTCGCGCGCCTGGACCGGATCGGTGCCGCTGGCGATCGTGCCGAACGCGTACCCGGAACTTAATGCCGAGCGCGTCAAGGCGCTCGGCAATATTCGCATGACGATCTACGGCAACTACGGGATCCGCGCTGCTGCAACTGGCATGCAGGAAACCTTCCGCCGGATCATCGCCGATGGCGGCGTCCAGAACGTTCACAAGGACATTCTGCCGGTGGAGGAGATTTTTAGACTTCAGAGGATGGACGAGATTAAATCAGCCGAATCTCGCTTTCTTTGCTGATCCGTTCCAGCCGCGCCGCGAATGGCGAGGTTTTCCGCGCGATAGGCCATTACGCCGCTCATTTTGGCTTAGGCCGTTTTTGCGCGCGATATATCGTTTATAAGCAGTAATCCGGCGACAACCATCGAATAATGTGCTGGGAACTTTCATTTTGTCGTGGCCTGCTGCCAGTAAGAACTGGCGACAATTTTCTGGAATAGAAGATGGCCACCGAAGACAATGAAGTGCCCCTCAACGCGATCCGCGTGTTCGTGATGATCGCGCGAGAAGGAAGCGTCACGCGCGCGGCTCACGCATTGGGAATGACCCAGAGCTCCGTCAGCCGCTACCTGGCCGTGCTGCAGGACCATCTGGGCACAGACCTCATGCAACGACGCGGCAAGCGGAGCGAATTGACGGAATTCGGACGGCTCTTTGCGAACACAGTCGCCGAGCCGCTAGACACCGTGTGCTTCACCGCTAAGAGAATGCGCCGGCGGGATCGTCCAGACGTCAATCGGCTTGTGGTCCGCACGTCGCTTTCGACCTTCGCGTACTCTCTTCTGATTCCGAATCTCCAGGCATTTTCCGCTGAAATGGGCGGCGTCATCGTGGATGTGATCAGCTCACTGTCACTGCCCATATCCTCCGACGATTTCGACATCCTGATTACACGAGATCTTTCCATCGTCGAACCGGCCGACGATTGGGAAATCTACAACGAGCAACTGGTCTGTGTGGGCTCTCCAAATCACGTCGATGGTAAAGGCCTCTCGATTGTTCGCGCAATGCCGATTCTGAATATCACATCCCGGCCCGACATACTGCCCACATGGCTGCGGGCGATGAACCTGACCACTAAAGACATAAGCTCGGGGGCGCGTTATGATCACAATTACCTGGCTCTACCGGCGGTCATGACGGGAAAATGCCTTCTGGTAGCGCCCGAAATCATTGTCAGCGATCTGGTGCGCGGGGGCGCTCTACATGTGATACCAGGATCACGTGCGCCCAGCGGCATGCACTATCGGGCCTATGCGGTCGACCGCAGTGACAATCCCGAAATTTCTCGCGCTTTTTGCCGTTGGCTAGTCCGCCTTTGTAAAAAGGCCACGCTTCCGGAAGCCGCTTGATATCGCATGAGGTCTCCAGATGGTCATCTCCAATCCGACTTATTGGATGGCTGAAGAGCTGATTGCGCCACCAATCACGAGCTCGCCGCGCCAAGGCCCATCGACCGCTGGACTCTGATCTAGCTAGTCTAATCAGGTTTCGCAAAAGAGTGACGGAGCGCGCCGCTCCGACACGCGAATGGGACGAAGCCGGATCGCCGCGCAACGCGCAGGAAACGCTTCGGCGCGTGTATAGCGCGCGAGCGCCCTAGCGCTTCAGTCATGATGACGCAACATCGCCGGACTGGCGCAACGCGCAACGCCTCGTGTAATCGCGAAGGCCAAAACGCAGGAAGCGCGCATGCTCTCATCCTTGTCGGACTGATCTCCCGCGCTCAGATGCGAATTTTCGAGCGCGGTGGAAACTCCCTTGTTGGCGCAAGCCAAACCAAATAGGTGTGTCGGTTGTTGGCGCCTAGCTCGACGTGAGCGCGACAGCTCCGGCTATACCCGGATCAGCGCGTAACGTCGGACGGCGTGTCTCAAAGCATCCGCCCTGATCGATAGTTAGATTCACGATCTCGCATCGCGCAACAGACATCGAATAGTTTGATGAAACGCCCTGGTTTTGCGATGGATGACATCCGCCCTCGTTGGGCTCGGGCTACAATCTGAGCGCGTCTTGCAGCATGGCAGCGGCCGATGACGTAAGCCCGATGCAGGTCCGCGAGATGCCTTGAGCAACGACTGTCTCACAGTAACAGGGGAGCGCTTAGAGCTTCGCAAATGCATCACATCTCTCAAACATTTGTGCGTAGTCGGTCGATCATAAGCAGTGCATTGATCTCGACTGGAACCATCTTTCGCAATCCCGAATGTGAGCCTGTGCTGAGCATGCAAAGCCGGGGGGACCCGCGGTGGGTCATCTGGCTGGGCTCGGCCGCTGGCGGACCGTCCCACACAACTAAAAATCGTCACAATCCATGCGCACAGCTTCGCTACCTTCGATTAATTTGGTAAGTGTGCGATGGATGATCCAGGCTCGCGACTGTCTATCGAAGCACCTCGAATTCCGAACCTTGATCCTCGGCAACTTCGCTATGCTGTTATAGCCGCGGACTTCGGAAGTCTCCGACAGGCGGCTGACGTACCTCTTGTCAGGCAAACGACGCTTAGCCGCTCGATACGACAGCTCGAGCATCTCGTGGGTATTGCGATTTTTGAGCGGTCGAACGCTGGCATTCGTCGACAGCCGCAAGTCGTACTTTTTTCGTATCGCGCGGTTCATACTCGAAAACATGGAGGTCTCTCAGCGCCAGAAATCTGCGTGCGCCATGCTTGAATTCAGGTAACGATTCCCAAATCGACCTGATTACGGCTGAGCGATCAGGAACACTTCCGCGGGCCGAGACGCTCGAATTTTCTGCGCAATGGAGGCCAGATAACGAGATCCCTGCTCTGGAGAGGCTCATCGATTGCGCCTGCCCTCCATAGGGCTGACTGATTTAAACGGCCAAGAAAGGCAAGCCACCGTGGAAGTCCACTCAACTCGCGATAGGAGGCAATAGGTGGGCTGCGGCCTCAATCGACACATATGAGGAAAATGAAGGAGAGCAGCATGTCCAGTTTGAGGCTATCGGTTCGCAACCCACCTCTGAACACATCGAAAGAGAGGACTGAGAAAGCTCGATTGACGGCCACCATGAAAAGGCGGGCGCTCAAGCGCAAGATCAAAGCTTCCAAAATTTCGGTGGTGTCCTCGTCTGGGTCGACGCCGGAACCGGAATCCTAGCTATTCCGAATTGACCGCACCTCACAGTAGTCAACGAATTCGCTGGCACGGGTGCTGAAGAAGCGCAAGCAAATGGAGTGACCCATTCAAGAAACAATTTTGTCACCGGCAACTCGCCATAGGGCTTCGACCGCGCCTGTGGAATTTCGAGATCTACGCTGGGCGATCGCCGCATCCCAGCACCGAAGCCTGCGGCAAGCGGCGGAGACGCTCAACATCAAGCAGTCGACTCTTAGTCGCCACTTGCGCAATCTCGAATGCAAGTTGGGCAGCACTCTGTTCGAGCGCACAAATGGCGGTACGCGACCGACCATTGAAGGTCAGGAATTCCTTGATGCCGCCCGGCGCGTCGTGGGCGAAGCTGATGCAATGACCGCTCGTCTCAAGACCCGCTCGCGTGGCGAGAGCGGTCGGTTGACCATCGGCATCCACACCTCCCTCTCAGCCGGCAATCTCCGGGCCACTCTCCTCGAGCACCGGCACCGCTTCCCCGATGTCGATAGGCAACTGGTCGACGGCTCGAGAGACCATTTGATCTCGGATCTCGCCAGCTCCGCCGTTGACGTCACCTTCGTGGTCGAGCCCAACCCGAAATGGAGTGACAGGTCATTGTTGCTCTGGAGCGAGCGTGTCGTCGCCGCCCTCCCCGCGAACCATCCGTTGGCGGGCCGTGACGTAGTTCACTGGGGCGAACTGAGGCGCGAATCGCTTTTAATGTCACAGCGAGGCCCGGGACCGGAATTCCTGAAGCTCCTCATCAGCAAATTGGGATCCTCCGACCCTTGCCTGCTGCTTCGCCATGATGTCGTGCTCGACCGCCTCCTCTCCTTGGTCGGCGTGGGCTGGGGCATTCTACTGATATTGGAAAGTGCGACTGGCGCAGTCTATCCGGGTGTCACCTTCCGCGAGGTGCATGATGCCGAGGGTCCGACGCGGCTGAGCTTCCGCGCCTATTGGCGGCAGGCCAACTCCAATCCATCGCTGGGTCCATTCCTCGACCTACTTCGCGAGCGCTATCCGGATCTTTCCGGTGACGCAGGTGCGGGCTGAGCAGCATTTCGCCGCGCCTTCGCAAAGGCGCGGTCGGTCGCGATGAAACGCTCGATCATCGGCGCGATCAAATTGGCCAGCTCGATCGGGATTGTCGCGTTTCCGATACGCGTCAGAATCTCGGCATAGCTTTTGAGGTCCCTGAGGACCGCTGCTGGCAGCTCGATAGTGAGCTTGACCGGCTTGTCGTCTTCAAGGGGGCCCAAGCTTTAGGTTCGTCACGGTGTTCCTCCCTTGCGGTAGGGCGCCAGCACTAGGTCGCGCGTGACGATCACGCGGACCGGAAAACTTGGCCGGACGGTCAGCGATGGCTGGATGTTGAGCTGGCGCTGCACGATCTGCTGCCCGGTCTGGTTGATGCTGTTGGACGCGCCGCTGCGGATCGCTTGAACAAGGTTGTTCTCGTCCTGGCTCGTGCCCGCCTCGGCTCCGACGCTGAGCATGGTCGAGAGAACGGAGGCCTTGAACAGCATGCCCCAATGGTTGTCGACCTCGTCCTCGAGCCCAGCATAACCACCGGTGTCGGCGCCGGGCTGGCGCTCCAAGGCGATCGAGTTGCCGTCGGGCATGATGATGCGGGTCCAGACCAAGAGGATCCGGCTCTGGCCGAAAGCCACGGAGCTGTCGTATTGGCCGATTAGATTCGCACCCTGCGGGACCAGAAGATATTTGCCGGACGGACTGTCATAGACCGCCTCCGTGATCTGGGCGGTGATCCTGGCCCGGTGCCGTATAAACCTGCTATAGAGCGCCGCCGGAGAACGGATACACCTGGACCGCGTTGATGAAACCGGTGCGGACCGGCTGCACCCGTGCTGCGGCGGTTGGCCTGTTTGACGCGAACCTTCGGATCAGCAGCTTCCGGGATTCGTTTGCCGGCGGCGATCGGTTTCAAGGGCCCTGGTAGCGGCAGGGGTTTGGCAATTCCACGATCTTGACGGGCGACGGCGGATCGGCGGTGAGCGTTGCCGGCTCCGCGGTATCGTAGTTGATGTCGGCGGATGAGATTGTGCGCGCAGCCGCCGTGCGTCGCGACGGGCAGCAGCAAAGCCGTAAGTGCGGATTTACGGAAGCACGTATCCCTGTCTTTCCGGCTTTGCTGAACGATTGAGAGAGGCGAAGCCGGACCGCCGGCGCTTATGGAAATCGGCTGGGGTCATTGTCCCAGCTCCTTCGACCAGTTGATGGCGTTGACGTAGATGCCGAGCGGATTCTTGCGCAGCCGATCGGCGTCGGTTGGAGGCTGAATCGCGATGGCAAGGATCGCAGCCCAAAGTGTGGTGCCGGCGAGCGCCCCATCCTGTTAGCGGTGCTCGACCCAGGCGACGCGGAAGCTGTCGGGTGAAGCGCGAAAGACGCTGGAGACGTCGATCGCGACCTGCTGCTTGCCGAGACTGGCGAGGGGTCATTGGCGCGGGCGTAGTCGTTCAGCGCCAATGCGCGCGCCCTGGTCGTGAATCGTAGGCCTGCGGCCACTTCTGCCGCACGATGATCGGATCGGCTGGAAGCGAGCGCACCATCGTGATGAAGTGGGCGAGGTACCAGGCAATCTGCGGGCCGCTCGGCCTGTAGTCGGCCGCAGCCGGCGCCATGGCTTGCGCCTCGCCGAGCTTGTCGACCTGTACACCCAGGGAACGACGGTGCCGTGCGGGGACTGCCAGACGAGCCCGCCGGCGAGGCCGCAAGCCACGATCAGCGAACCGAATGCCATCGGCCGCCAGTTCTTGGCTTGCACGCGGGCCGAGCCGATGCGCTCATTCCAAACCTGCGCCGCGCGCTGGTACGGAGTTGCGGGTTCGGGTGTTCGGCGGTAGCGGCCGACGATCGCCGAAAGACTGACATTCGTTATTCTCCTCCCGAGAGGTCGACGGAGCGGCCGCCGCCATGGCTATCGCCGGATTTGAGGGCTTGCGCGGCGGACTGCGCGCCGTGAACAACCGCCTCATTGCGTTTCATGCGCTGGACCTAGGCGGGCAAACCTCGCTCGCTCCTTGGGAAGCGGCTCCGTCTTGCGGCCTCGGCACCCTCAACGACTCCCATAGTCGAGGAGCCACCCGTGTTGGCGAAACTGGCGCGGGCGCCTGAGGCGAAGCTCTCCTGCATTGCCCGGTTGCTTGCTCGGCGGCGCGCCTGACGCGTGCGGCGACAGCGCTGGCCGCCGCACGGCCCGCGCCGCTAAAGCCGGACGCAACGCGGCCCGCGCTGGACCGACCGGCCGAGGCGAGGCTGTAGGGGGAGGACACGCCTTCCGCCATCGCCGCACCACCACGCGGGGCGGCCGCCATTGCTCCCCTTCCGGCGAGAGCGAGCGAAGCGCCGCCCGCCATCGCCGCGCCGGCGACGGCGAGGCTAGTTCCGACAGCAGCGCCCGCGCCAAGCTGCGGCGCGCCGGAGAACAGACCGTTAGCGATGCCCGGCGCCGGGGCCGAGCATGGCGAGTGCGGCGAGCACGACAGAAAGCGCCTGCTCGATCGTCGGCTGGCAGCCGCCATAGGTGGTGGTGAACTGCGAGACAGTCCGGTGCCGATGCCGACGATGACAGCGAGCACCATCACCTTCACGGAGGCGACGACAACCCAGCACCTTCTCGGCGAGAAAGGCAGTCTTGTTGAAGAGGGCGAAAGGAAAGAGGATGAAGCCCGCGAGCGTTGTCTGCTTGAACTCGATCAACGTGACGAATAGCTTCACCGCCAGAATGAATAAGCGATCAGGACCAGGAGCCAGGACACCATCAGAACCGCAACCTGGACGAAGTTCGCAAAGAAGCTGGTGAAGCCCATCATCTGGCAGTGGGTGCCCCGCGTCGAGACCGACCTGCGCGAGCCGGCCGGGCCGCAGGAAATCGGCTGTCGAGATGGAGGAGCCGCCGGCCTTCAGGCCAAGGCCGGCGAAGCTATTGAAGATGACGCGACGCACAGAACTCTCTTCAGTCGCGGGATTCGGCTGGATATGTCTGCTGCGAATTTGGGTTCGCCTGACCTCCTTCCTTCGGGCCTTGGCTTACTGAGGGCCTTAGTGGCAAACCCAGGCCCGCAGTTTGCAGTCCTCGTCGCCGGTCTCATTGCATCCGGCCAGCGCGCCTTGTTGCGATAGCTCCTCTTCAAATTCACCAAGTGGGTGGGACCACCACCCACGTCCCAGCCGGCGTCCATTGCCTATGGCAACGGCGGCGCAAGCGTTGCTTTCGTAAGCTTCGATTTGGCAATCCGAGCCGCCCTTGCGGCGACAGTCGAACAGGGCCCACCGTTTAGCGTGTTTTTGTGATCTACACCCGTGCGAGACACCGACCACGTCATCTGGTTTGGAGTATGCGATGGCCCCGGAGCCGGCGAACGCGGTAGTGTTTGAAATGAACAGCGCGAGGACGCCGATTATTAGTTTACGCATTCACTTTTCTCCATTTGGATTTGAGCAATCGCACCGATTGGCGCCTATTGCCCTACGGCGAGATACAGCAAGGGCCGTGCCGGCGCTCCTCGCGCGCACTAAGCGCCTGATTGTGCTTTGAAACAGTTGGCGATGCGCGAACGGCGCACGGTGTTTTGAATCTCACAGCTTTGTGCACCGTTGTCAGAAGGCGGACAAGGATCGAGGGGCCAGACCTTGCCGCACGGACTTGATCCGGGTTGAAGGCAATTCCTTTTTGGCAATGCGCGCGGCGACCTGGAGACTTGCGGTGGGCTACCGCCAACAGCTGCAAAAGGATTTCACGGTCCACGCCGCGCTTACAGCAAACTAGGGTACAAACTCAATTGAGCCAATATGCGACGAGACCGGCGAGCTGAACAGCGGCCAAGAAATTCCGGGCGAGTTTGTCGTATCATGTGGCGATGCGGCGGAAGTCCTTGAGCCGGCAAAAGCAGCGTTCGATGACATTTCGGCGTCCGTAGGCGCGTTTGTTGAAACGATGAAAGACGACACGGTTGGATTTATTGGGAATGACGGGCTTGGCGCCGCGACCAGCGATTTCGGCCGAAGGTTGTCCCCGTCGTACCCTTTGTCTGCGAGAAGCGCGCTCATGGGCGGTGCGAGCGCCAGAACGTCGGGCGCGGCAGCGATGTCGGCATCCTGCTGGGGTCAGATGCAGGACGACCGGTGGGCAGAGCGGATCGCTCAGCGCATGGGATTTTTGTGGTACGGCCTCCCCGCGAGCGGCCGATTGCCTGATTGTGCTCCCCCTTTTCCGCCGGAGGCACACCGATGAGCTTTAATCGAAGTCGAGTCGAGCGACAGCACGACGGCATCTTTGTCAAGTTTGAGCAGTGCTTGAAAGATTGCGCACCATCGTTCGCGCTTGGCCCAGCGATTGAAGCGATTGTAGATCATCGTGTAAGGACCGTATTGGCGCGGACAATCACGCCATCGCGCACCCGATTGCAGCATGTGAACAATACCGCTGATGATGCGCCCGGTCGTCGTCCCGATCCGGTCCCGTCAGTCCCGTCGGCAGATGAGGTTCGATACGAGCCCATTGCCTGTCATTCAACCACAACAACCCCGCGCGCGTTCTCTCGCCCCCGAATCAAGAACACGGAGGCAAGAGAATCATGTGGCGCTATTTAGGTTCAGGCCCTAGCAGCGAGAGACAGCCGAGCGCCGAATGACGCTGATGATCCGCAGGCACGCTCGCGGACCGCATTTCCGGGTGGGAGATCTATATTCACAGACGCGCCTTTATCAGTCGCATAATTGAAACCATGACAACCGATGAGGTCTAGGCCAAGTGGGCCGGTCTATCGGCAGACCAGTCAGCTCGTTCATCGCGCGAGCTGACCCTCGGACGGAAGGACCTGGAACGATCAGCTGGCCCGGCGGTCGTAAGCCGCCTGGCCGGCACGATCACGCCGGTCAATTTCCGAAAATTGAATCATATCTCAGCGCTGGTGACCCAAGCCAATCCCCAAGGTACGTGCTTTCTGTCGTAGAGACCCCTCGGATCGCTTCATCAGCTTTGAAACCCTAGCTACAGGGGTGCGGGCCTTAGAGTGCCCTTTGAGCAGCTTGACGTCATCCTTACTATACTCTTTGCGCTTGGTGGTTTTTGCCACGTGATGTTCTCCGATTTCGCTTTGCACATTTGCCTGTAGCGCCTTGTTTTTGGCGTAGACGCAACCGCATCCCATTACCATATCAATCGTGATCGACAACTATTCAAGCGGGTTCTCTTCGAGATAAGAACTGGAACTACACGCGAATTTGTCCTCCCTCCATTTTCATCTGCGTGACAAACCCGATTTTCGACATGCACGTCACCCGGCTTCAACATGGAAGCAAGCCACAGAGAAGGGACGCTCGATGCGTCTTCGAAAGCAACTCGAAAATCGCTGCTTGCTTGAATGCTCCGACCTCAAGTCACCAAGATATTTCGTAGAATGATACTAGGCGCCAGTATTAAGTAGCGCTGGATCGGCCGGGACACTCGCACTGCCTTACTTGCGCGCGCATCATCAACCGGCCTCCACGGCGAGTGCACGGCATTACCGCGCGAAGAACAAACGTCTTGTCCGATTTTCAAGGAAGGCGGCTTTAAGTGAAAGATCTCACAAAGGCAAATCTTGCGATACCAGATCCTCGTCGGTGGATCGAGTGCACTGCTCGCCCCGTCCTAATTGATCTGCCGCAGTATTCTTGATCTAATTGGCAACGCTGAGATACCCAGGCAATTCCGCTGCGAGGAACGATCGCCGGCCCCTCATGGGCCCGACGAACAAGCGTCGTGATATTCCCCGGGCTGGTCACTACCGCATGGTAAACAACCCGCGGGCCTAGCCGTCCTGGGTAAGCTTGGCACCGGCAGGCGATGACTTGATCATGAGTTGCCAGAGCGCTTTGCCAGCACAATGCCGGTGGCACGCTGCGGATCATTCGTAATCTGTGCGCACTGACCGCCACCGTCGAGTAGATGCAGGTCGAACTGTCCAACGCGGCGGAACGGACTCTGCGTCATGTCAGAGGCCTCGCAACAAATCCAGGCGAGATGTGGAAATTTCTGCCGGAGCGTGAGGCAGGGCTCAGACGCTGTATCATTAGCGGCGAGCGTCTGCTCGATGTTCGTCAATTCGCCTGCAGCGAGCACCATCTCCATAATCCTTATTGCCAGAACAAACGTTCAGGGTCGGCGTTTAGAACCGCTGCCGCCAAGCCAAGCCGTTGATGGGTAGAATGCCACTCCCAGACGCCCTTGCCGTGATCCTTGCGGAACAGCTGCCATGCCGCCCCAGTCTTATCGTGGTGCAACAGCGCGACATCGACGAGGCCTCCCTCCGCATCGATATTGCCTGAGCAGCACAGGCTCTCGACAAGATAGCCGCCAGCAACCGGTGTCACCTTTGGCGAGACATATCGGTAGCGCTCGCGCCTCGTCAGCGCGCGCACGATCCGCCACCGGTCGAGCTCGTTGGGATGCGCAGGCAATCCGGAATGATGTTGTCTGTTGATGGCGGCGTTCATTGCGCGATGTCCTGGACTGCGGAGATCTCTGCCTCGAGGCAGCCAACCACCAACTGCTTGCCGAAGTCGACCATATAGATGGGTAGGTTCGCTTCCGTATGGAGACCGACCTGGACGATCTCGCCAACGTGTCCGACGCTGACCAGACACTCTTCCGCCGAGGCGTCGGGAAAGGAACCGTCGTTGAGCAGATCGATTGCCGCCTCGACACGTTGGCCTGAGCGGTATCTTGGCAACCTTGGTTCGATCATCAGGGTGCCCCTCCTGACAAGCAAGGCTCCTCGCCTCTGTGGCTTCGCGTGACTAGATCAAGCTCTTTGCGTTTCATGCCGACGCGATAGCCTGAAGCGAGGAATTCGACCCCATAGATATAAAATTGTTGCAGGAACGTACCGATCGAGACGACATAGCCAAGCTCGCCTTTCTTGACGAGAACCTCACCGATCTCCTTGCCCATATAGGTGCCGTCGTTTCGGATGGTGCGGTTGGCCCGCACCTTGTCGCCATAATCAAAGAAGGGCACGTCCGTCAACTCGACGATGTCATTATCACGGGCGATGTTGCTCATGCTGCCGTCTCTTTCCATGCTTCAACTGTGCGGCGCTTCGCGAGCGCCCGGCGTTACGGACCGCCCTATCATGATTTTCGATCAACTCCGTCGATTCCCGCACCGCCGCGCGGCTTGCGACCACGTATTGAATGAGCCGACGGGGATGACGATGCGTCAACATCAACGCCCGGCACCCCTAAAACGGATGCTTGAGATGGCGATCCGCGAGCCCATGATTGATGTTGAGGGCCGCCGATGCTGCACGCGAGTCCGTCGTTGACACGCAACGAGCTTGAGCCGGCAGCAGAAGTGCGGTTCAACGCGACACGCGCAGCCGGCACAATCGACCTGATTGCCCCGGCAACTGAGGGCATCGTGGATGACATCACTCATGGTCCCCTCATCCGCTCGAGCGTGCCTCACAAACCTTGGCGCCAATCTTGTGCGCAAGACTGCGCCCCAGCAGTCTCTCGACAACCGCCGTCCCCCCTCGAGCTGCCCGAGAGGCATCTCCAAGTGGGCAACAAGCCTTGAGCGAGAATAGCAAGACCCACGCGAGGTGCTCTCATAGCAGCCGAATTCGGGCTGGTGGCACGACCGCGCCGCTCGCAGCACAATCACATCCGCATCACGAACGCCTTGGCTTGACACAGGATGATTTTCTGCGCCTTCATCGAGGTGATAGGATAGCCCTGCCGCCCTGCAATGACGCTCGACCGGCTCGACACCGTGCGACCAACACAGGGCTCGGTGAGGACGCCCTCGTTTCGCTTGGATGACCGACTGAAGAAGGCCTCCGGCATGAATGTCGCCTGTTCAATGACGGCCTCAGGTGACTGGATTGATATCGCGGAAGACAGGTCCGCTCTTGGTGGACCCATCGGCGAAATCGATCCTCGACGCTCAAGACCGCAGCCTTCGGGCCGGAAGGCATAGCTTAGCGCGTTGCCCTCGACGTTCGCGTCGCCAGAATATGACTCGCCAACTGGCGAAAAAGTCGGCGACCAGGGCAAGCCGTCCACCCGGTTTGGGAAGGCGACAGCCGCAGTCGGCGCCTCGTCAAGCCGACGCATCAACCGCCCGAGTTTCTGAACCGTTCGTGTCGTGCTGACATCCATGTTGTGGTCCTCAAGAGGGCGCCCGATGGCGTGGCAGTGCGGTGTCGAGCACGCATGTGTTGTCAACCGGACAAATCAACACGCATTGCGGTTCGTCAAAGTGGCCGTCGCACTCGGTGCATTGCTCCGAATCGATCAGGAAAACGCCGGCTACTTCGGAAATAGCAAGATTTGGGCATTGCGTTTCGCACGCTGAACAGCCCGTGCATTGCGAGTCGATGATCTTGTACGGCATTGTCTGAACCCATCCTTCAGGCGGCGGAAATCAGCGCATTGTGGCGGGCCGGTTCGACCCGCTCAATGTGCTTGATCGTCCGCTCATTGACTTTATCGAGATAGAGTTTGAACCAGGCGATCGTCGAGGCATCGATGAACTCGCAGGCGTACTGATCGACCGGCTCGATGCCGGCCTTGATCAATTCGGCCTTCGGGCAGCCGCCGATCTTTGACACGAATACGGCGTGGCAATCCTTGATAGCGCCGACGGCGATTTCGAGCTTGCTGTCCTCGCCGTGGCCGCCCTGGCAATAGGGATGGATAGGACGATGACCAACGAATTTCGCGCCTGAAGTCGAGAGCTCGTAGATCTGGAACTCCTTGGCGTGACCGAAGTGCTGGTTGATCAATCCCGAGCCCTTGGTTGCGACCGCCACCAGCACCTTGATTTCGCTGGAAGCGCTGGCGAGCCCCGCAAGCTCCTCCTGCTTGGCCGCAAGCTTTGCGATGCGCGCTTTCTCGACTTTGGCCTGATACGCCTTTCGGGGCTGCTCGTCGTATTTGATGTCCATCGCCATGATCTTTTCCATGGTGAACTCCGAGCCGCGGTCCTCTCCGAGCAGTCCGACGGCGTCGGCCCGGCACTGACGACAATGACGCATCATGTTCATCTTGCTTTCGCAGCTATCCTGCAACGCTGTCACTTCCTGTGCGGTCGGGCCGCGTTGCCCCCTGAGACCGAACACGGTTCCGTGCTCGGGCGACGATATCAGCGGCATCACGTTATGCAGGAAGGCCCCGCGCGACTTCACAGCCTTGTTCACCTCAACCAGATGCTGATCGTTAATCCCGGGAATCATCACCGAGTTGACTTTGCACAGGATGCCGCGCGCGGTGAGCATCTCCACGCCCTGGAGCTGCCGATTGCTAAGGATGTTTGCGGCTTCAACGCCGGTGTAGCGCTTGTGACGGTAAAAGATCCAGGGATAGATCTTTGCACCAATTTCGGGATCGATCATGTTGATCGTGATCGTCACGTGATCGATCCTGAGTCTTGCGATCGTGTCGACATGATCGGCTAGCGCAAGACCGTTCGTCGAGAGGCACAGCTTGATACCTGGCGCGAGCTTGTTCACAAGCTCGAAGGTCTTGAATGTCTTGTCCGGATTCGCTAGCGGATCGCCAGGGCCGGCAACGCCGACCACGCTCATTTGAGGGATCGCTGAAGCGACCGCCAGCACCTTTTGGGCGGCCTGCTCCGGCGTCAACTTCTCGCTGACAATGCCGGGGCGCGATTCGTTGGCGCAATCGTATTTACGATTGCAGTAATTGCACTGGATATTGCAGGCGGGTGCGACCGCGACATGCATGCGGGCATAATGGTGGTGCGCCTCCTCGCTGTAGCAGGGATGGTTCTTCACCTTTTCCGAGATCTCATCTGGCAGATTGCTGATGCTGGTCTGAGATCCGCAGCTCGCCTTCCCGCTGCCGCGGATAGTATCGCAGCCCTTGTGCTTAGTGACCGCTTGCATAGTCTCGCTGATCTCGCCGCCGCCGCAGGATACCTGGTGTTGCGCTGAAGTACTCATTTTTCCAATTCTATTCGCAAGCCGAACCCTTCCGGCAAGCATCCACAGAGTCGTTTCTCAAAAGCTAAGAGCAACTGGCGTGCCATGCCTGCCACAAATGACCTTTGGGTTTTGCGTCAAGTAGTTAGGTAACGCTCGCTCGAATGTCAGTTTATCATCATGTTGGAAAGCTGACAGAGATTGCGATCACAAGAGCGCTGGCAGCGTTGTTCTGACGACGGGTTGGCTGCTTCACCTATGCCCTTGGTAAAACGAAAGTGCGGTGGCCGGTCACGCCAAGCCCAAGCCAGGGGAATGGTGTCGCGTTCCTCCCAGGTGCCGGAACGCCCCGCCAAGAATAGCTTCCGCATCCGCCGGTTGGCGAGGTTCTGTGGAACCGCAGCATTCATCATTCGGTTGCTTCGCCGCCGCGCTTCTTGGCGTTAACAGTGATTGGTAGGGTGGTGTCACTCGCCATCGCGGGTAGGTCGAGCACCCAGCCGTTCGCGATTCTGATCCAACCGCCCCACAGCGTCTCGTGCTCCCATTCGACGATCGGCTCCTCAAGATCCTTCTTGGGCACATAAATCGAAAGGCCCGTCTCTGGCGAACGGCGAATCATAACCTTCATGGGAGCTCCGCACGTTGTGAGCTCTCGCCCGCGCGCTCCTGACACGCGCGCCACAAGGCTCTCTGTTTGGCAGTGATGTCCGGCATGACTTGCAGGAGACGGTCGATCTCATCGGGCGCCGTCTCGCGCGACAGCGAGAAGCGAACCGCGCCGCGCAAAAAGGCCGGTGGTACTCTCATCGCGCGCAGGACATGGGATGGCTCCATCGAGCCGGACGCGCAGGCTGAACCGAGAGAGACGGCAATTCCGTTGTGGTTCAGGTGGTGGACGATGGCCTCTGCTTCGAGATGCTCGAAAGCAATGTTAGACGTATTTGGCAAGCGATTCTTGACATGGCCAAGCACGATGCAACAGCCGTGAGCGAGAATGCCCTGCTCCAGCCGGTCGCGAAGGGCGCCAATCTGCATCTGGTCTTTTATGAGGTTTGCCGCAGCGAGTTCCGCCGCCTTGCCGAGCCCAACAATACCCGGAACGTTTTGGGTACCAGCGCGGCGACGCCGCTCTTGTACGCCGCCGAAAAGCAGCGGCCGGAACTTGACGTCCTTGCGCACATACAGCGCACCGATCCCCTTCGGACCATGGAGCTTGTGCCCGGAGAGCGACAGCATGTCGATGTCCGTAGCCTTCAGGTCAATCGGAATTCGCCCGACCGCCTGGACTGCGTCGGTGTGAAAGAGCGCGCCGACTGAGTGCGCCATCTTGGCGAGGGACATCACCGGAAAGATCGTACCGGTCTCATTATTGGCCCACATGACCGAGGCGACTGACGTGCGCCTCGACAATGCGTTGCGATAAGTCTCGATGTCCAGTCGGCCGCTGGCATCTACCGGAATGACATGGGTTTTGATTCCTCGTCGACCCAACTCCTCGGCAAGGGACAGCACGGCCGGATGCTCAACGGCCGTTGTGACGATCTCGTCGCGCCCCTCCTGCACGGCGAGCGCAGACAGGATCGCTGTGTTGTCGGCTTCAGTCCCGCCCGAGGTGAAGACGATCTCATGATCGAATGTAGCGCCAATGAGGGACTGCAGGTTCCGGCGCGCCTGTTTCAATGCAGGTGCAACCTCGCTGCCGAATGCATGCGCGGATGACGCATTGCCGAATTGTGTAGAGAAGAACGGCAGCATCGCCGCAACGACCAACGGATGTGCGCGGGTCGTCGCGTTGTTATCCAGGTAGATCGGCCGCACGGACTGTCCGCTCTGCACTTAACATCGCCCTTTGGCAGCTCCGGGGAGCGGGATCAGGCGCACGAACTCGCCGAGCCGCTCGATCAGACGCGCCTGAATGGCCGCGGGCGTCGTGCCCGCAAGCTTGCATGACATGCAGGCGCCGGTGAGCCTGACGATCAGCTCACAATCTCCACGATCACGCCTGAGGCTCGCCCGATTCTCATTGAGCCCGGCACGGACAATTTGTTCGCGATCGGAAGGCTCAGAAATCGGAGACTGCTTCGTTGGTGCAGTCTTGATGCCCATGTTTCGAAGCCCTTCTGTTGCGGATGGCACGAGGACAGGCTCACCTGCACGATTTGTCGCAAGAGCAGCTCGACTTGGCATTTGGATTGTCGAATTGGAACCCTGATCCTTCGGGCGACACCACGAAGTCGATCGTGGTGCCGTTGAGATGCGCCTGGCTCGCGCTATCGACGAAGACTTTGACGCCGCCCTGCTCGATCACGGCATCATCGGAGCTCGGCCCATGGGCGAGATCCATCTTGTATGTGAACCCTTCGCAGCCGCCGCCATCGACCATGATCCGCAGACCGCTCGCCGGCTGCCCTGTCGTGGAGATTGCGGCCCTCAATGCATTGATGGCGCTATCCGTTAGGTTGATCATTTCTGACTCGCTTTCGGGTCTTGTCGCAAGGCACGTTTCGCAAATCCCATGCCAGTTGAGATGCAGCTGAAATGAAGGATTTGCAGGCGGCCATTGTTCCATTCGCGACCTGTGTGTCGGGTTTTCGACACGAGGCTTGCCGGCCGTGGCGCCATCCGGCCGAGACCTCGTGACGGAGCCTGAACGCATCCATGCACATAGCACCAAGCCGCTGCTTACGCCGCAGAGATAGCGTGACGGCAAGCAACTTGCATAACTGTAGCGGACACGTCGCTTTGCGCGACGCGTCACACCACGCATTGATGAGGAGCCTTTCCATGACGTCGATTGACAACACTGCTCTTGGCCCGTTGGACAAGGAGGGGCGGCTATTGAATGCGGTACTTAAGAGTGAAACAACGAAGTCGGGGCGATTTGGATTCCGGGGCGACATCGCGCTGAAGTTCCAAGCCCAGTTCGCCGACGAAAAACGACCGCCGGTCTATTCCATCGAACAAGTTCTTGCGATCGCGCAGGAAGGCGAACCGACTATCCCGGTCCTTGCCGGATATCTGCATTCCTTCGCGTATCTACCCGAGGCCGCAAAGGTGCTGGATGGCAGGCTGAGCCCCACAGGCAGCTATTTCATCTTCTGCAACAACATTGATCTGCTCGCGGAGTACCGCACCAAGGTCGGCGACATCACCTTCCGCATTCTGCCTTGCGACGAATCAACTGTGTGGAAGGAGATGATGGACCTCGCCGGCGTCGACAAGAATGACATCAAGAAGCTCGGTCCGGCCGGTAGGCTCGACTACTTGCTCGACGCGGCCAAGGATATCGGTGGATCATACACCGAGATCTCATACGAGGACGGCTTGGCCAAAATGGAGCCGGTGAAGAACAGAGGCGAAAACCGCCCGGTCTGAGGCATCGCCTCAGACCCCCCGCCTCGACGAGTCTGCCGCAGAGAGAGACACTGTACCCAGAGAGGGTCACTGTACCGCCTCGCCTGGGGCTGGCTCTGACAAACCCTCGTGATGGACTTCTCGGCCTACGTTTGGGAGATCACACGGCGGCTCTGCTAGTCGTGTGTTGGCCATGAGTACTGTCGTCAATTGCACCGAGGGGCGGCTGGCCGCGAGGGTCCGGCTGACTGCGTCCATCGGGGTCCGAACATTCAATGATGATCGGCTCCTATTTGCGGTCATATTTCAGAGGGCTGATCGACGGTGTATGGATCAGCTTTGGCGTTGTGCTCCAGGCCTTTGCCGGCCTGAGCGGCGCTGAGATGTTGCGCGAGGAGCGATCACCCTGATGTTCGAGGAACGACTGCCGGCGATCGGCACGCTCAGCGGCTCGGCGATCTCCGTGCTGCGGAAAGCCGACGCCATCCGCGAGTGCGAGGAGCACGGCTGGACGCAGAACCGCGCCGACCCGCATGCGCGCCAGCGCGTCTGGGAGATGGCTCGGCAAGATCCGCCGCAAGGAGTGTCGGAGGACGAAGCTGTCGCTTTACTGGTGGAGGTGCTAGTCCGTCCTATTCGTGAGAATGCGGTTTTTTGGTCCGATTGATGCGGCTGGAACACCTCCTTTGACGAGGCGCACAGGATTGCCTTCGGCTTTTCACCGCCTGACGACCCGTACTTTGCAACGCGCTTGAGGGATGGGTTGGGTAACGGGGGGCGGAGGCCCCGCCGGTCAAGGACCGAGCGGCAGCAGCACCTTTTCGAGATCGCGCCTGTTGGCTTTGCGGCGCGTGTAGGGTTGCTGACAAAGGTCTTCGAGGGATTGCGGCGGCCTTGCGTGTCTTCTTTATGGATTCCGCCGATGAAGCGTAAGGAACGCGGCGGCAAGCAATTTGCATAACATGTCTAAGCCGGCCGAAGTGCCGGTGATGAGCTTAGATCGGAAACCACTTACATGACGAAAACTGAACACGCTCCGGGGGTCTTTGTGGACAACATGTGCGCAGGAGGTGCGCCCATTCAGCTTCTTTTGCACAATGACGGCAAGACGACTCTCGGTTTCGTGGTACGCCTGCTGCGCGAGGTATTCGACAAACAGGAGCGGGATGCCATTGCGCTCGCCAAACTCGCCTTGCAGCATGGCAGGGCCGTCTGCGGACGCTATCCTCCCTCAGTCGCAAAGGCGCTCCTCGAGGCGGCGCAAGAGCGTATCCGAGCTGAAGGATGTCCCCTGCTGATCACGGGCGAAGCCGCGGGCGAAGCGAACGGCCCCGACCTGTCTGACGTGCAATTCGAATATGCCTTCGAAGCGCTTGAGTGGCACTTCACCAATATACCGCCGAGCGAACTCGCCACTACTGTGCGGCATTTCCCGGGCCACATGCAGGCCGATGTGCAGGTCGCGATCGATAAGCTATTCGCCGATCCGGTCCGCTTCTTCGGCGCCTATGAAGAACATAGGTACGAGACGCTTTCATTCGCTCGGATGAAACGGCGTGGACAGGATGCGATTTCGCTGGTGCCGCCGCAATATCACCAGGTTGATACTGGCGAGACGGCGCCGGTCAAATGCCTGTACAATGGACTGTGGCTTTGCCGGGCGAGCGAATTGTTCTATGCCGTCGTGCTCTCTACTGAGTTAGAGTTCGAGCAAGAGCCGAGGATCCGGATTGAAATCGTTGCCCCTGCGGGGTCTGGCGGCGAAGCCTTTGTTCAGCGCAGCTTTGACGAACTGGAACGGGCGGTACACGCGGCATGTTCTTATCGCGGCAAGATCCTCTCATTCGAGAAAGGTGCGGATTACAGCGGCCGCTCAAGAGGCATCATGGTGCATCGATTGGCACCAGTGAGGCGCGAGGACGTGATCCTGCGGGAACAGGCTATCAAATTGCTCGATCGCAACGTGTTGAGTTTTGTCGCCACGCGCGGCGCACTCCGCCGAGCCGGCCAGTCGACCCGCAAGGGCATCCTGCTCTATGGCCCGCCCGGCACCGGTAAGACCCACACCATCCGCTATCTCGCCACCAACCTACCGGGACACACCACGCTAATCATCACCGCCGAAGAGGTCGGTAAGCTGAGCGCCTATATGGCGCTCGCGCGCCTGCTGCAGCCTACCATGGTGGTGATCGAGGATGTCGATCTGATCGCCAGCAAGCGCGACGACTTGACAACATGTGAGGAGGCCGCGCTGAACAAGCTCCTAAATGAAATGGACGGCTTGAAGGAAGACGCTGACATCCTCTTCGTGCTCACCACCAACCGCCCCGAGCAACTCGAGGGCGCCCTGGCCGGTCGCCCCGGCCGCATCGACCAGGCGATCGAGATGCCGCTGCCTGATACGACCGGCCGCGACAAGCTGATCCGGCTTTACGGCATGGGCCTGCCGCTCGAGGCGGAGGTCGTAGCCGAGACGGTGCGCCGCACTGAGGGCGTCAGCGCCGCTTTCATTAAGGAGCTGATGCGACGCATTGCGCAATCATGCATCGCTCGTGACGGCGGAAACTCAGTGACCACAGCTGACATCGAGGAAGCGCTCGACGACATGCTGTTTACCGGCGGCCGCCTTAACGTGAAGCTCTTGGGTGGGGCCGGAGCGATGGCTGCGGGGTCTGAATGAAGCGAAGGGAGGAAGATCACCCGCCAAGGGCTGCGCCAACTCCCGCATGCGCCGGGTGTCGACGACGCGTCTACGATTGATGAGCAGCGAGGCGGTTCGTGAACGCGAACCGCCGCCGCAATCGCCCGCTCAACCGTCGCTCGCAATTCCTGTTCCATGCCGGCCTGCCCCCTACAGGCGGGCTTCGATATCACGAAGGCAACGGCTCGCCACAGCCGACATGCAATGAGCAGAGCAGATAAGCGGTAGCATGGAACTCTTTCGGAGAGCAGGCTGGAATGGCGCACTTGTCAGACGATCAATTGGAGCTTCGCCATCCGTCAAGGAACGAGAACGGCTGCGGGATTGCAGGCGAAAAGTCCTTCTGCGAAAGCGTCCACCTGGTAGTACATGCGCATGCAGTTTTCTCCGGCCGATGGCATCGGCTGACTCATACCTCATGATGGGTCCGACGAGCCGACAAGACGCGACACCAACTCCTTAGGGTCTGTACCTAATTAGCGATCTCTGATTCCCTCGCAACGAGTTGATTCGGGCTGGGGGGATTCCGATGCGAAGGACTGTTCTGGCTCAACGACAAGCAGTGGGCTCGGATAGAACCACATCTGCCAACGAACCAGACCGGACCGGCGCGCGATGACGATCGACGCATTATCAGCGGTATCATTCACATGCTTCAGTGCGGCGCGCGCTGGCTCGATTGCCCGCCCGACTACGGTCCTTGCACGACGGTCTACAATCGGTTCAATCGCTGGGCCAAGCGCGGACATTGGCAAGCGATCTCTGAGGCGCTCGCTCGCTGCGGCAAGGATAGCGTGACTTTGTCCATCGACTCCACCTCGATCAAGGCGCATCGTTCGGCGAGCGGCGGAAAAGGGGGAGCATGAACAGGCGATCGGCCGCTCGCGCGGTGGGCGGACCATGAAAATCCACGCACTGAGCGACCCTGACTGCAGACCTTGCGCATTCATCTCACTCCTGGCCAGGACGCAGATATTGGCGCAGCGCCAACCCTTTTGGAACTCGCGCCACCCATGTCTGCCCCCTTTGGCGACAAAGGATACGACGGCGATGGCTTTCGCGCCGAAATCGTCGATCGTGGCGCCAAGCCCGTCATTCCAAACAAATCTAACACGGTCACCCTCCACAGCTTCAGCAAACGCGCTTATAAGGGGCGCAACGTCATCGAGTGCTGTTTCTGCCGCCTCAAGGATTCAGGCGTGTCGCAACTCGCTACGACAAACTTGCCAGAAACTTCTTGGCTGCCGTCCACCTCGCCGCCATCGTCGCCTATTGGATCAATTGAGTCTAAACCCTAGCGCTATATCTGCCCATCATCGGGCGCGTGCGGTGTTCAGTATGTCGGTGGTACTGTCTCAGCTCCCGGAGCTTGATCGCGATTCGGCTCGGGGTCCGCGTTGGCCGCCATTTCGCGTAGCGCGCGCCGATACTCGACCGGCATCACCTTGCGGAATTTGGGCAGCCAGCCCTTCCAGTTGGCAAGGATGTCGGCGGCGCGCCTGGAGCCGGTCGCTTTGGCATGGCGCGAGATCAGGACGTGCAGCCGCTCGACGTCGGACGAGAGCAGGTCCTTGAACACGTCGACCCCGCCATGCGCCTCGGGGTCACCGGCGTGATGATAGGTACCGGCTTTGATCAGCTCTTTGGACAGCACCGGCTCGAGCTCGACCATCGCCATGTTGCAGAGCTTGTCGAAGTCGCCGGTCTCGTCGAGCACATAGGCGATGCCGCCGGACATGCCGGCCGCAAAATTGCGCCCGGTCTTGCCGAGCACGACCACGATGCCGCCGGTCATGTACTCGCAGCAATGATCGCCCGCACCTTCGACGACGGCGACCGCGCCGGAGTTGCGCACGGCAAAGCGTTCGCCGGCGACGCCGCGGAAGTAGCACTCGCCATCGGTCGCGCCGTACATCACGGTGTTGCCGACGATGATGCTCTCTTCCGGCACGATGGCGCTGTTCCTGGGCGGCTTGACGATGATCTTGCCGCCCGAGAGGCCCTTGCCGACATAGTCGTTGGCTTCGCCTTCGAGCTCGAAGGTGACGCCATGCGCGAGCCAGGCGCCGAAAGCCTGGCCCGCGGTGCCCTTGAGGCTGACCTGGATGGTGTCGTTCGGCAGGCCGGCATTGCCGTAGATCTTGGCGATCGCGCCCGACAGCATCGCGCCGGCGGAACGATTGGTGCTGTTGATCCCGGCCTCGATCTTCACCGGCGCGCCGCGGTCGAGCGCGGGCGTCGCCCGCTCGATCAGGGTGCGGTCGAGCACGGCTTCCAGATGATGGTTCTGGCGCTCGGAGTGATAGATCTTCTGGCCCTTCTCTTCCTTCTGCTTGACGAACAGTTTTGAGAAGTCGAGCCCCTTGGCCTTCCAGTGCGCGACGAGCCTGGTCTGGTCCAGCAGCTGCACCTGGCCGATCATCTCGTTGAAGCTGCGGAAGCCGAGCGAGGCCATGATCTCGCGGACTTCTTCGGCGACGAAGAAGAAGTAGTTGATCACGTGCTCGGGCTGGCCGGTGAAGCGCTTGCGCAGGACCGGGTCCTGGGTCGCGACGCCGACCGGGCAGGTGTTGAGATGGCACTTGCGCATCATGATGCAGCCGGCCGCAATCAGCGGCGCGGTCGCGAAGCCGAACTCGTCGGCCCCAAGCAGCGCGCCGATCACGACGTCACGGCCGGTGCGGAAACCGCCGTCGACCTGGACCACGATGCGGCTGCGCAGCCGCTCGCGCACCAGCGTCTGGTGAGTCTCGGCGAGGCCGATCTCCCACGGTGAGCCCGCGTGCTTGATCGAGGTCAGCGGCGAAGCGCCGGTGCCGCCCTCGAAGCCCGCGATGGTGACATGGTCGGCGCGCGCCTTGGCGACGCCGGCGGCCACCGTGCCGACGCCGATCTCGGAGACGAGCTTGACCGAGACGTCGCCCGTCGGGTTGACATTCTTGAGGTCGTAGATGAGCTGCGCCAGATCCTCGATCGAGTAGATGTCGTGGTGCGGCGGCGGCGAGATCAGCTCGACGCCCGGCGTCGAGTGCCGGACCTTGGCGATGGTCGCGTCGACCTTGTGGCCGGGCAGCTGGCCGCCTTCGCCGGGCTTGGCGCCCTGCGCCATCTTGATCTGCATCATGTCGGAGTTGACGAGATACTCCGTGGTGACGCCGAAGCGGCCCGAGGCAACCTGCTTGATCGCCGAGCGCATGCTGTCGCCGTTCGGCAGCGGCTTGAAGCGGTCGGCTTCCTCGCCGCCTTCGCCGGTGTTCGACTTGCCGCCGATCCGGTTCATGGCGATCGCGAGCGTCGTGTGCGCCTCGCGCGAGATCGAGCCGAAGCTCATGGCGCCGGTGGCGAAACGCTTGACGAGGTCCTTGGCCGGCTCGACCTGGTCGAGCGGCACGGGCTTGCGCTTCTCTTCGTCCGCGTTCTTGATCCGGAACAGGCCGCGCAGCGTCAAGAGACGCTCCGACTGCTCGTTCAGGATCTTGGCGAAGTCGCGATAGTCTTTCAGCGAATTGCCTCGCACGGCGTTCTGAAGCGGCCTCACCGACTTGGCGGTCCAGGCATGGTCCTCGCCGCGGCTGCGAGGGGCATATTCGCCGCCGACATCGAGCGCGGTCCTGTAGACCCGCGCCTCGCCGAACGCGTCGGCGTGGCGCCGCACGGCCTCTTCGGCGATCTCGGCAAGGCCAACGCCCTCGACGCGGGTATGCGTGCCGGCGAAGAACTTTCCGACGAAGTCCGCCTTGAGGCCGACCGCGTCGAATATCTGCGCGCCGCAATAGGACTGGTAGGTCGAGATGCCCATCTTGGACATCACCTTGAGCAGGCCCTTGCCGATCGACTTGATGTAGCGCTTGACGATCTCGTAGTCGTCGAGCGAGCCGGGCAGTCGGTCCTTCATCGCGATGATGGTTTCGAACGCGAGATAGGGATTGATCGCTTCCGCGCCGTAACCTGCGAGGCAGGCGAAATGATGCACTTCGCGCGGCTCGCCGGATTCGACGACGAGACCGACCGAGGTGCGCAGACCCGTGCGGATCAGATGATGATGCACGGACGCACAAGCCAGCAGCGAGGGGATCGGCACGCGGTCGGTATCGACCATGCGGTCGGACAGGATGATGATGTTGACGCCTTCGCGCACCGCAGCTTCGGCGCGCGCGCAAAGCTCGTCGAGTACCTGGTCCATGCCGGCAGCACCCAGACCGGCGTGGAAGGTGGTGTCGAGCGCGCGCGACTTGAAGTGGGTTTTGGCCAGGTCCGAGATCGAGCGGATCTTTTCGAGATTAGCATCGGTCAGGATCGGCTGTCGTGCTTCCAGACGCTTGGTCGTGGCAAGTCCTGGGAGGTCGAACAGGTTCGGCCGCGGTCCGATGATCGAGACGAGGCTCATCACCAACTCTTCGCGGATCGGGTCGATCGGCGGGTTGGTGACCTGCGCGAAGTTCTGCTTGAAGTAGGTGAACAGCGGCTTGGCCTTGTCCGACAGCGCCGAGATCGGCGTGTCGTTGCCCATCGAGCCGACCGCTTCCTCGCCAATGGACGCCATCGGCGTCATCAGGATCGCGATGTCGTCCTGGCTGTAGCCGAACGCCTGCTGGCGATCCAAAAGCGACAGGTTCGAGCGCACGCCGGTGGTCGGAACCTTCGGCAGCTCCTCGAGCACGATCTGGGTGCGCTCGAGCCACTCCTTGTAGGGATGGCTCCGGGCCAGCTCGGCCTTGATCTCGTCGTCGGGGATCAGGCGGCCCTGCTCGAGGTCGACCAGCAGCATCTTGCCGGGCTGGAGCCGCCACTTGGTGATGATCTGATCCTCGGGGATCGTCAGCACGCCCATTTCGGACGCCATCACGATGCGATCGTCCTTGGTGAGGAGATAGCGCGCCGGCCGCAAGCCGTTGCGGTCGAGCGTGGCGCCGATCTGGCGGCCGTCGGTGAACGCGATCGCGGCGGGGCCGTCCCACGGCTCCATCAGCGCGGCGTGATATTCGTAGAAGGCCCGGCGCTTTTCATCCATCAAGGGATTGCCGGCCCACGCCTCCGGAATCATCATCATGACGGCGTGCGGCAGCGAGTAGCCGCCCTGCACCAGGAATTCGAGCACGTTGTCGAAATAGGCGGTGTCCGACTGGCCTTCATAATAGATCGGCCAGAGCCGGTTGATGTCCTTGCCGTACAGCTCGGAGCTCGCCGAGGCCTGACGCGCCGCCATCCAGTTGGTGTTGCCGCGCAGCGTGTTGATCTCGCCGTTATGCGCGATCATGCGATAGGGATGCGCCCGCGGCCAGGTCGGCAAGGTGTTGGTCGAGAAGCGCTGATGCACCAGCGCCAGCGCGCTCTCGAAATCCTTCTCGTGCAAATCGGGATAGTACTTGCCGAGCTGGTCGGCGAGGAACATGCCCTTGTAGATCACGGTGCGGCACGACATCGAGCAGGGGTAATAGCCGGCGAGGCCGCGGTCGCGGCGCTGGTAGATCGCCTGCGAGATCGACTCGCGCAGGATGTAGAGCCGGCGCTCGAAATCGTCTTCGGTCTTGGCGGTGCCGTTGCGGCCGATGAACACCTGCATGCAGGCGGGTTCGGTCGGCTTCACGGTGACGCCGAGCGAGGAATTGTCGGTCGGCACGTCGCGCCAGCCGAGCGGCGTCAGGCCCTCTTCCTTGATCTGGTCGGCGATGATGCTCTTGATGACGTTGCGCCAGGCGATGTCGCGCGGCATGAACAGCGCGCCGATGGCGTATTCACCTGGATTGGGCAGCGCGAAGCCAAGCTCTTTCGCCTTGCGGATGAAGAAGGCGTGCGGGATCTGCACCAGGATGCCGGCACCGTCGCCGGCGCGCGGGTCGGCGCCGACAGCGCCGCGATGCTCGAGGTTGCAGAGGATGCTGAGCGCGTCCGCGACGATCTCGTGCGACTTGTTGCCCTTGATGTTGGCGATGAAGCCGACGCCGCAGGAATCCTTTTCCAGGCTCGGATCGTAGAGACCCACAGCAGGCGGACGCGAATTGTGTTCCTGAATCGGATCGGTCGTTTTCGAGGCGACCGTCGCCGACAGCTCTTCTGCCACGATGTTTGCGCGCTCGAATTGCGACCCGTTCATTGTTCCAATCCTCTCCGTGCGGCAAGGTGCCTCACCGCGATCTTCGGCGCACCTTGGGCGTTCCGCGGCACCCGCCCTCTGGGTCACCGCTCGTCCGCCGCGAGCCGCAGCTTCTTAAATTCAGGCCAAGAATTCAGACCAAGGCGTTCTTCGTCCCCGAGAACGGCTTTGCCTCCTCATCCTCGTACTTGGCCAAGGCCGTAAGCAACAGCCGCAGGTAGTGCGCCTTCTCTTCAGCCGCCATTGGCTTCGGGCCGTCCAGCGACTTCAACGCCGACTCAGCTAACTCGACCGCACGATCGTTGTCGCCAGTTTCGAAACAATACTGGGCGACCGCCACATAGGACATGAACTTGCGGCCGGCGCCGTCTTCTGGAGAGTCCAGCGCGAGGATGTGTTCGGCCAAGTCCTTGCCAATCGCAAAGCGATCAGAATGCGGGACATCAGAGTTCTTCTCCGCTGGATTAGAGAGTTGGCGGATCGCGTGCGCCCTCCACAACTCGGATTGTTTTTCGATCGCATCGCGAGCCAAATGACGCATAGCGGGTAATCCCGTCTGCATGTCATGGATTTTGTGCAGGGCTAGATCGTCATGAACTAGTTCAGCGTTTTCTTGGTTCGAATCATATCAGGCGGCGTCGGCGAGTTTGTAGGACCAGGTATGGATGACGGGATGGCGATTGATGTCGTC
>NZ_JBEPOS010000037.1:0-48254 GCF_040546885.1 Bradyrhizobium sp. S3.2.6 | reverse complement strand
CGCCGACCGCAAACGAGGAATCCGCCAACAACCCGTCCGTTCCACCAATTCAACCCGCTCCACCACGCAGGTTTCATGGAATCGGTCGTCTAGGTGAACGTTGATGTCATCCGGCATCACTGCGACGCCCTCTTTAGCGGCCGTAAACGCCGTCGACGAATCCTGCGCCTTCAGCGCCGGTCCAAGTTTGCCCCAGAATGCTTGCACCCGGGCTTTCTCGCGCATTTCAGATTCTGCTTCAGCGATTCGCTCAGCATCCGCTGCTATGGCTTCATCGCTCGTGCGCCAGGTGCCATTTACGATTTTTGGAAACACGTCATACAGTTGCATTGGGGGACCGATAAAGGCGACGAGACCGTCACGGTCGATGACGAATGAGGTGGGGATAGTGCTAGAAAGACTGGGCGCCATCCAGCACTTCTTCATGTTTCCCGCGTAATCGAACGCGATCCGAAAGTTCAGCTTGGAGACTTTCTTGGTCAACCACGCGTCCAATTTTGTTCGCGCCTCCTCGGCCGTTGAGCCTCGCTCGGAAGGTGCAACTGCAATGACCTCAACTGCGCTATTGTCGTATTTTTCTTGCAGCTGCGCGAGGTGGGAAATCTCCGTCCCACATCCGCCGCACCAAGTCGGCCAAAACTCGACAATATACAGCGTACCCAGCTTAAAGTTGGTGAGGGGCTCGCCACGTACCCAGCTTTCCACCCTGATCGGGGGAGCTGGCGACTCCATACGAACAATCATGTTGCTCTCCAAAGCTATTCCCAAACCTTCGCGCGATTGTTTGTGCAAGCTCGTTTGTCCCCAAGAAACGCGGCACGAGTTCAATGAACGAGAGAGCGCGTCTGCATGCACTCCGCCCGACACCGTGCTCAAGCTCAGCAGCAAAGGCCGTGCCAACGCCAGCAACGAACATCACGTGCCTGATCCGGTCTAAGATTGCCTCGGCAGCTCAGCACGACGGTGCGCTTGTAGCTAACGGTCTCGTTCGATGTCAGACATCGGACGCGGGTCATGCGCTTTGAGTGGCGGGGTTTGTGCCCCGCCCATCATGACGATCGCTGCTGGCGTTTCGATGATCGCTGTCGTAACCGCCAGCGCGCGTCACCGGCAAATAGCTGTTAGTATGAGCCTCGCTCGCTCTGCCGTCTGATTGCGCTCCTCCTACTCGGTGTTCTTGCTTCCTAAAGAAAGCGCGGCTGCGGCCGCTGGAAGATAATCCTTCAACGAATCGAGCGCCTGCGGAACGTGCAAAAGGCCATTCGAACGTTAAATCGCGAACTTTTGCGCGGATACATTCTAAAGGGCAAGACAAGACGCAGTGACGCAGTCCGGTCACGGTCCTGGAAGATCACGCGCAGCACCGGGCTGAGATACAGCACGTAAGTGAGGTCATAGAGTTGTGAAGAGAAACGGTCGTCATCCAAGTCCCAGCGAGACACTAACTCCACCATGCGTTGGTTCAAGCACGCAGGATCTCGAATCGTCCGTGCGGCAGGTCTGGACGTCGGTCAGACTGCCCTCGCTCTGGTCGATATCCTACGAATGTCATCTGGCAATTGCGTTAGCTGGCTGACGCCTCCTCCTCCTGCCAGCCAATCTTGCTCTTAAGAAATGCAAAGCCCAGCGCTTCGAGGCCGGCGCGCTCCTTGTTGTCCTTGCCGTGGCTGTGCCCGCCCGCCCCCTCGTAGAAATAAGCCTCATAGCCCATCGCCTGGAGCTTCGCGGCCATCTTGCGCGCATGTCCGGGATGGACGCGGTCGTCCCGCCGCCTCGTGGCGATCAGGATTGGCGGATAGGGCTGGCCGGGTTTTGCGTTGTGATAGGCGGAATAGGTCTTCAACCATTCCCAGTCCTCACGCTTGTCGGGGTCGCCGTACTCCGCGATCCAGCTCGCGCCGGCAAGCAGCTTGGTGTAGCGGCGCATGTCGGTCAGCGGGACGGTGCAGAACAGCGCGCCGAAACGCTCTGGGTAACGCGTCAGCATGTTGGTAATGAGGATGCCGCCGTTCGATCCGCCCCTGGCTGCGATCCGTTTCGCTTTCGTGACACCGCGGCGGACGAGATCGGCGGCAACGGCCGCGAAGTCGTCATGCGACAGCTTCTTGCCGGTGAGCCGGCCAGCCTCGTGCCATCGCGTGCCGAACTCGCCGCCGCCGCGCAAATTCGCCTGCACAACGGTGCCGCCGCGCTCCAGCCACAGCTTGCCGAGCGACGAATTGTAATATGGTTTCACCGAGCGACCGAGGCCGCCATAGGCGGTCATATAGACCGGCGCATCGCCGGTTGCGCCTGCGGGGCCTGTCTGCACATAGGGGATATGCTCGCCATCGATCGAGATCGCCTCATGCTGCGTCACCACGAGGCCATCGGCGGTGAAGGCCTTCGATGCCTGCTTCAACACGACAGGACTTTCGACGCCGCGCTCGATCAACAGCAGCGACGGTGGCGTGAGCGGGTCCTGCACTTCGGCAAGCAGGTCGCCGTTGCTCTCAGATGGATGACAATCGAGCGGCCAGACGTCGACTACGCCGATTTCGGGAAGCCCGCCGAGTATCGCGCGGCTCCAGCCCGTGGCGAATGGCGTGCAGATCTGGAATTGCGGCTTAAGTTCGTCGAGGATCGAGAGCACCAGTCTGCCGGCCGTCCAGAACAAGTCCTGCAATGCGCGCCGCGGTCCGGGCTCGAACAGGAGCGAAAAGTCGCGGCTGCCTGCAAGGAAAGCCGAAAGCGAGATGCCGAGGACGGCATCGGTGGCATAGGTTCGACCACCGATCGACCAGGGCTGGCGCAGCTTCATCGCAAACCAGTCGCCATGGGCCTGCATCCAGATGCCGGTCGGAAGCTCGAGCTTCGTGGTGGTGCCGGCGTGATCGCGCAGCCAGATGCGGTGGTTGAAGAAGTCGATCCGATCGATGATCCAGGTACGCGGGACCGCGCCGGTATGGTCGGCGAGGCCATAGACACGCATGTGATCAGCCGCGGTCTCGAAGATCACTTCTGCCCGATCCACAGGTTCGCCACGACACCACAGGCGAACGGTCCTGGAATATCCGGAGCTCGTGACCATGCCCTCGCCATGGGCGCTGGACAGCAGCAGCGTGTCCGTGTCGAGCCAGTCGACGCGGCCCTTGGCTTCCGGCATCGCAAAGCCGCCCGCGACGAAGCTCCTCGTCTCGGCGTCGAATTCCCGCAAGGTGACGGCATCGCTGCCGCCGCGCGACAGGCTTAAGATACTTCGCGGGCTTCCCGGCAGTGAGCTTGTCGAGCTCAGTAGCCAGTCTTCGCGCTCGCTTGCCGCAAGCTGGTCGATATCCAGCATGATCTCCCACGCCGGATTGGGTCTTCGAAACTCCGCCATTGTTGTCCGCCGCCACAGCCCGCGCGGGTTGGTGGCGTCCTGCCAGAAATTGTAAAGATAGCTGCCGCGGCGCCAGCCGTAGGGGATCCTGTCAGGCCGATCGTAAATCGCGGTCAGCGCATCGCAATCTCGTCCCGCGGCCGGTCCGCCGAACACCCGCAGCGTTCTGCTATTCTGCCGCTCGACGAAGTTCAACGCTCGTCCGCCTTGGATCTTTTCCAACCATAGATAGGGATCATCATCTGGAGTCGCGGCCGTTGGCCTTTCAATCCGCGACTTCAACGGCACACCTTTTTCGACCATGATTCACTCCAAGCTTAGCATTGACGCGCACTTTCGAGAGGGTCCAAGGCTTCGCGCCGTACATGTCGTCGGCTCCATGCCGGATCTCCCGAGCTACCTTTGTCTCTGACCAACCACCCCTGTTCATAGCGACAGAAGAGTCGGTTCAAGCAGCTGGCGCGTGGGTCTGACAGTTCGTCGGGCAGACCCGGGCGCAGGCGCTGCAGCCGATGCAGGCCCCCTCGTCCTTCATCACCATGACCTTCTTTTCGACCTCATCGTCGTCCTCATCGAGATCGATCATCTCGCCGTCTTCGCTCAGGCCGTTCAGCGTCATGACCTCGCGGCCGCAGACCTTGTAGCAGCGGCCGCAGCCGATGCACTTGTTCGGATCGATCCAAACCAGGTAGTCCGGCCTCCAATCGCGGCCGTCGCGGGTCCTGAATGACATGGCTTGAGGTCCGTTATGCATCGTGTAGCGCCTGGAGATCTTGGCGCTTGCTTTCGAGCTCGCTGAAGGCGTCGTGGGCCTTCTGCGCCACGCTCAGGATCGCGGTCCAGTTGACGGGCAGTTCCTCGGAGAGGTCATGGAGGTCCATCTTGGCCTGGGTCGCTTTGGCCGACAGCTTCTTTATTTCCGCCTTCAGGCTTTCAACATCGCTCATACTTGCCTCAATAATTCGCCACGTCCGGGAACTCGCGGATCATCTCAACACCACTGTTGACGATTTCGTCGCCTTGCTCGGCAAGATGACACAGATTGTTGAAACCAAAGCGATGCACGTCCCGTAGCTGCTTGCTCACGACAACGAGCCGGCCCCCGATCAGTACGATCCGACCGAACCCTTCCTGATGCATCTTCAGCATTGGCGAGATCATCACGCCTGTCGCCTTCTCGATCGAGAGCGCAATGGCGTCAAAGAACAACTGCAGTCGCCATATCATGTCGGGCTCGGGATTGCCAACGATCGGCAGCGCACGGCGCTTGCGCTTGTCCAGAATGTAGGGGTCGAGCAGGTCGAGGTCCTTCTTGCCCTCCCAGGCGCCGTGGGCGTCCTGGGCGCGCAAGATCTTGATGAGCTCTTTGAGAAATGGCCGCTCTGCCGCGGGGGCGGCTGGAGTGATTTCAGATTGATCGGGCATCCTCTTTCCTTCAGGCTTCGAAATCCACCGTACGTTCCGAGCTTTTGGTGAGCAGCTTCCGCAGCCAGGGCGGCGGCGACCCCTTCAGCACGGTCTCGAGTTTGACGCAAAGGTCGTCGATGGGCTCTGGTTGTAGCACCTTCATCGGATGGATGTTGCTCGCGACGACGCGCGCAGCACCCGAGCCGCCGATCGCCGCTACATAGAGGATTGCGCAGTCCCTGATCGCCTGGATCTTCGGCGCCAGCTTATCCTCATTGCCGTCTTCCGTGAGGTCACCGCCGAACTGAACCGCCTCAATAAACCGATGCCCGTCCGGGCCGACCTCGTAGATCACGATGTTCTTGGCCCAGCCGAAGTGCGCATCGACGTGCTTCAAGTCCTGAGTGGCGAATGCAACTTTCATCCGTGTTTTTTCTCTTCCTGCTCAAGGCAACTGGGGCGGATGGACCTGCAGGTCACCGCAGGTGATGGCCAGGAGTCGGGCGTCGGCCCATGGTTGGTTTCGCGGTCGGTGATGATCAGATTGGCGATATCAAAGATCAGATCACGCGTGCCGCGATAGCCAACGGTCGTGAGGTGCGCAGCGCCAAGGCGATCGAACATCGGAAAGCCCACCCGGAGGAACGGAACATTGAGTCGCGAAGCGGCCTGTCGACCGTGTGAATGCGACATCAAGAGGTCGCAGTCACGTAACCTGGCAAGCTCTTCAAGATCCTCCAGATCGCCGATCAGGACGTCCTCGGTCCTGACCCGCTGGAGCACCGGTGAGTTCGTCGTCGTCACCGCAGCCGTTACCTGCGCCCCCATCTCGTGAAGGAAGCTGGAGAGATCGAATAACAAGTCCGGCTCGGCGCCGATCGCGAGCTTGCGGCCGCCGATATGGAAATGCGCATCCAGCATGGCGTCTGCCAGCTGTCCACGTTGCCGGCGATATTTCCAGGGCACCGACCGGCCGCTGATCTCGCTCAGAAACGCGATGAATTCGTCACTTGGCATAAGGCCGCAGAGCCGCTCGAACAGACGGAACGGCGTGCCTGTCCGAGCCTGCATGATCTCGGCCGCACGGCGCATTTGCGCGCCGATTGCGATCGTCCAGGCCGCCTGCCCCATCGTCGCGATCTCGTCCATTCCAATGCCGCCGATCGTGGTCGGCGTGAATTCGTCGGGGATGTGGCCATCCAGCGAACCGGCAACGTCCGGCAGGAAGAAGGGCTTGAGCCCAAAATCCTCAAAGATCGTGCGAAGCTCGTCGAGATCGCCGGGCGTGAGATGGCAGCCAGGTAGCACGTTGACGCGGGAGCCATCGCGCGGTCTCACTGCGTCGACGGGAGCCACGAGCACCTCGATCATCCGCGCCACTGTTTTGCCCCAGCCATCCTGAAAGGCATCCTTGAAATCCGGCGTCGAGACGTAGACAAGGGGAAGCTTTTCGAGCTGCGGATGCTTCTGCCGGATCAACCGGATGAAGGCCTCGACGTCATCGCCATTGGTCTCGGTGACGCCAGTCGAATTGATACCAATGATCTCGGGTTCGACGCGATTGTAGATGTTGAGGATCGCCCGTTCGAGATTCTCGAGACCGCCGAGCACGGTGGCAACCTCGTTCATGGCGGTCGTCTGCATCGGCACGGCTTCGTTGAAATGGCGCACGAACAGCGTCAGCCCGAAGGAGGCGCAACCTTGCGGGCCGTGCAAAAGCGGCATTGCGCCGCGCAGGCCCATGAAGGCAAATGAGCCGCCGATCGGCTGGCTCATCTTGAGCGGATTGACCGAACAGGCTTTCTTCGAGGCAGTTACGATCGCCATCTCGTTCTCCTACTCCGCCGCCTGCAGCGCCGGGGGCTGGAGATCGGAAAGAGCGTCCTTACAAGCAAGGCCCCTTGCGGTGGAATTGGTGCACGGCTTGACGGGCTCGACGAGGTTCGGGCCATGCGCCGCAATCGCGCGCTCACCATCGCCGATCTCAGTTTTGTTGGAGAAACTTATCGTCTTGACGCCGTTCGTGCTCGCGGCCCGAACCGGATCAACGGCTTGCGCATCCCTCTGCGCAACCTTCTTTGCCTGACGCTGCCAATCGAACTCATCCCAGGGCGCGCCTTGGCGAAGCTGATCCCATATCGGATTGTAGAGCGCTTTCTCGATCTCCTCCATGAGCTTGATAATCCCGACATAGCCCATATAGGCGTGGCAGCGCTCCTGGTTGATATCGAGCCATGGCGTCGCCGCCTTTAGTGCGACGAATTGCGACTTGCCGCCCGAAAGCATGATGTCGGCTTTTGCGTCCTTGAGCATCTTGTAGATCTCGTGAGGTGACATGTCCTCGATCATGTGGGCGTTCTGGCCTATTAATTCCTTGATACGTTCCTTGTCCTTCTCGGTCGATTTCTTCACGGACGTGCCGACGATTTCAAGCCCGGCCTCCTGCAAAGCGGCCACCATCGACCAGGATTTCACGCCACCGGTGATGAGAACGACCCTCTTGCCGGCAAAGCGCGGCTTGAAACGTTCGATCGCAGTCCAGGCTTTGGTCTCTTCGCGTACGATTAGGGCTTGCGTTCGTTCCATCAACTCAGCCGGCGCGCCACGTTCGATTAGCATGCGCGCGATCTGGCGCAGTGAATCGCTGGTATCCTCAATACCGTAGAACGATCCTTCAAAAAACGGGATGCCGTAGCGCTGCCTCATCTTGCGTGCGACGTTGATCATTGCTTTTGAGCAGACCATCATCGTGGCTTTGGCTCGGTGTGAATAAGCAACCTCGCGGTACTTGCCGTCCCCCGAGATGCACGACAGGATCCGAATTCCGAGCTCATCGAGCAGCGGCTTGACCTGCCAGAGCTCGCCCGACAGGTTGTATTCGCCGATGATGTTGATGTCATACGGAGTGGTGTAATCGGGCTCTCCAGTACCGATGACGTGCTCCAGCAGTGCTTCGCCTGCGAGCTTGTTACCAAGGTTCTTCGACCCCACAAATCCCGGTGCATTGATGGGAATGACCGGTTTGCCGAATTTGGCGGAGGCCGCCTTGCAGACCATATCGATGTCGTCACCGATCATCGCGGGCACGCACGTCTGGTAGACGAAGATGGCTTGTGGGTCGTATTTCTCTGTGATCTCCTTGACTGCCCTGTACAGCCGTTTCTCGCCGCCGAACACGACGTCGGTCTCGCTCATGTCAGTGGTGAAGCTTCTGCGCCACAGATCGGAGCCGGAGGAGGCGGAACCGCGATTGTCCCAGGAATTGCCCTCACAGGCGATTGGACCATGCACAAGATGGGCGACATCGGTGAAGGGCTGCAGTGCGATTTTGGCGCCATCGAAGGCACACCCGCCGGCGGCGCCGCCCGGCTTCAGCTGCTTGGTGCATCCATTCTTGCGCTCGACGTTCGACTTGCTCGCGTTCCTGGCGCAGCCCGGTTCGTTAAAGGCGTCCAGTATGGTCGTGCGAAGCGTAGTCATGTTGTCTCTTTCGGGGATGTCAAGACACCGCACAGACCAAGAGGATGGCCGGCGGATAATCTCCGCCTCAGCGCCGCTGTTCCTGCGGACGATGAGGCGGGGCGCTCGCCTTAGCGTATGATGTCGAAGCTGTAGTCTGTCTTGCCGAGCGAGCTGGTTTTTCTATCGATCTCATCAAAGATCTTGTCTAGAATCTTGACCAGCACATTCATGCTACCCTGATAGCCCCACACTGGATAACGATGGTGATGATGGCGATCGAAGATGGGAAACCCGATGCGGATAAGCGGTGTTCCAGTGTCACGCTCGAGATATTTGCCGTAGGTGTTACCGATCAGGAAATCGACCGGTTCTGTGAACAGGAGCGAACGCATGTGCCAGAGATCCTTGCCGGGGAAGGCGCGGCAGTTTTTACCGAACGGCGAGCTCGCGAACAGCACCTGCATTTTCTGCTGCCAGGCCTTACCCCCGTTCGTCGAGAGCACGTGGGTGGGCTCAGCGCCGAGCTCTAACAAGAATGCGGCCACGCCATAGCAGAGGTCAGGATCGCCGTAGATCGCGAACTTCTTGCCGTGAAGATGCGCGCTAGAGTCAGCCATTGCGTCTACCAGACGCCCGCGCTCCCGCTCCAGCGCATTTGGAATTGCCTTGTTGGTGATACGCGACAGCGTCATCAGGAAATCGTCCGTGGCGCTGACGCCCAGGGGGTGATTGAAGGCGACGACCTCTTGGTCGTGCCCCTTGATGAAGGCCAACGTCTTCTCCGTACAATATTGCTGCATGGAAATGGTTGCCTTCGCGTGGACTGCGTCCGCGGCATCCTTCAGCGTGGTGCCGCCATCATACATGCGGAACTCGCCGTCGGTGGGGGTGTCGAACACATCACTGTTGTCCGCGAGGATGGTGTAGCCGATCCCCATCAGCTCGAATATGCGCTTTATTTCACGCATGTTACCGACAGTGTAGCCGTCGAAGCCGCCGATGAAGTTGATCGTGTCGTTGGCCTTGCGCTGGAGTTTTGGTGCCGTGCCGGCTTTGCCGTCCCAGAAATGCTCGAGGATGCCCTTGAGCGTGTTGTCGTAGCCGGTAACGTGGCTGCCGACGAATGCGGGAGTGTGAGCGAATGGTACATCGTAGTCCGCGGGGACTGAACCTTTTTCCTTGGATGTTTTGATGAAGGCGTTGAGGTCGTCGCCGATGACTTCCGCCATGCAGGTCGTCGCGACCGCGATCATCTTCGGCTTGTACATGTTGTAGCTGTTGGCAAGCCCGTCGGTAAGATTGTTGAGCCCCCCGAACACGGCCGCGTCTTCCGTCATGGACGAGGAGACGCACGAGGTCGGCTCCTTGAAGTGGCGTGACAGATGGCTGCGATAATACGCAACGCAGCCCTGTGAGCCGTGGACGAACGGCAGTGTGCGCTCGAACCCGAGCGCGGCGAACACCGCACCTAGCGGCTGGCAAGCCTTCGCCGGATTAACCGTTAGCGCCTCGCGGGCAAAGTTCTTCTCGCGGTAATCGGGCGTCTTGGACCATTCTCTGATACGGTCGACTTCGGCGGGATCATGCGGATTCTCAAATAGCGCCTTCTTATTGGCCAGCATCTGCTGGTATTCGTCTCCCCGGAAAAGCTCGGAGTGGTCGAGTATGTGTTCGGCGTTCTGTGTCATCATGGCACTCGTTGGGTTCTTGTGTTCGTTCTCCTGCCCTTCCCCTCCTCTGCGGAAGAAAGAGGCCGGGCGTCGGCGTTCCTATTCCGCCGCCATGAGGCTCGGCCGCGGAGCGTCCTTCCAAGGTGCCGTGGTCTTCCCCCAGATCGGGGAATTGATCGCCATGTCCATGTCGCGGGCGAAGATCGCGAAGCCGTCGTAGCCGTGGTAAGGACCCGAGTAGTCCCAGGAATGCATTTGACGGAACGGCACGCCCATTTTCTGGAAGACGTATTTTTCCTTGATACCGGAACCTACGAGGTCTGGCCGGATCTTTTCGACGAAGCGCTCGAATTCGTAGCCGGTGACATCGTCGTAGATCAGTGTGCCATCTTTGACGTAGTGCTGAGCGGTGCGCTGGTAGTCATCGTTATGCCCGAACTCATAGCCTGTGCCGACAACATCCATGCCGAGGTCCTCGTAGGCGCCAATGACGTGGCGAGGACGTAAGCCGCCGACGAACAGCATTACGGTCTTGCCTTCGAGCCGCGGCAGGTATTTCGCGGTCACCGCATCGACAAGCGGCTGATATTTCGCGATGACGCGCTCGGCGCCTTCTTTGATCTTATCATCGAAGAAGCTTGCAATTTTGCGCAGCGACTCCGCGATTTTGGAAGGCCCGAAGAAGTTGTACTCGCACCAGGGAATCCCGAATTTTTCCTCCATGTGCCGTGAGATGTAGTTCATCGAGCGATAGCAATGCAATATGTTGAGCTTCGCCTTCGGCGTCGCCTCCAATTCAGCGAGAGATCCATCTCCGGACCACTGGGCGATGACGCGCAGGCCCATTTCTTCGAGCAGGATCCGTGACGACCAGGCATCGCCGCCGATGTTGTAGTCGCCGATAATCGCAACATCATATGGCGTCGGCTCAAATTTTGAACTGGCCTCTGGGGCGCTCTTGTCGAAGATCCAATCTCGAACTGCGTCGTTCGCGATGTGATGTCCGAGCGATTGTGACACGCCACGAAAGCCCTCGCACCGCACAGGCACGATGGTTTTGCCGCCATATTCCTGTGACTTTTCTCTGGAGACCGCCTCGATATCGTCGCCGATCAAACCGATCGGACATTCGGACTGAATGGTGATGCCCCTGTTGAGAGGAAATAGCTCCTGGAGCTCATCGATGAGTTTCGTCACCTTTTTATCGCCGCCGAATACGATATCCTTTTCCTGGAAATCGGAGGTGAACTGCAGTGTCACGAAGGTGTCGATGCCGGTCGTGCCGACGTAGTAGTTGCGCCGCGAGCCCCATGAGTACTGACCACAGCCGACCGGACCGTGGCTAATGTGGATCATGTCCTTGATCGGCCCCCAGACCACGCCCTTGGAGCCTGCGTAGGCGCAGCCACGGATGGTCATCACGCCCGGAATGGACTTGATATTCGACTTGACGCCACAATCCGACCTCCCCGTCTCGTGAACACTGAGATGCTTGGCGCGTCTTTTGGCGGTCTTCTCTGGGTAGACCTTCAACACCTCATCGATTAGCTGCTTGTTGCGCGCCTTGATCTCAGCGACACTCTGGGTAGTTGCTCGGCTCATACAAATTTCCTTTGATTGTCGCCTCAGATCATGAAGCGACGCTTTTCCGGTAGACCGACGGATTTCCGATCCGGCATTCAGGTGTAAAGCGTGCAATCTCCGTGACCGGTCCTACCGATCGCAACTTCGCGGCCTTCCGGATCATGCGGCGGCGGTCGTTCACGATCTTGCAGTTCATCTCGGCTGAGCGCTTGCGAACGCCGTGTGCGTGACGCTGTTGACTTGTCGACGGGATCGCTGACCAAGACGCGTCTCGGTGAAGTCATGCCTACTCTCCAGCGGGTGGTCATATCGGCTTCTTTACTCACTGCCTGCCATCAGGGGGGTGTTTCTCTGCATGTTGATGCAAAGGGCTAACAGCCGCCTCTTGCGCAGGGGTTTGCAATGAGTGTGCCAGCGCTGGTCGAAGACAAAAACCCACGTCTGTAGAGCTAGATAGTTGGCAGGATGCGGATTGTTAGAAACCTGACCTGTTGGCCACCGACAGGCGTACCGGCTAACGACCTGTCTGAAACAAGACAATCAGTTGCGCTCTCCGGGAAATCTACGCCGCCAAAGATCGGTTATTCGCCGCATTGAAGGTCGAGTTAGGGACGCAGAAAGATATCGCCAAGGAGACATCGCTCAACTTGAACATCACCGAGCACCGGCATTTCGGGATCCGACTCATCGCTGCCATCGTCGCGCTTTCCGCTGTGATGAGCATGTCCGTCAGTGACTGGTTGGAATGATCCTGCTGGCCGCGGCGTACTTTCTGTCAACCATCGCCGCCTTCGGGATTCGGCATGACTACCCCTGGGTTGGCCATCCTGAACGTCGTCTGTGGCTGCACCGTACTCGGCGGGCTTGGGTTGTTCGTGTGGGCGCTGATTGATCTTGGGAAATCGGCATTGGACGCCATGTCACAGTATTCGGCACTCGGCCTGGCGAAGACTGCAGCCGGGGATCCCGCTCTAAAGATATCCGATTACGATCTGCGCTCTGGATGGAAGATGCCCGTCTTGCAAGCCGAGATCTTCTCCTTCGAGAGAAAGAGGGAGTCCGGTGGAATCAGCCCAATCCATCGAGCTGCCTCGCCCGCGTTCCTTGCTTCTGTAACGGCGAGTTGGCTGCACTCAGCCGCCAGTCGGTTCACGACCTGCTCACGACCCGTTTGGAGCTTCTTGCGCTCCTGCTGGGGCGCGTCGGTCTCTCGGGCGAGCTCCGCGTCCTTGCTCGCCCACTTGTTCCTGAAAGCGCAGGCAGGTCTCCGCGAGGAGAGGGGTGGCGAGGGATTTTCAGTCGGCCGAATGTAATCATTGCAGTTCGGGCACGACGGGCGGGGTCATGAGCGGTTTTGGGCGCCGTCGCGTTGGATGTCATGAACCCTCCCCTTTTCGGTAGCTCTCAGGCCGGAATAACGTGATCCGGCCCGCTCTGCCACGCTTCCGATGTGGCTTTACCGTTATCTCGACGTCCTGGTGGAACGCCGTCAGCATACGCAGCAGCTTTACCACAGAAACCAGCCTGAACTGGCCCCGAAGCATCTTGGACAGGTTGGGCTGCTTCACGCCCACCAGCCTCGCGGCTTCGGTCTGCGTGATCTCCCGCTCCGCCATCAACCGCTTCAGTTGTACGACAAGTTCTGCCTTGAGTTGGTGCTCCTGGTCGTTCGCCAGGCCGAGGTCAGCAAAAATGTTGCTGGAGCCCCGGCTGTGGGCCAGCAGCTTCTTCTTCTTCGTGCTCATCATCGGGCTGTGTCTGTTCCTTGTCGATAGCTTCGGTGTCGCGCAGGCGCTGCCGAAGAGATGCCCCTTCTGCGGGACCAGTTCGTCCCTGATGCTGATCAGCACCATAAAGAGCTGCTGATCGGCTCGGGTGAAGGTCAATTTGAAAGCTGTACAGCGCTCGAGTGCCTTCGGAGTTTTAGCTTAACTTGTTGCGCGTGTGCTCGCCTTGGAGGACAGCACACAGGCTGGGGAGCACGTATTGTGTGCGGCTAAGAGTATGGATGGTAATTCGTGCGTCCGAGCGCCTGCGGAAATCAGCGTAAGACACGTTCACCTCCGTAGAAGAGATTCGGGCCAATCTGTGAAGTCCAATTCGAAGCTACGTAGGCCAGTGGGTTTGGTCGTAAATTTAAGGGTCTTCCCTGAAAGGGCTGCCAATGAGCCAGATGCGAACTTGAATACTGTCGTGCCGGAAGTTGCGACCGCAATGCCCTGCTCGCCTTCCATGATAGAGAAGCCGGTCGCCTCGGAGAGTTGTCCAATTGCAACTCCCTCCAGCGCGCGGTGAAATTCCAGGGAAGCCAAGTATGACCCTTTGTCAGCAGCCCACTCGCTGACCGACACCGCTGTGATCTCCGCGTCGCTCAAGAGACCACCCGCGATCCGGCAGCCATATTGAACGCTGAGAATGACCCGCTCATTCCGAACTCCGACCGGCTCTCGATCGGCGGCAGTGATCGTGCACGCGTACCGCCTTGTGTCCGCAACCGCGCCCGTGCTTGGGCCGATCAACTCGAGAGCGGAACACAATACAAAAGCGAGAACGGGTCTTATCATTCGGCTGCACCTGGTCTGGAATATCGTTCGCCTGCTCTGTACAATCTGACGCTACGGCCGATTCAAGCTTCTTCGATCGCTTTGTCGAATGAAAGCTAGTCACGGTGACCGCGGTGTCACAGAAACGAGGCGATCGGTGTCCCCCGGCGACACCCCTGGATGGGTGCCCGAACGATTCCAGTATCCGCGTTCACGCCGCGCAGCGGGCCAGCACGTCGGTGAACCAAGGACCGACGCCATTCAGCTCGGCGGCGGCTATGAGGGCCCGACAGCCCGCGGCGCCGGAGCGCTACGTTCCTGACGCGGGCGCAGGCGTTCTGCGGGCGGAAGCCATTTCCGCGCCAATGCCCCGCGGCCAGGTCCCGAAATTTTCTTCACAGTTTCAATGTAAAAGGAAACGTGGTCGCCAGGAGCCGGTCAAAGGCAGAGTGCCGCTCAAGCAGACGCTCTTCGAGGAACTTACGCTCGACATCACTCAGCTCACATTGAAGCCTTCTGCGACAGCGCCAAATGTCATTCCGCACGTATCTGATCTCATTCAAGCGATCGTCAATCGAAGCTATCACGCTTACCATATTTAACCTGAACCAGCCATGGACAGCTGGTCAATCACGTCGTTCCGGGGAAGACGCCGATGACATGTCACGACCTGGCCATCTGCGGACATGATGTCACGATCTCCTCCCAGCATGTCCGCTTGTATCGCAGTCTTTCAACGCAAGGGCACGAAGTAACGGTTGCTTCTGCAGAAGTTCAGCGGCTTTTGCCATCAGCGCGCAGGACTTCAAAAGCTGCCACTCGCCGTCAGTCAGACGAAGTGGTTTGTTATTCCAACCAACACCCGGCCTGATCCGGTGTCAGGCCGGCGACTTGAGCTGGCGTCGAATGGGAGTATTCGACTAATCGGACCGTCGCACCGTCAAGCTCTGGGTAGCCGCGCCTTTCAGATTTGAGAACGGCAATTGTCATGCCAGCGAACTTCAGGTGGAAGGCAGGCCATGTTCAGGCTTGGGGCTGGTCCGTTACAGAGGAGCGGGATTTCGCGGCGGCGGCGTCCCCGGAGCGGCCCGGATATGAGTCGGAGAGGCTCCTGTAGGGCAGGGCTCGGCAAAATCGTGGGCGATGCGCACCGCCTTGGCGCCTCGGCCCAGTGTCTCGCCAAACCTGCTTAGACCTTATTACCGCCGTTCTCGCGTTCGGCCCGCAAGCTGGCAATTCGATCTCATCACAAAACTCTCTGTGCGATGATGTCTAGCCGGGACCAGCGCTTGTCGCATCTGTAACACTGCATGTATTCATCAAGCCAAGACATCCGACGTTGTTTGTTCGCCCGGGCGAGCGAGCATCTTGAAATCGTACGTTTGATGCAGTCTCGATTTCAGAGGATCTGGTGCATACTGCGCCAAGCCGTTGAACGAACGGAGGGTGGCCTCGTTCTCGACTGTTTCCTTGATTAACAATCAGAGCTGATGAGGTGGGTGTATGAACAAATCGATCCGGAAGCTTCGGCTTGTGGCCGCAGCATCTGTTTTGGCGACTGGGCTGCTGATGTCCGGACGATGAGCTGATGAGAACCGCCAAGCAGATCTTCCATCCGATCCCCTGAGTCATTCCTGCGGTAAAGGACAATTCAGTCACACATGAAAAAGTCGAGCTTGGCAAGATGCTGTCCTTCGATCCGCGGCTATCGGCAAGCGAGATCATTAGCTGCGATACATGCCACAATCTCGGTACCGGCGGAATGCCGTTCCGACCTCAGTCGGTCACGGCTGGAAGGTCGGCCTACGTCGGGCCCCCACCGTCTACAACGCGGTGTTCAATGTGGCGCAATTCTGGGACCGAGGCGCCGCGGACCCGAAGGCGCAAGCCACCGGCCCTGTGCAGGCAAGTGCCGAAATGAATGCGACTCCGGATCGTGTGCTCGATACCTTTAACTCAATGGCCAGCTATGTCGCCTTGTTCAAAAACGCCTTCCCGAACCGATACCAGTCCCCTTCGAAAACTATGCGAGGCAATCGAGGCTAATGAAGCGACTCTCATTTCACCTGCGGCCCCATTCGATCAGTATCTGGAGGGCAAAACACATGCTCTGGATGATCAGCAGAAGTCAGGGTTGGCGCTGTTTATAGAGAACGGATGCTCCGCTTGCCACAAGGGAATCAACGCCGGTGGACAGGCATACTTCCCATTCGGCTGTGATGAAAAAGCCTGACGCAAGCCTGCTCCCGGGCCGCCGATAAGGGTTGGTTCGCGGTCACCAAGGCAGTCGGTGACGAATATGTCTTCCGCGCGGCGTCCTTGCGGAACGTCGCGTTGCGAGCCCCTTATTTCCATTCGGGCCAAGTTTGGAGCGTGAAGCAAGCTGTTGCCCTGATGAGTGAAATCCAGCTCGGCGCCAAGCTTAGCGATGAGGAAGAGAACGATATCGTAGTGTTTCTGTATTCGCTGACCGGGCGGGTACCTAAGATCGAGTATCCGCCACTACCCACGCGTACAAACACGAGGCCAAAGCCTTCCATAAATAGATAGGATTAGCAGCACCGGCCTCATGCTTGGTGTAGCAGATGCCATGCAAGTACCCGGGGTCACGCAATGACGTCAAAATGAATGATCCCGTGCCGTCACTCATAGCCAGGCATATAAAAAAGCGCCCGGCCTACTCTGGAGGCCGGGCGAAAGTCTCGCAGGAGCGACGCTGCTTTACGCATCGCACCAGCTTTCGTCGGTAGGGAGGACTACCGGCGATCGATTTACGGCGAGGGCATTCGCCGTCAAACACGAGAAGCGGATATCGCCTCCGCGCAAAATCTGGAGCCGCTTGCCTTCCGCTCCTGTGGGACACTTCAGGATTGCCCACCACTCGCACCCGCGTCCAGTTGGCAAGGCAGTGCCTTGATGGAGCTGGATCCTTCGCGCAATGCGCCGCGCCCTGAAACTCAAGCGGCCGCTTACCGTCGCGCAGCAGCATTTGCCATCCCCAAAACACCAGCAACGCTCGATTATCTTCCCGAAGATCGTGCCAAGGCGCCAATCTCCTATGACATTCCGTAAGGGAGGTAAAATAGATTGTTGCGATGGGACACATCCACGCGATGGATAAATGAAAAGTAGAGCTGGGTTAGCATCGACCGTTAGTGACTTCGATCGACATCGCCGGCAGGCTATCGGCCGTCGGATCGAGAATCGAGCTTGTCGCCGGCTGTTATGCGACCGCCTTGGCCAACGCCGTCCGGCATTCCCGTCTCTAGAATTTGGGAAGCTCGCAAGGACATCGCAAGCTCCCAAAGCGTTTGCATTTCATTCACAAAAGCGTGGCAAAACGGTCGGCACGTGGCGCAGCCCGCAACTCGCAGCCACCATATTGACGAGCGCGGGACGCACCTCCGCCCACTTTCGAGTTTTCAGCCTGCAGTCGGGATTGATCCAGAGCTGCCGATCAGACACTCGCTGCGGCGCCAACACAATAAGCTGCTTGGAGGCTCCGCCTGTGAATGCGTTCGCGTTCGATACCCTGTTCTGGTAACCGGATGAGCTCCGCGGCCGGAACGAGCCCGGGCCGCTTTCTATATATCTTTGCGACGGGCCTGGTTTTTCCGTCAGCAGCTTCTCGAACCCGCCCGTCAGGAAGTTGCGATCATCCTCGGCCGACGTCCGTTTGATCACACCGCCATGAGGCTCCTTAGGAATTGCCAATGCCGGATTACTCTAGAATCGCAGGGATGATCAGGTCGGACAGCTTGGTATTCGGCTAGCCCTGAGATGATCTCCTCGGGGCGGCAGGTATTCACGTGCTGAGCGACTTTGGCGCGCGCCTTCGATGCGTCGGCCGCGGCTTGGCGAGTGGAGCCTGGACGCGGGCGATATGCAGAAACAGCTCCTGACCTCATCAGGATGCATTCTGAGTTGCGAACTGAAGTAGGCAACCAGAGCGCGGGCGGCGGGATCGGGCTATGACCGTACACTCCATGCACTCGTGCACGGTGACCACGGGCAAGCGGAGGTCGAGCTTCTCGGACCTCTTCAGGATCTCCGGAACGATCTCGTCGCGCGAGGAGACCGGCTCCTCGGCTCCGAAGTAACGCAGTTCTAGATATTCTGTAAGCGATCTTGAGATACTCGACGCCCGTCCACCTCGCCTCGGCTCGTCAGCCAGCGACGACAAGCCTCAACGCGGCCACTGGAGCATCGAAGCGGCCTTGTCCTTATTCCAGATAAATTTGAGGTGTCATCCGACAGCCCCCTTTGAGCGCGACTTCGACTACTTCGTTCACGACATCGATGAAGCCTTACGCGGGCTGCTTATGCTGTCTTAGACGGGACACAGGTGTCAGGCATCGGACAGACGGCCGCGCATTGCGGCGTGTCGGAATGGCCCTCGCACTCCGTACACTTTTTGGCATCGATAACGTAAATGTCGCGCTTGAGGCTGATTGCCGCGTTGGGACACTCGAACTCACATGCACCACAAACGGTGCATTGCGAAGCGACGATCTTGTAAGCCATGCCTTCCGACTCCTTAGGCGAGCGATGCCATTGGCGATCCCTTCAAATGCCGTGCCAAACACAGATAGGCTCTCTGGCGGGCAATTTGCGCAATTGTGCTGTCCCGGGGCTGAGACCATGTTGCATCTGCTACAGCAACAGGCCGCTTCAATTCAAGCTATGAGAGCCCTCGGCAGTACTCCGAGAGCATGTCGCGACTCGACCGCCGCGCGCTTCCGTCGGTTTGTCCGGCACGGCAGCGCGGGCTACGCGACGCTCGATGATCCGAAACCGGCGGCGCGACTAAAAGCCGCGAGCCGACGCACGTCTAGGCCGGGTTTCGGCAAACCTCCGGTCACACGCCCTGACTGGAGGTTTTGTCCAAGTCTCGCTCGGAGGGAAATGAAGTCGCGCCGGGAGGAGCGACACTGGCCTTGCAGACTGACCGATAATTGCAGTCAGCCTCACGCCTGGCGCCGAGTAAGCATGGCGGTGTGGGCGAGCGCTGCTACGCTTTGCTTGACTGTGCTCAGCCACTCTCACGCACCTAGTTTGGAAGAAGTGGAGGAGTGCTGAAAGATGACTGCGCAAATTGCTTCAGCGGCATGGCCTTTCCGAACAGATGGCCCTGCGCAAGGTCGAAGCCGAGTTCGGTCACAGCGATCAGGTCGGCATGGCTCTCCACACCTTCGGCGACGGTGCGCGCACTGTATTCTTTGGCTAGATCGACGATCTGGCGGCACACCGTTCGCTTCAGGGGCCCATTTCCGCAACCCGAGACGTATTGCCGGTCCACTTTCAATTTCATGAACGGGAATCTCTCCACCCCCATCAGCTGCGGCCAATTGGCGCCGACATTGTCGATTGCAAGGCCAATGTTGTAAAAGCGAACCTCGCGCGCGACCTCAATCAGGAGATCTAGATTGCGGATGGCTTCCTCGCTCTCGATTTCAATAGTCAAGCCGCCGAAAGCGGGGGGCGACGGCATGCGCTGACACAGATCGCGTACCGCCTGCGGGTCCATCAGGAATGCTGCCGGGAGATTGATGGAGAGATCGATTGAAGTTTTCTGCTCCAGAAGATACCGCCAATCCTTGATTGCGCGGTCGATCACGAACTCCGACAACTCCCTAAAATGCGGATCGTGAGGCTCTGGGATGAAATAGGCCGGTGGAACAACGCCCCAGGTCGGGTGCCGCATTCGCACAAGCGCCTCGGCGCCGCGGCGGCTGAGGGTACACGCGTCAAACTTCGGCTCATACCAGAGCTCAAGCCATCCAGCGTGTAAGGCTTCTCCGACATGGACCGCGGGACGGGGCGCCGGCTCTCTGGGCAAGAGCATGGCGACCCGATCGCGCAGCGTCTCGGCTGCAAACGGCGTCCTCAGCGGCGGCAGCATAGCAAGTCCATATTCGCCCCCGACCTGCTGCACTGCCGTCATGATGATCGATTCGCGGGCGCCAAATGCCAGCACTCTGCCTGCAACTTTTTTCGCGCACGAGTATCTCGAGCAATCGTCCAGGCTCGATGCGATCCGAGCCAATGCCGAGCAGGATCAGATCAGGGAGCTCCGTGCAGAGTACGAGCGGCAGCTCTTCAGCAGTCCCGCATTCGCTGATAATAAACCCGATATCCTCCAGCACATCCTGTAGAAACGCGCGCAGATGCCGCTTGCCGACGGCCACGCACGCTCGCGGCCGCACCTTTACGCCGCCCGAAGATCGCAGGTTTGCCTCCGATCAATTCGGCCTGCCCATGCTCCATCGCAACCACTCCCGTTCCGTGACGACCGTTTAAACGAGGAGCGAAGGTCCAAACAAGCTGCGCTTGTCGCTATCTTTCGATTCTTCGAGGTAAGCTTAAGATAGTGCATGAGCAGGCAATTCGCGATGTTGTTCTGACGATTTTGTCGGGCGCGCGCATGATACCTCTTCGCGTAATTTTGTTGAGTGACGCACGCGACTGTGGAGAATCTCACCGTCGGACTGATGCGCCCTATCGCGCGGCGATCATCATGGTGCAAGATCTACTTCATGGACTCACTCATGAGTGACGATCGGCAACCACTCTTACGAAGGGTTCGTCGGCATGGCCGGCTTGCACACGCGCGAATGTGGCGTCTGGTTCATTTATTTTCCAATCGAAGGAAGTCCATCCTGAGTTCGCGGGCGCTCAAGACGCGGTCGATTCTGAAAACGGAAGCAGCTTGCACTTACTCACCTCTGTTGCTTATAGCAGTGCGGAGGTCCCATTCTCTACCGAGCTTGATAGTTGCTCTCGGTTGAGCTTTCGGTATCCTTTTGACTATGGATTTCTTCAAGAGGGATTAACGTCGCGGTGTTCGTGCTGGCGCTGAAGCGCAAGGCCCGCCACGGAGGCTCGGCTTCGCGCAGGGGCGTGCCAGGAGATGAGGGCGCGATCGCAGAAGCGGTCGAAAAGCTAATATCTGAATTACGTGGCCCCGGAGCAGAGTTCAGCCTTTGAAGGCGCGAAGCGGGCGGATCTGCGCCTGATTCAGGATCCCGAAGGGGCCTTCATTCTTGTTATCGAGCAACAAGCCACGGGGCAGATTGTACGGCTCGCTACCATCTCATCCGTACAGGCATGGGAGCAGCCGGAGCGTACGGCGTGCTTCAGGAGCTATGGATTTCCCGCGACTTCCGAAGCTCTGACAACGTCGGCATCTCCTCGAGGCGGTACATTCGGAGGCGACGCGCCATGATTGAGGTTGCGTCGCCTCCGTATGGCTATCCGGCCTTAGCACGGGTACGCCGTTTCTACGAGGCGAGCACATATCGATTGCAGGATTGCGCGCGCAAGAGGCCGTGACGGCACTATGAACTCTGCTTCACACGGTTAAATCGCTCCTGAGCTAGCGCGCTACCAGTAAAGTCTTTCAGCAGCAAGTCCTGTTGGTTCTCGCAACGAACGCTTCAACGCGTGCGTCGCGGCCAAGCATGGTCGAGAACCTGGACTGGATGCGGTGCTACTCCCACTGCTAGCGGTTACCTCTTCGACCTTCTTGGCGGGAAGATTCGACATGTCGGTGATCAAATCGTTCTTCATTGTGCGAAGCGATAAGATCGTCTTCAACGCTCCTGGACGGCAAGCCGAGACTTGCCCGGCTAAAAGCGCGCAGGCAAGTCGGCGGGGCGCGGGCGGGCGAAGCCCCGGCCGGTCTTTCCCCGCACAAGCCACCATAATGGTGAGTGCACAAGACGTGAACGTCCCGGACAAGGTCCCACTCTCGGTGCAGGCCACCATGAAGAAGGATTTGCGCGAGGTCTATTGGGCGCGAGCCCAGCGTCCGCCGAAGCGTCGACCGACGTCTTCGCCAAGACGTTTTGCGCGACGTACGGCTGGGCGGTGGAATGCCTGGTCAGGGATCGCGACGCACTGCTGCCCTTCTAGGATTTTCTTGCCGCACATTGGGGCTGACTTGAGCACTACCAATCCCATCGAGCGCGTGTCCGCAGCCGGGCGATACAGGACCGTGCGGACGAAGGGCTCCTTGTCGCCAACCACCGCCAGGCCGATGGTGTTCAAGCTGGTGATCGCCGCATCAAGGACCTGGCGGCGGCTCAAAAAGCGCAAATCCGTTGCCGAGGGTCGTCGCAATCGTCGGATTCAACGACGGCATTAAGATTGAGCCATTTTTTCTCAATGTGCGATGAATGCGCGACGGATCCCCGATCGTGCACGCGTTTCGCTAAACGCCTGACATTCGATCCAGTTCGTCCGCAACCAGCTTTTCGGCATTAAAGTTCTCGTTGGACTGACAAAATACTTCCTCGGCGGTGTAAGCCATGGCCTCTAGCGGACTTTGCCGATACCCATGTTTCTCCAATCCATCGGCGTACGTCGCGAGAAACCTTTCAGGACCAAGCAATCGCCACTGTACAACATGGACTAATTCATGAAAGTGGAGCCGCTCACTCGACGCAGAGCGACGCTTTACGAAGAATGTGTCCAGGTACGTGATACCGTCGTAATCGCCGTTTTCGAATTCGGCGAACTGGCTGAGTCCTAAAGATGATAGTGGCGGCATCGGAACCCGTTCGACGACGGCAACCTTGGTCGACGATAAGAGATTTCCGCTGAAGTATTGCGACAGTCTCGGGAATCCGAGCGAACTTACGATCCTTACTTCGTTCGAATGTGCTTGTAGTGTTTGATGAATCCAACCGATTAAGTGAGGGTATAGTGTTTGGAACTGTTCCGGCGTCATGCGCGCTTTCCCCGAATTTGGAGTTTGGGAGACTCGATCAAACCTAGCATAGAGCTATACGCGCCGCCTTTTGGAGCCTTCCCTTTATTGCGAAAGTACATTCCCCTACTGCTTATTCTCAATATGGGTCTCATTCATCAGGTCTCATTAATTGAGGAGCGGACATTTTTGTCTGCGCCATATCGGACCTAACGTACCTTTCTGGACCGGACATTTTTGTCCGGGAAGTCTCCGTGAGATACAGTTCATAGATGTTCGTCTTGCCGAGGCCTCGTCTCTGGATCGTGAGCAGCCCATGTGCTTCGTGTGTGATGCGGTGGCCTGGTCTTACGAATCTGCCGAGCTTCTTGATGTCGATATGGATGAGCTCGCCGGGGTGCTCGCGCTCGTAGCGGCGCACCGGCTCGGCGGGCTCCAGATCGCGTATCCGGCCTAATCCCAAGCGGCGAAAGATACGGCTGATGGTGGCCGGTGACCACCTCGACCTCGGCATCAATCTGCTTACCGGAGTGGCGCTGCCGGTGCAACGTCTCGACGGCAGCGCACGTGGCCGGCGGGGTTTGGCTCGGCGATGAATGAGGTCGCGACGAGCGGTCGCGCAAAGCCATCCACGCCTTCTGCTCGGAACCGCTTGACCCATGTGGCCAAGGTTTTCGGTGTCGTGCTGAACTAACTTGCCGCGTCAGCCTGCCTCAGCCCGCCCTCGACCTCGTCTCGCACCATCGCCTCTCGACCTTTGGGCGTCAAAGGCGCATTCTTGTGGACGTTCATCTGGTCTCACCATGGAATACTGAAGCTTCGCAACCTCAGCTTCCTCGGTTCAGACCAGATGGACAACCTCCTGAGAGACCAAAGCTAGAGCGCTCCGTAGCCCATATCCGGGCCGGTCAGGTCGGACAGAAACGCCACCTTGTAATTATGAACATCGCGTCGCGTGCAAGTCGCGTGGCAGTTCGGCAAGAAGAATGATGCTTCGAAAGCTGGTTCCACATTCCTTCGCGACAATCTGTGATAGGGCGCTTGACCCACCTCAGGGGAATACACGAGAAGCGACCGAGGGAAGAGCTGCTCGTATGGACGAGATGGGCCAACGGCTTCGACAATTCGAAAGGTCTCGATTGACTTTCCACGTGCAGGCAACGGACCTCTCACAGCGTCTTGAGATACTCGACAAGTGCGCGCCGCTCGGCGTCGGTCAATTCTGGCCCGATGACACCAGGCGGCAGCTTCGTTAAATCGGTTTCCTTGCCTTCAAACGAATGTCCACGATTGCCGTTCCCAAGCAGCGAGACACTGAATTCCGTCAGACCGGCCGCACAGGCGTCGCTCGCTTGAGTTTTCGTGACAAGCCCGACGTTGACTGGATCGAATTCGCGACTGCCAACGCAGAAGGACATCGGCCGTTCCTTCTGCGGCAACAACATGTCTCTTAGCGTCGGCACGGACCCGTTGTGCAGATACGGAGCTGTCGCCCAAACACCATCCAGCGGGCGCGCCCGATATTGAGGTTCGAGAGCAAGAACATCTTCGTCCTTTCCGTTATGGTTCGCCCGAGCCCCAACGTAGACTCGTTGGTTTTGGCAATTCTTCCTGGGTCCCCAGATCTGCTGCTTGGCTTCTTCCGAGGTGCCGTTCGCAATGATCCATTGGTCAATTGTCTTTCCGACCACGTCCATGAGTGCGAGTACGAAAAGAGGATCTGCCCCTGTGTTCACTGGAAGGCCGCAAGCCCAGGCTTTGTTGAGGTCATCGACTGGACTTAATCCAAGTGACTCGGGCAGGTGAACGCGGCGCGTCGTGAGGACATCGGATTGTTGACGATCGGTACCGATCGCCGTGACCGGCATCTGAACCACATTGAAATAATGCCTCCCCCCTATGTTCACCCAATTCTTCTCGTTCTTGGCGGAGCGATCGGGGTTCTCCGGCTTCCAGAACGAATGCTCCGGCCATCTTTTGTCGAAGGCAGGATCGTTGACCGGGCCTCGGTGGCATTCAAAGCAGTGCGCGCGATAGAGATCGCGGCCATTTTCAACGAGCTTTTCGTCAATGCCCCATGCCGGGTCGCTCCGAAATTTTTCCTGTGCGTCCCTCCACCTGGGCGCTACGAGCCCGGTAAATTTTTTGCCGCTTGCATCGGCCGCCGAAAAGGGATCGGCGCCGCGCAGAAGTTCTTCGAACCGCGCGATGTCGGATAGATGTATCGATGAGGCAAAAAGTGGCCGTCCGGGCGCGGGCGCGGTCATATTGATTTTGGCGCTGACACCGAGCGCCTCGCCTGAATTGCGAACAAGTTCGTTGAGAACGGAGGCGTCATACTGCGCCCAGAGGAAATATGGTGTGTCCCAAATCGGCGGAAAGCTCACGGGCGCATCGTGGCGGGCTAAGTTGCCCTTGAGGAGTGGATCCGTGAGTTCGCCGGTCAGGGGATCGAGTAGGTTGCTATAGAAAACCTGGTTCCCGATCCGGTTCAGCGCGTCAAGCCGACCGAAACCTTCATCGAGATCCGCAACTCCCTGTTCCCTCAAAAGGCTATCGCCCTGCGCCTTTTGCTTTTTGATCTTTTGAAGTGCAAGGTCCAGATCGCTTCGAAGCTGCTTTCGATCAACGCCTTGACCTTTGATCTGCTCCAGTCTGCTGGCGAAACGCTCGAACCGCCACGGCAAAATCAGCGTGTAGCCGATAGACAGCCCGACGACTCGTTCAACCTCCCCGAGATTGAGCATCGCCGGCCCACCGTCGAACCGAAGGCTGACATTTTTGTACTCCAGATGCCCCGTATGACAGGCGGCGCAGGTCAATCCGATCTGATCTTCGTACGAGCCTCCCGTCGCCGGGTCGACGCCGCCCTTAAGGATGGCAAACCCGACAGGCAAGCCATTTGGATTGTCGGGTAGGTTTGGAGTCCAACCGGAGCTCCCACCGCCCGCATTCGACCCATCTTCGTGATAACCGTATGAGGGCGCGTTACGGGCGAAATCCTTTGAGCTAGGACTCGGGATAAAGCCAAGGCGGCGCAAGTAGTCGTCGTCCGTCAAGCTCGTGTAAGAGAAGGACAGCTCCGGGCGCTCCAACGCCAGGAACCATTGATAAGGGACAGGTATGGTCGCCGTCCCCTGCGAGGTGTGGTGAAACCAGTAACGCTGGCGCGAGCTCCAATTCTGCGGCAGCCAATAGGCGCTTTCGATTTTCGATGGCTCCGGCAAGGTAGCAGGCAGCAGTTGAGCGAGGAGATTTGCGTCGTTCTTGATTTTAAGAGCTGCATCGCGAACCTTCTCAGGCGCGAAATACACCAAGCCGGCCGACACAATCGCGACGACGACGATTGCGAACAACAGCCCGGCGACATGAGGCCAGCGCCTCACCCAGGAATAAAGGTGAGAGCCGAAAGAACGTCTCCCCATGGCAAGTACTCCATCTATCTCTTTCGCGCGGCCGGCGGGCAGCCGGAAACGGCGACAGCGAATATTACTTGTTCAGCAATTGGCTATTGATGAAGGCGACCACGTCGGCCGTCTCGGCTGCCGCGCGTCGCGTTATCGTCGCCGCCGCCGGCCCGCCCTGCAAGAACGATGGGAACCAACCGAAATTGCGAACATTCCAGTTTTCCTTTGGCAAGACTGCTCGGTTCACGCCTGGCACTGCGAAGTTTGGAACGTTCCTGGCGAGTGGCTGCGCCGTCTCGGTGTGACAACTGACGCAATCGGTATTGAAGAAGTGGCTTTTCTTCGGGTCGGCAATGATATTGACGATTTCGAGTATGCGACTGTTGGGCACGTTGCCATCAATGAACTCGGATGTCGAAACACCCTTGCGATCGGCGGCTGCTAATGGCGGATTTTGCAATGCAGCGTGACGACAGGTGATCGGACTCTGATTGTTGGTAATCGGCTGGGGGACGACGTGTTTTCCGCCGATGATGCTGAACATCTGCGCTGCGTGTACGCCATCAAGCGTCGGACCAGGCACGGGTATTAAGCCAGCCTGCGGGACCCTTAACATCGAGACGAAAACCCAGGGCTCGGGCGGCGAGATGCCCATGACAGCCATGGTGTTGAGGCGCTGCGGTGAAAGATGCTTCTCGAGTAGGGCCTTGAGTGCATCGCGAAACGCCTTTGCCGATGCCCCAACAAGGCCCGGATGCACATTCAGATCACCAGCAGTCGAGACTTTGACATTGCCAAAATGTCCGGCTGCAAGTTGATCGCGCAAGGTCGCGACGTCGCGAATGATTGCCTTGAAGGCTTCATCGTCCGGCTTGAACCGCGGAAACGGCGCACAACCGTCGAGAGGCGGATCCGGGTCGAGGTTAAAGCTAAAGATGAGGTGGCCGGCGGTGTCATGAACTTTGAATCCGTCTGGTCCATTGGTTACCGGCTGAATGATGAGGCGGATTTGCGGTTGTCGGCCAAACTGGGCAATGACATCCGGCGACAATCCCGGCGCTCCCGGGTCGATTCTGATGCCGGCAACAAACCAGGCGTCGATCTTTTTCACGGCATCGGGCAGCTGGATGTGGCGTACACCTGAGTCGGGCACTCCCGGACGCTCGGGATTCTCGGCGTTGGCGATAAAGCGTGCAAAGTCTGCGTCGGAAAAAAGTCGCTGCGGAGATCCTGTGGGGCCGGCGAGATCGGATGCCGCGATCAGATTGGCCAGGTCAGCCGACGACCGCGGTGGAGGGAAGAGGATGGACACATCGTTGGGCGAAAGCGGCTTTGCGGCCGTTTGCGCCGGAGCCGCTCCCACCCCCAAAGCCGTGACGAACACCACCCCCGCCGCAAACAGTCTTGAAAGCCGTCGACGAAACCTTGTTCCGCACATTTCACCCCTTGCCGTCATTGGCAGTCCCCCTTTGAGACGAACAAGTTCAAATATCAGTCGTCGAAATCTCGACGCAACGTTCACTCAACAAGCAAAACGGACCGGCGGCTCAAGCTTCTCATTCCTCACCGTAGAACTGGCTTTGCAGGGTCTTGATTTTCGTCGGATGCAACGCCTCCTCGATACAGCCGAGGAACATCTCACTCCTTGCATTGACGCGCGCGCCGTCAGCCGGGGCATGTTCCATGTCCGTCTGCAACACACGCACGGCCGTCCAATCCTTCGCACGATCTTTCAGCAACTCGAACAGTGTCTGATGGTTTTCGTAAGGACTGATTCGAAAGTGAGCGAACGTCACCTTGGCTGAAATCTTTGCATCCCTTAGCGCGTCGGGAAGCGTTAGCAGATCAAGTCCTTCCAGCTCGTCAAGCTGTTGCGTTTGCCTCTGCGCATCCTGATATTGTTCACGCCCGACCAATTGATACATTCCTCGCGGACGAAACAGCCATCCGTCATCCGTTCCTGGCTGGTTTCCGAACGGGTTGCCGTCGTAACCAAGAACGAAGTTGGCCAACTCCTTGGGATGGTTAAGCAATGAGTTCACGTCGACGGGCGGCCTGTTTGCGGCCACAAGCTTTGCGTTGTTCTTGTCGATGCGATCGTGCCATTTCTGCGGGAGTTGAGAAACCGCGCTGTAAGAGAAGTTCTCGCTGCTGCGCGTAAAGTCGGAGCTGTCGTAGGAGACTGATCCCAGAATATAGGCCAGGATGCGGGGATCCGTCTCCTCGACGCGATCCCATTCCTGCAACAAGGCTTTGACCTGCTCGGCCTGAAAATATGCCATATAGCTCTTGCGATATGGCGGAACAGGTGAAGGGGCCGGCGAATGGTCCTTGCTCGATTCAGTCAGCTGGTGCGCGTAGGCGGCGACTTTATCCTGATATTTCTCATAACCTCGCTCTTGCAACCAATTGCTCTCATAGCAGGCAAGCAATGGCTGCGGCTTGATCTTTGGAGTTGGTCGATATTCCTTGGCGAGCTCGTCGGCGTAGGCAGCGTGTGCGAGTTTGGCGTCTTTGAGCGTTTCAAATGCGGACGCAACCGATCCATTCAGGAGATGAAACAACTTCACTTGCAGGCAATCAGCGTTGCTCTGCCGCTGGCGGGACTGATCGAAGTCGTCCTTCGGGACGCAGTCCCAAAACCGGCCACTGCTCAGTGAGATGATATCTTCGGTCTTCTGGGACAACGTCCATCCGAGCGGAAGGCTATAGAACAAGCCTGTTATGTCGGTTCGGCCGAAGGTTGGAAAACGCTGTACGCTGGGGGTGACTTCCGCGTCCGGCCGACGATCGATGCTGGTTGCATGATTGAGCGCGACATAGGTTCGGGAGCTTCGCGTGCTCAAGAGCGCGCGTACCGGCTCCATGAGCTCACCGAACATGAATGAACCATGATCACCGAATTGCCCGCTCACCAGGGACAGCAGGTAGATCCGGAATTTTGGCGCGTCAGAAGTGCCCTTGATGCTGTTAAGCTTCTCAATCAGGTCGAGCGCGGTCTCGATCCCCGAATTCTCCACATATCCGCCATCCACCAGGCGCGCCTGCGGGTTAGTGGTTATGCAGTCATTTTTCAATGAGACGGTCGCTGCCGGTGTCACCCATGGAAATCGCGCGCTCGTGAATGCGGCTGTGCTGAGCGAGATCCGAAGTGAGTGACTCTTGACCGTTTGGTCGGCCCCCGTTGCCACGCGTTCGAGTCCCGCGAGAACACAAAGGTCCGTGTCATTCGGGTGTAGCGGATCGAAATCGAAGGGAGAGATGACGGCCCGTTTACCGCTGCCGGCATCTGTCGTGTTGAACAACAGCGCCGGCATGTTGTTGCCGACTGTCCAATGGGACTGAAAGTCGGCCCTTAGCAGATTGGATTGATCGCCGGTGCCTTTGTGGCTGTCGAGCATTTTGTCGCCGGCGTTCTCCAAAGTATATTCCAGAAAACGCGCGCGATCGAAGGCGGGGATCGCGACCGGAGAAAACATCTGAGTGAAATCGGTAAACAGGAAGCCGGCAACCAAAGGCGAAAGAAAATCGGTCGCCAAGACGCTTGCAACGCGCTGCTCCACCGGCCCAGGCGCATCAATATCTTGGACTCGTCCGACACCGGCCAGAAAGTCCGCGATTTTCGGGCATGTCTTTCCGTCGGCGGCATTCGAATCAAGGGACGCATTCTCGGCGTGGAGCGCAGCGGCGAAGATGGCGGAACCGACGCTGCCTCCGGAGACAGCGCTTATCGCAAACAGATGCTGTCGAAATGCCGGACAAAGATCCTGCATTCTCGCAAGAAACCGCGCCGCATTATTCGCAGCATAGATACCTCCTCCTTGAGCCGCGACAATGAAGACGGGATATTCGCCGAGCCTCCTGGCTTCCGCCAGCCGCGGCTTCTGTAAGAGCCACTCACGGAACGCCGCGACCGCGGACATGCGCGCGTCTTTTGGCAGGCTGTTTGCTTCAGCGGCGGTGCGCAGTTCGTGGTCGTCGCCTCCCAACAAGGAGGCAAGCAGAAACAAGCCGCCAAAGACAACCGGTATAAATGGAAAGGTAAACTTGATCGTCAGTAAGGCAAAGTGGACGGTGAGACCAACGACGCAAACCGCAAAGAGAGCGATCACGCCGAACGATCCGAAAAATTGTGCGAGCCTATCCGGCAGCAGAATGAATGCTGTTGTCAACAGGACGATGCCGCCGATCGTGAGCGCGAGAAACCTGTAGCGGATGAAGTAGGTATTGTTGGCGCGGCTCGCGAGATCAATCGATCGATCTCTTGATCCCATCCGCCACGTAAATATCACGAAGCAGACGAGCATGATCAGCATGGCGATTGCGAGGATGAGCAGTATGTTACGCTCGAACGCGAGCGCCTGGTCCTGAATGCGGAAGATACTTCCGACTTCCTCGACCTCACCGACCTTTCTCGCTGGGCGCGACGCGAATTGACCTGCCGTCGCGGCGATTATCGGCAGTGCCCCAAGCAAAACGGGCGCAAGTCTTATGTAAAAGGCCAAACGGCCCGTAGCGTGGGCAATTTCCGGCAGGGACGCAGTTGTGAGCTGAAACGCGCCTGCCCAGATCGTTACGGCAATCACGCCCAGGGCGGAGAACTCCCTGACGGTCACCCAACCAATGTCGTCAGCGGCTATCCGATAGAGCTCCTGGATCTGATCTGGCAGATATAGCAATATTGAGATGGCTACCGACAGGACAATCATCCACCGGAGGTTGCGTAACAGGGCAAAGAGCTGTTCGCGCACAGTCATCGCATCAATTCCCTAAGAGGCTTGCGGAGATACTCACGGAGTTAGCAAAGCAGCAGCGGATTCCGGACATTCGTGCTGCTGGTACCGAACAGGATCGAGCCCGTGGACATACAGGGGACCTGCAACAAAATAATTATGGCGCGCTCGCGAGAAGAGCGTCGAAATTGATGACTTAACCTACAGTAGCAATCCGGCTTTGTCGACGGTGAATCAAGAGTTTTTCGACGCGGATACCCGAGACTATGACGAACTCGTTGGCTGCATTGCCAGTCCACGCGGCAAGCACACGCGTACAACATTCCTCGGTCTCCACTCGATAGATCGTCTTCGCCCTACTCGCCGTCGGACAGGCCCGGCGCGGTCAACGTACCGTACCTTGAAGTCAAAGTTTCTCAATTTAGTCCGACTAGAGTTTGAATTTATGCGCCTGATTGGCTGACTGCGCAGCTTTTGCGCCACTGATGACGCGGAGCGAGCCTCGAAAGCCACGCGCTCTTAAGCGGCGCCAAGGTTCGGCTCCATTGCGGTAGCCGGACGCCCATTGATCGTCGAGCAGCTGGACGATCCGCCCCGCGAGCGGCAGATCAGTCACGCGTCGCCGATAACGGCTAGACGGATTCAGGCGACATTTTTGAATGCCCCGCCAAAGCATAAAGACAACGTTAGCCGTTACTTCAATCAGGATTTCTATGCGTATTACGAGATTGCCGGCGAACAATCCGACGCCAAACGTCGTTACCGGCTTTCGAACACCGGTTACGGCATGGCTATTCGTTCGTTAAGGACTTTGTTGAGAGCCAGCCAAAACCTTTCGCGTCCTGCAGAGCCGCTTTAGCTTCAGATTTCGGCCAGCAGATTTAACCGAGCATCTCGACCGGGATTGCGTCCATGGCCTTCTGATCGTCCGACTTGAATAAGTGATCGGTCGCGGCTCGTTTGCGGGCCACCTCTCGCTGGCTTCGGATTGACACGATTGCGGGAATGAAAGCGCATAGGGCAATGAGTACCGTTGCCCACAGTGACACGGTCCCCAATCGGGTGTATTCCGAACCCACCACCAGAACGCCGCGCGATAGCTCGCCACTAGGCGTACTTTTTTTCTGCTCAGCCTGCCAAGGTGTTCTTCTGGTCAACCGCAACTGCGGCTGCCCAGCTGAAGTCATAATGAGTGCCCAACAACTTCATTGTGACAACAGCGACAAGAACGCAGATGATCTGCAACAACGTTCTGGTCGAGAACACTCTATTGAAGCGCGTCATGATGCCGCCTTCTAGCGCTGATGACCGAGCCGGATTCCAAGCTTGAGCGCCTTTTGGCGGAGTGAGCCTTCGGAGCGCTTTGTGAGCTTCGCAATATTCGCAACCGGAGTCTTCGCTTTCGAATGAGCGCGCAGCTCCTTCACGTCAGCCTTCGTGTATTCACGACGCACAGGTTTCTTTTTCGTAGCCGTCTTCTTCCTTTTTCGCCACTCTTAGCTCCTCGATTCGAGAGTGGGCGTACTAGCACAGCTACATTGAGGCGCAACTCTCCATCAGTTGACCTTATCCGCTGGTCCGATGCGTGAACTCGCTGATGATGTCAGTTTTGCCGGCGATTTGATGCCGGAGAGATTCGGTCCCTGCCCGAGATTCAAGCACGCATTGATGCGCTGCTGGCGGCGGGTATGACCACCAGTGCTGCCAAATTCATCCACGACGAGCGCGGCAAGCAGACGTTTGGAAAGGCGCTGGGCCGGGCGCTGGCGCGCCTTCACGCCGACCTTCGTCTTTTTCTTTGCACACGGGGCCAAGTGAGCACGGGGACGGCAGGCTACGAGCTTGCCAACAGCCCATCCGGTCTGTCCGATTTGCACGCTACAGCGCACAGGAGTTATGCGCCTCCGACCCGCGGCGCGACGCACCTCTTCGTTTGTCGCCCGACGGCCAAGGCTTGAATGGGGAGCAGATTTCATTTATGCCCTTCCATAGCAAGCCGCAGCGCCTTTCGGGATACGCTGAGCTTTTCCGCCTGAGATAAACGCCACACGTACACGCGCCGTGACCAAGATATCCTCTGCGCGCCTGCATTCCTGCAGTAAGGTAATTGACGCGCCTCTCACCTCTTGCGGGAGAGTAACGACGTCGTCCAAAACTGCCGGCTTTAGAAAATCGATTGTCATCGACCGGACCTAAGGTAAAGTCGGGCGCATCGTTCCGCGCCTCTTGGAGCAGCGCGTGCTGACTCGTTCCGAGCAGGCGCAAGTAATTCGTCCTGCCGCGTTCCATGAAGCGTAAAAAATTCGCGTGATACACAATTTGGCCGAACACTGGTTTGCCGATGTCGCAACAGAAGCCTAATGACTTGATTTCATTGGGACGCTGGAAGGCAAAAGCGTGAATGAGGCGTCAGATTTATCTATGCCCTTCCATAGCGAGCCGCAGCGACTTCGGGATGCGCTGCGCCTTTCCGGCCGAGATAAACGCCACCCGTACGCGCGCCGCGACGAGGAGATCGTCTCCGCGCCTGCATTCCTGCAGCAAGGCAATCGACGCGCCCCTCACCGCTTGCAGGACTGTACGACGTCAAGAAGGTCATCCAAGACCGCCGGTTTTAGAAAATCGATTGTCATGGAGCGCACAACGAAGGCAAAGCCGGGCGCATCGTTCTTGGCCTCTTTGAGTAGCGCTTGCTGATTCGTTCCGAGCAGGCGCAAGTAGTTCGTTCTGCCGCGTTCCATGAAGCGCAAAAAATTCGCGTGACCTGCATATGGTGGCGGCCGTCGCGAATTTCGCCGTCAAGAGAGGCTGCCACGGTGCGGTTCCTTATTCCCTTTTGGCACCCATTGTCTCGCACAGAGGCGCGTGGGATTGCTTCGTGCAGTCCGAGGCTCCGGCGCACCGCCGTGGGTGCTGCGCGCCCCCTCAAGAGAGATCAACAACTTAGAAGCTCGGCCGCATCTTCGGGGTGATGACGAACTGCCCATTTGGCCTGCGATTTGCAGGCCAGTGTGGCGCTGCCGGCGCAACGTCTGGATGACCTGGCACTGGTTGCGGGGCTTGGCTCGTCGGTGAGTGGGGGGCTGGAGGATCGATCATGCGCCGCTCCACACCTTCTGCGGAACCGCTCGACCCATTTGGCGATGGTCTTCCGTGTCGTGTTGAACTGATAGGGCGTCGGCCTTGCTCAGCCCGCCCTGGACGACACTCCGCACCATCGCCTCTCGGTGGGCGTCAAAGGCGCCTTCTGGACTTTCATCTGGTCTCTCTTGGAACACTGAAGCTTCGCAACCTCAGCTTGCTCGGTTCAGACCAGATGGACAACCTCTGGAAAGACCACACCTAGCCCTAACCCTGCGCCTCCTCCGGCGGCCGGTCCTCGCCGACGGCCCGCCACGCTGCGCCCTCGAGATCGTCATACTGGCCACTCCGGAGCGACCAGAGGAAGGCGATGAGACCGGCACCTCCGAGTGCCAGCATCAGCGGAACTAGGATCACCAGAATTTCCATCACGCGATCTCCCGCGAAGTGCTGCGTGCGCGCAGCGAATTTAGCATGACCAGGACTGACGATCCGCTCATGGCCGCCGCGGCAATCAGGGGCGTCACCACGCCGCTGATCGCGACCGGCACCGCCAGGACGTTATAGCCGATCGCAAGCCAAAGGTTTTGCCGCATCAGGCGCAGCGCCTGGCACGAAGAGTCGATCGCCGCGACGACCGGAGCCAACGGCCGGCCGAGGAAGACCAGATCGGCGGTCGCCTGGCTGAGATGCGCGCCCGAGATCGGCGACATCGAGACGTGAGCTGCCGCAAGCGAGGGCGCATCGTTCATGCCGTCGCCAACCATCAGCACCTTTGCGCCCCGCTGCTTCAACTCCTCGATCCGCGCGATCTTGTCGGCAGGGGTGACGCCGGCGCACCACTCGGGAATGCCGAGGGCGTCGGCCGCCGCCCTCACCGCCGGTTCGCGATCGCCGGACAGGATCTCGATGCCGATGTTGCGCGCCTTCAGCGCCGCGATCACCGCTTGCGCATCCGGACGCAGGCCCTGGCGCACGGAGAGGATGAACTTTTCGCCGCCCTTGCTGAAGACCACGACGGACGCTTCTGGATCGAGATCGGTGCCACTGACCAATGCCTCGGCACCGCAGAAAGACGGACGGCCGAGTCGGATTTCGACATCATCGACCACAGCACGCACGCCCTGCCCGGCCTCTTCGACCGCACTGAGGATGGGCGATTTGGCACCCGCAGCCTGCGCCACCGCAGCTGCGACAGGATGATGGCTCGACAACGCGAGCCGGCCGGCGAGATCGAGGATATCTGCCGGAATATCGGCCGCGTTCGTGACTTCGAGATCCGGCAGCGTCAGCGTGCCGGTCTTGTCGAAGATGACATGGTCGACTTCGGCGAGGCGTTCGATGGCATCGCCCGAATTGAGCAACACGCCGGACTTGAACATCGCGCCCGAGGCGATCGTCTGCACCGTCGGAATCGCAAGCCCGAGCGCGCAAGGACAGGTGATGATCAGCACTGCAACGCCGGTAACGATCGCATCATGCCAGCTTGCGCCCGCAATGACCCAGCCCAAAATGGTGATCAGCGCGGTCGCATGCACCACCGGCGCATAGAGCCGCGAGGCGCGGTCGGCGAGCCGCATGTAGCGCGAGCGCGCCTGGAGCGCGTTGTCGAGTAGCCGCGTGATCTCGGCGAGCAGCGTCGCTTCGGAGGCCGCCGAGACCCGCACCCGCAGCGTGCCGGAGATGTTCATGGAGCCGGCATAGACCGGCGTGCCGTGCTCGGCCGTGACATAGAGCGTCTCGCCGGTGATCAGGCTTTGATCGATCTCGGAACGCCCCTCGATTACGGTGCCGTCGACGGCGCAGCGCTCGCCGGGCCGCAAGAGCACGATGTCGCCGGGATGAATCGCGGCGACCGGCACCTGCGAGATTTCATCGGGGCCGACGAACTTGGCCGCGGTCTCAGCCTTGAGCGCGGCGAGATTGCCGGCGACCGCGCGGGTCCGCCGCCGCATGTTCTGGTCGAGGAAGCGCCCAACCAGGAGGAAAGTCAGCAGCATGATCGCCGCGTCGAAATAGGCGTGCTCGGCGTGGTTGATAGTCTCGACCACGGACATGCCCAGCGCAAGGCACACGCCGATCGAGATCGGCACGTCCATGTTGGTGGTCTTGGCCGACAGCGCGCGCCAGGCCGAGCGGAAGAACGGCTGGCCGGCATAGACCGCCGCCGGCAGCGCGATCAGCGCCGACAACCAGTGGAAGAAATCGCGCTGCTCCGGCAGCATGTCCGAGACATTGCCGGACCACACCGGGATCGACAGCATCATCACGTTCATGGTGGCGAACGCGGCGACGCCGAGGCAGCGCAGCAGGAAGCGCGATTCGGCGACCTCGGTCGCCTCCGCGCTCTCGGTCTCGTAAGGGTAGGCCTTGTAGCCGAGCTCTTCGAGCCGATCGATGAAGCGGGCCGGATCGAGCGTGCCCTGCTTCCATTCCAGCGCGACGCGCCGGTCGGTGAGATTCACGCGCGCCAGCGTGACGTCGGGAATGGCGGACAGCCCGCGCTCGATCTTCGCCATGCACCCGGCGCAATGCACGCCTTCGACGGCGAGATCGATGTGCTGGAGGCCTTCGCCCGCAGCCCGGACATAGTGCGAAAAATCCCGCGTCATCTGCATGGCGTGTTCTCTCAATTCAGGATCGCGCGGTTGCGCGACATGAACACACGCTCGCCCCGCGCGTCGCCCTCGATCACGAGATCCCACTGGCCCGGCGCGACGGAAGCAACGCTGCCGCGATAGATGCCGACGCCGGCCTCGGAGAGTTCGACCGCGAGATCGGCGCGCTTGTCGGTCGGCCGCTCCAGGCGGCCGCCGAATTTCAGTCCGGCGATCGGCTGGCCGCTCGCATCGCGCGCTTCGACCTGAAGCACGGCGCCGCCATCGGCGCGCCGCTCGATATGGGCGTTGACCCGCCATTTGCGCGCGGCCTGGTCCTGCGCCGCCGAGATCTCGCGGTCATAGGCGAGACCCGCAGCGTAAGGGCTGTCGACGTCGGTCCCGGGCAGCGTCGCGATCGCGAGCTTCGCCATGGTCACGTTGACGCCGATCACGACGCCGAAAAAGGCGACCAGCATCAGGAACACCTTCGTTCCGGTCAGCGGCTTCGGTGCGGATGCCATGGCGAACTCCGGACTTTCTCAAGGAGCGACAAAATTATCGGTGGCGGAGGCGACCTCGCCGAGCCCGATATCGGTGACGTGGAAGCGAACGGGGGTCGACTTCTCCGGATTGCTGTCCGCCGGCGCGGTAACGAGCAGCCGCAGCTCGCTGGTGGAGTCGCGGGCGATCACGATCATCGGCCGGTCCGGCGTCACCGAATCCACGCCGACGACATGAATCGTCACGTTGACCGGACCATCCGCGTCGATCGCGACGACGCGTTCGTAGCCGCTCTTGTTCAGGAGTCGGACTGTATAGGCGTTGCGGATCGAGCCATCGCTGAGCCTGACCGCGACCGGATTGCGGTCGTGCAGCACGTTGACGTCGAGCAGGCTGCGCGTCGCCAACGTGTAGAGCATGAAGCCGCCGACGGCCGCGATAATCGCGCTGTAGACGACGGTGCGGGGACGGACGACACGATATAGCGGCGCCTTGCCTTCCTGGCGGCGATGGATGTTGATGTCGTTGTCGTAGCCGATCAGGCGCTTCGGCCGGCCGATCTTGGTCATCACGTTGTCGCAGGCGTCGATGCAGAGGCCGCACTGGATGCATTCGAGCTGCGGCCCGTTGCGGATATCGATGCCGGTGGGGCAGACCGCGACGCACTGGTAGCAGTCGACGCAGTCGCCGGCGTGCTCGCCCAGCGCGCGCAGCTCGATAGCCTTCTTGACCGAAGTGCGCTTCTCGCCGCGGTCGTAGCGGTAGGTGACGTTGAGCGCCCATTCGTCGGTGAGCGCGGCCTGGATCCGCGGCCACGGGCACATATAGGTGCAGACCTGCTCGCGCATGGAGCCGGCCAGCACATAGGTCGTCGCAGTCAGGATGCCGATCCACACATAGGCGATCATCGGACCCTGGAAGGTGACGAGCTCCTTCACCAGGGTCGGCGCGTCGTTGAAGTAGAGCACCCAGGCGCCGCCGGTCCACCAGGCGATCAGGAGCCAGATCGAATGCTTGAGCACGATCTCGGAGATGCGCTCGAGCTTCATCGGATCGGACGACTTGTCCTTCTTCATCCGCTCGCGGCGATCGCCTTCGACCAGACGCTCGACGGCATAGAACAAATCGGTCCACACCGTCTGCGGGCAGAGATAGCCGCACCAGATGCGGCCGCCGACCGAGTTCATCAGGAACAACGCCACTGCGGCCACGATCAACAGGCCGGTGAAGTAATAGACCTCCTGCGGCCACAGCTCGATGAAGAAGAAATAGAAGCGGCTGTTGGGGAGATCGATCAGCACCGCCTGGCTGGGGGCGCCGAAGCCGCGGTTCCAGCGCACGAAAGGCAGGACGTAGTAGACACCGAGGCAGAGCGCCATCAGGCCCCATTTGATCCGGCGGAAGGTGCCGGAAACGCTCTGGGGATACACCTTCTTCTGGGCTACGTAGAGCGGCCCATTGTCGTCGTCCGATGTGAGGTCGTTCGGGTTCACGGGCTTGTTCATCGCGAAATTTGTCTCGAGAGGTGCGATTAAACCTAGACCCGGCGCCGCCGCGTCAGTTGATCCTGCTCAAACGGGGGCACTTTTGTTTGCCCCCGTCGTTCGCTGATCCACTATTTTCCGCCGCCCAGCGAGTGGACGTAGACCGCCATGGCCTTGATGGTGGAAGGATCAAGCCGCCCTTCCCAGGCCGGCATGACGCCGGCGCGGCCCTGGCTGATGGTCTCGATCAGGGTTGCCTCGTCGGAACCGTAGAGCCAGATCTTATCGGTCAGGTTGGGCGCGCCCATCTCCGGGTTGCCCTTGCCGCCGTCGCCGTGACAGGCGACGCAATTGTCTGCGAAGATCTTCTCGCCCTTGGCGGCGTCATAGCCCTTCCGGGTCGGGAGGTCCGACAAGGACCGCACGTAGTTGGCAACCGTGACGACCTCGTCCGGCTTCAGCACGCCGTCCTTGCCGAAAGCGAGCATCTGGCCTTCATGCGCCTTGGCGTGGCCGGAGCGCGCGCCGAACTGGATGGTCTGCATGATCTGGTCGAGCGTACCGCCCCACAGCCAGTCGTCGTCGTTCAGGTTCGGATAGCCCTTGGCGCCGGCGCCGCCGCTGCCGTGACACGGCGCGCAATTGTCGCCGAACACGGTCTTGCCCTTGGCCCGGGCGAGCGCCAGCAAGGCGGGATCCTTCTCGATGTCGGCGAGCGAGGCCGCGCCCAGCGCCACCATCTTGGCTCCGCGGATCTTCTCGAGATTGGCGAGCTCGACCGCGACGTCGGCGCGTGTCGAGTAGCCGAACAGTCCTGTGGTATTGCTGGAGATCAGCGGCCAGGCCGGATAGACGATCCAGTAGCCGATCGCCCAGACGATGGTGAGGTAGAACGTAATCACCCACCAGCGCGGCAGCGGCGTGTTGAGCTCCTTGATGCCGTCCCACTCGTGCCCGGTCGTGGACCTGCCGGAGACGGAATCGATGTCGCCATGATGATCGGTCATGATCTCTTACTCCTCCCGCAACGGCAGGCGTGCCGCTTCGTCGAACGCAGCCTTGTTGCGGGGCCAGAATGCGTAGGTGATGATCGCGAGAAAGATCGCGACGAAGACCGGCGTCCAGATCGTGGTGACGAGACTGGAGGCGAGATTGTCGAGTGTCAGGATGGCTTTCATCGGTGATGCCTTCTCAGCGAAGATTGGCTTTCTCGTTGTAGATCTTGAAGTCGACCAGCGTGCCGAGCATCTGCAAATACGCGATAAGCGCGTCCATCTCGGTCGGCGTGCCGGTCTTGCCGTCGAAATTGCGCACCACGGCCTTGGCGTAGCGCTTGCTGAAGGCGTCGGTGCCGGCATTGTCCGGATCGGCCTGGGCCTTCATGTCGGCGCCGGCGTTGGCGATCTCGTCGTCGGTGTAGGGCACGCCGACGGTGCGTAGCGTGCGCATGTGGTCGGCGATCGTCTCGGAATCGACCTCGGTTGCGCCGAGGAACGGATAGCCCGGCATCACCGATTGCGGCACGATCGCGCGCGGGTTGGTCAGATGGGTGACGTGCCAGTCGTCGGAATATTTGGCACCGACGCGGGCAAGATCAGGCCCGGTGCGCTTCGATCCCCACTGGAACGGGTGGTCGAACATGCTCTCGGCGGCAAGCGAGAAGTGGCCGTAGCGCTCGACCTCGTCGCGCAAGGGCCGGATCATCTGCGAATGGCAGAGATAGCAGCCCTCGCGGACGTAGATATTGCGGCCCGCGAGCTCCAGCGGCGTGTAGGGCCTGATCCCGTCGACCGCTTCGATCGTGCTCTTGAGGTAGAACAGCGGCGTGATCTCGACGAGGCCGCCGATCGCGATCACCAGCAGGATGCCGGCGATCAGGATGATCGAGTTCTTTTCGAAGACTTGGTGGCGTGTCCAGAACGACATGCAAAACTCCTCATTCCGCCGGCTGAAGAGCGACGGGCATCTGGACTTCCTGTTCGCCGACGCGAACGGTCATCCAGAGATTGTAGGCCATGATCAGAGCGCCGATCAGGAACAGCGCGCCGCCGGCGGCGCGGATGATGTAGAAGGGATGCATCGCCTCGACGGTCTCGATGAAGGAATATTCGAGGAAGCCGAGCGAGGTGTAAGCGCGCCACATCAGGCCCTGAAGGATGCCGGACACCCACATCGCCGAGATGTAGAGAACGATGCCCAGCGTCGCGATCCAGAAGTGCCAGTTGACGAGCTTCAGGCTGTAGAGCTCCTTGCGATTCCAGGCCCACGGCACCAGGCAATAGAGCGCGCCAAAGGAGACGAAGCCGACCCAGCCGAGCGCGCCGGAATGCACGTGGCCGATGGTCCAGTCGGTGTAGTGGCTGAGCGAGTTGACCACCTTGATCGACATCATCGGGCCTTCGAAGGTCGACATGCCGTAGAAGGCGACGGAGACGACCAGCATGCGCAGCACGGGATCGGTGCGCAGCTTGTCCCATGCACCCGACAGCGTCATCAGGCCGTTGATCATGCCGCCCCAGGATGGCATCCACAGCATGATCGAGAAGGTCATGCCGAGCGTCTGCGTCCAGTCCGGCAGCGCCGTGTAGTGCAGATGATGGGGACCTGCCCAGATATAGAGGAAGATCAGCGCCCAGAAATGGATGATGGACAGACGGTAGGAATAGATCGGCCGCTCGGCACGCTTCGGAATGAAGTAGTACATGATGGCGAGAAAGCCGGCGGTGAGGAAGAAGCCGACCGCGTTGTGGCCATACCACCACTGGAACATGGCATCCTGGATGCCGCCCCAGGCGACGTAGGATTTGGAGCCGAACACCGAGACTGGAAGCGCGGGATTGTTGCCGAGATGCAGCACCGCGATCGTCACGATGAAGGCGAGATAGAACCAGTTCGCGACGAAGATGTGCGGTTCCTTGCGCTTGATGATTGTGCCGAGGAACACGAGCAGATAGGTGACCCAGACGATGGTCAGCCAGAGGTCGGCATACCATTCCGGCTCGGCATATTCCTTGGACTGGGTGACGCCGAGCAGATAGCCGGTGCCGGCGATCAGGATGAAGAAGTTGTAGCCGACGACGACGAACCAGGGCGCGAGATCGCCGGCAAGCCGCACGCGGCAGCTCTTCTGTACGACGTAGAGGGATGTCGCGATCAGCACATTGCCGCCGAAGGCGAAGATCACGGCCGAGGTGTGCAGCGGCCGCAAGCGGCCAAAACTGGTCCAGGGCAGATCGAAGTTCAGCGCGGGCCAGGCCAGTTGCGAGGCGATGATGAGGCCGACAAGGAAGCCCGCAATGCCCCAGAACATCGCCATGAAGGACGAGAACTTGATCGGCCCCATATTGTAGTTGGGGCGCCCGTTGATCTCCGCCGGCGGCAGCTCTGCCGGCCGATCGAAGTAGCGGTTGACGATGCAGAACACCGCGGCCAGGCTCGCCGCCGCGCTGAGCGCGGCATGGAACGCGAACGGCGCATCGAGCGCCTTGGCTGAGGCGATCAAGCAGAGGAAGGCGGTGACCGCAAACACGAGCGCCAGGCCGCTTTCACCTGTTGTCATGGATTTTGAGATAGATGGCTGGCTCATGCGGATTCTCTTTCGAAAGAAACACAGCGCCAGAAACCACATTCAACCTCGCGGGGACTTGATTGAAATCAAGGTCAGTGAATTTCTGTTAATGTGAAGCAGCCGCTGGTCGGAGAGCGATATCAACCGCTCGCGCTCCTCGCAGCGCGCGGTAACCACCGCTTGCGTGAAATCATGGAGCTCAAGTCGAGCGATTTGCGGACGGCCTGTCAGTCGCGCGCGGTCGCCTTGAGTGCGGCGATGACGTCCTCACGGGCGATGATTCCGACCAGCTTCTGGCGGCTGTTGAGCACGATGACGCTCCTGATGCGGTGCTCGACCATGATCTGGAGCACGCGCGTCAACTTGGTGTCGGAACTGACATAAATGAATTCAGGCGCCATGACGTCACCGACTTTGCGGCTCGTCAGATCGTGATAGCGCGGCAGCATCTGGCTCGGCGTGAGGGCGAAGCCCTTCAGGATGTCGAATTTGGTGACGATGCCGACGACCTGCCCGTCGTCCTCGACTGGATAGGAGTTGAAATCGTCGCGCTCGAACATCTCGCTGAGTTCGAGCAGGTCGAGATCGCGCTTCACCATCCGGACGTCGCGCGTCATGTAGCCGTCGACGGTCTGCTCAAGAAACTTGTACACGGCGCGTCCTCCTCGTTCATCTGGGTTCGCCGGCCGTCAGTGCGACAGCAACACGCAGCGGGCGGATTGCATCACAAGATACTGCGTAACGCCGCTGAGGATCAGCTCGCGGAAGCGCGAATGACCGCAGGCGCCGGCGACGATCAGGCCGGCACCGACGTCATGGGCGATCTTCTCCAATTGCACGGCGGCGGTTTCGTTTCTCCCGACTTCCGCGATGCGCGTGCTAGCAGCGACGCCGTGGCGGGCGAGCCAGAAGACGGCCGTTTTTGGGCTGATCGAGCGCCAGGCTGACCATCACTGTCGCATATGTCATCGGGAGCCTCCGGGCAGCGAGATGCGGTGGAATCTAGCCGCGCCGACGCAAGGCGGGATGAGGTAGATCAAATTTCGTCGCGCCAGCTGGAAGAAATCCGCCAATAAAATCAGACATCCGAACTTGCCTCCGGCCCGGCCTTGGGCGAAATTGCAGCCATCTTCACGGCACGGAACCCGCCGCAGGAGAATGGGAGCAATAGCTTGTCGCCGAGCCGCGTCACGCATCCACAAGACGACGCTCGCGGCGAATATTTTCGCGTCCGAATCGAAGGATTCGGCGTTGGCACCTGGGATCTCGACCTCAACACGCGGGAGCTGGACTGGTCGGAAACCGCCGGTATCTTGCTCGGCGTCGCGCGGGGCCAGCCGCGGAGCTACGACCTGTTTATGTCCCGCCTCGAGCCCGGGGACCGCGAGCGGGTCGAGACGGCGATCAAGCGCGTCTCCGAGCGGGGCGGCGGGTTCGACCTGTCTTTCCGGGTCGTAGGCGAATCAGAGAGTGGGCAATGGATCCGCGCCCGGGCGGGAGTCATTCGCGATGAAGCCGGCGCCGCCCGTCATCTCAGCGGTATCTTTCTGGACATCGACGAGGAGAAGCAGGTCGAGGAGGCGCTGCGCACCCGCGAGACTCACCTCCGCTCGATCCTACACACCATTCCCGATGCGATGATCGTCATCGGCGGCAACAGCATCATCCAGCTGTTCAGCACGGCCGCGGAGCGGCTGTTCGGCTGGTCCGAGCACGAGGCGATCGGACAGAACGTCAGCATTTTGATGCCGGAGCCCGACCGCGCCCGCCATGACAGCTACATCGCCCGCTATCGCTCCAGCCACGATCCGCACATCATCGGCATCGGTCGCATCGTCACCGGCAGACGCCGCGACGGGACCACCTTCCCGATGCACCTGTCGATCGGCGAGATGCAGTCGGGCGGCGAGCCTTATTTCACCGGGTTCGTCCGCGACCTCACCGAGCATCAGCAGACCCAGGCGCGGCTCCAGGAATTGCAGTCGGAGCTCGTCCATGTCTCGCGGCTGAGCGCGATGGGCGAGATGGCGTCCGCGCTCGCGCATGAGCTGAACCAACCGCTGGCGGCGATCAGCAATTACATGAAGGGCTCGCGGCGACTGCTCGCCGGCAGTACCGATCCGCACACGCCGAAGATCGAGAGCGCGCTGGATCGCGCCTCGGAGCAGGCTGTGCGTGCAGGCCAGATCATCCGGCGCTTGCGCGACTTCGTTTCCCGCGGCGAGTCCGAAAAGCGGGTCGAAACCCTGTCCAAACTGATCGAGGAAGCCGGCGCGCTGGGACTAGCCGGCGCACGCGAGCAGAACGTGCAGCTCCGTTTCAGCCTCGATCCGAACGCCGATCTCGTCCTTGCCGACCGCGTGCAGATCCAGCAGGTGCTGGTCAATCTGTTCCGCAACGCGCTGGAAGCGATGGCGCAGTCGCCACGGCGTGAGCTCGCCGTCACCAACGCCCGCGTCAGCGACGATATGATCGAGGTGGAGGTGTCCGACACCGGTTCCGGCTTTCAGGACGACGTCATTCCAAATCTGTTCCAGACCTTCTTCACCACCAAAGAGACCGGCATGGGCGTCGGACTGTCGATCAGCCGCTCGATCATCGAGGCTCACGGCGGCCGCATGGTGGCCGAAAGCAACGCATCGGGGGGCGCGACATTCCGCTTCACCCTCCCAGCAGCCGATGAGACCTGATTCATGACGACCAAGGGACATGTCTACGTCATCGACGACGACGAGGCGATGCGGGACTCGCTGAACTTCCTGCTGGACTCCTCGGGCTTTGGCGTCACGCTGTTCGACAACGCGCTAAGTTTCCTCGACGCCCTGCCCGGCCTCGCCTTCGGCTGCGTCGTCTCGGACATCCGCATGCCGGGCCTTGACGGAATCGAGCTTCTCAAGCGCACGAAGGCGCAGAACAGTCCGTTTCCGATCCTGATCATGACTGGTCACGGCGACGTGCCGCTCGCGGTCGAGGCGATGAAGCTTGGTGCGGTCGACTTTCTCGAGAAGCCATTCGAGGACGACCGCCTCGTCACCATGATCGAAGCCGCTATCCGCCAGGCCGAACCGGTCGCCAAGAACGAGGCCGTCGCCCATGACATCGCCGCCCGCGTCACCTCCTTGAGCCCGCGCGAACGGCAGGTCATGGAGGCACTGATCGCAGGCCTCTCCAACAAGTTGATCGCCCGCGAATACGATATCAGCCCGCGCACGATCGAGGTGTACCGGGCCAATGTGATGACCAAGATGCAGGCCAACAGCCTCTCGGAGCTGGTGCGGCTGGCGATGCGCGCCGGCCTGATCAAGGATTGAGTCAGGTCAAAGCCCTTGCGCTGGCCCTGTGCTAGCCAATCAGCATGATCGAGATCGGCTCGCACCATCAGCGGCTCCCAATGGCGTCATCGGCGAAGCTCACCGTCTATGTTGTCGATGACGATGCCGCCGTGCTGGGCTCCCTGCGGTTCCTGTTGGAAACCGACGGTTTTGCCGTACGGACCTTCAGGAATGCCACGGCGCTGCTCAATGCGACGAACCCGCCCCGCGCAGATTGTTATGTCATCGACTACAAGATGCCTGACATCAATGGCATCGAGCTGGCCAGGCGGCTGCGCCAATCCGACGTAGACACGCCCGTGATCCTGATCACGGGTTATCCGGACGGACATATCTCAGCACGGGCGGCGGCGGCAGGGATCAAGGACGTGATTTTGAAGCCGCTCCTCGATGAAAGCCTCGCGAAATGCATCTGCCATGCCATCCAGGACAGGCGCGGCCACTGACCTCCGGGATTCTCCGTAGGTAAACCTCCTTAAGATATCGCTCGAAATTTCCGGACCGTACGATCCGGCATACCAATGCACCATCACAACGGAGATGGCGCAGATGCTGACCCAGACGCTCAAGACCGAGGCGATTAACACCCAAATCGGCGGTAAGATCGCTCCCGCGCGTCCCGTTTCCGACCAGTTCGGCGCGATCGCGGGACATGCCGGCCTCGTTGCCACCGAGTTCTCCTATCGCAAGGACGAGGAGATCTACGGCGAAGACGAGCCCGCCGAATATGTCTATCAGGTGGTCTCCGGCGCAGTGCGCAGCTACAAGCTGCTCTCCGACGGCCGCCGTCAGATCGGCGCATTCCACCTTCCCGGTGACGTGTTCGGCCTCGAACCGGGCCAGACGCATCGCCTTGCGGCCGAAGCGATTATCGCCACAAGCGTGCGCCTCGTGGAGCGGGCTAGCCTCGAAAGGGTCGCCGGCACCGACGTACAGGTCGCGCGCAAGCTCTGGGCCATGACGGCAGGCGAGCTGCGTCACGCCGAAGATCACATGTTGCTGCTGGGGCGCAAGACGGCGATGGAGCGTGTTGCAACCTTCCTGCTCGAAATGGATCGCCGCCTCGCCGTCGCCAACATGATGGCGCTGCCGATGTGTCGGCGCGATATCGGCGACTATCTGGGCCTCACGCTCGAGACCGTGTCGCGCGCGCTCTCGCAGCTTCACGCAAAGGGCATACTCGGCTTCTCGGGCGCTCGCCAGATCGTGCTGCGCAACCGCCAGCACCTGCACAATCTCGACGCCTGATCGCTTTCACCTGGCCGATGTTTCTCCTCCGCGACTTGGCCCGATGGCGGCTATTCATTGCGCCCCGAGCATGATGTAGTGAGAAACTAGCACCTGGCCGGCGTCAGTTTTGCATACTAGAGAGGTCCGCCAGAGCTTACCGGTATTCACCGTAGCTGCTGGACCTCGGGTCGATCAAGATTGGCGGATGCGAAACAATAGACGATCACACGGACTATGGGCTCTGACTGCGCCACCAGCGCCTGAAACTGCTCCCCTTACCGGTGAAACTGGAGTGGATATCGTCGTGATTGGCGGTGGATATACGGGGCTGTCGGCGGCCCTTCATCTTGCTGAAGGTGGGGCGCGTGTCGCGCTTTTGGAGGCGTCTGAAATAGGATTCGGCGGCTCCGGGCGGAACGTCGGGCTCGTGAATGCGTGGTATGTGGCTCATGCCTGACGCGCTTCCGGACGCGCTCCGCGCGCCGTTTGGAGAACGGTTGCTTGAACAACTCGGGCGCGGACCGCAGACGGTGTTCGAACTCATCGAAAAGCACGACATCGAATGTGAAGTGGAACGTGCCGGCACTTTACATTGTGCGGTCGGACGTAAGGGCCTGGAGGAGATTGAGGCCCGTGCCGAACAGTGGCAGAAGCGTGGAGCGCCTGCCTTGGTGCTAAATGCGGAGGCAACACACAGAAAAGTAGGCGGTGGCGACTACACCGGCGCGCTGCTCGATAGCCGCGCCGGCACCATACAGCCATTGGCCTATGCGCGAGGGTTAGCGCGGGCCGCGCTTGCTATGGGAGCCAGGATATTTACGCAAAGCGAGGCCATCGTGGCGCAACACAACGGTTTGCGCTGGAGAGTCGGCACCGAAACCGGCTCTGTAGAGGCCGACTGGGTGGTCGTCGCGACGGATGCTTATGGCAAAGGACTTTGGTCTGAGGTACGCCAGGAACAGATTCAACTGCCTTATTTCAACTTTGCCACGCCTTCTCTGCCGCCGATCTGAGAAAGTCGATCCTGCCTGAGCGGCAGGGTGTGTGGGACACTCGATAGGTCCTCTCTTCATTTCGCCTCGATCGCTCCGGGCGACTCGTGTTTGGCAGTGTTGGTGCGCTTGAGGGAATGGGGCAATCTATTCACCGGGCCTGGGCCCAAAGATCGCTGCGCAAGCTTTTTCCAGGACTTCGGGGCGTCCAGTTTGAAGCCGGCTGGTTCGGCATGATTGGAATGACGTCGGACAACTTGCCCCGGCTTCACAAGCTGGATCGCAACGTCATCGGTTTCAGTGGCTATAACGGCCGCGGAATCGCACCAGGCACAGTGTTTGGCAGTGTTTTGGCTTCGTACGTATTGGGGCAGATCGCGGAGAACGATTTGCCGTTGCCGGTCACTGCCGTTGAACGCCAGCGTTTTCTGGTTGGTGACAACCTTGAAGCCATCGGAAGGGTCTAAAATCATAGGCAGGGCCATCCGGCATCAAACTAGACGACCGATTCCATGAAACCTGCGTGGTGGAGCGGGTTGAATTGGTGGAACGGACGGGTTGTTGGCGGATTCCTCGTTTGCGGTCGGCG
>NZ_JBEPOS010000036.1:0-59869 GCF_040546885.1 Bradyrhizobium sp. S3.2.6 | reverse complement strand
TCGCCGACCGCAAACGAGGAATCCGCCAACAACCCGTCCGTTCCACCAATTCAACCCGCTCCACCACGCAGGTTTCATGGAATCGGTCGTCTAGTTCCAGCCACATCCTGCCATAAGCTTCGAATTCGGCGAGCTTGTCCGGGGGGATCTCGTATCGCAGGTAACAGGTGATCATCGTCTGATGCTCCAGTGCGCCACAAAGCTGGCGCGCATTGTTGGCTTGGAACGCGAGGGCCGGTGCGGCGTCCACGAGGAAGGCTAGCGCCACATGCAGTGGATTGCCAGAACCGGCATGATCGGCGTAACCAGCGCCATGGCCACAAACCCACAAACGCCGCCCGCCTTGTTCGATCGTGCTTTGCTGCACGCGCGGCAGCGCCGTGCGCAGGCGCAAGGTGCCGTGAGCTTCCTGCTCGATCGGGTGGCCGAGGACATGTCCGACCGGCTGGCTGCGGTGATGCGCGAATTTCGCGCGCCGGCTGATCTCTGGACGCCAGGCGAGGGGCTGGCGGGGTTACGAGCGCGACTGCCGTCATTTCAGCAGATCGCGCTTGGCGAGACCGGCGAGGAGAAGCTGCCCTTCGCTCCCGAAAGCCTCGATCTCGTCGTGTCGGCGCTGGCGCTGCAATTCGTCAACGATCTTCCCGGCGTGCTCGCGCAAATTCGCCGGGCACTGAAGCCGGACGGGCTACTGCTCGCCGCGATGATCGGCGGCGACAGCCTGACCGAGCTGCGGCAGGCGTTTGCTGCGGCGGAAGTCGAATGCGAGGGCGGCGTGTCGCCGCGGGTGGCGCCGTTCGCGGATCTGCGGGATATCGGCGCGCTGTTGCAGCGGGCGGGTTTTGCGCTGCCGGTCACCGACGTCGACCGCGTCGTGGTGCGCTATTCCAATGCCTTTGCCCTGATGCAGGATCTTCGCCGCATGGGTGCGGCCAATGTGCTGATCGAGCGGCGGCGCACGCCGAGCCGGCGCGCGACCCTGCTGCGCATGGCCGAAATCTATGGCGAGCGCTTTGCCGACGCCGACGGCCGCGTCCGTGCGACCTTCGATATCATCTGGCTCTCCGGTTGGGCCCCGCATGCGAGCCAGCAGCAGCCGCTGAAGCCGGGATCGGCGAAAGCGAGCCTGGCAGAGGCGGTGAAGAAGGCCGGGGAGAGCTGACACGTGTCCCGGACGCGCTGCAGCGCTCTTGCGCTGCTGCGCAGAGCCGGGACCCAGTCTGCCGTTAGCGCATGGGCCCCGGCTCTGCAGCGCACCGCTGAAGAAGCGCTGCGCTGCGTCCGGGGCAGGCAAGCCTCACATCAGCAAGTCAATCAAATGCGGGATCAGCGGAATGTCCGCCGGCGGCATCGGATAGTCGCGCAGCTTGTTGGCACGGACCCAGGCCAGCTTCTGGCCCTCCCGCGCCATGACCTGGCCCTCCCAGCGCCGGCAGATGTAGAGCGGCATCAACAGATGAAAGGTCTCGTAGCCGTAGCTCGCGAAGGTCAGCGGCGCCAGGCACGGCTCGGCGACGGTGATGCCGAGCTCCTCATTGAGCTCGCGGATCAGGCTCTGCTCCGGCCGCTCGCCCGGCTCCAGCTTGCCGCCGGGAAATTCCCAGAGGCCCGCGAGCGTCTTGCCCTCGGGGCGCTGCGCGATCAGGACGCGCTTGTCGGCGTCGACCAGCGCGCACGCTACCACCAGTGTCAGTTTGAGATCAGCCATCTCGCCTTCGTGCGGTTAAGACCTGTAATCGCCGTTGATCGCGACATATTCCTTGGTGAGGTCGCAGGTCAGCACGCGGTCGCGGCCCTTGCCGAGGCCGAGCGACACCTTGATCGCGATCTCCGGCGCCTTCATCGCCTCCGACACCTGCGCCTCGTCGTACGACGGATCGCGCGCGCCGCTCTTGGCGACGCGGATGCCGTTGAAGGAGATCGAGAGCTTGTCGCGGTCGGCGGGCTCGCCGGCCTTGCCGACGGCCATGACCACGCGGCCCCAATTGGCGTCCTCGCCGGCGATTGCGGTCTTCACCAGCGGCGAGTTGGCGATCGACATCGCGATCTTGCGCGCCGAGGCCTTGGTCTTGGCGCCATCGACGGTGATCTCGACCAGCTTGCGCGCGCCTTCGCCGTCGCGGGCAACTTGTTCGGAAAGATTGGCGAGCACTTGGTTGAACGCCTTGACGAAGGACTTCAGGCGCGGATCGCTGGCACGGCTGATCTTTGGTGCGCCGTGCTCGGCGGCAGCGCCGGTGGCGAAAGCCAGCAGCGTATCGGAGGTCGAGGTGTCGCCGTCGATCGTGACGGCATTGAAAGTGTCCTCGACGCCGGCCTTGAGCAGCGCCTGCAGCGCGGCGGGCGCGATCGGCGCGTCGGTGAAGATGAAGGATAGCATCGTCGCCATGTCGGGGGCGATCATGCCGGCGCCCTTGGCCATGCCGTTGATGGTGACCTTGGCCTTGCCGAGCTTCACGGTCGCGGTCGCGACCTTGGGGAAGGTGTCGGTGGTCATGATCGCCTTGGCGGCCGCGAGATAATCGCCGGCCTCAGTGGTCTCGGCGAGGCGTTCCAGCACGCCGTCGAACTTGGTCGCGTCCAGCGGCTCGCCGATCACGCCGGTCGAGGCCAGAAAGACCTCGCTCTCGCTGCAGCCGACGGCCTTGGCCGCGATCTTCGCGGTCAGCGCCGTGGAGCCGCGGCCGGTCTTGCCGGTGAAGGCGTTGGCATTGCCGGAATTGACGACCAGTGCGCGTGCCTTGCCGCCTTTGAGCTTGGCGCGGCACCATTCGACCGGCGCGGACGGGCACTTCGACTTGGTGAAGACGCCGGCGACCGCGGTGCCCTTGTCCATGATCGCCAGCAGCACGTCGGTGCGGTTCTTGTAGCGGATGCCGGCCTCGGCCGTCGCGAGACGGACGCCCGCGATCACCGGCATGGCGGGAACGTTCTTCGGGGCGAGCGGGGAGGCGGTTGAGGACATCGCGAGGTGCCTTGGCTTGTGCCTTGGTGAGGTCTGGATATGCAGATGGCCGGGACATCAAGTGCGAAGACGTGCTTCGCACTTTCGGCCCGGCCATTGCGATGCTTAGATACTCTTGGCGTCACCGAAGTGACAGCGAATTTTTACTTCTTGGCGGGGGGCGCCATCTTGCTGTCGGAAGGCTTGGTATCGGCCGGCTTGGCGTCGGCCGCCGGCTGGTCCGTCCGCTCGACCTTGGCTTCGGCGCGGAGCTTGGCGACGTAGTCGGCCTGCGCCTTGCGGGTGACGTACTGCTCGATCTGGGCCTTGACCTGGTCGAACTCCGGCGCCTTGCGGTTGCGCTTTTCCTCGACCTTGATGATGTGCCAGCCGAACTGCGACTTCACGGGATCGGAGATCTTGCCCGGCTCGAGCGCGAACGCGACGGCCGAGAATTCCGGCACCATCTGCTCCTTGGTGAAGAAGCCGAGGTCGCCGCCGTCGGCGGAGCCGGGATCTTTGGACTTCTTCTTGGCGAGCTCGGCGAAATCGGCGCCCTTGTCGAGCTCGGCCTTCACCGCCTTGGCCTCGTCCTCGGTCTCGACCAGGATGTGGCGGGCGCGCACTTCCTGCTCGCCGGTGATCTGCTTGGAGGCCTCCTCGTAGACCTTCTTCATGGCGTCGTCGTTGGTCGCGGCCTTGCCTTCCTGGGCCAGCAGGCTGTCCATCAGCAGGCGATTGCGGGCGAACGCCATCCGCTTCTTGAATTCCTCGCCGTCGGCGACCTTCTTGTCCTCGGCGGCCTTGGACACGATCTTCATGTCGATCAGGAACGACAGGACATTCTCGTCCTTGGTCGCGGGATCCATCTGGGCGAGGCTCGGTCCGAGTTCCTCCTCGGCCATGGCGACGTCGCTCTTCTTGATGTCAACGCCATTGACCTTCGCCAGGACCGGATCGTCGGCGGCCCGGAGCGGACCAGCGAACGCCAGGGACAGCGCCAGGGCAAAGCAGCCAGCCAGGGCGGACGCGTGGCGGAAACGCTGGCCGGTGGTGACCGGGAACGAGGTGGTCATGCAAAATCCTTATGTTGAAGCAGGGGCTGCTTAAGCGGGGCGGACACTCGCCCAATTCAGGGGGGCTTGGCAACGCGAAAAGTCTGTCAAAATGATGAATTAGCCGCAATGCGCCTGCCGTTGACAAGGCCCTGACCGGGCCATATCTCTGCCCGGTCGCGACCATGGCGATGGCGTTTATTTTGCTGCGTTTTTGGCCGTTGAACCCAGACTAGCCCAATTCCCACCCATATGGCGGATGACCCCCGCAGTCCGGGCTCTGACGCCGACAGGCGTCACGGTGAGTTGATAGGCAGGCGGGTGACAACTTCTTGGCTGCAACGCGGTTAAATCGCGAACACAGGAACTAGGCATGATCGGCGCGCTCGCCCGCAAGTTTTTCGGCTCCGCCAACGACCGGCGGGTGAAGGGATATCAGTCCCGCGTCAACGCGATCAACGCGCTGGAGCCCGAGGTCTCGAAGCTCTCCGACGAGGCGCTCAAGGCCCGCACCGCTGACTTCAAGAAGCAGCTTGCCGAGGGCAAGACGCTGGACGATTTGCTGGTGCCAGCCTTCGCCACCGTGCGCGAGGCTGCCAAGCGCACGCTCGGCCAGCGCCATTTCGACGTCCAGCTGATCGGCGGCATGGTGCTGCACGAGGGCGACATCGCCGAGATGAAGACCGGCGAAGGCAAGACGCTGGTGGCAACGCTCGCGGTCTACCTCAACGCGCTCGCCGGCAAGGGCGTCCACGTCGTCACCGTCAACGATTACCTCGCCCGCCGCGACTCCGCCTGGATGGGTCAGATTTACGGCTTCCTCGGCCTGACCACCGGCGTGATCGTCCATGGCCTCGACGATGTCGAGCGCAAGGCGGCCTATGCCTGCGACATCACTTACGGCACCAACAACGAATACGGCTTCGACTATCTCCGCGACAACATGAAGTACCGGCTCGAGGACATGGTCCAGCGGCCGCATTTCTATGCGATCGTCGACGAAGTCGACTCCATCCTGATCGACGAAGCGCGCACGCCGCTCATCATCTCCGGCCCGCTCGACGACCGCTCCGACTTCTACAACACCATCGACTCGTTCCTGCCCAAGCTCGACAAGAGCGACTACGACGTCGACGAGAAGCAGCGCACGGTGACGCTCACCGAAGCCGGCATGGAGAAGATCGAGAAGCTGCTGCGCGATGCCGGCCAGCTCAAGGGCGAGTCGCTCTACGACGTCGAGAACGTCTCCGTCGTGCACCACATCAACCAGGCGCTGCGCGCCCACACGCTGTTCACACGCGACAAGGACTACATCGTCCGCGACGACGAGGTCGTGATCATCGATGAGTTCACCGGCCGCATGATGCAGGGCCGCCGCTATTCCGAAGGCCTGCACCAGGCGCTGGAAGCCAAGGAGCACGTCCAGGTCCAGCCGGAGAACCAGACGCTCGCCTCGATCACCTTCCAGAACTATTTCCGGATGTACGAAAAGCTCGCCGGCATGACCGGCACGGCGCTGACGGAAGCCGACGAGTTGTTCGACATCTACAAGCTCGAGGTCGTGGAGATCCCGACCAATCTGCCGGTCGCCCGCCTGGATGAGGACGACGAGGTCTATCGCACCCAGAACGAGAAATACGCCGCGATCCTGGCCGAGATCGAGCGCGCCAATGCGCGGCTGCAGCCGGTTCTGGTCGGCACGGCCTCGATCGAAAAGTCGGAGGTGATTGCCGAGTACCTCAAGAAGCACGGCTACCGGCAGATCGACTTCGGCAACGAGAACTCGATGCAGAAGCTGTACGCCGCGGCGCGCGCCAACAAGCCGGCAAAGCTGTTCGCGGTGCTGAACGCGCGCTTCCACGAGCAGGAAGCCTACATCGTTGCCGAGGCCGGCGTTCCCGGCGCGATCACGATCGCGACCAACATGGCCGGCCGCGGTACCGACATCAAGCTTGGCGGCTCGCTCGACATGCGGATCCAGCAGGAGACTGCTGATATCGCGGACGAGGCCGAGAAGGCCAGGAAGATCGAGCAGATCAAGGCCGACATCGAGCACTTCCGCGAGATCGTCCTGAAGGCCGAGGAGACCGTCGAGATCGAGCCGGCAAAGGGCTCGAAGCCGGCCAAGACCGTCAAGAAGCCGGGCGGTCTCTACATCATCGGTTCGGAGCGGCATGAATCCCGCCGCATCGACAACCAGCTGCGCGGCCGTTCCGGCCGTCAGGGCGACCCCGGCCGTTCGAAGTTCTTCCTGTCGTTGGAAGACGATCTGATGCGCATCTTCGGCTCGGATCGCCTCGACAGCATGCTCCAGCGTCTCGGCCTGCAAGAGGGCGAGGCCATCATCCATCCCTGGATCAACAAGGCCTTGGAGAAGGCGCAGCAGAAGGTCGAGGCCCGCAACTTCGACATCCGCAAGAACCTGCTCAAGTTCGACAACGTCCAGAACGACCAGCGCAAGGTGATCTTCGACCAGCGCGTCGAGTTGATGAAGGACGACAGCGTTGCCGAGACCGTCACCGACATGCGCCACGCCTTCATCGACGATCTCGTTGCCAAGCACGTGCCCGAGCATGCCTATGCCGAGCAGTGGGACGTCGCCGGCCTGAACGAAGAGCTGAAGCGCGTGCTCGATCTCGACCTGCCGGTCCAGGACTGGGCCAAGGAAGAGGGCATCGCCGACGAGGAGTTGCTCAAGCGCATCGAGACCCGCGCCGACGAGCACATGGCAGCCAAGGTCGGGCAATGGGGTCCCGACGTGATGCGTTACGTCGAGAAGACCATTCTGCTGCAGACGCTCGACCATCTCTGGCGCGAGCACCTGATCATGCTCGACCATCTGCGCCAGGTCATCGGCCTGCGCGGCTACGGCCAGCGCGATCCGTTGCAGGAGTACAAGACCGAAGCCTTCAATCTCTTCCAGGAGATGAGCGCGCACCTGCGCGAGGCCGTTACCGCGCAGCTGATGCGGGTCGAGATCGTCCCGCCGGAGCAGGAGGCGCCCATCCTGCCGCAGATGGAAGCGCACAAGCTCAATCCGGATACCGGCGAGGACGAAATGGCGCTCGCCAGCGTCACGCTGGCCCCGCAGGCCACGGATGCCGCGCTGCGCGATCCGAAGAACCCTGCCAGTTGGGGCAAGATCGGCCGCAACGAGGACTGCCCCTGCGGCTCAGGCAAGAAGTACAAGCACTGCCACGGGCGGTACGCGTAAGCGGTTTAGCTCTCTGGATGCCCCGCGAAGGCGGGGCATCCAGTACGCAGCGGCCTCTCGGCTCAATCACGACCCTCTCGGAATACTGGATCGCCCGATTAAATCGGGCGATGACAGGTGTGCGTGTGGCGCGCAATTCTCGTAGCGGCGAGAAAGCGTAAAGCCGCCCCTCAATTCGAGCTATCGATCAAGCTCTCCAGCAGCCGCTTGAGCTCGCTGGTCGGCTTGTCGCCGTAGCTCTCCAGGATGTGCTCCTCCTGGTCGACCGCGAGCGAGTTGAGCTTCTTGCACAGCACCTTGCCGCGGTCGGAGATGAACATCAAAACCTTGCGGCGGTCGTTCGGGTCCTGCACGCGGTAGACCAGCGTGTCGGAGACCATGCGGTCGATCATCTTGGTCAGCGTCGGATGGTTGAGCAGCACAGCGTCCGCAAGCTCGCCCATCGAATGGCCGTCGCCATCCGACAGCACTTTCAGGATGCGCCATTGCTCGACGGGAACCCCCTCCTTGCTCAACCGCAGTTCGAGCTGCCGGTTGATCTCCCGGTTTGCTTGCGCGAGCAGGTAAGCGAGGTGTTCGGTGATTGGAGCGTTCATTTTTGCCACGGCTAAGACTTCGTCTTGACCCAAATGAGTGAATGTCTTGCAATCAATGCTGCTTCTATATGCACTTCAATTCTTGAATATTCAATATTTTCAAAATAGGATGATTGCACAACAAAAGGGCGGGTGCCGCGGCCGCCTGCTCAATGTGCTTTCAGGTCTGGTACCAGACAGGAGTTGGCGTGCGCGCGACGGTAAACTTCCCGGCACACGGCGGTCCGGCGTTGCCGCCGTCCTTGCTGTTCAGGAATCTGTCGTCATCGGCGGCTGATGGTGCGTTGTCGCCCAACGATCATGCCTTTCTTCGGCGTCGCGGTACGAACAAGCTGCGCGTCGGCTGCTTCATCTGCTGCACCGGCTCGCCCGGCATCTGGGGGCCATGCGCCACCAACACCGCGCAGCTCGCGGTCGCCGAGATCAACAAGCGTGGCGGCATTTTGGGCCGCGAGATCGAGCTGTCGATCTATGATGCCGGCGGTCCGCTCGACAGTGTCCTGAACCGCGCCGAGCAGGCGGTCGTCGACGATGAGATCGATCTCGTCGTCGGCATGCACACCAGCGCGGTTCGTGTCGCGCTCCGTAAGATCACCACCGCGAACCGGATCCCCTATATCTACACGCCCGTCTATGAAGGCGGCGAACTGACGCCAGGCGTCATGGCGATCGGCGAAACGCCGCGCTGGCAGAGCCGTCCTGCGATCCACTGGCTGGCCGACGTCAAGAACGCGGCCCGCTGGTACCTGATCGGCAGCGATTATGTCTGGCCATGGCAATCGCATCGCGCGGTGAAGCGTTACATCAAGGAAACCGGCGGATGCGTCGTCGGCGAGGAGTTCGTTCCTCTTGGCGAGGACAACCACGAGCCGCATCTGGAGCGGATCCGCGCCGCAAGACCGGACGTCGTCCTGATCTCGCTGATCGGCACGGACAGCATCACCTTCAATCGCGCGTTCGGCGAGTGCAGTCTCGCCGCGACGACGTTGCGGCTGGCCGGCGCGATGGACGAGACGGTGCTGCTCGGCATCGGCGCAGACAACAGCGAGAACATGTTCTGTGCCTCCGGCTATTTTCCCGGTGTCGGGTCGCGCGCCAATGACGATTTTCAAAGCCGTTATCGCCAGATGTTCGGACCGAACGCCGCGCCGATCGGCTCGCTAGGCCAGTCCAGCTACGAGGGCCTGCGTTTCCTTGAAGCCGTCGCGAACAAGGCCGGTTCGTTGGCGATGGGGCCGATGCTCGCGGCGGGGCGCAACATCGATTACGGCGGCGCGCGCGGCCCGGTGGTCGTTCGCAACGGTCACGCCCGGATGCAGATGTATCTCGCCGAGGCCGATGGCCTCGACTTCAAGCTGATCAAGCCGGTCTGACGCCACGCGTGGCAATCAGCGCACGATCCGCTCCAAAATAATACTTGAAAAGGAAAATATTTCCGTCTCTAGTATCAACGCGATGCCGATTGGCCCGCGCCGTGCAGGCCCGAGCCCAGCGGCTGTCCGTTCAAAGCCAGGGATCAAGAAGCCTCAAGGAGCGCGCCGTGACAGTTGTCCTTCCCACGCCAGCCCAACTTCGCAGCGTCGCCGAGCAGTGCGGTCTCGCACTGACCGACGCCGACGTGACATCGTTCCGTGGCCTGATGCAGGGCTCGATCGATGCCTACAACCTCGTCGGCGCGATGCCGGACGAGGTGCCGGAGGTGAAATATCCGCGGACGCCGGGCTACCGGCCGTCGGCGGAAGATAATCCGCGCAATGCCTGGTATCGCAAGTCGAGCGTGAAGGGCGCCCCGGCTGGCAAGCTCAAGGGCAAGACCGTCGCGCTGAAAGACAACATCATGCTGGCCGGCGTGCCCATGATGAACGGCTCAACGACGCTGGAAGGCTATATCCCCGATTTCGACGCCACCGTCGTCACGCGCATCCTGGATGCCGGCGGGGAAATCCTCGGCAAGACCCACTGTGAATCCTTTTGCATGTCCGGCGGCAGTCACACCAACGCGGTCGGCGCGGTGCATAATCCCTACAAGATGGGCTATTCGGCCGGGGGCTCGTCCTCGGGCAGCGGCGTTGTCGTTGCCTTGGGCGAAGCCGACATGGCGATGGGCGGCGACCAGGGCGGCTCGATCCGCATGCCGTCCTCGTTTTGCGGCACCTACGGCATGAAGCCGACCTGGGGCCTCGTGCCCTACACCGGCATCATGCCGATCGAGATTTTCGTCGATCACACCGGTCCGATGACGGCGACCGTCGCCGACAACGCGCTGCTGCTCGAAGTGCTCGCTGGCGATGACGGCTACGATCCCCGCATCAAGGCGCCGAAGGTGGAGGAATACACCAAGGCGCTCGGCCAGGGCGTCAAGGGAATGAAGATCGGCATCTTGAAGGAAGGCTTCGAGCAGGCGACTGCCGAGGCCGCCGTCAATGAAAGCGTGCGCGAGGCCGCAAAGCGTTTCAAGGATCTCGGCGCCACTGTCGAGACCGTCTCTATCCCGATGCATCTCGCCGGTCCCGCGATCTGGACACCGATCGGTACCGAGGGCATGACCCAGACCATGATGTATGGCGACGGCTACGGCTTGAGCCGGTCCGATCTCTATTCGACTTCGCTGATGGACTTCCACCGCGGCTGGCGCCGGCAGGCGGACTCGTTGTCCGAGACGACAAAGCTGTTTCTGTTGCTGGGCACCTACATCAACAACACCTTTGGACCACGCTACTACGGCAAGGCGCTCAACATTTCCCGCCGCCTGACTGCGGCCTACGACAAGGCGTTCGGCGAATACGACCTTTTGCTGCTGCCGACGACGCCAATGAAGGCGACCAAGCTGCCGGAACCGACGGCCAGCCGCGAGGACTACGTCGCCCGTGCCCTGGAGATGATCTCAAATACCGCGCCGTTCGACATTACCCATCATCCCGCGATGTCGTTGCCCTGCGGCATGGTCGACGGGCTGCCCGTCGGCCTGATGCTGGTCGGCCGCATGTTCGAGGAATCCACCATCTACCGCGCCGCGCACGCCTTCGAGCAGATCGGCGACTGGAAGAAGATGTGAGAGAGGAATTAGTGCAGACGAACGGAACAGCATCGCATGGCTAACGCGTTCGTCGCGGCTTTCGAGATCCTGAGCTTCGGCGCGATCATCGTCCTGATCGTGCTGGGGCTCGGGATCATCGCCAGCATGATGGGCATCTTCAACTTTGCGCAGGGCGAGTTCGTCCTGCTCGGGGCCTACATCACCTATCTCGCCTACGCCAAGGGCCTGCCGATCTGGACCGGCATGGTTGCAGCGCCTTTCCTGGTCGGTGCGCTCGGCTTCGTGCTGGAGGCGCTGATCATCCGCCGCTTCTACGCCGCGCCGATCGTGGCGATGCTCGGCACTTACGCGCTCGGCCTCATCATCCGCGAATCCGTGCGTGGCCTGATCGGCGGCTTCTATCTCACCGTGCCCGAGCCGATCGGCGGCTCGATCGACATCGGCACCATGCATATCTCGGCCTGGCGCTTCACCATCATCGTCATCACGCTGCTGGTGATGGTCGGCTGCTATCTCCTGCTGTCGCGCACGAGTTTTGGTTTGCGCATGCGCGCCACGCTGGAGAACCCGTCGCTGGCGCGCGCATCCGGCATTTCGACGCCTCTGATGTACGGCGCCACCTTTGCTTTCGGCTCCGCACTGGCCGGCCTTGCCGGCGCGCTGATCGTGCCGGTGTTCAGCCTCTATGCCGATCTCGGCATCCGCTTCCTGATTCAGGGCTTTGTCGCCGTCATGGTCGGCGGCGTCGGGTCGTTCATCGGCCCCGTTGCCGGCGCCGGCGTGATCGGCACGCTCAGCGCCGCGCTGCCCTGGGTCATGGCGCCCGTGGTCGCCGATGTCCTCGTCTTCGTCCTCGCCATTGCCTTCATCAAATTCCGGCCGCAGGGCCTCATCGCTGGAAAAGGGGTTTAGTCACATGTTCGATCGTCAGCTCTCGCGCCGCCGCTTCCTCTCCAATTTTGCTTTTGCCTCCGGCGCGGTCGCAACCGGGGTGGGAAGCTGGGTGATTCCGGCACCGTGGGCCAACGCGGCCGAAGCGCCGATCAAGGTCGGCATCGCAACCGATCTCACCGGTCCGATTGCGTACGCCGGCACGGCGGACGCCAACGTCGCCAAGATGCTGGTCAAGCAGATGAACGATGCCGGCGGCCTGCTCGGCCGACCGCTCGAGCTCTATATCGAGGACACCGCGTCGAATGAATCGGTCGCTGTCGGCAACGTGCGCAAGCTGATCCAGCGCGACAAGGTCGACATGGTGCTCGGCGGCATCACCTCGTCGATGCGCAACGCGATCAAGGATCCGATCGTGGCGCGCGGCAAGACGCTCTACATCTATCCGCAGCTCTACGAGGGCAAGGAGTGCACGCCCTATCTGTTCTGCACCGGGCCGACCCCGGCGCAGCAGTGCGACGAATTCATCCCCTGGCTGATCAAGAACGGCGGCAAGAAGTTCGCGCTGCCCAGCGCCAATTATGTGTGGCCGCACACGCTCAACGTCTATGCCCGCAAGGTGATCGAAGCCAATGGCGGCGAGGTCGTGTTCGAGGAATATTACCCGCTCGACCAGGTCGACTTCTCCGCGACCGTCAACCGCATCATCTCCAACAAGGTCGACGTCGTCTTCAACACCGTCATTCCGCCAGGCGTCGGCCCGTTCTTCAAGCAGCTCTATGAAGCCGGCTTCCTCAAGAACGGCGGGCGCCTGGCCTGCGTCTACTATGACGAGAACACGCTGAACATCAATCAGGCGGCCGAGATCGAGGGACTCGCGAGCTGCCTCGACTATTTCAAGGTGCTGACCAAGGAGAACCCGTTCGACGCAAAAATCCAGGCGGCCTACGAGAAGGACTTTCCGGGCAACTTCCTGTTCGCCGCCGGAAGTGCCGCGACCGGCACGTATCGTGGTCTGAAGCTGTGGGAAGCTGCGGTGAAGGAAGCCGGCAAGGTCGACCGCGACTCGGTCGCCGCCGCGCTCGATCACGCCAAGATCGCGGAAGGGCCGGGCGGACCGGCCGAGATGGTGCCGGGCAAGCGCCACTGCAAGATGAAGATGTACACCGCGGTTGCCAAAGCCGGGAACTACGAGATCGTCGGACGCAGCGACGGTCTGGTCGATCCCAAGGAATGCTAAGGTCAAATGCCGAAGTCGATGGGCGCAGTGAAACAGGTGATCCCCGCCGAGATTGGCGGGGAGACGGACGCGGCAATGGCTGAACGCGAAACGGCGGCGCAAGCCGCCGCGGAACGAAAGATCCTGCCATTCGTAGAGGGCGTGGCGCTCGTCGCCGCGCTCGTCGCGCCATTTGTGCTGCAGGACTACCTCACGGTGTTTGCAACGCGCGTGATCATCCTGGCGCTGTTCGCGCTGTCGTTTGACCTGGTCTGGGGCTATGCCGGCATCATGAGCTTTGGCCAGGCCCTGTTTTTCGGCTCGGCCGGCTATGGTGTCGCGCTGCTCGCGCGCGATCTGGATATCACCAACATCTTCCTGGTGCTGCCTGCGGGCACGCTGATCGGCCTCACCTTCGCGTTGCTGCTCGGCGGCTTCCTGCTGCTGGGCCGGCACCCCTCCAGCGTGATCTTCGTGTCGCTCGGCACACTGACCGGCTCCTACGCTGCCGATCGCCTTGCACGCGGCTGGTATTATCTCGGCGGCCAGAACGGCATTCCTTCGATTGCGCCGATGACGCTCGGCGGTTCCGAATTCTCGGAAGGACCGGCGTTCTATTATCTCGTCCTCGGCATCCTCATTGTCGTCTACCTGCTCTGCCGCTTCCTGATGCGCTCGCAGTTCGGTCTCGCGCTTGCGGGCCTGCGCGAGAACGAGCAGCGCATCGCCTTCTTCGGCTACAAGGTGCAGCACCTGAAGGCGATCATCTTTGCGATCGGCGGCGCCATCGCAGGGCTCGCCGGGAGCCTTTATGCGTTCCACGAAGGTTTTGTCTGGCCCAATATGGTCGGCGTCGTGGTCTCGACGCAGGTGGTGCTCTACGTGCTGTTCGGCGGCTCGGGCACGCTGATCGGTGCTGTCATCGGCGCGGTCATCGTCGAGGGCGTCAGCTTCTGGCTGTCGGACAATTATCGCGACATCTGGCCGATCATTCTGGGACTGTTGCTGCTGCTCGTGATCCTGTTCCGGCCGCTCGGCCTGATCAGTTTTGTCCTCGGGGAGCGCGAGCGGGTCGGCAGCTTCGGTGCCAAGCCCAAGGAGACTAAGGAGAAGCGCAATGCCGCTTCTTGAAGCCGCGGGCATATCAAAGATCTTCGGCAAGCTCACCGCGCTTGACGGTGCAGCACTCACCGTCGGCGAGAACGAGTTTCACGGCCTGATCGGCCCGAACGGCTCGGGCAAGAGCACGCTGATGAAGTGCATCGCCGGCGCCGAGGTGCCGACACAAGGCAAGGTGAGCTTCGTCAACACCGACATCACCGCGTTCACGCCGACCGAGCGGGCGCGGGCCGGCATGAGCCTGAAATTCCAGATCACGAGCGTGCTGCCGTCGCTGACGCTCTACGACAACATCCTTCTCGCGCTGCAGGCGCAGTCCTCGCTGCTTGACCTCGTGTTCTCGCGCACCAGGAATGCGCTTCATGATCAGGTCATGACCATGCTGACGCAGTTCCGTCTCGCCGACCGTGCCTTCGATGCGGCGGCCGCGCTGTCGCACGGCCAGCAGCAATGGCTGGAGATCGCGATGGCGCTCGCCGGCAAACCCAAACTCCTTTTGCTGGACGAGCCGACCGGCGGCATGAGCCTGGAGGAGCGTCGCGTCACCGGCGAATTGCTGCAGCCGATCAAGCGGCATTGCTCGCTCGTCATCGTCGAGCACGACCTCGATTTCATCCGCGACATCTGCGATCGCCTCACCGTGCTCGACCAGGGCAAGGTGCTGGCATCGGGCACCGTGTCCGAGATCCAGGCCAACAAATCCGTTCAGGAGATTTATCTGCGCCGTGCCTGAATTTTTGGACATCAAGCATCTCGACGCCGGCTATGGCCGCAGCCAGGTCCTGTTCGACGTCAATCTCGGCATTCCCTGGCGCGGCGGCGTCGCGGTGCTCGGGCGCAATGGCGCGGGCAAGACCACGCTGATGAAGACCATCGTCGGCGAATTGCCGGCGTGGAAGGGCGAGGTCGGCTTCGATGGCCGCGACATCAGCCGCCGCCGGCCCGAGGAGCGCGTTCGCGCCGGCATCGGCTACGTGCCGCAGGAGCATTCGGTGTTCGCGCGCCTTTCTGTGCGCGACAATCTCGCCGTCGGCTCGCTCCTCAACAAGGATGCCACCGCCGTCGACCGCGTGCTGGCCATCTTCCCGAAACTCGGCCAGCGCCTCGACCAACCCGCCGGCACGCTCTCCGGCGGCGAGCGCAAGATGCTCGCGATCGGCCGCGCCATGCTGGGCGATCCAAAATTGCTGCTGCTGGACGAGCCGACCGAAGGCGTCTGGATCGGCGTGATCGAGGAGATCACCGAGCGCCTGATCGAGCTTGCGAAAGAGATCGCCGTCATCATCGTCGAGCAGCACCTCGACCTCGCGCTGCGCGTCGCCGACTACGCCTACGTGCTCGACCGCGGAAGAGTCGCGCTGCAAGGCGCGGCCGGCGAGGTGAGGGGCAATCCGGAGTTGCTGCGGTATCTGGCGCCGTAAGCGAAAATCCCGCTTACTTCACCGCGCCAAACCGACTGTCGAACGAGTTCGACGACACCACAGGTGCTGCACCGGCCATCTGCGCGCCGTCAGCCGCACTATCTCTCACCGACGGTTTCAGCGCGGGCCGCGTTGCTGCAACCTTGGTCTCGGCAGGCCTTGCCGGCTCAACGGGCTTTGCGGCCGCCACAGCATTATCCTTGGACTTGTCGTGGCCGGGCACGAACCGCGTCACTGCGGCTTTCAGCCTGGAGGCCGTGCTCGGCGCTGCGGGCGCGGGGGTCACCGACGCGGTCGCTTGCGGCGCTGAGGCGGTCGCCGTCGTGTCGGCAGTGCCGAGGCCCATCTTGCGGCCGAGATTGGAGAAGAAGCCGCCGGATTTCTCGGCCGAGGCGACGCGGGTGTTGGTCGCGGGTGCGACCGCAACGACAGGTTCTTGCTGCGGAGCTGCCGCGGCGGGCTCGAGGTTCGGCTTCGGTGGGTTGACGGTGCCTGGGATCGTGCCCGGCGCCTTCGACATCGCCAGCATCTGCAGCGTATTGCCTTCGGCGCCTTCCGACAGGCCGGTCGAGCCTTCCGGAATCTTCGCGGCAAAGATCTTGTTCATGCCGCCGTCGATACCGGTGTTCATGCGCGCCACCGGCGTACCCTTGGAGACGAGCTTGTTGTATTCGGCCTCGTCGCGCTGCTCTTTCTCGCGCACGGCGCTGGCGATGTCCTCGGGGATCACATAGGCCGGGCACTTCGCCGAGGCATCGAACACGGGATCGCGCTTGGCGTCGGGTGCCTTCGCGGCATCGAACACGTACTTCTTCTCGCAGAAGTCGACCTTCGGCTCCTGCCGCGTCACCTCGAAATGATCATAGCCTTCCTTGATCATCTTCCAGAAGGCCATGTTCGGATTGTTGCGGTGCTTGGCCATGTTCACCGGCGTCATCTTGAACGGATACGCCTGGAACTGGAACGCCTTCTGGCCGCCGAAGAAGGACTCGCGCCCGAGCGAATAGATCTCCGCGATCTGCTCGTCCGTCATCGCGTAGCAGCCGCGCGACGAGCAATCGCCATGCACCATCAGCTGCGAGCCGGTACGGCCGAGCGCCTTGTCGAACGCGTTCGGGAAGCCGGTGTTGAACGAGAGGTAATAGGCCGACTGCGGATTCATCTGGCTCGGATTAATCGAGTAGAATCCTTCCGGCGCCTGGCGATCGCCTTCGCGCACCTTCGGACCGAGGTCGCCCGACCAGCGGCAGATCGGATAGGTCTTGAGCAGTGCGAACTGGCCGGAGCGGGTCTGCTTCCAGATCTCGAGCTCGGCCTCCGACTTGAATAGGCGGATCAGGATCGGCGATTGCAGATCCATGTCCTTCTCGCCCATCGCGGCGACGAGCTTTGGCGAGATCGGCTGGTTGGCCTTGGCGTTGGTCGCGAGCGAGACCTGGTCGGTGTCGCAGCCGGCCAGCACAATGCTGGCGGCAAGCGCGACCGAAGCCAAAAGCGCACGAGCAAGCGAGCTAGCAGTCAAGACGAACCCCACAACGTTCCGGGCAAGGAGCGCGAACCCCGATCTTTGAAGCATGGCCTGACCGGATGTCCGGACTTGATTCAGACCAAGCCCCAGCGCTGATGCCCTGAAGCCATTGATTAAAATTCTAACCTCCGCGCCTGGGGGTCGCAACCCGACCGGGGATCACGAGCCCGTTGGCCGACAGGCGTGGTCAACAGAGACTTAAACTGGGCCGGAACTGGGACTGAATTGGGCTTTGCAGCCAAACCGCTACTGAGATCGCCGATTTGGGCAAAAAAAGGGTTAATGCGGGGTTACAGGGGCGGTCCGGGCGAAGTCCAGTAGGGTGGGCAAAGCCGGAAGCGTGCCCACCATTCCCTGCCGTCCGACCGGCTGGTGGGCCGAATCAACCCAGTTTCCGACCGATATCGAGGAATTTCTGCCGGCGCTGCTTGCGGATCGCGTCGCCGTCCAGGCCTCGCAGGTCGTCGAACGCCTTGGCGATGGCATCGCCCGTGGTGGCGATCATGGTGGCGGGGTCGCGGTGGGCGCCGCCGACCGGCTCCTTCAGAATACTGTCGATCACCCCGAAGCGCAGCATGTCCTGGGCGGTGATCTTCATGTTGTTGGCGGCTTCCTGCGCCTTGCTGCCGTCGCGCCAGAGGATGGAGGAGGCGGCTTCCGGCGAGATCACGCTGTAGATCGCGTGCTCCAGCATCAGCACCTTGTTGGCGGTGGTGATCGCAATCGCGCCGCCCGACATGCCCTCGCCGGTGATGATGGCGACATTCGGCACGGTCAGCGCCATGCAGGCATCGGTCGAGCGCGCGATCGCCTCGGCCTGGCCACGCTCTTCGGCGCCGATGCCGGGATAGGCGCCGGCGGAATCGGCGAGCGACAGCACCGGCAGGCCGAACCGCTCTGCCATCTCCATCAGCCGCACGCATTTGCGGTAGCCTTCCGGCCGCGCCATGCCAAAGTTGTGCTTGATGCGGCTCTCGGTGGAATCGCCCTTTTCCTGGCCCATCACGCAGATCGCTTCGCCGCGGAAGCGGCCGAAGCCCGCGACCAGCGCCTCGTCCTCGCCGAATTTGCGGTCGCCGGCGAGCGGCGTGAATTCGGTGATCAGGCCCTTGATGAAGTCGTTGAAATGCGGCCGCTGCGGATGCCGCGCGACCAGCGTCTTCTGCCACGGCGTCAGGTTCTGATAGAGGTCGGCCAGCGCCTGCGCCGCCTTGTCCTCGATCCGTCCGATCTCCTCGGCGATGTCAGTGCCGGAGGCAGCTAACGTCCTGAGCTCGTCGACCTTGGAGTCGAGCTCGGCGACGGGCTTTTCGAAGTCGAGATAGCTGCGCATCTGGTCTGGCATCAACTCAATATAGAGGGACGGGGCGGAGAGGCGAAGCGAGGTTGGCTTCTCATAAAGAAGTGTAGCTTCTTCAAGCACTTGACTTGTGCGCTCCCGGGGGCGCGCCAAATCGCGAATGAGGCCACGGCTCTTTCTGCGGAGATGTGGCCGAAGTCAAGGCGGTTTCGCGGCTGTCGTCCCGACCGGATCTCGTGTCCCGGACGCGCTGCAGCGCTTCTATAGCGCTGCCGCGCAGAGCCGGGACCCAGCGAGCATGGCCCCGGCTCTGCGTCGCATCGTTTCACGCTGCGCCGCGTCCGGGGCACGAGACCTCCTTACTTCTCCGCCAGCGGATGCAGATCGCGCACCAGGCTTTTCAGCCGCTCCTCGACCACGTGGGTATAGATCTGGGTCGTCGAGATGTCGGTATGGCCGAGCAGGGTCTGCACGATGCGCAGATCCGCGCCGTTGTGCAGCAGGTGGCTGGCAAAGGCGTGGCGCAGCACGTGCGGGGAGACCAGCCGCGCCTGAAGCCCCGAAGCCACCGCGAGCTCCTTGAGGTCGCGGGCAAAATGCTGCCGCGTCAGATGCCCGCTCTCGCCGAACGAGGGGAACAGCCATTTCGTGGTCGCGACACTGCCCTTCGTCTCGCCCTTTTTGTTTTCCTTGGCCGCCTCCGTCGCGCTGAGATAATCCGCCATCGCCTGCCGCGAGGCCTCATTGAGCGGCACCAGCCGTTCCTTGTCGCCTTTGCCGCGCACCACGATCATGCGGGCGTCGCGCTTGGCCGCCGTGCGCGGCAGCGACACCAGCTCGGAGACGCGCAGGCCCGTGGCGTAGAGCACCTCGAGCAGGCAGTAGAGCCGCAAAGCGCGCAATCGCTGTGACGGCGAGGCGTCCGCCGCCTCGCTCATCTCCTTGGCGCGGCGGAGCATGCGGTCGACATCGGCGATCGACAGCACCTTTGGCAGGCCGCGGCCGCGCTTGGGCCCGGACAGGATCGCCGCGGGATCCTCAGTTCTGATGCGTTCATTCAGGAGAAAGCGGAACAGGTGCCGCATCGCCGACAGCCGCCGTGCGACGCTGGAGGATTTGAAGCCGCGCGCATCGAGGTCGCCAAGATAGTCGCGGAGTGTTTGCGTCTCGGCGTCCACAAAGCTGTGGCCGGCGCGGCCGAGAAACTCGGAGAAATCGGCGAGGTCGCGGCGATAGGCGTCGAGCGTGTTGGGGCCGGCGCCCTGTTCCGCCGCGAGCATGTCGAGGAACAGGCCGGTGAGCTTGGCGTCGGAGGGCTTGCTGGCGGAGGATTTGCGCATGCCCCGGAGGCTAGCTCCTATTTCTTGAGAAATTTATCCGGCGGGATCGTCACCGTCATTTCCCGCGGCTTCGGATTGACGAAGTTGGCCAGCGCGAACACCACGCCATAGACGATGCCGGCGAGCACGGCGACGACCGTCAGGAAGCGGAACAGGCTGGGCATCGGGCAAGGTCTCGACGAGGGTCTCAAACGGGCAAATTAACCAATGAAATCATCCAACATGTTCGCCGTTTCGTGGCAAGAGTCCTCTGGCGAGGGCCCCGAGGGGGTCGTATACGTGGCCAGGATGCCGCCTTTGGCGGCAAATTGAGCGAGATCCAGAGCAAGATCCAATGTCCGACGCCGCGTTGCCAGCACAAGCGAGCCCTGAGGCCGACATCCTGTCGGCGCTGGGCGCGCGTTCGATCGTGCTGGTCGGCATGATGGGGGTCGGCAAGTCGACTATCGGCCGGCGATTGGCGGCGCGGCTCAAGCTGCCCTTCGTCGATGCCGACACCGAGATTGAGGCGGCGGCCGGCATGACCATACCGGAGATTTTCGAGCGCCATGGCGAGCCGCATTTCCGCGACGGCGAGGCGCGGGTGATCGCGCGCCTGCTCGAGAGCGGGCCGATCGTGCTGGCGACCGGCGGCGGCGCCTTCATGCGCGAGGAGACGCGCAGCCGCATTGCGGCGAAGGCGATCTCGATCTGGCTCAGGGCCGATCACGACGTCATCATGCGCCGCGTGCGCCGCCGCGCCGACCGCCCCTTGCTCCAGACCCCCGACCCCGAGGGAACCGTGACGCGCCTGCTCACCGAGCGCGAGCCGGTCTATGGCAAGGCCGACCTCACCATCGCCTCGCGCGATGTGCCGCACGACAGAATCGTCGACGAGACCATCGAGGCGCTGCGCGCCCATCTTTGCGGCGAGAGCGCGTCCCATCCCCCAGCCGACGTCGCGAGTGCCGTTCGATGACCGCGCCCCCAAAGCATTCCGACCCTGTCAATGTCGATGTCGCGCTCGGCGATCGCGCCTACGACATCGTCATCGGCCGCGGCGTGCTGTCCTCGCTCGGCGAGCGGGTCGCGGCTTTGCGCCCCGGCGTGCGCACGGCTGTTGTCACCGATCGCACCGTTGCAAAATACTGGCTCGAGCCGACCGAGGCCTCGCTCGCCGCTACCGGCATTCCGACCTCGCGCGTCGTGGTCGAGGAAGGTGAGATCTCCAAGACCTATGCGGGTCTGCAAAAGGTCAGCGAAGCCCTGATCGCCGCAAAAATCGAGCGCAACGATCTCGTCATCGCGCTCGGCGGCGGCGTCGTCGGCGATCTCGCCGGCTTTGCGGCGGCGATCCTGCGCCGTGGCGTCGATTTCGTGCAGGTGCCGACCTCGCTGCTGGCGCAGGTCGATTCCTCGGTCGGCGGCAAGACCGGCATCAACTCGCCGCAGGGCAAGAACCTGCTCGGCGCGTTCCACCAGCCGGTGCTGGTGATCGCCGACACCGCCGTGCTCGACACGCTGTCGCCGCGGCAATTCCGTGCCGGCTATGCCGAGGTCGCCAAATACGGCGTGCTCGGCGACGAGGCCTTCTTCACCTGGCTGGAGAATAATCACGCGGACATCTTCAAGGGCGGCTCGGCGCGCGAGCACGCCATCGCGACCTCCTGCCGCGCCAAGGCGGGTGTCGTCTCGCGCGACGAGCGCGAGACTGGCGAGCGCGCGCTGCTCAATCTTGGACACACCTTCGGCCATGCGCTGGAAGCCGCAACGGGTTTCTCTGATCGCCTGTTTCACGGCGAGGGCGTTTCGATCGGCATGACCCTGGCGGCGCAGTTTTCCGCAAGTCTCGGCATGATCGCCGAGGCCGACGCGGCCCGCGTCGAGCGGCATCTCATCGAGGCCGGCCTGCCGACCCGCCTGCAGGACATCGCCGGCTTCGCGCAGGAAGGCCTCGCGGATGCTGACGCGCTGATGGCGCTGATGGCACAGGACAAGAAGGTCAAGCGCGGCAAGCTCACCTTCATCCTGCTGGAGGCCGTCGGGCGTGCCGTCATCGCCAAGGATGTCGAGCCGGCGCCGGTGCGCGACTTCCTGCAGAACAAGCTCGCCCTCAAGGCGCGAGACGCTGCTGAACGGCGCTAAAACAAGGAACCAGAGTGGTTCATGGACTGGCTCGGCTTCACCATCGTCATTATCTGCCTGCTCGTCTCGGGCTTCTTCGCCGCGAGCGAGACCGCGCTCACCGGCGCCTCGCGCGCCAGCATGCTGCGGCTCTCCAGGCAGGGTAATCGCGACGCCGACGTGGTCTCGCAACTGCTCGACATGCGCGAGCGCCTGATCGGCGCGCTGCTGCTCGGCAACAACATCGCCAATATCAGCGCTTCGGCACTGGCGACCTCCATCTTCACGGCCTGGTTCGGCGATGTCGGTGTGCTCTATGCCACCGGCGTGATGACCGCGCTGGTCGTGATCTTCGCGGAAGTTCTGCCCAAGACCATCGCCATCAACGCGCCGGACCGGATGGCGCTCGCGGTCGCGCGCCCGATGCGGTTGACGATGTACGTGCTGGGGCCGCTGCTGCGGGTGGTGGAAGTCATCGTGCGCCTGCTGATGCGCCTGTTCGGCCTTGCCGGCGAGCATCAGGCGATCCTGTCGCCGACCGAGCGCCTGCGTGGCGCGGTCGACCTCTTGCACCACGAGGGCAAGGTCGAAAAGCACGACCGCGACATGCTCGGCGGCCTGCTTGATTTGCGCGAGCTCCAGGTCTCCGATGTCATGATCCATCGCACCGAGATGATGATGATCAACGCCGATTTGCCGGCTGAGGAGTTGGTGAGTGAGGTGCTGGCGACCGAATACACCCGTATCCCGCTCTGGCGCGAGAAGCCCGAAAACATCATCGGCGTGCTCCACGCCAAGGATCTCTTGCGCGCGATCCGCGCTGCCGACGGCGACACCTCACGCATCGATGTCTCCACCATCGCGCTGCCGCCCTGGTTCGTGCCCGAGATGCGCACCGTCTCCGAGCAGCTCAAGGCATTCCGCCGGCGAAAAACCCATTTCGCGCTCGTCGTCGACGAGTACGGCGAAGTTGAAGGTCTTGTGACGCTGGAAGACATTCTGGAAGAGATCGTCGGCGACATCTCCGACGAGCACGACGTCGTGGTCGCCGGCGTGCGGGCCCAGCCGGACGGCTCCGTGGTGGTCGACGGCTCGGTGCCGATCCGCGACCTCAACCGCGCCATGGACTGGCGGCTGCCCGATCAAGAGGCGACGACGGTCGCGGGCCTCGTCATCCACGAGGCGCAATCGATCCCCGACCGTGGCCAGAGTTTCACCTTCCACGGCTTCCGCTTCCGCGTCCTCCGCCGCGAACGCAACCGTATCACCGCACTCCGTATTTCACCGGTCCCGCGCGACGCGGAGGTGGAGGAAGCCAAGCCGCGACGGGCAGGGAAGTCGTTTTGACGCGTGGTGTCATCGCCCGCCTTGTGCGCGCTTGCGCACTGGGGCGGGCGATCCAGTACTCCGCGGCCGCGATTATGTGAACGAACTGCCGCCGCGGAGTACTGGATGCCCCGCCTTCGCGGGGCATGACGGTGGAGATTACGTTCCGCCTTCCCCCGGGGCCTGCGCTTGGATCGCCAGCGCATGCACGCCGCCGGAAAGTTCCGCGGTCAGCGTCGCATTTATCATACGGTGCCGGTCGACCCGGCTCTTCCCTTTGAAGGCCTGAGATACGATATAAACCCGAAAGTGCGTCTCGCCGCTCGGCCGATGGCCGGAATGGCCCTCATGCAAATGTGACTCATCGACGACCTGCAGGCTTTCCGGCGTGAAAGCTTCCTGCAACTTGTTGCTGATAATGTCTTTGGTAGCCATGTTTGCCATTAAGGTACGCGATTGCACGCCGTCAATGCCGATAGGCCGCCTTGGCGGCCGTTCTTGAGCGATAGGCCGCCTGGGGCGGCCGTTCTTAAGAACGCCGAAGCGAAGCTTCGGCTACGGGTTCCAAGCTAATTGCAATGTCAAGACTTGAAGGTTTTTGCATTGCGTAGTCAAAGTCTGCCATGCCGATCGATTCATCAAAGTTCTTCGACTCCATCCGCGTGAAGCCGCGGGGCAAGCAGCCCGAGGTGAAGCCGCGCGATACCGTGGTCGCCTGCGAATGGACCGGGTGTCAGAACAAGGGCGCGCACCGCGCGCCGAAGGGACGCGATAACCAGCGCGAGTACTGGCACTTCTGCCTGAACCACGTCCGCGAGTACAATCAGAACTACAATTTCTTCTCCGGCATGAATGCCGACGCGGTCGCGCGCTACCAGAAGGACGCGCTGACCGGCCATCGCCCGACCTGGAAGATGGGCGCCAATGGCGGCGTCAAGAAGGGTGCGGAAGCCGAGATCGACGGCGCCTTCGATCCGTTCAGCATGTTCGCGGAGCTCAACGGCCGCACCGGCTGGCGGAAGGGCCCTGAGGCCGCCCAGCCCAAGGTCGAAACCCGCAAGGTGATGAACGCCGAGCGCAAGGCGCTCCAGGTCATGGGCCTCGGTCCAAGTGCGACGCTCGCCGACGTCAAGTCCAAGTACAAGGCGCTGGTGAAGCAGCACCACCCCGATGCCAATGGCGGCGACCGCTCCACCGAAGATCGCCTGATCGAGATCATCAAGGCGTATAATTATCTGAAGACGGTGGTGCGGGAGGCCTAACCTACAAGCTCGGGGAAGGCGAATTCGCAGACCAATCCCTCCGGCTTCCACTGCCGGGTGATCCTGCCGCGCAAGGTCCGGATGATACCGTCGACGGCGCCAATTCCGAAGCCATGGCGCGTCGGCTCGTCGACCCACGGACCGCCGCTCTCGGACCAGCGTAGCACGAGAGGCTCTGCGTCGCTGCTTTCCCAGCGAACGTCCAGCCGACCCGCTGGCGTCGCCAGCGAGCCGTATTTGGCGGCGTTGGTGGCCAGCTCGTGCACGGCGACCGCAATCGATTGGGCGAGCGTCGCCGGCAGGCGGATGTCGTCTCCAGCGATGCTGACACGTTCGCCGTCCGGGCTTGCGTATGGCCGGAGTTCCTCTTCGACGATGGTCTTCAGACTGGCACCGGTCCAGCGCGACGCCGAGAACAGCCTCTGCACGTTGGCAAGTGCTCTAAGCCTGCCTTGAAACGCGGCTTGGAATTCTGCCGCGGTCTCGGCCTTGGTCAGCCGCAGCATCGCCTGGGTCACCGCGAGCAGATTATTCGAACGATGATCGACCTCGTAGGCGAGGAGCATCATGCGCTGCTCGGCCTGCTTACGGGCCGTGATGTCGACCAGCATGTTCACCGCGCCAACCAGTCGGCCGCGTTCGTCGCGCAGCGGGGTCGGATATGGCATGAAGCAGATCCGCGATCCGTCCGGCCGTTCGGCCACAGCCTCGACGTCGCGCACCGGCCGGTTCTGCCTGAGCGCGATAGCCATCGGGCATTCATCGTGGGGGAGCGGCGTGCCGTCCGGCAGATAGAGCTTCCACGTCACGCACCACATCTCGCCGATTTCTGGAGTGCGTCCGGCAAAATCGATGCAGGCTTGATTGAAGAAGGTGATGCGGCCCGTTGCGTCGGTGGTGTAGATCGCGGCGGGCAGCGCCTGAAGCAAGTCCCGGAACCGCCTCCCGGAATCCGCTCCCGCTTCGACCCGGCTCGCCGCATAACCGGCGGCGATCTGGCCAATCCTGGCCTCGTCCGCTTGTCCAAACAAGTCCAGCATTGCGTTCCTCACGGGGAGAGATCAGGCAATGCGCTGGACGCGCATATGTTCCAAGGCGCTCGTCAGGGACGTGCAGACCCACCTTAACCCAGCGAGCGATTAGAACCTCGTCGGCACGACGACGGAGCAGGGCTCCGCCGTCGCCTTGCCCTTGCCCCTAGTTGCCGGACGCCTCCGGCATCGCCCCCACATATGACGAGCTCGGCCGGATCAACCGTCCCGTCCGTTGCTGCTCGCGCGCATGTGCGGTCCAGCCGGCCGAACGTGCCACCGCGAAGATCGGCGTGAACGCCTGCCTTGGGATTGCCAGCGCATCGAGCAGGATCGCGGTGAAGAACTCGACATTGGTCTCGAGCGGCCGCTCCGGATTCTTCTTGCGTAGCGCTGCGCGGATATAGGCCTCGACCTCGCCGGCAAACGGCAGGTCGGTACCGTCAGAGGCGAGCGCCTCGACTGCAGTCTTGAGCACGTCGGCACGTGGGTCGCGCACGCGATAGACGCGGTGGCCAAAGCCCATCATCCGCTCGCCGCGCGCCAGCGCCGCATCCACCCAGGGCTGGATCCGCTCGCGCGAGCCGATCGCATCGAGCATTTCCAGCACCGGCTCCGGCGCCCCGCCATGCAGCGGACCGGTGAGCGCGCAATAGCCGGCGGTCACTGCCGCGAACAGATCGGCCTGCGTCGAGGCCACCACGCGCGCCGTGAAGGTCGAGGCATTCATGCCGTGGTCGCTGGCGGTGACGAGATAGGCATCGAGCGCGGTGACTTCGCGTGCGGCAGGGCTGCGCCCATGCAGCATGCGCAGCGTATCGGCAGCGTGACTCACGTTCGGATCGGGCGCGATCGGGTCGAGCCCTTTCGCGCGCCGCACCAGCGCGCCCGCGATCACCGGAAACGCGCCGACGATCGTGGCCTCATGCTCCAGCCCGTGCTCGGCGCGCAGGCCCGCGACCGCGGCACGAAAGCCGTCGACGATGCCCATGCCTTGGGTCGCCGGCAAGAGCTCGGAGAGCCGCGCGAAGGCACGTTCGCGCGCCGCGCCCAGGCTCGCTCGGACATTGGCTTCGGTGAGGGTCGTCTTGCTGGCGCCGTTCCAGAGCCGGGCTGTGACGCCCTCAAAGCTCGATTTGGCGGCGAGGCGGCCGACATGTTCGCCGGCGATGATGAGCTCGCCGCGCTCGCCGTCGACATGGCTCAGCACGGTCTCGGCCGCGGGAATGCCGTCCAGCCCGATCTGGCTTTTGGTGAGGTGGATGTTCATGGCCCAAATCTCCTTTGCACTGCCCCAGGGGAAAATCGGACCTCTCGACAGATTGATCAATCTTGATTACATTAATCAATATGAAAAATTCGGACGGTCTCTATCTCTCTGCCCGGGAAGCTGCGGCCGAGCTCGCGATCTCGCCGGCTTCCCTCTACGCCTATGTCAGCCGTGGCCTGATCCGCTCCGAGCCGACGCCGGATTCGCGCAAGAATCGCTACCGCGCCGAGGACGTCCGCGCCCTGAAGGAGCGCCGGGTGCCGTCGCCGGAGCCGCGCGGCTTGCGTAGCTTCGATGCCGATCTGCCGGTGATGGACACGGAGATCTCGACCATCACCGAGGAGGGCGCGATCTACCGCGGCGTCAACTGCGTCGATCTCGCCGAGAACGACACGCTGGAGCACACCGCGACGCTGCTCTGGGACGTCTCCGACGTCGATCCCTTCGCGCCGGACAATCAGCCTGCGATGTCCGAGGAGATGCGTGCGATTGCGGAGGCTGCGCGCCGCGCAGCTCCGATCGATCGCGCCATCGCGGTGCTCGCGCTCGCGAGCAGCGCCGATACCCGCGCGTTCACCCGCGCGCCCGATGGCCGCGCGATGGTCGGCGCGCGCATCGTCCGGCTGCTGGTCGCGACCATGCTCAATGCGGAGTCTTCATCCGAGCCGCTGCATCAGCAGATCGCGCGTGTCTGGGCAGGCGACAACAAGCACGCGTCCGATCTGATCCGCCGCGCGCTGGTGCTGCTGGCCGATCACGAGCTGAACGCCTCGACCTTCACCGCGCGCTGCGCTGCCTCGACCGGCCTCAATCTCTACGACTCCGTCATCGCGGGTCTCGCCGCGCTGAAAGGCCCAAAACATGGCGGCGCCGGCGTGCTAGCCTCGCAGCTCGTCAAGACGCTGGTCGACCGCGACGTCGAGCCGATGGTGCGCGAGCGCGTTGCGCTCGGTGAGCGTTTTCCGGGCTTCGGCCACGGCGTCTACAAGCGCGGCGATCCCCGCGCGAAGTCGCTGCTGAACGCCTTGGCCCGCGCCGGCGCGCCACGCAAATTCACCCGCGAGGTGCCCGAGCGGATCGCGGAAGCGACCGGAGAATTCGTCAATATCGATTATGTGCTCGCCGTGCTCGTGCACGCACTGCGCCTGCCGGGAGGCAGCGAGCTCGCTTTGTTCGCCATGGCCCGCAGCGTCGGCTGGATCGCGCATGCGAGCGAGCAATTGCAGTTCGGCAAGCTGATCCGGCCGCGGGCACGGTATGTGGGGCCGGCGCCGGGACGGAGATCGGCGCTCCTGGAGAGGCCTTAGGGACAGCCAGTGGCTCTAGGAACCAATTGCCACTTATTCCCGTTCCGCTACGGTTCAGGCTTATTTTTCTTCTGATCGCGCCATGTTACATCGCCGCGAATTGGACTATTGCCCGCCTGCCCCACGTCCTTCGCCAGCCCGGCCAGGATTTGTCGAGCTATTAATCAAACTGAGGCGAAACCCGCTTGAATGCTGGAGCGCGGATTTTTTTGAGGAGCCAATAGCCAAGCTTCGCCTGCCGTTCGCTGATGCTTTTCTGGTTCATGACCCCCAAGCCATCAAGCGCGTGCTGATGGATAATTCAAGAAACTATCAGAAAGATACGATCCAACGCCGCATTCTCTCGTCTGGACTGTCCGATGGCTTGTTGAGCGTCGAAGGAGAGCGTTGGGAGCTTCAACGACGAATACTCGCACCCGTGTTCGCTCGCAGAACCGTCAACTCTTTCACGAAGGCCATGTTGTCGGCCGCGAACGGACTGGCCGCAAGATGGACAAGCTTGGAGCCTGGCGCCACGGTAGACGTCGCTGCAGAGATGACTCTGGTCACTTTGAACGTGCTCGCAGTCACGATCTTTTCTGGCGGGATCGGCGGCGACTTCGATGAATTTCGAGTGGCGATGAATGCCTATTTCAGCGTGATCGGCCGCATAGGGATGCTGGATCTGTTCGGCGTGCCCAAATTCGTGCCACGTCCGGGTTATCGCCGCTTGCGTCACACGATGGCTTACTTCGAAGCGGTGATCGACACGATCATACACGCGAGGTACCAAAGGCTTGCGGCCCTTGCCGCACACGACGGGCCAGATGATCTTTTGACGCTGCTGTTACGTTCGCTGGATCCGTCGACCGGACGGCAACTCAGCCCGACAGAGGTTCGCTCGAACATCCTCACTTTTCTTTCGGCGGGACATGAGACAACTGCCAATACACTCGCCTGGTCGATCTTTCTGCTTTCACAGGTACCGGAGTGGCGATCGCGCGTCGTGGAGGAAGCACAACGGGAACTGTCGAACCCGAGGGATGACCTGGCCGACCGGCTGATCGTGACCAAGGCAGTGATCGAGGAAACGCTTCGCCTCTACCCGCCGATCGCCGCACTCAGCCGGGCCGCGGTCGATGCCGATGTGTTGGGTGAAATCCCGGTCAAGCCGCGGTCTCTGATCGTGATAGCGCCCTATGTTCTCCATCGACATCGCGGGCTATGGAGCCGCCCGGATGCATTCGACCCTTCCCGGTTTCTACCGGAGGTCCGCAGCCGAATTCCACGTTTCGCCTATATGCCCTTCGGGGTTGGGCCTCGGACCTGTATCGGTTCGTCTTTTGCCCTGCAGGAGGCTGCAATCGTACTTGCTGTCTTGACCCGTCATTTCGAGATGCAGCTGCTGCCGCACGCCGAGGTCTGGCCCCTTCAGCGCATTACGCTACGTCCCGCAAAGGGGCTGCCGATGAGGTTAATTCAGAGGAGAGCGCTTTAGCGCGGCGACCGGAGAGGCGCTTAATTGCTTTCCGTATCGTCGGCCCCCGGGCACGCTTCCAGCATCTTCGATCTCCCCGGGAGCAATTCGTGTCGCAAGCCGCCCTGCCTAGCCGAAGCCGAGCCGTTCGCTCGCGCGCCGAACTCACGTCAGCCATTGCAACGGCATACGAGCGCATCGAAAGGGACCAACACCGCAACTGCTGGGTCTATGTGAGGCCGATGGCGGAGGCGCTGGCGGAGGCCGAAAATCTCGCGGGGCGCGGCGCGCAGGGCGAATTCCTACCGCTCCTCGGTGTGCCTTTCGGCGTGAAGGACAACATCGACGTGGCGGGCATGTCGACCACCGCGGCCTGCCCATCATTCGCTCATGTTGCCGAGCGGTCGGCTCGGTGCGTCGAGCGCCTGATCGCAGCGGGTGCCATCTGTCTCGGCAAGACAAACCTGGATCAGTTCGCCACCGGGCTCTCCGGCGCGAGGTCACCTCACGGCGCCTGTCCGAGCGCCGCCGACGATCGCTATGTCGCGGGTGGATCGAGCTCGGGCTCGGCCGTCGCCGTTGCCTCCGGCCATATTGCTTTTTCGCTCGGAACCGACACCGGCGGCTCCGGCCGGATACCGGCAGGTTTCAACGGCATCATCGGGGTCAAGCCGACGGTCGGCCTGGTTTCATCCCGTGGGCTGGTCCCGAACTGCCCGACGCTCGATTGTCCGTCGATCTTTTGCAATTCAGCCGCCGAGGGCAAACTGTTGCTGGGGCTCGTCGAGGGCTTCGACGACGAAGATCCATACAGCCGTCAAGCGCCCGGCCTGTCATCGGTCTTTCCCCGCGAATTCCACTTCGGACGTATTTCCGCTCGTCAGCTGAATTCATTCGGTATGCCCGAATGCGACGCGCTGTACGAACGGGCCTGCGAGAGGCTCGTGCGGTTGGGAGGCCAAGCCATCGAGATTGACTTCACGCCTTTCACTGAAGCCGGCGAAATGCTGTTTTCGGGGCCATGGATCGCCGAACGCTACGCGTCGATCAGCAGGCTCCTCGACATCGATCATGGTGAGCTGCTGGAGGTTACGCGCAAGGTCCTGCACTCCGCGGCGCAGTTCACCGGGGCGGACGCATTCGCGGCACAACACCGTCTCTTGAAGCTGCGGCGGCAGGTCCGGCTGTTCTTTGAAGAGATGGATGTGCTTGTGGTGCCCACCGCACCGCGTCCCTACACCATTGCGGATATGCTTCAGGACCCCATCAAGCTCAATAACAGCCTTGGTTACTACTCCTACTTCGCCAATCTTCTGGACCTCTGCGCGGTAGCGCTTCCCAATGCAGCGCTCCCCACCGGCATGCCCATGGGCGTCACCCTGCTGGCGCCCGCATGGCACGACCATGCCCTTCTGGATTTTGCATCGCGATGGCAGCCTGACGAAGGCGGAGCTCTGTTCGGTCTCAAGGTCTATTCGCCGGTCGCCGGCTAGACGAGTTCGAGATCGAGGGCGCGCAAATTCAGGATGACGATGAGGCCCCTGTCGTAGCGGATGACGCCTCTCGCCTGCATGCGCGAGAGCTGCACCGTCACCCATTGTCGGGTCGCCCCGATCAGGTTGGCGAGATCGCTGTGGGTGAACGGAATGCCGATCACGATCTGGCGGCCCTGCTGCGATCCGTAGATCTTCGAGAGAAAGATCAGCAGGCGCTGCAACCGCTCGGTCACCGACCGCGTGCCGAGCATCTGCGCCATCGCCGAGTAGCACCTGGCCTTGAACGCCAGCGCATCCAGAAGAGCAACCGCGATGGTCGCCGATTGAAGTGCAAGTTCGCGCAGGGTGGCGCCGGGCAGAAACAGGAGCCGGCTGCGCTCAACTGCAACCGAAGACCACATATGCGCGCCGGCTCCGAACAGGTCCGGCCCGCCAATGAAATTGCCGGCAAACCAGTAGGCGAGCGTCACCTCGCGCCCGGAAGGGGCTGCGTAATAGCTGCGGATCCGGCCGGACTCGATCAGATAGATGCCGTTCTGCGTGTCGCCCTGGCGCCAGATATGCTTGCCGGTTTCCAGCACCTCCTTGCGGCCGATGGCAAGGACGCGACGGCGGTCAGCCTCACCTAAGGGATCGAGGAAGCCTGGCAATGAGCTGACCAGAGTATCGGACTCCGCCAGCATGATCCCGGCCGTAGTCCTGAGAGTTGCCGCTGCCATCTGCCCGCTCCCTCGTAGCCGGGCGATGCCATTCAAGAGCCATGCCAGCTCGCGCTATGAGGACACGCGCTAGGCGACCGTTTCCATTTGCTCGAATGCCTTGCGGCCTTCGCTCCGGATCAGATCGAGGCAGTCCCGCTTGAGGGCGAGATAGGCGGGGTCGGTCAGGATGGCGCTCGAGCGCGGGCGCGGCAGGCCTACGGAAAGATCGCGCAGGATACGACCCGGCCCGGCGCTCATGATCAGCACCCGATCGGACAGGAGAATGGCTTCGTCGATGTCGTGCGTGACGAAAACGATAGTGGCGTTGATCCGGCCGCGAAGTTCGAGAAGGTTGTCCTGCATCACCGCCCGGGTCTGCGCGTCCAAAGCGCCGAACGGTTCGTCCATCAGCAGGACGCGCGGCTGATTTGCGAGAGCGCGGGCGATCGCGACCCGCTGCTGCATGCCGCCTGACAGCGTATGCGGATAGGCGTTGGCGAATTTTGTCAGCCCGATCATTTCGATCAGGTCGTCCGCGATCCGCAGTGCCTCCGCTTTCGACTTGCCGAGCGCGCGCGGTCCATGCGCGATATTGCGCCGTACCGATTTCCACGGGAATAGATGCGGCTGCTGGAACACCATCCCTATATCCGGCCTGGGTCCCAGCATCGACTCGCCGGCCACCGTCACCAGGCCTTCGAACGGCCGCTCGAGCCCGGCCACCGCATTCAGGAGTGTAGACTTGCCGCAGCCCGACGGGCCGACGAGCGAGACGAATTCGCCCGGCATGACGGCCAGAGACACCCGGTCCACCGCGATAACCTGGCCGCGCGGCACATCGAAGACGATGCTCAGATCCTCGACGCGGATGATCGCCCGAGGTGTTGTCGACGAAGGCGCGGGCGGAGCATCCACCAGCCGGAGCGGCAGGGCCGGACGAAGCGGGTTGTGCATCATCGCCACCATACGGCGCGTTCGGCAATGGCCGCGAAGGAACGATCGGCCGCGAATGAGAGCAGTCCGAGCGCCGCCAGCCCTCCCATGACCTGTCCGGTCTGCATGTTCTGTTGCGCAATCTCGATCCGGTAGACGATGCCCGCAAACGCGCCCGCCAGCTCGGCGGCGACCAGCGTGTAAAAGGAGATGCTGACGGCGGTGCGCAGGCCGACGACAATGTAGGGGAGCGCACCCAGCAGGACGATCTCCGATAGCATCTGCCGGCGCGGCGTGCCGAGCATCAGCGCGGCGCGAATGAGGCCGCGGTCGACCTTCTGCACGCCGATATGGGTCGCGAGCCACACGGTGAAGAACACACCCCAGACGACCAGAAACAGTTTGCCGGCCTCCGACAGCCCAAACCACAGGATCACGATCGGCACAAAGGCGATTGGAGGGATCGGGCGAAGAATGTGGAACAAAGGGGAGAGCAGGCTCGAGACCAGCCTGAACTCGCCTGTCAGGACGCCGAGCACGATCCCACCCGTGGCACCGATCAAAAATCCCGCAGTGACGCGGAAGAGGCTCGCGGAAAGGTCGCCGAAAAACTGGCCGCTATGGATCCAGTCGAGGACGGCGACGGCGACCGTCGAAGGCGGCGGAAACAGCACCGCGTTGACGATCCGAGATCGGGCGATCAATTCCCATACGCCGACGAAGGTGGGCACGGAGAGCACGCCGACAAGCACGCTAAGGCGCCCGGCCGCGTTCGCACGGCTGCGTCTGCCGACGCTCATGGATTGGCCGACAGCGTCACACGTGCGGCATCAAGTGCCTTCAATGGCGCAGTCGCGATGATCTGTAAGAAATCGGGCATCCCGGCCCCGGGCGGATGATTGCCGGTTGCGAGCCGCCAGGCAGCGTGCGTCTTGAGCGTCTCGAGCAGCTTGTCGTCAAGGCGCACATGATAGACGTAGTCCGGCCAGATCAGCGTCAGCTCGTCGCGTTTCATGCCGGTCGCCGTGGCAATGATGTCAATCGCTTCATCCGGATGAGCCTTGACCCAGCCTTCGGCCTCAATGAGGGCAGCCAGGAATTTGCCGATGACCGCAGGGTTGGCCTCCAGATAGGACCGCATCACAACGACGTTGAACGTCTCCGAGTAGAGCCCCTTGGTGTCGAGCAGGACGGCACCCTCGCCGAGAGCTTTCTTTGCATTCGCCACATGCGGCTCCCAGGTATCGAATGCATCAATGCTCCCCGCCGCCAGGGCGGGAAGCATCTCCTGCGGGCGAAGATTGACGAGCGTAACGTCCTTGGCGGTCAATCCGGCCGCCTTTAACAGGACCGCTGTGTAGACCTCGCTGCCCGTCCCGGCCGTGAAGCCGATGCGCTTGCCGCGCAAGTCGGCCTTGGTCCTGATCGCCGCGGACGCGGCCGTCATCGTCTTCAGATCCGAGTATTCCATGCCGGCGACGAAGGCGATCGGCTGCTGGGCCATTGCGGCCGCCGTTACCGGCGCTTCGGCGGTCGTTGCGATATCCGCTCCTCCTCCGACCACCGTATCGAGGCACTGCTTTCCGCTGGTGAAGTTCGAAACGGAGATATCGAGCGCCTGCTTGGCGAACAGGCCTTTGGTCTTGGCGACGATCGCGAGACCCGAAATCGGTCCGAGATTCTGCGCAAGCCGTGCCTTCAGCACATCTTCGGCTTTAGCTCCGACGCCGGAATTCAGGCCGACCGCATACGTCGAGATCACCAACAAAACCACGCGAAGAGCTGTGTTCGAGCGCATGCAACCACCCCCAGGAACGTCGGCGGCCGCAACGGCCGGCCTGCGATTAGATGAGGGTCATCCGAAGGCAACGCGCCGTGAAGCAATTAATCGACAACTCATCCCGCTGGCAAATATTTGCGCATCGCGGATGCGCAGCGGACCGCAATTTAGGCAACGGAGCGCTCCAGGCGCCCGCCTCTTGTGCTGCCGGCCGAGCCCGTTCAGACCCGCGGCTTCGCCGCTGCCGCGATGCCGTCGCCGTTCCGGCGACGGATGATCCAAACCGTCACGCCCAGCACGATCGCGACGGCGACCACGGTCAAAATCCAGATGTGTTTGACCGGATGCCCCTCGTGCGGCACCCCGAAATATTGGTGGAAGGCCGACACCGCCAGCACGCCCGGCAGCACATGGGCCGGGGCCCAGACCAGGATCGCGGGGATGTTCACCGCGTAGAACTTTGCCGGCGCCATGCCGAGCGCACCGGCGGTCACCGGCACGAAGGCGCGGATCGGCGGCACGAAGCGGGCGAAGAACACCGCCCAGGTGCCGAAGCGGTGGAAGAAGGTTTCGCTCTCCTCGACCACGCGCGGATAATTGGTCATCGGCCAGGTGTTGAGGATCTTGCGCTGCTGCCGGTGCCCGATCCAGTAAGCCGAGCCGTCACCCAGCACGGCGCCCACGGCGGCCGCGAGCAGCACCCATTGCAGCTTCAGGTCGCCGCCCGGAATCAGGGCGCTCAGCGCCAGGATGATGGTCGAGCCCGGGATCACCGACCCCACCACCGGCACGGCTTCGAGAAGCGCTGCCAGGAACAGGGTCAGATAGGCCAGCCACGCGTGGACTGAGACGAAGGATATCAGGGGATCAAGGAATGACGTCACGTCGTCTCTGTGGTGGGCTGGGGCATTCGGGTTCAGACCCTTACACAAGTAGTGAGAGGCGGTGAAAGTGCCATTCACCTGGGCAGGGCGCCTGTCCGGCGCGAAATTTGGGCGAGATTTGCAGGGCAGCCTTCCCAAAATCGCGTTCCTTGCCTATCTAAATGAAAAGACAATGGAACTTTGGTTGGCGCGCGGGCTTCTGCAGGCCCTTGGTCTCTGATAGGTTCGCAATCGCACCCAGCCGCAGCCAACGTGCAAATAACTGGTCTCGGGATCGCCCGGGATCTCGGAGGATTGATGACGACCGCCGCCTTGTCCAAAGTTGAGGAAATTTCCGGTCTGCCCGACATGAAGGTGTCGGTGCGCCAGGTATTCGGGATCGACAGCGATCTCGAAGTGCCGGCTTATTCCGAAGTCGATCCTCATGTGCCCGAAGTCGATTCCGACTACCGTTTCGACCGCGCCACCACGCTTGCCATTCTCGCCGGTTTTGCCCGCAACCGCCGCGTGATGGTGACCGGCTATCACGGCACCGGTAAATCCACCCATATCGAGCAGGTCGCAGCCCGCCTGAACTGGCCCTGCGTGCGCGTCAACCTCGACAGCCACATCAGCCGTATCGATCTCGTCGGCAAGGACTCGATCGTGGTCCGCGACGGCAAGCAGGTCACCGAATTCCGTGACGGCATCCTGCCCTGGGCGTTGCAGCACAACGTCGCGCTGGTGTTCGACGAATACGACGCCGGCCGCCCGGACGTGATGTTCGTGATCCAGCGCGTGCTGGAGGTCTCGGGCCGCCTGACGCTGCTCGACCAGAACAAGGTGATCAAGCCGCACCCGTCGTTCCGGCTGTTTTCGACGGCCAACACGGTCGGCCTCGGCGACACCTCGGGCCTCTATCACGGCACCCAGCAGATCAACCAGGGCCAGATGGACCGCTGGTCGATCGTCACCACGCTCAACTACCTCAGCCACGACGAGGAAGTGGAGATCGTGCTGGCGAAGGCCAAGCACTATCGCACCCAGGAAGGCCGCGACATCGTCAACAAGATGGTGCGCCTCGCCGATCTCACCCGTAACGCCTTCGCCAATGGCGATCTGTCGACGGTGATGAGCCCGCGCACGGTGATCACCTGGGCTGAGAACGCCGACATTTTCGGCGATATCGGCTTCGCGTTCCGCGTCACCTTCCTCAACAAGTGCGACGAGCTCGAGCGTCCCCTGGTCGCCGAGTTCTATCAGCGCTGCTTCAACGCGGAGCTGCCGGAATCGGCAGTCAACGTGGCGCTCAGCTGATCTCTCGATTGAACGTCACTGATAGTTTCCTGACACAAGAGCGGCCGGTGGTTATGGGTCCCGGCCTTCGCCGGGACGACAGATAGGGTCAGATGACCACCTCCAACTCCAAATTCCGCAACACCAAGGAAGCGCCGACCGAGCCGTTCAAGCGCTCGGTGGCGTCCTGCCTGAAGGCGATCGCGAAGTCGCCCGAGCTCGATGTCTCCTTCGCCGCCGAGCGCCCGGGCCTTGCGCCCGGCAAGGCGCGGCTGCCCGAGCCCGCGCGGAAAATGACCAAGCGGGATGCCGCGATCGTGCGCGGCCACGCGGATTCGATCGCGCTCAAGATCGCCTGTCACGACGCAAAGCTGCATCGCAAGCTGATGCCCGGCAATCCGCAGGCGCGCGGCGTGTTCGAGGCGGTCGAGCAGGCCCGCGTCGAGGCGATCGGCGCGCGCCGCATGGCGGGCGTTGCCAGGAACCTCACCGCGATGCTCGACGATCACTTTCATCGCGGCAAGTTCGACGAGATCACCGACCGCGCCGACGCGCCGCTCGCCGACGCGCTGGCAATGCTGGTGCGCGAGCGCCTGACCGGTATGGCGCCGCCAACGGCTGCGAAGAAGATGGTCGATCTCTGGCGCCCCATCCTCGAGGACAAGATCGGCAGGCGGCTCGACCGGCTTGATAACCTCGTCGAGGACCAGACCAGGTTCGGCGACGCCGTGCACGATCTCTTGACCGCGCTCGAGCTCGGCGACGAGCGCAGCGCCGACAGCGAGGACAATGAGGACGACGACGAGAACCGGGACGGCGACAACGACCAGTCCGGTGCCGAGGGTTCGCCCGATTCCGACGCCGCGCAGGAGATGAGCGCCGACCAGGCGCAGGCCTCGAGCGAGGATATGAGCGACAGCGCGATGGAAAGCGCGCAGGCCTCGACGTCGGATACCCTGGACGACGGTGAGCTCGGCGACGACGAGACGCCGGGCGAGGCGACGCGCCCGAACGCGCATGGCAAGAACGAGCCGCGCGGGCCGGAATATCACGCCTTCGCGCCCAAGTTCGACGAGGTCATCGCCGCCGAAGATCTCTGCGACCATGACGAGCTGGAGCGCCTGCGCGCCTATCTCGACAAGCAGCTCGCGCACCTCCAGGGCATCGTCGCCCGCCTCGCCAACCGGCTTCAGAGGCGCCTGATGGCACAGCAGAACCGCGCCTGGGAGTTCGATCTCGAAGAAGGCATTTTGGACCCCGCGCGCTTGTCGCGCGTGGTGACCGACCCGCATCATCCGCTGTCCTTCATGCATGAGAAGGAGGCGACGTTCCGCGACACCGTGGTGACGCTGCTGCTCGACAATTCCGGCTCGATGCGCGGCCGTCCGATCACGGTCGCCGCGACCTGCGCCGACATTCTCGCGCGCACGCTGGAGCGTTGCGGCGTCAAGGTCGAGATCCTCGGCTTCACCACGCGTGCCTGGAAGGGCGGGCAATCGCGCGAGGCGTGGCTTGCCGCCGGCAAGCCGGCCAGTCCCGGCCGCCTCAACGATCTCCGCCACATCATCTACAAGTCGGCCGACGCCCCGTGGCGCCGCGCGCGAAAGAACCTCGGCCTGATGATGCGCGAGGGGCTGCTGAAGGAGAACATCGACGGCGAGGCGCTGGACTGGGCGCACAAGCGCCTGCTCGGCCGGCCCGAGCAGCGCAAGATCCTGATGATGATCTCGGACGGTGCGCCGGTCGACGATTCCACGCTGTCGGTCAACCCCGGCAACTATCTCGAGCGGCACCTGCGCCACATCATCGAAGAGATCGAGACCCGCTCGCCGGTCGAGCTGATAGCGATCGGCATCGGCCACGACGTGACGCGCTACTACCGCCGCGCGGTCACGATCGTGGACGCCGAAGAGCTCGGCGGCGCCATCACCGAGAAGCTCGCCGAACTGTTCAGCGAGACCAACACCGCGCCCACGCAAGCTCCCAGTCGCCCGCGACGCAAACTGCATTCGTGAGCACGCATCAATCCCGCCGCGGCTTTCTTGGCCACGCGGCGGCGGGATTTTCCACTCTTGTAACTCCTCGGCTCGCGCAAGCGCAGTCCGCGCCAAAGCCGGCGCGGGCCGAGCACGCCGTCACCGAGCCCGTCAGCATCGAGGTCAACGCGCGGCCGATTCCCGACTTCGAGCCGCGCGACCGTTCGCGCGTGCGGTTCGGCTCGTTGCAATATCGCAGCGGTCTGGTGCTGACCTCACCGCATCGCGGTTTTGGCGGCCTGTCCGGCTTCCGCTTCCTCGATGACAAGGGCCTGCGCTTTCTCGCGCTGTCAGATCAAGGCACCTGGTTCACCGGCGCCATCCGCTATTCCGGCAGCAAGATGGTCGGGCTCGACGACGTCGAGGCCGCGCCGATGCTCAACGCCGAGGGACGGCCGATCACGGAGAAGCGGCTCTGGTACGATACCGAGTCGCTCGCGCGCGACGGCTCGCTGGTCTATGTCGGGCTCGAGCGCGTCAACCAGATCATGCGCTTCGACTTCGCCAAAGGCGGCACCCGTGCCCGCGGCGAGGTGGTGCCGACGCCGCCCGCGCTGCGAAAACTGCCCTACAACAAAGGCCTTGAGGCGCTGGTGTTCGTGCCGAGGGACATGAAGGGCCAGCCACTCGCGGGCACGCTGATCGCCCTGTCGGAAGGCGGCTTCGATGCCGACGGCAATCTGATCGGCTTCTTGATCGGTGGTCCCTCGCCCGGCCAGTTCAGCATCAAGCGCACCGACAAGCAGTTCATCAGCGACGCCGTGCTGCTGCCGTCAGGCGAGTTGCTGATCCTCGAGCGCAAATTCTCCTGGTTCACCGGCATCAACATCCGCATCCGGTCGCTCCCGTTGAAGGCAATATCGCCCGGCGCATTGGTCGACGGCCCCGTGCTGTTCGAGGCCGATCTCGGCCATGAGATCGACAACATGGAAGGCATCGACGCCCACGTCACGGCCGAGGGCGAGACCGTGCTGACGATGGTGTCGGACGATAATTTTTCGCTGCTCCAGCGCACGCTGCTGTTGCAGTTCACGCTGGTGGACTAGTCGCCTGTTCCGTGACGACGGCCCGTCGTGCCCGCAATGCATGGGGCCGCCAGCGGCCATGCCGCCTGCGCAACTGGCAATTCGCCGTCGGCCTACTAGACTTCATGCAATCGCTTTCATCCCTCCATTGCCGGATCCCCCGCATGAGCGCCCTGTTTTCCCCGATCAAGCTGCGCGGCCTGACCTTGAAGAACCGCGTCGTGGTGTCGCCGATGTGCCAGTATTCGGCCGAAGACGGCGTTCCCACCGACTGGCATTTCACCCACATCAACAATCTCGCGCTGTCGGGCGCGGCGATGTTCTGCATCGAGGCCACCCATGTCGAGGCGATCGGCCGCATCACGCCGGGCTGTCTCGGGCTCTACAGCGACGCCGCGGAGGCCGCGCTGAAGCAGATCCTCACCTCAGTCCGCAAGCATTCCACCACGGCGATCGCGATGCAGCTCGCGCATGCGGGCCGCAAGGCTTCCAGCGCGCGACCCTGGGACGGCGGCCAGCTCATTCCGCAAAGCGAAGGCGGCTGGCAGCCGGTGGCGCCGTCGGCGCTGCCGCACAAGGAGGGCGAGGCCGCACCGCTGGCGCTCGATGCGGTGGGGCTGAAGCGCATCCGCGAGGCCTTCGTCGATAGCGCGAAGCGTGCGATGCGCATCGGCATCGACGCGATCGAGCTGCACGGCGCGCACGGCTATCTCATGCATCAATTCCTGTCGCCGATTTCGAACAAGCGCACCGACGAATATGGCGGGTCACTTGAAAATCGCATGCGCTTCCCGCTCGAAATCTACGACGCGGTGCGCGCCGTGGTCCCGCACGACAAGCCGGTCGGCATGCGGGTGTCGTCGACCGACTGGGTCGAGGGCGGCTGGGATCTGGCGCAGACCATCGAGTTTGCCAAAGTGCTGAAGGCGCGCGGCGTCGACTGGATCGACGCCTCCTCCGGCGGCGTCTCGCCGTTGCAGAAGATCACACTCGGCCCCGGCTATCAGGTGCAGTTCGCAAATGCGATCAAGCGCGAGACCGGATTGCCGACCATCGCGGTGGGCCTGATCACGGAAGCCAGGCAAGCCCAGGAGATCGTCGCCTCCGGCAAGGCCGACATGGTCGCGCTCGCCCGCGCCATGCTCTACGACCCGCGCTGGGGCTGGCACGCCGCAGCGGAAGTTGGCGGCGAAGTCGAAGCCCCGCCGCAATACTGGCGCTCGCAACCGTCGACGCAGAAGGCGCTGTTCGGGAAGACGACGTTCGGAGCGCGGTAAGGGAGTAACCGGGCACCTCACGCATCCGTAACTCCCCCAACCTTCCACCCGCGGCAAAACAGGCCTAACGTCCGCCCATCCGGGGGGCGTCACGGAGGCCCGGCATGCGATTTGGTGTCCGCAAGACTGCCCATGTGCTGGAACGGATTGGCCTCGCGATGGCGGGCGCAGCCTGCGGGCTGTTCGTCGGCGCCCATGTCGGATCGGCGATCCCGTCGCTCACCACGCAGGGCTTTCTGCTGCTGATGATGCTGCTCGGTGCCGTCGGCTTCTATCTCGGCATCGACACGCCGCAACTACCCTTCGACGCGGCCCACAGCCAGATCGACGCCGCGGAATTATTGAGCTCCGCCGGCACCCTCTGCGCCACGCTCGCCTCGCTCGCGTCAGTCGCCGTCATCGTGCTGCGGCTCGATCCGCACGATGCGGCCACATGGCTGGTGTTCGCCGGCTGGATCGGGGGCGTCGCGATGCAGATCGTCGCGGGCACAAAGGCGAGGATGCGGGAGTAGTCCCTCTCTAAAACACCACGCCCACGCGCGTGCCGCGCTTCCAGGCGATGCGGCAGCGTTTCTTGGTGTTGACGTGCAGCAGCTCGAACCGATCGGGGATCTTGACCTGTCCGCCGAGATCGATGCAGGCGCCGCCCGGCGAATAGTCCACCAGTGTACAGACGATGACCGGCGCACGCGCGTCGGTGATGATCTTGGCCTGGCGGGACACCAGGCCGGCGGGTTTCACGCGAGCATGTCGGCGCGGATGCATTGGCACTCTCCTCCAATACCGCGGACAACGCGGTGGCAGGCTGCAATGATGCCGATGAGATGATGCGATCACGTTGAGGTCGCGGAGAGAATTTTAATGAAAAGTAGCGGCGATCGGGGAATGTTGCGGTAGCGGGGTGGGGTACCGCTGCGACCTCAAACTCCGCCCGGTGTGTGGCGCGACGCCGTCTCTACACTCTCCGTCATTGCGAGCGCAGCGAAGCAATCCAGTCTGCCGCCGCGGAAAGACTCTGGATTGCTTCGCTTCGCTCGCAATGACGAGAGGAGAGGCCACGGGTTCATACCCCCACCGTCACCCCGCCACGATCTCCTCCATCTCCGCGCGCGCCGGCGCCACCGGCATCGGCACCGTCACAAAATCCTTCGGCATGTTCACCGGCCGATAGTCCGGCTCCACCGCCATCCGCTTCAACACGCTCTCATGCACATGCGCCCCCTCGGGGATCAGCCGCGGCTCGCAATCGGGGATGTAGAAGCCCAAAAACACCTTGCCCAAAAACACCTTGCGCGCCGGCCATTCCTTGTAGCTCGCGCTCTTCGGCAAGAATTCCAGCACGCGCCAGGCCGCACTCATCGAATTGTGCAGCACGCCCGCCTTGCCGGTAAAAGCCGGCGGGACATATTGGAACGGCGAGGCCTTGTGCTGGATGCCCCAGGCGAGCTGGTTCACGGTGCGCGGGTTGAAGTTCAGCCCGGCGCGTCCCGCCTCGTCGATCATCCATAGCAGCGGGTATTTCGATTCCGCGCTCTCGGCCTCTGGATAACCGCCGCCGACGTCGCAATGCACGCCGGCGAACCACACCTGCAGAATGTCCTGCTTCTCCTTGCTGTGGTCAGGCACGAAGCGGTTGCTCCAGTACTCCTGCGGCTCCTCATACGCCTTGAGGCGAAACATGCAGCGCCGCTCGTCGATCGCGATCGCCTGGCGGAAGATTTTTACGCTCGGATTGCGCAGCGTGAAGGCCAGCTCCTCCAGGCTCGGCCAATAGAGCCGGTCGGCGCGCGGCACGATCACGCTCGCCACCGTGTCCCAGACGCCGATGAAATGGATGGTCGGCCAGCGCGACGAGGTGATGCGGGCGAATTGCGCGGCGAGATCGAACTGGTCCTTCGGCAGCGGCCCGTCCTCGTCGCTGCCGTCGTCCTTGAGGTCCTCGATGTCGTTGCCGCGCCCGAGTCCGGAATATTGCTTGTAGGCGACGAGGCCCGAGCCTGCGAGGTTCGCCTGCTCCGGCGAGATCAGACCAATTTTGTGGATCAGCCCCGCCAGCACCCGCACGGTATAGGCGCCGCGCGAGAAGCCGAACAGATAGATGCGATCGCCCGGCGCGTAATGCTGGACCAGGAAGCAGTAGGCATTGAGCACATTGTCATCGAGCCCGTAACCGGTGGCGAGCCCCAGCACCAGGTTGATGTCAGCCTTCCACCTGTTCCACGTCGACGGCTCCGTCACCGTGCCGACGCCGGGATCGTAAAACACCATCTGCCGCGGCTGCGTCTTGTCGGTCTTGCGCAGGCAGCGATACAGCTTCAGGACGTTGGAGATGTTTTCCGAGATCTCGTTGCCGGTGCCGTCACAGCAGATGACGAGATTCTTCGGCTCGGTTGCGCGCGCATGCTCCACAGGTCTGCCCCTCCAGGTGATGCTACCGGGGCGAGTATAGCCGAAAAGCGCGGCGGCGAGGAGACGAGGGCTGCGCCAGTTGGATGCGCGGTCGTGCCACAAACTCGTCATGCCCGGGCTTGTCCCGGGCATCCACGTGCTGGTTTCCGCGTAACAAGAACGTGGATGGCCGGGACAAGCCCGGCCATGACGGGCTCTATCGATTTGGCCGAGCGCGCTTGCTAACCTACTTCTTCTTCCCCTGTCCGATCTCCGGCTGCCACGCGTCCTTGCGGGTCGGGGCCGCGGCGATCACCTTGGTCTTGTCCTTCTTCGGCTTCTTGGCTTCGCGATTGCTGCGTTGCTGTCCCTTGGCCATGATGTTGGTCTCCTGTGCGGGTTTGAGTTCGTCCAGTTCGTCCGATTGCAGCACGCGTCCGCGCGGCGTGCAGACGCGCACCTCCATGAAGCCGTCGCGCAGCAGCTTTCGCGCCATCCGGAGCGCGACATTGGCGTCGCTGCGGCCGTGATGGGCGCTGCCGTATTCGCCGGTCGCCCAGATCAGATAGGGCACGCGGATCGGCCTGGCCATGGCAATGCCCGTCTGAGTTGCGATGATGCGTCGAGCCTACGCCTGCACCACACCATTAGCGAGGCCTAAAACTAGCGAGGCCTAAAACGCCGCGCACCAGCCGCGGTATTGATAGTGCTGGCTATTGCCGCGCCGAGAGCGCATGGTTGCAACCAAGCTGGCGTCGGCTGGGGCCGCTCTCGCAGGAAGGCAGGCGTGCATGACCATCCGTTCGCGGCGGGAGACCGTCACGTTCAGGCATCCGTTCCGCATCCACGGTATCGATCGGATGCTGCCGGCCGGCAGCTATCAGGTGATCGCCGACGAAGAGACGATCGAGCGCGAGATGTTCTCGGCCTGCCGCCGTGTCGGCACGTCGATCGTCGTGCCCGTGGACGGTGTGCTCGGCTCCATGGAGACGCTGTCGATCCGCGCGCCCGATCTTGCGGATGCGATAGCGTCCGACGCGAGCGTCGCCCAAGAGCCTCGCCAATGACTGAGATTCCCGTCGATCTCGACAAGCACCGCGGCATGGCCGCCCAGAAGGCGACCGACCTGCGCCGCGCGCTGGCCGAGGTCGAGAGCAATGTGAGGCAGCTGCGCGAGCGCGAGGCCGATCTCGAGAACCGCCTGATGACGGTGCCCGCCGGCTCCTGGGCCGAAGCCGCCGTGAAGGCGCGCTATCTCCTCAACCTCTACGCCGCCAGCCTCCCCTCTGAGGACACCCGCCACCGCGCGCTGGTGGCCGCCCTGTTCGACGACTTCGCGAGATTAGGCGGGGACAACTGAAGCCGCCGCGGGGACACCTCTCCCGCTCGCGGGAGAGGTCGACGCGCCCCGGGCGATGCGAAGCATCATCCCCCGGGCGATGCGAAGCATCATCCCCCGGGCGATGCGAAGCATCGTCCCGCGCGCGGCGGGTGAGGGCTCTCTCCTCATTGGGATTCCCGCCCGCAGAGACGCGCCACCCGCATCCGCCTTCGCCAAGGTTCCGGCCGCCAACACCGAGAGATGGCGGCGAACCACCGCCGTCACACCGCGTTCAGTCCTCAGCAAGCAACCCGCGTCAAAGGAGTAACCCATGACCCTCACCAGCGGCCGTTTCATCGGCCACGAACAGGACCGCGGGATCGTCCAGTTCTCGATGCAGGATGGCGCGAGAGAAGTCCCGTGCGCGATCTCGACCTCCGCCATGGACGATCTCGAGCGCGGCCCCAAGGCCCGCCACAACGAGCGCGAAGCCCAGTTCACCCGCCTTCGCGACCGCATCGAAGCCCAAGCCGCGAGCAAGTACCGCGCGACCGAGTTCGAGGGCACCCCGCCGGGGATCGTGCTGCGGAGCATTGATTTTCGGGGGTAGGGGGAGGCGACGGTTCGCACCGCGAGCGTGCGCAAGCTTCGCGCATTTTCGATCGCATCCGCGGGCCCCGCGGCCGCATCAGCTGTTCACATTAACCACCTGTTAACCATGCGGTCGCCTAATGTGTAGATTGGGGGATCACCATGTCGGCCCATGTGACGCGCCCGAAGTTGATGCCTGTTCCAGCCGATCCAGCCTTTCATCTGCTTGGCGGGCTGGCGGTTCGCGCCACGGCTGTCCTACGGAGCAATGCAATGTTCGGAAAGGACGACTTAGTGGACAATCTCAGTCGCGATCTCGATCGCGCGCGCGGACGACGCGATGCTCTTGCATCCGAAGCCGCGACCCTGACGGCTCAGATCGCCGAAATCGAAGCCCGCCTTTCGGAGGAGAAGCACAGGCGGGAGCGTGATCGCGTCTTGGGCGAAATCGAAGCGATCAAAACCCGAATCAAGCAGGCCGGGAGCGCGTTTGCACCTGTTGTCGATGGTCTCTGCAAGGCGATCGAGCAGGCTGCGGTCGTTGTGCCCGAGGCCCGCGAGCTCAATAGTTTTCTGGTATCGGTGGCGACCGAAATCGACGGTGTAATCGGACCCCTCTTGCGCGAACTGGATCAGCGCGCGGATGCGGTGCGAGTCGGCCACGCTGCACTGGACCTCCCGAGTTCGGCCAATGAGGGGTCCATCGTGCCGCCCATCGAACCGGCAAAAGACAACAACGATCGCCTGCTTCGTTTCCCGGCATGGCTGTCGCGCGACAAGGACGCGGAAAAAACGGAAGCAGCGGAGAACCCGCGCAGCACGGCAGCGTGAAGGATTCGGCGCGCTGCGCACCTTGGGATGCGAGCCGGGAATTCAGACGACCTCTTCCCGCTAGGGAGAGGTGGACCTCCGACAGCCAACCGAACTTGATCTCATCGCGCCTTGGAGCCGCGTCGCAGCGGTCCATGTGCTGGTGCTTGCGACCAGCTCAGTTGGCCGCTCGGCGCAGGAAGGCCGGGATCTCGAGAATGGCTTCGTCGGTCGCATTGCGCGCAGAGGAGCGGTCGTAAGGATCGTGCGGCTGGGGAGCCGCGTGGCGCGTATATTCCGGATTCGGCCTTGCCGGTTGCCCCGCCGGGTGGCGGGCCTCCGGGCGGAGCGGCGGACTCTCTACTTGCGGAAGCGGTGCGCCGCGCTCGATGCGATCGGCGATGCGGCGGCTGTCGTTGCGCAGCCTGCCGGCGAGCTGCGTGAGTGGGCTTTCCGCCGGTTGCGTCTGCTGCGCCGGGTCAAGATTATCGATTCCGGTCGCCACCACTGAGACGCGGACGATACCTTCGAGGCTTTCATCAAACGACGCGCCGACGATGATGTTGGCGTCCGGGTCGGCCTCGTCGCGAATGCGGGTCGCAGCTTCGTCGACTTCGAACAGCATGAGATCCCGGCCGCCGGTGATGGAGATGATGAGGCCACTGGCGCGCTTGATCGAGGGGTTCTCGATCAATGGATTGGAAATTGCGGCCACGGCGGCGGCGAGCACGCGCTTCTCGCCGGATGCTTCGCCCCTTCCCATCATGGCCTTGCCCTTCTCTCGCATCACGGAGAGAACGTCGGCAAAATCGAGATTGATCAGGCCTTCCTTGACGATGAGGTCGCTGATGCAGGCCACACCCGAATAAAGCACCTGATCGGCAAGGGCAAAGGCATCGGCGAATGTGGTCTTCTCGCTGGCCACCCGGAACAGGTTCTGGTTCGGGATGATCAGCAGGGTGTCGACTGTCTTCAGCAACTCCTCGATCCCGGCTTCGGCAAAGCGCATGCGGCGCCGGCCCTCGAAGTAGAATGGCTTGGTGACCACGCCGATGGTGAGAATGCCGAGCTCGCGTGCAGTCCTGGCGATGATGGGTGCAGCCCCGGTGCCGGTACCGCCGCCCATGCCGGCAGTCACGAAGACCATGTGCGCGCCGATCAAATGATCGCGGATCGTATCGATTGCCTCCTCGGCTGCGGCGCGTCCCAATTCGGGCTGCGAGCCGGCGCCAAGGCCTGCAGTCACATTTGTGCCCAGCTGGATGAGGCGCGTCGCCTTCGACATGGCAAGCGCCTGCGCGTCGGTATTGGCGACGACGAAGTCGACCCCTTGCAGCCCGGCCGTGATCATGTTGTTGACAGCATTGCCGCCGGCGCCGCCGACCCCGAACACGATAATGCGCGCCTTCATCTCGCGAATTTCGGTGATGCCAGTCATTCTTTCCTCGCGGTTGCTCCGGCGGGCCGGGATGGAGAAAGGTTCGAGTGCTACCTGCGAGCCGCGCGGTCTCCGTCCACGATGGCCGCGGCCAGATGTCCCAATCGAAGCGCGGCTTGTCCCCCGATTGCGCCGCCAGCTCGGCGACCGGTCCGCAGCGCCGTCACTTCGTCTTCCAGTCGTGCCGCCCACGCATTGGCTGCCGTCGTCTCGGCAGCCGCCTGCAGCAGCTCGACGGCCAGGCGATCGGCGCGCTCGCGCTCGCGCTCGAAATCTGACCTGTAGCCGGTTGCGACTGCTTCGAGCCGCGCGACCTCCGCCTTGAAGGCCTCCGCCTTGAATGCCTCGATCTTTGCCATGGAGGCGGCGACGGGGTCTGCCTGGCGGCCACGCCGTGGGCGGGGCATGTACCGGAGTTCGGAGAAATCAACGCTCACCAGGGCTTTGCCATCATCCGAACGCGAGCGCGGCAAACGGCGTCGTCTTGCAAGCGAACGCGCGGCCTCGCGCGAGATGTTGAGGCGGGCACTGAGTTCGGCATACGTCAACAACGCAACGCACATCGGCGCTTCTCCTGGAGCGAACCGGGAAGGCATTTCGGGCTAATGATGGCTGGACGATTACAGCAGGCTAGGGTGCGTTGGTTAATGGACGGTTAACGCGCGCGCGGGCGCTGGCGCCGGGCCCGCGCGCCAGACCCGACCAGCGCGAAGCCCAGTTCAGCCGCCTGCGCGAGCGCATCGAAGCCTGCGCGGGGCGCAAATATCAGGCGACGGAGTTCGAGGGCACGCCGCCGGGGATCGTGCTGCGGAGCATTGATTTTCGGGGGTAGGGGAGGTTTCGCACCGGACCGCGAGATGTCGTCGTTGCATCCGCCGCTGTCGTGATCCTAGGACCGAATCGATCTTGATTTATCAGTGATGCCGCGTCGTCCGCTCCGTCGTCGCGCCGATGTTGAGATCAAAAAGCATCAGCTGCCGCGGCTGTGTCCTATCTGTCTTACGGAGACAACGATAGAGCTTAAAGACGTTAGAGATGCTCTCGCTGATCCCTTTGTTGTGTCTCACGGCAGATGACGAGCTTCTCGGGTCGGTGTTGCGGTCCTGATCCAAGGCATTGGTACTCATCTTCATGAGATACAATCTATACGAGTATTCCGGATTAGGTAAAAAATGTGCCCCCACGATTGTGGTGAACCTTCAGGGAGGGGTGAACGGAAGCGTCCTGAGGAGCGAAAGCGTGAGGGAAGAGACGGTTCCGTTGGCTCCCCCAATGGGAGGCCTGCCCTTGGGCAGATTAAGATCCAAATTGAGATTAGGATCGAACAACTAGCTAGAATCTAGGACCTGGGCTATTTAAGACTAGGTGGAGACTAGAATGGCTAGCGACGGAAAACTAGGTCTGGAAGAGAGTACTTCGTTTGGGGAAGCGTCTGGTATTGAAGTGGAGGTCCGGCCTCGCTTCGAAGATGTCGCCATTGGGGAGCCATTCAATCCAGATGATATTGACGTCGCGACGAGGTCGATGACGATTGATTTATTACTGTCCAGAATCGCCGCGCGCGCAATCGATCTTGAGCCTGACTTTCAGCGACGTCGAGGAATTTGGACGGAACGACAGCAAAGCCGCTTAATTGAATCTCTCCTCCTGAGGATACCCCTTCCAACGTTATACGCGGCCGAAGATGAAAACGAAAACTGGGCGATCGTAGACGGCATCCAGCGACTCACCACGATCACCCGATTCATCTCCCCGGAACTTATAGATGATCCCCCGCTGCGCTTGAGCGGTTTGGAGTACTTGGGAAGTTCGTTCGACGGGATGGTCTTTGATGGTTTGCCGGCGCGGCTAAAGCGTCGCCTTCGTGAAACTGAGCTAGTAGTTCATCTGATCAGACACGGTACTCCGCAAGAAGTGAAATTCAACATCTTTGCGCGAATCAATACCGGAGGATTACCGCTCTCAAGCCAGGAACTACGTCACGCTCTCATTCCCGGCCCGGCTAGAAACTTCCTCCGGGACTTGGCTGCAAACGACTCTTTCAAGATCGCTACTACGTACAGCATACGCGACGAACGTATGGCAGATCGCGAGATGGTTCTACGCTTCATGGCGTTTCGTATGACTAAGCCTGAAGATTTTAAGGCCTACGACTTTGACCGTTTTCTCGGTGACGCTATGCGCCAGATAAACACCCAAAGTCGTAGCCAGCTCCGGCGCTTTGCAGATGACTTTAATGCTGCAATGAAGACCGCGACCGAAATCTTCGGCGATGACGCCTTCCGAAAGCGCTATCAAGAACAAGACGCGCGTATGCCGATAAACAAAGCGTTGTTTGAGACAGTCTCCGTAGCTATTGCCTCGCTCACAGAGGTGGAGCGTCGGCGATGCATCGAAAAGTCGGCAGAGATTCGAGCTCAAATGATGGAGCTAATGCAAGATCGGACATTTGAGAGCGCTATATCTCAAGGTACAGGTGACATCGGCAAGGTTCGCCTTCGGTTTGCCGCAGTAGAGAGAGCTTTTCGGAAAGTAACCCATGGCTAACCTTCTATCGCTGCACAATTTCAAAGCATTCAAAGATGTTTCTCTTGAACTCAGGCCGCTGACAGTGCTCGCTGGCCTAAACGGAGCAGGAAAAAGTACCGCGTTGCAGGCCCTTGCGTTACTTCGACAATCCCGAGATGCCGGCTTCCTTGACACCAAGGGCTTCTTGCTAAATGGCGAGCTAGTTGAACTAGGAACTGGGTCGGACTTACTTCACGATCAACACGAAGATGATGTCATTCGTGTTGGCTTGCACGATGGACGCACTCCGTGGGAATGGGAAGCCGCGTATGCGCCCGAGGCGGACGTTTTGCACTTTGCAGCTACTCCAAAGCATTCGATGTTCGCGGGTAATTTCGACGGAGGACTCTTTGGTAACAATTTTCAATATTTGAGAGCTGATCGAGCGAGCCCCAACGTCAGCTATCCTAAGTCCTATCATGTGGTGAGTGAGCGTCGATTTCTCGGTACACGCGGCGAGTTTACTGCGCACTATCTAAACGCATTTCGGGATGTCGCTATCCCAGAAACGCTTCAACATCCCGAAGAAGCCGCTCCTGGATTGCTATCACAAACTAACGCGTGGATGCAGATGTTCAGTCCGGGCGTGAGCGTAGATGTCGCGGAGGTCCCGCGCACCGATTTTATTCGTCTTGATTACACGTATGGTGGTTCTGCCGGTATCAGTAGTTCAAATCCATTTCGGCCGACCAACGTTGGCTTTGGCTTAACTTACGCGCTGCCCGTGGTGGTCGCTTGCTTGGCCTCGCCGCGAGGTAGTTGGGTTTTGGTAGAGAATCCTGAGGCACACTTGCATCCGCAAGGCCAAGGTGCCATGGGCGAGATGATAGCGCGCGCGGTTGCCGCCGGGATTACAATTATTGTCGAAACGCATAGTGATCACCTTCTTAACGGTATCAGGATTGCGGTGAAAGATGGCGTAATTGCACCTGAGCAGATCGGGCTTAACTTCTTTCACCGTCCAAGAGGAGCGCTAGAGCCATCGCATGAGCAACCAAGGATATCTCGAGAGGGACGGTTGAACGTCTGGCCCGACGGCTTTTTTGATCAATGGGATAAATCGCTCGACCGCTTGCTTCCTTAGATGACATTTCTAACTTTCCTCAATGAGCTCTCGTACCTGCAGGGGCCGGTCTCTCAAGCGACGGCCAGGGATACCGTGCGGACGTTGATCAGCGTACTGAAGGAGCTGAAGAAGGAGAGATTGGATCTCGCACTCCATTCCTCCATCCCGCTAAACGGCGTTCCGCTTGGCGACAATGTTTGGTTAGGTTCGTTACGTTCGGACGGCGAGACAGTGGACGACTGGCGCTTTCTTCGCGGTCTAGAAAATCGCGCGCCTTTCCACATTGGGCTAGAGCACGAAATAAGCCAGAACCTCGACTACGAATTCCAAGGGAAGCAGGCGGTGGCGCTAGGCTTTTCTTACGAATTTGATGCGTTGGCCGTTAGTCTAGACTCTGAACCTTGGCGGCAATCGTCGCTGGTAATCACCAGATTTGAATTGCGTGACGACGGCACAATTGAGTCAGAGAATGTGCTCGTCCGGCACGCTTCTCTTCGAGACCATATTGAGCAAGTGCGGCCATGGCTTCGCATCGTGGCGCTTTCAGAGCCTGTTGATGGTGACGATCTATGGGAAAATAGAGCCAAGTACTTTCCTCGCCTTCGGTTCTTGGCGAGAGTTGAGGCGCAGGTTCGCTCTTTGAAGTCGGGTATGCCTGAGCTTTTGGCGATCAATCGGCGCCTGTGGCAGATCCAAGCGGCGCTTGGTGAGTGGGACTTGCCCACTCAAGTGCTTCCAACGTTTCACTCGAAGGTTACGCCCGAGCACGAGCAACGACGCAGCCAATTTAATTTCGAGGATGCTGACGGCGAAACGCGCTGTTTCGATCTACATGCTCGTTACACTCCTGGTGCGGGGCGCGTGCATTTCTGGTGCGATCGGTCCGATGGAACTGCCGCTATCGGCTATATCGGCGAAAAGGTGCAGTAGACAATCGAACTACCAAGAGCCCCCCAACAAAAACGGCCAGATCTCTCGATCCGGCCGCAACGCAAAACTCTACTCGGCTAAGCCTACGCCACGCGACGCAACCTAGCCCCCGCCCAACTCAAAAAATTCGCTTAGCTGGCCTTCTTGACCGGCGCGTCGCCGACCTTCTTCTGGATGGCGCGCTTCAGCTCGAGGGCGCGCGGCGACAGCACGTCGGCCTTGGCCTTGAGCAGGAAGGCGTCGAGGCCGCCATTGTGGTCGACGCTCTTCACCGCGTTGGTGGAGACGCGCAGGCGCACGTTGCGCTCCAGGGCTTCGCTGATGAAGGTCACGTTGACCAGGTTCGGCAGGAAGCGGCGCTTGGTCTTGATGTTGGAGTGGCTGACCTTGTGGCCGACGAGGGGGCCCTTGGCCGTCAGTTCGCAGCGGCGAGACATGTCACTAATCCTCAGTTTCGAGCCCCCAACGAGTTGCGGCCGCCATCCGGGGCGCCACGGGGGCAAATTCTCTGTCCTTGCAGGGAGCGGGCGGACGTATAGGGGGGAAGGGGCGGGTAGTCAAGGCGACGGGCCTTTTTGGGCCCGTCGTCCCGGGGCGGGCGGGAGCCCGAACCCGGGATCTCGATCGGCATATTCAGGTGTCATCGCCCGCGAAGGCGGGCGATCCAGTATTCCACCGGCGGCGCGGCTGGAACAGAGAGGCCGCGGCGTACTGGATGCCCCGGTCGAGCCGGGGCATGACAGCCAAGTGCGCAGGGCGAGGTGTGCGCCCCTGACGCATCCTCAATCACCAAAACGGCAATGTTTAAAGCGCCTTACCATCACATAAAGGGCGCATTCACCGCCGAAAGACTCCGGTGAGTTCCCGGCTTATCGTGCCCGGATACATTGCTTGCGGCCGTAACAGGCTTAAGTAACACCCACTCGCGTCCCGATTGGATCGTCTCGTGCACACCTCGCCCCTCTTTCTGCCCCGGCTGCGATCGGCCGGTAGGCTGGCCTTTGCCGCCCGGCTGGCGCTGGCCGCTGTTGGCGCCCTGGTGCTGGCGTGGGCGGCGGAGCCTGCGGCCGCGCAGGGCAAGCTCGAGGCGCAGTATGAGGCGACGCTGTCGGGCATTCCGGTCGGCCGCGGCGCCTGGAACATCGATATCCAGGACGACGTGTTTTCCGCGGCGGCCAGCGGCGGCACCACCGGCATCCTGAAATCGTTCGCGGGCGGGTCCGGCACCGGCGCCTCGCAGGGTCGCGTGGTCAATGGCGCGCTGGTCGCGACCGCCTATCAGGCCTCCACCACCACGTCGAAGAAGACCGAAGAGATCCACATCAACCTCGACAAGGGCAATGTGAAGGATTTCGGCATCATCCCGGAGCCGCCGGTCGATGCCGACCGCATCGTCGTCACCGACGCGCATCGCCGCGGCGTGTTCGATCCGATGACGGCCTCGCTGGTGCGCGTATCAGGCACCGGCGATCCCGTGTCGCCGGAGGCCTGCCACGGCAGCGCGCCCGTGTTCGACGGCCGCATGCGCTACGAGCTGAAGCTCGATTTCAAGCGCATGGAGACGGTGAAGGCCGAGAAGGGCTATCGCGGCCCGGTCGTGGTCTGCGCGCTCTATTTCGTGCCTGTGGCCGGCTATATCCCCGACCGCCCCGTGATCAAATACCTCGCCGCCCAGCGCAACATCGAGATCGCCTTCGCGCCGGTGGCGGGCACGCGGATCCTGGTCCCGTTCTGGCTGAAAGTGCCGACGCCCTTAGGGCCGGCGATGCTGGAAGCCACCAGCTTCATCACCACCGCCCAGCCGCCAAGGGTGGCGAAGACGCAGTAGCCGCCGCTGCGACGCTCCCCCTAATCATAACAATGACTTAGCTACTGTGCATGGGGTTGTTTTCGCGAAAATGGGTTGAGGGGCCGCTTTTCGGGGAATCCATTTGACTCCTCCCCGATTCTGATTCGACTTCGCGCCATCCCCAACTTAACGAAATCCGCCACCACATCGTCGCTTGTGCGACAGCCCAAAACTCCATCTAGTGCGATGGAAACAAGCGTCCCGCGACATGTTGCGTGAACGGAACAGGACTCACCGGGGAGTCAGCGATTCGGCCGCGATTCGTTCTGGAGTCGTTCCGAAGCTTAAGGGCACAGGAAAAAGCGTCGCAAAGTGAGACAGTTGCGCGGGATTTGGGGAAGCTGCTCCCACACGATCGGTGTCATCGCCCGGCTTGACCGGGCGATCCAGTACGCCGAGGCGGTTGTGGTGGAGCGGACAGGCCGCGGCGTACTGGATGCCCCGGTCAAGCCGGGGCATGACAGCGGAGAATTTGGCCGCGTTCGGAGACATGGCTGACAGCACCTCGCCGCCCCAAACAGCACTGACATTCGCCCCAATCGCCACTACCTAATCATTCAGACATGGCCTTTTCCTCTTCCCCCTTCGCCTCCGAGCGCGCGCTTTCCGATCGCGTGCCTGGCGCCGGCGTCACTGCGGTGCTCGGGCCGACCAACACCGGCAAGACCCATCTCGCCATCGAACGGATGCTCGCGCATTCCTCGGGCATGATCGGCCTGCCGCTGCGGCTGCTCGCGCGCGAGGTCTATAACAAGATCGTCGGCCGCGTTGGCGCTGAGGCCGTGGCGCTGATCACCGGCGAGGAGAAGATCAAGCCGAAGAACCCGCGTTACTGGGTGTCGACGGTCGAGGCGATGCCGCGCGACCTCGACGTCTCCTTCCTCGCCGTCGACGAGATCCAGATTGCGTCGGATCTGGAACGCGGCCACGTCTTCACCGACCGCATCCTCAACCGCCGCGGCCGCGACGAGACGCTGCTGCTGGGCGCTGCCACCATGCGCCCGATCATCGAGCGGCTGCTGCCCGGCGTCTCCATGATCACCCGTCCGCGCCTGTCGCAGCTGGAATTCGCCGGCGATCGCAAGATCACGCGCCAGCCGCGCCGCACCGCGATCGTCGCCTTCTCGGCCGACGAGGTCTACGCCATCGCCGAGCTGATCAGGCGCCAGCATGGCGGCGCCGCCGTGGTGCTGGGTTCACTGTCGCCGCGCACCAGAAACGCGCAAGTCGAGATGTTCCAGAACGGCGACGTCGATTATCTCGTCGCCACCGACGCCGTCGGCATGGGCCTCAATCTCGACGTCGACCACGTCGCCTTCGCCTCCGACCGCAAGTTCGACGGCTATCAGTTCCGCCGCCTGACACCGGCCGAATTCGCGCAGGTCGCCGGCCGCGCCGGCCGCGCCACGCGCAACGGCACCTTTGGGACGACGGGACGCTGCGGCCCGTTCGAGCCCGAGCTGGTGAATGCGCTCCAGAACCACATCTTCGACCCCGTGAAGATGCTGCAATGGCGCAACGCGAAGCTGGATTTCTCCTCGCTCGGCGCGCTCCAGGTCTCGCTGAACCTCGGCCCCGGCCATGAGGTGCTGACGCGGGCACCCATTGCCGAGGACATGCGCGTGCTCGACCACGCCGCCCGCGACGTCGAGGTGCGCGATATCGCGCATGGCAAGGCCGCCGTGGAACGTCTGTGGGAGGTCTGCCAGGTCCCGGACTACCGAAAGCTGTCGCCGGCCGCCCATGCCGAGCTCGTCACCACGCTCTACGGTTTCCTGATGCAGAAGGGCTGCATCCCCGATTCCTGGTTTGCCGCCCAGGTCGACCAGGCCGACCGCGTCGACGGCGACATCGACACGCTCTCGGCCCGGATCGCGCAGATTCGCACCTGGACCTTCGTCGCCAACCGCCCGGACTGGCTGAAGGACCCCGAACGCTGGCAGGGGATCGCGCGGGAGGTCGAAAATAAATTATCGGATGCGCTCCATGAACGCTTGACTGAGCGTTTCGTTGATCGCCGGACCAGTGTATTGATGCGCCGCCTGCGGGAGAACACGAGCTTGAATACGGAAATCGGCAAGACCGGCGAAGTCATCGTCGAAGGCCATGTCATCGGCCGCCTCGATGGCTTCACCTTTGCACCGGATGCGGCGGAAGCCGGCTCCGATGCGAAAGCCTTGCAGGCTGCTGCGCAAGCGGTGCTCGCCGGCGAGATCAACACGCGCGCCGAAAAGCTCGGCAATGCGCCGGACGATCAGTTCGTGCTGACCTCGGACGGCACCATCCGCTGGACCGGCGATGCGGTGGCGCGGCTGACCGCCGCAGAGGAGGCGCTGCATCCACGCATCCGCATCATCTCGGACGAGCGGCTGACAGGTAGCCCCCGCGAGAAGGTGCAGGCGCGGCTCGACCTCTGGCTCAAGACGCACATCGAAAAGCTGCTCGGGCCGATGTTCGAGCTGTCGAAGGCCGAAGACGTCACCGGCATTGCCCGCGGCATCGCCTACCAGCTCGTCGAGGCACTCGGCGTGCTGGAGCGACCCAAGATCGCCAACGAGCTGAAGGATCTCGACCAGCCCTCGCGCGCGACCTTGCGCAAATACGGCGTCCGCTTCGGCGCCTATCACATCTATTTCCCCGGCATCCTGAAGCCCGCCGCGCGTGCGCTGGCCGCGCTGCTGTGGGCGCTGAAGCAGGACAATGTTGATCTTTCGGCGCTTTCAGGTGCGCAGCATCTGGCATCGTCGGGTCGCACCTCGTTCCCGGTCGACAAGCAGCTGCCGCGCGATGCCTATCGCGTGCTCGGCTACAAGCAGGCCGGCGAGCGCGCCGTCCGCGTCGACATCCTGGAGCGCCTGGCCGACCTGATTCGTCCGGCGCTGGCCTGGCGCGACAACGCGCTAGGCGAAAAGCCCGCCGGCGCGTTCGACGGCCGCGGCTTCGTGGTGACGCAGGCGATGACCTCGCTCACCGGCTCCGCCGGCGAGGATTTTGCCTCGGTGCTACGCGCGCTTGGCTATCGCATGGAGAAGCGTGCGCCACTTCCGCCCAAGCCGGCCGCGCCTGCTGCCGAGACGCCGGCGGCTGAAGCTGCCGGCGAGACGCCCGCGACCGAGGAGGCCGCGGCGCCCGCAGATGCCGCGATCGAAGCCGTCACCGTCGAAGACGCGCCCGGCCTGGAGCAGACCGACGAGGGAGCGCACGAAGAGCCGGCGCTCGAAGCCTCGCCCGAAGCGCCCGTCACGCCCGAAGATGCCCCCGGCATCGCGCCGCCGGCGGAAGAGGCTGCTGCGGCTGCGGAGGCTGCCGCTGAAAGCGCTCCGGCCGAGATCGCTGCAACCGAAGCTGCCGCATCGCCCGATGCTGCTGCACCTGAGGCTGCGGCGGCGCCCGAGGCTGCTGCGGCACCTGCCGAGCCTGAGCTCGTCGAAGTCTGGCGTCCCGGTGGCCGTCACGAGGATCGCAAGCCGCGCCACGAGCGCCATCGTCATCAGCGCCACAACAACCAGCGTCCGCAGGCCGGTGCTGAAGCTGGCGCCGCGCCCGCGGAAGGCGAAGCCGCGCAGGCGGCCGATGGCGAGAAGCGCGGCGAGCAGCGTCATCGCCACGGCGGTCATCGCAGAGACGGGGCTAAGGACTTCCGCAAGCCGCGCGAAGGTGGTGCCGAAGGTGCGCCGCGTCAGGAAGGGCGCGACGACAGAAATCGCAGTTTCCAGGGCAAGGACCGCGACAACAAGGATCGCAACCGCGACAACAAGAAGTTCGGCGGTGATCGCGACAAGGGCCGCGACAATCGTGGCCGCGACCGCGACAAGGGCCGCGACCGTCAGGGTGGTCCGTCGCTGCGTCCCTACGCCTCGAGCGCGAACCCGCGCGAGCGCGATCGCCCCGTCGATCCGAACTCGCCCTTCGCCAAGCTCGCTGCGCTGAAGGAGCAGCTGTCCGGTCGCAAGGAGTGATCCCACGACCGAGCGGCAGCGCCTCGACAAATGGCTGTGGCACGCGCGGGTGGTAAAGGCGCGCACCTCCGCGGCTGAGCTCGTCGAGTCCGGCCATGTCCGCGTCAACGGCACACGCGAGAAATCGCCGGGCCACGCGGTCAAGGTCGGCGACGTCATCACCGTCGCGCTCGATCGCACCGTACGCGTGTTGAAGGTGACCGGCTTCAATGCGCGCCGCGGCGATGCAGCCTCGGCGCGCGTGCTCTACGAGGAGCTCAGTGAACGCAAAGAGTAATTAATTGCGTTTTCGGTTCATTTCTTGGTCGATCAACCACACAAAGCCCTCATGATCGGGGCTTCCCGACCTTGCAGCGCCGGGCCATCCGCGCTACGCAAGCCGCGAGTTTTAAAAGAGCTTTTCGGAGCGTTGGATGACTTACGTCGTCACTGAAGCCTGCATCAAATGCAAGTACACCGACTGCGTCGAGGTCTGCCCGGTCGACTGTTTCTACGAGGGCGAGAACATGCTCGTCATCCACCCGGATGAGTGTATCGACTGCGGCGTGTGCGAGCCGGAATGCCCAGCCGACGCCATCAAGCCGGACACGGAACCGGGCCTGGAAAAGTGGCTCCAGGTCAACGCCGACTACGCCAAGAGCTGGCCGAACATCACCCAGAAGAAAGAATCACCCGACGACGCGAAGGAATTCGACGGGATGGAAGGGAAGTTCGAGAAATATTTTTCTCCGAACCCCGGCTCCGGAGACTAAATTCCGGCGCAAACTTAACCCTAATACCTTCGTCAGCGTCGAAAACCAGCCTCACGACCCCTAAATCATTGATTTTTGCGGGAAATGTGCTATATTGGGCACATTAACCCGAACCCCTCGTCAGCCCTGTTGGCTCCGCCGGGTTCCCGTGAAACCAGATGTCGAACAGGGGCGTGGCAGTTTCCGCGCGCAGGCTGTGTCACAGAAAACGCGTAAAAAGAGTACTTCAGCGAGGGCTTCCCATAAGGAGGCCAAAAAAGTCGCCGCGGCCAGCCGTAGCGCATCCAAGGGTCGGGCCGCTGCCAAGGCGCCGCCGGCTGCAAAGTCCTCGAAGAACAAAAGAAGCGCAATGCCTCACAAGACTGCCAAACCGGCCGCGAAAGCGACCGTTGCCAAGCCTGCTGCCGCCAAGGCTCCCGCTGCCAAGGCTCCCGCTACGAAGCCTGTTGCTGCCAAGACTCCTGCTGCCAAGCCTGTTGCTCCGAAGGCTCCTGTTGCTGCCGCCCCTGCCAAGGCTCCCGTTGCTGCTGCCAAGCCGGCCGTGAAGGCCGCTGCACCCGCGCCGAAGGTCGAGGAAAAGAAGGTCGTGACCCAGCGTCAGGGCTTCAGAGCCAATGAATTCGTCGTCTATCCCGCTCACGGCGTCGGCCAGATCCTGGCCATCGAGGAGCAGGAGATTGCCGGCGCGAAGCTCGAGCTGTTCGTCATCAACTTCATCAAGGACAAGATGACGCTGCGCGTTCCGACCGCCAAGGTGGCCAACGTCGGCATGCGCAAGCTGTCCGAGCCCGCGCTGGTGAAGAAGGCGCTGGAGACGCTCAAGGGCCGTGCCCGCGTCAAGCGCACCATGTGGTCGCGCCGCGCCCAGGAATACGAAGCGAAGATCAACTCGGGCGACATCGTCGCGATCGCGGAAGTCGTGCGCGATCTCTATCGCTCGGAGTCGCAGCCGGAGCAGTCCTACTCTGAACGTCAGCTCTATGAAGCGGCGCTCGATCGTCTCTCCCGCGAGATCGCGGTGGTGCAGCACTCGACCGAGACCGAAGCGGTCAAGGAGATCGAGGCCCAGCTCGCCAAGAGCCCGCGCCGCAACGCCAAGGCGGAAGCCGCCGAGGGCGAAGGCGAGGCGGATGCCGAGGGCGATACCGACGGCGACGACACCACCGTCGCCGACGAGGCCGCATAAGCCGCTCTCGCTTCTAACAGTTCAAAAGCCCGGCCGTTCGGCCGGGCTTTTGTTTTTGGATTTGTAGCTTCGTAGGGTGGTTAGCCTCGCTAGAGCGTTAACCGATCAGGTTGCAAGTACCCTGCGGCCACGAAGTAGTTTGTGGATTCTGCGGGCGTGTAGGTGTCGACGATGCGACCAATAGC
>NZ_JBEPOS010000035.1:0-64055 GCF_040546885.1 Bradyrhizobium sp. S3.2.6 | reverse complement strand
GACGACATCAATCGCCATCCCGTCATCCATACCTGGTCCTACAAACTCGCCGACGCCGCCTGATATGATTCGAACCAAGAAAACGCTGAACTAGGTAGCCATCCCCTCAGAGAGGGGCGTGTCATGCTTCGGATCGGCGCGGCCGAACACGTGATCGGGGCGCGGCGGCGAGAAAGGTAGAAAGCATCATCACATCCCTGTCCGCTTCCTAGTGATGGGCCGGGCCGGAAGGGCGTTTATGCGAATACAGCTGGTCCTGCCTGTTGCGAAGCCCTGCTACGGCTCTGAGCTTCTAAACGGCGATCTGTCACGCTGCGGCCGACCGAACGCGGATTTGTCGGATCCGACTTCGAGGGCGATGCCAGCCACTCAGCGGCAGACGACGGCTTGACCTGAAGTATGCGCAGAACACCCGGACAGTTCGCTCTTCCACTGTTCGCGGAGCGCTCCCGGGGCGGCCCGATCGGCCGAAGTGACAGCCATCTTGAGCGAAGACCGCCACGCCCGTCCATCGCGCCGACGCGACGCCAATGATGCTTCATGGCTATGCAGTCGAGTTACCATTTGAGTGAGGCTGCGGTATCTCGCCGCTCGCGTAAGGTCGACTCGCGCGCGATGGCGAGGGCGATCAAGGCAAACAATGCCATCGCGGCGGCGACGACGACCAATGCGGGGCGAAGACCGCCGACCGACGCGGCCAGCGGCGCAACGAGCAGTGGGCTCAAGAACTGACCGAAATACAGACCGAAGTATACCTGGCCGGTTGCCTTGCCCATGTGCCAGGGTTTTGCGGCGGCCATCGTCCAGGCCATGACATTGGGAACCAGCATCCCAGCACCAAGTCCATGTACTGCGAGGACGACGAAACTCTCGGCATAGCTGGTGATGCGCGACAGCCACCAAATCCCCACTGCCAGCAGCGCAAAGACCAAGACGTTGATCGATTGCGTATTGAACCGCCTCCGTAAGACGGGCCACAGCAACGTTCCCGCGGTAGCCGAAAGAATTCCGAAAGCGGCCCCCATTCCGATGGCTTGTGTCGACGTTATACCCAGATCTGCGAGCAGAAACGGGTACTGGACCGGCGGTAAGTAGACGGCGATCATGCCAACCAGCATGACTGTAATCTGGGGAAGCAGCGCGGACTTTGGCGGCCGTGTAGCTGCGAACCCCAGCGTATCGGTGCGCGGCGCGTATTGTGGGGGGGGCAGTCGCAGTTGGAAGGGAATCAGGAGCAGCGCGAGACCATAGAGCGCGAACGGCAGCCGCCAGTTCATTTCGCCGAGAGCACCACTGATAAAAAAGAGAACTGTGCCGGCAACGCCGATAAAGCGCATTTGCAGATTAAGATAACGTTCGCGCTCCTGTCCTCTGAAGTGAGTACCGATGATGGACGTGCAGCACGTCATCACGATGGCTTCAGCGGCACCGAAAATGAACCGAGAGACGACGATTTCAGTTATGCCATCGAGCCAGAGCGGAGCGACGCCGGAGGCGGCGTATAGCGCTGTGCCCCACACCAAAAATTTGCGGCTTCCCCAACGGTCGATGACTGTGCCGATGAAGGGTGAAGCGATCGCCGTGACGAATGCAGGCGCCATCAGCGCCAACGCCACCAACAATTCGACGTGTTTGACCGAGGCGTAGGCCGCCTGGAACTTGACCAGGATAGGGACCACCAGGATGGATGCCAAGATGGTCATGCAGCTGCCGAACAGCAGAACTATGCCGACGCCGTTCACGCGTTCAATTGTCTTCATGTCGCCCCTCACCCTCACTGCACTTCTTGACTTGACATCGATCCCGCCGATGCTCGCGCGCTGTGGGAACAAGCCGGACCGCAGATATGTTTCCAGGCAGCCGGACCTGCCGCGCGAGCGAAGGTGTCGACCTGCGGCGAACGCCTCTCTTCTGGAAGGTCGACCTTTGCGACAAGGGACAAATCGCCTGTATCGTAGACAGTGAAGCGCTTGAGGAACGGAATGGCCTGCGCTTCCTCACCGTTCTCGCTCGCGCGGCGCTTTTCGTCGACTGGCACAAAGCGGTCGGCATAGACGACGGTCGTGCCGCGCTCACCCTTGCGGACGTGCCCACCGAGCGACAGGGCCTGACGGAAGGTAAGCCAGCTCTGACCTGTGAATGCGCGCTCAGTGGCTGCTCCCCAGAGAATCAGAACATTGATGCCGCTATACTGACGGCCGGACGCGGCGCTTTTCGGCATGGCCAAAGGCGCCTTCGCCGCCACGCTGCCCCATGGCTGGACCCACGGCACTCGGCCAGCCTCCAGTTCGGCGATGATCTTGCTGGTGATTTCGTCATAAAGGTTCGCCCGGTCCTCACCGGTGTGCGCCCGAGAATATTGTCTGGACATCACGGATCTCCGCGACGGGCGCCGCGAGCCTCTCGCAGCCCATAACCCGTCACGGCAAATCCGCGCGACACTCTGACTCTCGCCTCTACCTGAGAGAATGCGAAATCTGCGACGCAATCCGCCTTGCATCGGGTGTTCATGGGAATTGCTTTGAGCTACCTAGGGCCGCAGGCCCGACCAGGCGTGCGCCAGGGGCGCATCGCCCAACGGAAATGGCACCCGGAGAGCGTGAGCATAGCGACCCGAAGGGGCACGCGGGTCCGAGTGCAGCGACGAGACCGGTTTAATAGCGGCACCCGGGAACGGGGCAGTGATAGCGGTCGCCGTAGGCGAGCCCCTTTTCCGAGTGCCCCCGGCGAGGAGCTCCGCATCCGCTTGCGCGAGGGATCGAAGCCGGATGGCCGAGACGCAAAGCGGCTCGGTCCACGAGAGCCCGGTGCGGCGACAGCCGCACGCGCGCAAGGAGAGTTCACCAGTCGAGGCGCTTGGTTTCCGCTCGCGCAAATCTATTTGCCGCAACTGGTCGCAGGCTAGCAATTCGTGCCCCAAGGCTCCCCTTCTGGTCCGATTCAAAACAAGTTTGTCATTCCGACAATTGAACTTTCAAAGCTTGCCTCCGCGCAGGGTTGAGCGGCAGATTGTCGGAACGAGTGCTGGCAACTAACGGGAATCACATGCCTCTCGATCAGCGGGCAACCACAAGCCTGCCGAAATAGGATGGCCACATTCTCGAACTATCTGAAGTAAGATTTCGGCTGCTTCTTTTTCGAGGCAGCTCTCAAGCTAAGCCTTCCAAATGTTCATCGCGTCTGATCCGGTCACGCGCGTACACCATCCCAATTGCTCTCCACGCCAGCCGATTTCCATACCAGTCATTGCTACCCCTTGTCTCTTCCAGGGTTCCGACCTCAACGTCAGAGAGCTGGTGAACCAAGCACGGGACGCGCAGAGACCACGAGGTACGGATATCGAAAATGGGAACCCTGAAGCGTTGTGTCCACGGGCGATATATCCACTGAAACCCCTACCATCAAGCTAGATGGAACACTTGGAGCGACGGCCTATTGCGGCCGCGGATTGACGTTAATGGCATCCCGCATTGCGCTTCCTGCTCGTTACCCGCCGATCGGCACATGGCCAGCAGTCATGCGGGCCGACATGGTCGCCGCGTACCTGGATTATCGCGACACCGGTGAACTTGCACGCGCGGTGGCCCGCGGCGAGGCTCCTCCGCCAACGGGCTATCGTGGAACTGGTCGCACTCGACAGCCAGTTTGGTCGAAGGCAACCATCGATGACTCGACCGCACCATACAGGGCCGCGAACTCAATCAGGTCAGACGGACAGGATTTGGCTTCTCTTGTATGAAAACACTCCACACCTCGTCTACACTCCCGCGTTACTGTCGGCAAAAGGCGTTGAAGCGTGGTGGCTGGGCATATTTTTTTGAGCCACCCACTTGGGCTCGCAAACAAGGCTGCACCGTCGAATCCGAAGCGCTGGGGGAGGATCTTGCGGCGGCGGTAGACCGAGTCACGAATGTCCTGTTACCCGCCTTTGACAGCTGGCGTTCCGCAGGTCTAACCGACATGGCTCCGGTTTCGACCGCACCTGGCACATTCGATTGGCTCATATTCGTTTTCAAAACACACCAGAAATGGAACGAGATCGACCATAAAACGCAGCGCCTCTACGACCAAGGCTTGGCACTTTTTGCCAATCATGAGCTGAAGGATGCCAGTCGAGCGGGCTCAAAACAGCTTTCTGCCTTCAACAAAGGATTCGTTGACGCCGTTTATGCGAAATTACTCGTCGTGGAACACAAGGAGCCGGATGGTCGCACCGTCAAGCGCGAACGTCGACGCTTCGCGAATGCAGCGATGACCGCTTGCAGGCGCGCCTGGTTTGTCGGCCAGCGCGCTCAAGAAACAAAAGTACCGGCAATCAACCCGTTCTCGCGAATGGGACTAAAGTCCCGCGCTCCTGGTCGACCTGTGCGAGAGACGCCCACGGCGAGCTGGGACGAGCTTGTCGCGTTCAGACTAGCTGCCAAGAAACTTGGATTTTACTCAATTGGCACAGCCGCTTTGCTGAGCTGGGAGTGGCTACAGCGCGAGGAACATGTGTTCGGAGCCTTCGAGATAGCACACTATCGGCCAGAGGAGCGACCAGACAGCGTGAGGATTGTACACCCGAAGAATGGAGAAGAAGCTTGGTGGCCTCTCTTCGACGAAACGGGCGCGCCTCTTTTCCCCGAGTTGATGGCGGAACTCGATTCGATCAAAGAGAGATTCGTTTCCGGATTGGCCTTTCGACGTGACCATCCTCATCGAAGATCATGCATTGCACTTCCATGGATTACTCCCCGCAAAGATCTGCGCTACCTCCGATCGGTCGTAAAGAAAATTATCGTCACAGCCGGACTCCGAAACGAGCTTTCATTTACATCATTTCGCCACGGCGGGTTCACGGAAGGTGCTGACAGCGACCTCACGGACGCTGAGTTACGGACCGCCGGCCGTCATCGCTCCAGACATCAATTGCCAACGTATGCAAAGCGTACACAGAAGCAGCTAATCGCTGCCTCTCAAAAGCGCCGGCTCCAGCGCTCTAGAACCGCTTCTTCAGAAGATCAGCTCGCGGCACCAACAAATTGAGGTATTTTTCTTGGCTTTCTGATATTCCAAACTCCCGAACATTTACGCCTACCGTCCCGTCCAGACCGGCTTCCTCTTCTCGCCGAATGCTTTCAGCCCCTCCTTGGCGTCCTCGGTCATCGCGAGCAGTGCGATCTGGCTTTCGGTGTAGGCGATGCTCTCGTCGAACGACATCGAGGCGATGGCGCGCATCGCGTATTTGCCGCGGCGGATCGCGGTCGGGGATTTGTCGGCGATGCGGCCGATCAGCCAGTCGACCTTGGCATCAAGCTCGGCCGTGGGCACGACGTAGTTGAGCAGGCCCGCATCCTTTGCGGCCTTCGCATCGAACGGCTCGCCGGTGAGCGCCCATTCGTTGACGAGGCGTCGCGGTGCGATCTCCTGCAACAGGCTCAGCACCTGCATCGGAAACACGCCGACCTTCACCTCCGGCAGGCCGAAGATGACATGATCCGCCGCGACCGCCATGTCGGTCATGCAAAGAAGCCCCATACCTCCGGCCATGCAGACGCCGCCGACGCGCGCGATCGCGGGTTTGGTGGCGTTCTGCGACAGCCGCAGCAGATCGGCATAATCGACGTTCGGCCTGGAATGATCCATCGCGAAAGCCGCACCGGAATTCTGCAAATCGGCGCCGGCGCAGAACGCCTTGTCGCCCGCACCGGTCAACACGATGACGCGGACGTCCTTGTCGTCATGCGCGTCGCGATAGCCACGTGTGATGCCGGCAATGACGTCGCCGTTCAGCGCGTTGCGCTTTTCCGGCCGGTTGATGGTGATCCAGAACGCCTGCCCGCGCTTCTCGGTGATGACGCCTGCGGTGTCGGTCATGACGCTATATCCTTGCTCCCGTTTTGCAGCCATTTGCGGCAGCCTCGGCGTGAGGTGCAAGGGCAAACTGCCATGCGGCGCCGCTTTAGCGCCTCGACGCAAATCTGCACGCGATCAAAGCGCGAGCGCAGCTCAGGCCGCGGCCGCTTTCCTGATCCAGACCTTGTTGTCGTGAAACGCTGCGCCGCCGATCGGGGCAATCGTGTCCGCACCGGTCAGCATGTTGATGCCGCGGCCACCGATATGATTCTTGTTCGGATGCACGGATTCCGCAATCAGCACGCCGCGCCGCACGCCCTCGAACAGCACGGCAATCAGCGTGGTCTCGCCGCGGGGGTTGCCGAGCGTCACCGCATCGCCGTCGGCGATGTCGAGCGCAGCCGCATCCAGCGGATGGATCATCACGCTCGCCTTGCCCTCGCGCGCCTGCGAGGACGGGGTCTCGTTGAAGGTGGTGTTGAGGAAGCTGCGCGACGGGCTGGTTGCAAGCCGGAACGGATGGGCCTGGTCGGTGTGCTCGATCACGGCCCAATGGTCCGGCAGCGACGGCATCTTGTCGAAATCGCCCATGGTCTGGCCGAACGGCGGATGCGCCCAGTCGGCCCTGAAATGGAATTTTTTGTCGAGATGAGCAAAGCCATCTAGATAATGCGAGGTACGGAAGTCCGGCTGCAGATCGCGCCAGATGTCGGCTTCGAGGCCGGCGATGTCGCCGTGATCGCTGAGCTTCAGCGTCGTGTCGATCAATTCGCGCGGCGTCATCTCGAAGCCGCGATGCTTCGCGCCGAGCCGCGGCGCCAGCGCCTGCATCACCTGGTGGTTGGAGCGGCATTCGCCGGGCGGGTCGATCAGCTTGGGACCGACCGAGATATGCTGATGGCCGCCGCCGTAATAGAGATCGTCATGCTCCATGAACATGGTCGCCGGCAGCACGATATCGGCAATCTGCGCCGTCTCGGTCATGAACTGCTCGTGCACCGCGACGAACAGATCCTCGCGCGCAAAGCCCTGCCGTACCAGCGCCTGCTCCGGAGCCACTGTCATCGGATTGGTGTTCTGGATCAGCATCGCCTTGACCGGGCCCTTGCGGAGCAGGGCCTCGGCATCGCCGGTGAGGATGCGACCAATCTGCGACTGGTCGAGCGCGCGGATCGACTTGTCGATCGCATCATGGCCTTCGATGACGGCTTCGTTGAAGTGCCACAGCGCGTAATTGTTGAAGAAGGCGCCGCCGCCCTCGTACTGCCAGGCGCCGGTCACCGCGGGAATGCAGTTCGCCGCATGCATCTGCGTCGCGCCGTTGCGCGAACGGGTGAAGCCGTAGCCGAGACGGAAGAAGGTCCGTTTGGTCTCGCCGACAGCCTTGGCAAAGGCCTCGATCTCCGCCGCCGGCACGCCAGAGATCGCGGAAGCCCATTCCGGCGTGCGCGACTTCAGATGCGCCTCGAGCTCGGCAGGGCAGTCGGTGTACTTGTCCATGTAGGCGCGATCGGCATAACCGTCGCGGAAGAGAACATGCATCACGCCGCAGGCGAACGCGCCATCGGTGCCGGGCCGCAGCAGGATCTTGATATCGGCCTGCTTCATGGTCTCGTTGTCGTAGACGTCGACAGCAGCGATTTTGGCGCCGCGCTCCTTCCGCGCACGCGCAGCGTGCGTCATCACGTTGACCTGCGTGTTGACCGGATTGGTGCCCCAGATCACCACGAGATCGGACAGCGCCATCTCGCGCGGATCGACGCCCGCGATCTTGCCGGTGCCGATCGCAAATCCGATGCGCCCGACATTGGCGCAGATGGTCTGGTAGAAGCGCGAATATTTTTTCACGTGCGTGAGACGGTTGAGGCCGTCGCGCATCACCAGCCCCATCGTGCCGGCGTAGTAATACGGCCAGATCGACTCCGCGCCGAACTCGCGCTCTGCCCGGTTGAAGCGATCGGCGATCTCGTCGAGCGCCTCGTCCCAGGAAATCCGCGCAAACTGGCCGGAGCCTTTCGCACCCGTCCGGCGCATCGGAAACATCACCCGCTCCGGGTGATGGATGCGCTCGGCGTAGCGTGCGACCTTGGCGCAGACGACGCCGGCCGTGTAGGTCTGCTTTTTCGAACCGCGGACGCGGCCGATGCTGCGACCTTCGACCACCTCGATATCGAGCGCACAGGCCGACGGGCAATCGTGCGGACAAGTGGAGTGACGGATCTCGATCTTGGCGTGCTGGTTCATGACCAATTTCGTAACACCAAAATACCGGGCAGCCGAGGGCATTTATCCGGCAACGCCCATGCAAAATGCTCAAGCCATGCGCGTGCCCTGTTCCTCCCGCGACCGCGAAAGGCCCCGCCGCCACACCGAAAACGGTCCGATATTCCGGCCGAAATCGACTTTATGAGGCGTCGACGGCCCGCGCGCCCTGTCGCTACAGTGCCGGCCAACAAAAACGAGTTCAGGGAGGTGGGCGTGACGGCTCGACAATTGATGCTGGCGCTCGCCGCCGGCCTGCTCACCGCATGCTCCGCAACTCCGTCCCTGGCGCAAGGCTATCCCGCGCACGGGGTCCGCATCGTCGTGCCCTTCGGCGCCGGCGGGCCGGCCGACGTCGCGGCGCGGCTGATCGGCAACGCCCTCCAGGAGCGGTTTGGCCAGCCCTTCGTGGTCGAGAACCGTACCGGCGCGGGCGGCGTCATCGGCACGATCGAGGCGGCGAAGTCGGCGGCCGACGGCTACACCCTGCTGATGATGTCCAACACCCAGACCGCAAATGAATCGCTGCTGACGCCGGAGCAGCGCAAATACGATCTGATGCGTGACCTCGCACCGATTGCGCCCGTGAACTATTCCGATCTCGTGATCGTGGTGAACCCGCAAGTTCCGGCGAAGACGCTGCAGGAGTTCATCGCGCTCGCCAAGGCGCAGCCGGGCAAATTGAACTACGCCTCTTCCGGCCAGGGCACGCCCTATCACATGGCCGGCGAGCTGTTCAAAGCGATGGCCGGCATCGAAATCGTCCACGTCCCCTACCGCAACAGCGGCGAGGCGCGCAGCGGCGTGATCGGCGGCCAGGTGCAGATGATGATCGACGCGGTGCCGGCGATGGCGCCGAACATCGGAGAAAACCAGGTCCGCGCCCTCGCGACCACCGGCCAGCAGCGGTCCGCGGTGCTGCCCAATGTGCCGACTGCCGGCGAGGCCGGCGTTCCCGGCTACGAGGCGACGATCTGGCTCGGCCTGATGGCGCCAGTGGGCACGCCAAAACTTGTCATCGACAAGCTCAATTCGGCCGTGAACGCGATGGTGAAGCGGCCCGACATCGTAAAACTCTGGACCGAGCAGGGTGCCGTGCCCATGTCGATGACGCCGGAGGAGTTCGACAAGTTCCTCCAGGGCGACATCGCGAAATGGGCCGAAATCGTCAAGAAGTTCGATAAATCCTGAGGCCGCGCCGATCATGCCCACCATTCGATTCCAGCTCAACGGCGCGACGGTGGCGGTGGATGCCGATCCCGATCAAACGCTGCTCGACGTGCTGCGCGGCCAGCTCGGCACCACCAGTCCCCATTTCGGCTGCGGGGCCGGTGAATGCGGCGCCTGTTACGCGATGGTCGACAACCGCGCGATGGCGTCCTGCGACATGCCGATGTGGTCGGTGGCGGACAAGGAAATCGTCACACTGGAGGGCCTCGGCACGGCCGAGCAACCGCATCCGCTGCAACGCGCCTTCATCGCCGAACAAGCGATGCAATGCGGCTATTGCGTCTCAGGGATCCTGATCAGCGCGGCGGCGCTGCTGAAGCGCAATCCATCGCCATCGGAAGCCGAGGTCAGGGCGGCGCTCGACCGCAATCTGTGCCGCTGCGGATCGCACAACCGCATGGTCCGCGCCGTGCTCCGGGTGGCATCGGAGATCGCAACATCATGAGTGCGTCGCCCCCTGCCCCGAAACTGCCGCTTAGCCTCGCAGCCAATCCTAGACTGTCGTCCTGGGTGAAGTTCACCGGCGAAGGCCGCGTGGCGATCTCGCCCGGCAAGGTCGAGATCGGCCAGGGTATCGTCACGGCGCTGGCACAGATCGCGGCGGACGAGCTCGACATCGAGATCGGCCGCATCGACATGATCCGCGCCTCGACGGCTGCGAGCCCGAATGAGGGTGTCACTTCCGGCAGCCTGTCGATCCAGCAGTCCGGCCGCGCACTGCGCCACGTCTGCTCTGAGGTGCGCCAGCGCTTCCTCGCGGCAGCATCCGAACGTCTTGGCGTCGATGCGGCGCTGCTCGGTGTCGAGGACGGCACGATCTCGGGTCCCGGCAATATCAGGACCAGCTACTGGGAGCTGGCTGGCGACGTCTCGCTGGATCGCGATGCGACCGCAGGCGCTTCGGCGAAGACTGCCGCCAAGCGCGTGGTCGCCGGGCATGCGATCCAGCGCGTCGACATTCCCGACAAGGTGTTCGCGCGGCCGCGGTTCATCCATGACTGCGCGTTGCCGGGGCTGGTGCATGGACGCGTGCTGCGGCCGGACATCTCGGGCGCGAGGCTGATCGCGCTCGACGAAGCGGCCGCACGCGGCGTTTCCGGGCTCATCGGCATCGTCCGCGACGGCAGTTTTGCAGGCGTCGTGGCCGACAGTGAGGTCGCGGCGGAAGCCGCGCTGAAGGCCCTACGCAAGGATGCGACCTGGTCGGCCGGCGAGCCGCTTCCTGACGAAGACGATCTGGCTGGCTTCCTGAGAAGCCAGCCAGTCGAGACCACGGTCATCGACACCCGGGCAGCCGCCGCGACAGAGCAAGCTACACGCACGCTCCTCCGGCAATACACGCGGCCCTATATCGCGCATGGCTCGATCGCGCCGTCCTGCGCGATGGCGCGATGGGATGGCGACCGGGTCCATGTCTGGACGCACAGCCAGGGCGTCTATCTGCTCCGCGCCGATCTCGCGATCGTGCTCAAGCTGCCGACTGAGAACATCGTCGTTGAGCATATGGAGGGCGCTGGCTGCTACGGGCACAATGCGGCTGACGATGTCGCGCTCGATGCCGTGCTGCTCGCCAGGACCGCCAGCGGCCGACCAGTGCGGGTGCAATGGTCGCGCCACGACGAGATGTCCCACGCGCCGTTTGGTGCCGCGATGGCCATCGAGATCGAGGCCGATCTCGACGCGGGTAACGAGATCATTGGCTGGCGCCATGCGATCTGGAGCAACGGCCACGCGGCGCGGCCCGGGCGTGCGGCGCAGCCCGCGCTGCTGGCGGCAAGCGAGATCGCAAATCCCTATCCGCGCATGATCTCGACGAATCCGCCCGCGGCCAATGGCGGAGGAGGAGACCGCAATTCCGTTCCGCTCTACGACTTCCCGGCCTGGACGATCACGAGCCATCGCCTCCTGACCATGCCGGTGCGCACATCGGCGCTGCGAAGCCTCGGCGCGCAGGGCAATGTGTTCGCGATCGAATCTCTGGTCGACGAGATCGCCGCCTTGCGCGGCGAAGACCCGATCGCGTTTCGCCTGCAGCATCTCCGCTACGAGCGGGCACGCGAGGTGATCCGCGCAGCGGCGCGACGCGCGGCCTGGAAGCCCGAGCGGCGATCCGGCATCGGCTACGGCGTCGGCTTTGCCCGCTACAAGAACACCGGCGCCCATTGTGCAGGGATCGCCGAGATCGAAGGCACCGACGAGATCCGCGTGAGACGGCTGACGCTTGCGGTCGATGTCGGCGAAGCCATCAATCCGGACGGCGTCATCAACCAGATCGAGGGCGGCGCGATCCAGGCGACGAGCTGGGTGCTGAAGGAGCGCGTCCGCTTCGATCCGTTGCGCATCACATCGACCTCGTGGACGGACTATCCGATCCTGACATTCAGCGCGGTGCCAATGGTCGATGTGGAGATCATCCAGCGGCCGGAGATCGAGCCGGTCGGGGCCGGCGAGGCCGCGCACGGCCCTGTGACGGCGGCCATCGCGAATGCGGTCCATGATTGCCTTGGCGTGCGCATACGCGACCTGCCGATCACACGCGACAAAATCATCGCAGCCATGGAGCTTGCATCGTGACCACAGTGAACATTTTGAGCGGCGGCGCGGCGCAAGGCCTGGTGCGCGGCCTCAGCGAGGCCTTCAAGGCGCAGACCGGTTTCGGCATCGACGGCGAATTCGGCGCGGTCGGTGTGATGGCGGACAAGCTGCGCGCGGCCACGCCGGCGGATCTCGTGATCCTGACGAAGGCTCTGCTGGCAAAACTTGCCGCGGAGAAGCTTCTCGTCGCCTCCTCGATAGCCGATGTCGGCCGGGTCGAGACCGCGCTGGCGGTCCGCAGCCGCGATCCCAGGGTAACCGTAAACACGGAGGCCGATCTGCGCGAGGTCCTGCGCTCCGCGGACGCCATCTACGTTCCCAACACCAAGGCCTCGACCGCGGGCCAGCACGTCGCAAAAGTGCTGGATCAGCTCGGCATCGCCTATGAGGTCACATCGCGGCTGAAGATCTTTCCGAACGGCGCAACAGCGATGCGCGAGCTGGCGGCGTCCACCGCGACGCGGCCGATCGGATGCACGCAGGCGACCGAGATCATCGCAACCGACGGCATCGCACTATCGGGTTCGCTGCCGCCGGGCTGCGAGCTGGTGACGATGTATACCGCCGGCGTGACCACGCAAGCGGCACATCCGAACGAAGCCGCCGCGCTGATCGCACTGCTGACTGGCGCAGATCACAGGGACCTGCGCCGGCGCGCGGGCTTTGCCGGCTAGATGCGAACCTTATGTGTGCAGCTGGGTAAGGCCGGTCGGCGGACCGTCGACCCCGGTCCAGCCGCCATCGACGAACAGCGTGCTGCCGCTGACATAGCTCGCGGCGTCCGACGCGAGATAGGCCACCGCCGTCGCGACCTCGTCGGCGCTGCTCCAGCGGTTGAACACGGTGTGGCCGGCGTAGAGATTGTAGATGTCGGGACGCTGCTTGAACGGGCTGGTCAGCGCGGTCTCGGCGATGCTCGGCGCGATCGCGTTGACGCGAACGCCGGAGAGGCCGACCTCGGAGGCAAAGCCCTTCACCAGCAGACCAATCGCGGCCTTGGTCGATCCATAGACGCCGAGGCCCGGCTCAATGGTCACCGCACGCACCGAGGAGCAGGCGATGATGCTGCCGCCCTTTTGCTCGACCATGATGCGGCCAAAGGCCTGGAAGAACCAGACCGTTCCCTTGACGTTGAGGTTCAGGACGCGGTCGAGATCCTCCTCGGTGTAGTCGAGGATGGTCTTGCGGATGTTGAGCCCGGGCGTGGTCACGGCGATGTCGAGCCGCGAAAACTTCTGCATCACGGTTTTGGCGAGCGCGTTGACGTCGGCAGCGCTCGCGGCATCGCATGCGGCCGCTTCGGCCCAACCGCCCTTGTCGCGAATGCCCGCGGCCGTCGCCTCTGCCGCGTCAAGCGCGCGATCGGCGCAGACGACGCGGGCGCCAAGTCCGGCCAGCGCCTCGGCCGACGATTTGCCGATGCCCGATGCGGCGCCGAGCACCACGGCCGTCTTGCCGGTCAGATCGAAGAGCTTGCGATAGTCAGTCACGGACAGATTCTCCCTGTTGCTGTGACGCAAACTATCGCAAGCGCGGTTCGCCGGCCAATGCCGGCGAACGCACGACTGCTATCCCTTATATCCCATCAGCAGACGGGGCAGCCACAGCGAGAAGGCCGGGACATAGGTCACGAACATCAGCGCCGCGATCAGGGCCGCGTAGAACGGCATGATGGTGCGCATCACCGCGCCGACCGAGATGCCGCCAATGGCGCAACCCACAAACTGCGTCGTGCCGACCGGCGGGGTGTTCAGCCCGAGGGCGCAGTTGATCAGCATCAGCATGCCGAACTGCACCGGATCCATGCCCGCCTTCATCGCGATCGGCAGGAAGATCGGGGTGCAGATCAGGATGGTCGCCGCCATGTCCATGAACGTGCCGAGCAAGAACAGGATGACGTTGATGAGCAGGAAGATCATCCAGGGCTGCGTCGAGACCTTGCTCATGAGGTCGCCAGCGAAGTCGGCGACCTCATAGAGGCCCATCAGATACTGGAACATGGTGGAGACGCCGATCAGCAGCAACACCACGCCCGTCGTCTTCACCGCCTTCGCTGCGGCGCGCAGGAAGTTCGACAAGGTCATGGTGCGGTAGATGAAGAACGTCAGCAGGATCGTATAGGTAACCGCGACGGCAGCGGACTCAGTTGCCGTGAAGACACCGGACAGGATGCCGGACAGAATGATGCCGACGATCAGAAGGCCGGGCAGCGCGGCTGTGAACGAGCGAAACACCTCGGCCCAGCCCGGGAACTTGCCGGCCGGATAGCCGCGCTTCACCGCCACCGCGTAGGCGGCGGCCAGCATGCACACCATCAGCACCATCGCCGGCAGGAGGCCGGCGGCGATCAGTGCGCCGATCGAGACCTTGCCGCCGGCGGCGAGCGCATAGATGATCATGTTGTGGCTGGTCGGCATCAGCGCTCCGACCAGCGAGGCATGGGTGGTGACATTGACGGCGTAGTCGGTGTCGAACCCTTCCTTTTTCATCATCGGGATCATCACCGCGCCCATCGCCGATACGTCGGCCACGGGCGAGCCGGAGACGCCGCCGAACAGCGTGCAGGCGACCACGTTCGACATGCCGAGGCCGCCGCGGATGTGTCCGACGAGATTCTTGGCGAGCTGCACGATCTTGTCGGCGACGCCGCCATGCAGCATCAGCTCACCGCTGAAGACGAAGAACGGAATGGCCAGGAACGAGAAGATGTTCATCCCCGACATCATCTGCTGGAAGATGACGGCGACCGGCAGGCCTTCGTAAAGGATGGTGCAAATCGCCGACAGCCCGATCGCGAAGGCGACCGGTACGCCGAGGACAAGGAAGCCGAAGAAGGTGGCGCCGAGAATAATCAGTTCCATGAGGGGACGACCTCTTCGCCACGCAGGAGAGCAATGATGTGCTCGATTGAGAAGGAGACGATCAGAACGCCGGAGGCGATCAGTGGCACGTAACGGACGACCTCGGGAAGGCCGAGATTGGGGATCTTCACGGTTCCGACCGACGCGCCGAGGATCCAGCCGTTGTAGACCATCGCAACGCCGAAGATCGCCACCAGGACGTGGATCACGAGCTCGATCTTCTCGCGTACATGATCCGGAAGCATCACCAGCAAGCTGTCCATGCCGATATGTCCGGCATCGCGTACGCCGACGGCGGCGCCGATCAGCGTGACGTAGAGGATCAGCACCAGTGCGAGATTCTCCGTCCAGGTCGGGCTGGAATTGAGCACGTAACGCCCGAACACCTGGTAGAACACGATGGTGACGATGACGAGCAGGCCGGTCACGGACAGATACATGCCGAGCCGGGCGATGACGGCATTGATCCGCGACAGCAAGCCGGTGGACGGTCGCCCCTCTACCTCCTGCTCGTGGCTTGCAACGTGAGGGTCTGTCATCATCGTCTCCTAGCAAGGGCCCGGTGCCGCCTCGCGGCGACGCCGGACCGAATGCGCTGTAGTGCTACTTCGTGGCCTGAATGCGCTTGACGAGGCTCTGCAGCTTGTCGTCACCGGCGAACTTGGCGTAGACCGGCTTCATCGCATCGACGAACTCCTGCTTGTTCGCGATCGTGACGACCTGAACGCCGGCTGCCTCGACGGTTTTGCGCGAAGCCTGCTCACGCTCGTCCCAGAGCTTGCGCATGACGGGCACCGATTCCTTGGCCGCCTTGCGGATCATCGCCTGATCCTCCTTGCTGAGCGTGTCCCAGACCTTCTTCGACATCACCAGGACTTCGGGCGCCAGCGAGTGCTCGGTGACATTGTAGAACTTGGCGGCCTCGAAGTGGCGCGAGGACTCGTAGGAAGGCCAATTGTTCTCGGCGGCGTCCACCAGACCGGTCTTGAGGGCGGTGTAGACCTCGCCATACGGCATCGGCGTCGGGTTGGCGCCGAGGCTCTCGATCATGCCGACCCACAGATCAGACTGCTGGACGCGGATCTTCAGGCCCTTGACGTCTGCAAGCGACTTGATCGGTGCCTTGACGGTGTAAATCGAACGGGCGCCGCTGTCGTAATAGGCGAGGCCGATCAGGCCGGCCGGCTCCATGGCGGCCAGGATCTCGTCGCCAATCGGCCCGTCGAGAACGTTGCGCATATGCTGGGTGTCGCGGAACACGAAGGGCAGGCAAAGCGCGACGGTCTCAGGCACGAAATTGTTGAGCGGCGATGAGTTGATCCGCATCATGTCGAGCGCGCCGATCTTGAGCTGCTCGATGGTGTCCTTCTCGGAGCCCAGAGCTCCGTTCGGAAATACCTTCACGCCAAGCTTGCCGCCGCTCGCTGTCGCAAGCTGCTTGCCCAAGAACTTGACGGCTTCGACGGTCGGATAGTCGGCCGGATGGACGTCGGCGGAGCGGAAATCGCGTGCGGTTGCGAGCGGCGCCGACACCGCCAATGCAGCGGCTGCGATGATACCGATTAATGTCTTCATCTGGGGTTTCCTCCTGAGTTGATTATGTCGTCGTTGGGCACGTGCTGCGGGCCGCCTTGGGTCGCTCCACTTCGGGTGTGAAGTCAAGCGCTGCAACTGCACCACCTTCGTAGGGTTGCGTAGCGGAGTCGAGGGGATTTGGCTCGTTGGTAGTGTCTGCCCGGGACAGTGCGACGCTCATCGCGCCCGCTCCTACGGGGGACCTGCGCGGCAAGTGCCGGCTCCCCGGCAATCGGGCCGCGTCACCGGCCAATGCCGGATGGGCGGTAGCGATGCTCATCGTATCCATGGACATTCCTCTGGTGTTGTGCTCGACCGCTATTGATTGCGGCTTGAGGTTCGGGCGAGACGATCGCCTCATCCTGTACGAACGCGCCGCACCGGCGCGATATCGCCAGCGTCGTCCCTAGGGCGGGCGGCATTCTGAGTCCAAGCCAAATGCGGCATTGATCGATGCTGGAGTTGCATCGATCAACCACGCGGTGCCCCCGCGGACAATCGGCAGAAAGTTCAATTTTTCCGAATACAGACACGAGGGAGCGTTACGTGGGCAGAGTCCCCCACCGCGAGAAGCTCACTCGCCCTCGAGGCCACTCTCGGCGAGCGCGCGCAGCGCATCGGTATCAAGCACGACGATGGCGCCATGCTCGAGGCGCACCCAGTTGCGTCCGGACCATGCGCGCAATTGCTTGTTGATGCTCTCGCGCGTCATCCCCACCATCTCGCTGATCTCCTGCTGGGTGATCGCGAGTGTGCCGCTGCCCGAGTCGAACTTGCGCTCCTCGGTGAGGCCGAGCAGCGCGCTCGCCAACCGGCCCGGCAGATTCTGCAAGATCACCTGCTCGACCTGCTGGCTGGTCCAGCGCAGCCGCGCACAGAGCAGTTCGATGAATTTCATCGCGAGCGCCGGCTGACTCTTCACGAACGGCAGAAAGTCGCGGCGGTCGATGATGTAGAGTTCGCAATTGGTATTGGCGGTCGCGTCCGCCGACCGCGGTGCACCATCGAGTACGGCGATCTCGCCGAAGATTTCTCCGGGACCGATCAGATTGAGAATGGCGTTCCGGCCGTCGGGCGACGAGGAGGAAATTTTTACTGTTCCGGAGATCACCGCGAACAGATTGTTGCCGGGGTCGCCCTTGGCGGCGATGGTCGAGCCACGCTTGACCGTGGTGTGCTTGGCATAGCGGCAGAGCTGATCAAGCGCGTCCGGTTCCAGATCTGCGAAGATCGGGTGCTTGCGCAGGACTGAGAGTTTGTTGCCCGACGACTGTCGGGGGTCGCCGGTCTTGTCCTGAGGCACGCCGGGACTCCTAAGACTGCGAGGCATTGGAGTTCCTGCGTAGTCAGTGTTGCCGGGCTTTTCAACCGGAAAGCACAGGCACAGTTTTAGTCAAATGTCGTTAAAATGCCGCGGTCGCGTCATGAAAGCGCATCCGCAGGGTGCGTCGATGCATTTCCGACCATGCAGAGTTGCAGAGACGGCAAGTCTCAGCCGAACTCGTGGCACATCGGAACGGCGGGCACGGCCGGGGCGCCTCCGCGTGCCGCGGACGATTCAGGCGCAGCCGGGGCCTCGACCCGTGCTCAGAGCTTTAGCCGGACGTCGCAGATATCAGGCTCCGTAGGATCCGGCTTGATCTCGAATCCGAGCAGCCGACACATCTCGATCATCACAACGTTCTCCTTGAGCACGTCGCCCGAGATGGTCCTTAGCCTTTCCGACCTGGCGTAGTCGATGATCAGCTCCATCAGGGCCTATCGAGCCCCTGCCCTTGAGAAACGCCCTAGGTCAGCGTTTTCGTGGTTCGAATCATATCAGGCCGCCTCAGCGAGCTTGTAGGACCAAGTGTGGACAACCGGATGCCGATTGACATCGTCGATGCCGGCCATGATGCGCTCTTTGAGCTCGTGTTTTGAGGTCACCCGGATGTGGCGCAAGACGGAGCGAGCAAACTTGGAGAAGAAGCCCTCGATGAGGTTGAGCCAGGAGCCGTGCTTGGGTGTGAACGTAAATGCGAAACGGCCTACGGGTCGTGCATCGAGCCAGGCTCTGGTTTCCTTCGAGATATGTGCGGAATGATTGTCGAGGACCAATTTGATCGTGGTCCCGGCCGGATAAGCGGCATCGAGAAGTTTGAGGAATTCGATGAACTCGCGGCTGCGGTGGCGGTCTTTGACGAGCGCGTGAATCTTCCCGGTCAGCAAATCAATTCGTGCCATGGCGTCGATACTCAAAATCGCGAGCAAAGGCCGGGTAAATGCCCGGCACGGGCGGCAAATCCGGCGCCGTCGTCGCGATGGCTTGGATCCCCGGCTTTTCGTCGTAGGAGACGATCGTCACCGGCTTGCCCGATTTCTTCGACTTGACTTTCTTCGACTTGGCTGCGGCTTTTTTCAGGATCTGGACCTCGCGATAGATACCCAGGACCTCCGCCATTTTCTGCTCGAACTCGGCATCGCGACGCTCCAGGTAGTAGCGCACCTTGTGCGGCTTGATTTCCTCTTGGCCGAGAATCTTGCACACCGTGCCCTGGACCAGATGGGCAAGGCACCGGTGCCCCGCCGATGGGCCGTGCTCGCGCGCATGGCGTGCCAGCAGCCGCGTCGTCCACAGCTCATGCGGATAGCCGTTTTCTCCCGGCTCATCGCCAACTCGACTGCTTGCCGCCATGTTGCCATGATACCCATCCTCGTTCGAACAGACTCAAACGAGGAATCCACGAACACACTTCCAGTTCCGTGCATGCCGGTTTCATGGAATCGGTCGTCTAGTGGCCGGAACCGGATGTTTTCAACTTCGTGCCGTGCTCTGCTGGGGTATTGTATCGGCAGAATCGCTCGATGGAAGCAAGGATGTCATCAGCGGAGGACCTGTCCCATCGGAACGGTTTGGGATCGGCTTTGTGTCGGTCGATGAACGATTTGATGTCAGCTCTGAGGGCGGCGACGCTGCGACAGACGCCGCGCCCAATCTTCTTATCGGTAAGGAGCGCGAAGAAGCGCTCGACTTGGTTGAACTATGACGAACTGGTCGGGGTCAGGTGCGCGTGCCAACCAGGCTTTTTAGCCAGCCATCTTCGGACCAGGGTGGTTTTATGCGCGACGTAATTGTCCATGACGAGATCGACGTCGAGTTCGCGCGGCATGGCGGCCTCGATCTCGTCGAGCAACCTGCGGAACTCGGCAGAAAGGTGGCATCCATAGCACTTGCCGATGACCCGTCCGGTCGCAATAACGAGGGCAGCAATAGCGACGTGGTGCCGTGCCTCGTGTAGTCATGGCTTCTTTGAGCCGGCTGGCCGGGACGCATCGGCAGCATCGGCTGACTGAGGTCCCGCGCCTGGATTTGGGACTTCTCGTCCACACATAGAACGATAGCGTGCTCCGGCGGATAAACGTGCACTCACACGTGGCGCAGTTTGGCCACGAAGTTTGGATCCGTGGAAAGCTTGAATGTCTCCAATCTATGCGGCTGGAGCCCGAAAGCCCGCCAGATGCGTTGCACCGTCGACACCGACAGGCTGCGCGCCGGAACTCCAATGGGTGGCGTTCTCAGGGCAACTTTCCAGTGTCCTCACGACCGCAGCTTCGATACGAACATCGTCAATAGTGCGCGACGCTCGGAGCGCTCCTCGTGATGCTGCCCGTCCAACCGCCGCTCCATAGACCGTCGCCGCCACTTACCGACCGTCGCCTAGTGCAGGCCCAGCTTGGCCGCACTTCCTTGTTCTGACTGCCTTCCGCGCAGGTCAGCACGATTCGGACTCTTAGAGCCAACTCCGGCCCTGACTTCGCGGCATGGTCAGCGACTTTAGTTCGGCGAGCTCGTCATCGCTCAATATCAAGGGCATTCGAGCGCTGACGCGGAAAGGGGGCAACTGGCGGGACATCATGCCAGCGCACACCTCAGCTAACGAGATGCCAATCGGCTGCTGCATTGATTGTTCCGATTTGAGCCTTGGCTTCGACCTGTGTGCCGTTCATCTCCCAGACCGACAACGCATGGGTGGTATTGTTCTCGAACAGAAGATCATTCTTGCCATCGCCGTTGTAGTCGCCCTTGCCGACGTACTGGAAGCCGGGGTCCATGACGCCGATCTGCGGGTTGGCTGTGAGCTGGGTGCCGTTCATCTGCCAAATCGCGACGCCGCCGTTCGTGTTGTTGAGCAACAGCAGGTCGGTCTTGCCGTCGCCGTTAAAGTCACCGATGTCGGCGAAGTGCCAGCCGGCCGCGGCATTGATGGTACCGATTTGTGGGTTGGCCATGACCTGGGTGCCGTTCATCTCCCAGATCGCAACTCCATTGGTGGTTGGATTGAGAAGCAGAAGGTCGGTCTTGCCGTCACCGTTGAAGTCGCCGGTCCCCTCGAATTGCCAGCCGGCAGCGGCATTGATGGTACCGATCTGCGGATTGGCCATGACCTGGGTTCCGTTCATCTCCCAGATCGCTACGCCATGCGTAGTTGAGTTGAGAAGCAGCAGGTCGGTCCTGCCGTCACCGTTGAAGTCACCAGTGTCGGCGAAGTGCCAGCCGGAAGCGGTATTGATGGTACCGATTTGCGGGTTGGCCATGACCTGGGTTCCGTTCATCTCCCAGACCGCAACGCCATCCGTGTTGTCATTGAAGAGAAGCAGGTCGGTCTTGCCGTCACCGTTGAAATCACCGGTGCCCTCGAATTGCCAGCCGGCAGCGGCATTAATGGTGCCGACCGTGGTGTTCGCGATCACCTGCGTGCCGTTCATTTCCCAGATCGTAACGGCATGGGTCGTGTCGTTGACAAACAGTAAGTCGGATTTGCCGTCAGCGTTGAAGTCTCCCGTGGCGGCGAGTTCGGACCCTGACGGCGCGGTCCCGATCTGGGGATTCGCCACCACCGTTGTTCCATTCATTTCCCAAACCGCAATGCCATGGCTGGTGTCGTTCTGGAGCAGCAAGTTGGACATGCCGCCAGACGTACCAAAATTGACGTCCGTCTGATCGAGCGTGAAGGTGATGCTGGCACTGGCCGTGTTGCCGGCAGTATCGGTATCGGTCACAAGCACGGAGTGGCTGCCGTCCATCATCGGCGCGACGTAGCTCGCCGATGGCGTCCCGCCGTCCACTGAGTAGGTGCGGGTAACATCGCCGGCCGCCGCGCTGATGGTCAGCGCGTCATCCCGTGTGGTGTGGTCGGTGTTCGAGATGCCGGTGTCATCGGTCAGCGCCACGGTCGGCGTCGCGATCGTGGTGTCGAGCGTGATCATCAGCGCCGCGGTCGTCGATGAATTTCCGGCGGCGTCGTCAAAGAACGCGGTGATCGACTTCGTGACGTCCGCGCCAAGATCGCCGGCCGTCACGGTCAACTGGACGGATCCGGCCGCCACGTCGCCTGCGGTGATCGTGTGCAGGACGGGATGCGTCAGCGATGCGCCACCGAGTTTCAACTCGATGGTATCGCCCGCCCGCACGGTGGGATTGAGCGCCACCTGGAACGCCGGCGCGGTATCTTTGGTGATATTGTCCGTGCTCGACGAACCGGTATCGGAAGCCGCGATGAGATCCGGCGTGCCGCCCGTCGGCGCCGTGGTGTCCTCTGTCACCGCAAGGACGGCAGATGCCGCGCCGGTATTCCCCGCCGCATCGGTCGCTTTCGCGGTGATATTGTGCGTCCCCTGAGCCAGCGCCGATGTCGTGATACTGAACGCGCCGGTCGCCGGGTTCGCAGTGCCCGTGCCGAGCACTGTGATGCCGTTCGTATCATACAGCTTCACCGTGCTGCCGCGCTCGGCCGTGCCGTCGATCTTGACCTGCCCAAAGCTGGTGATGCGATCGCCGATCGTACCGCTGTCCGTCGTCGCGTCGAGCGACAGGCCGGTCGGCGGGATCGGCGCCGTGGTGTCCTCCGTCACCGCGAAGACGGCGGACGCAGTGCTCGTATTCCCCCACGCATCGGTCGCCTTCGCGTTGATATTGTGCGTCCCATCAGCCAGCGCCGATGTCGTGATACTGAACGCACCAGTCGTCAGGTCCGCGGTGCCCGTGCCAAGCACTGTGGTGCCGTTGCTGTCATACAGTGTCACCGCGCCGCCGGGCTCGGCCGCGCCGTCGATCTTGACGTGCGTAAAGTTGGTAATGCGATCGCCGATCGTACCGCTGTCCGTCGTCGCGTCGAGGGACAGGCCGGTCGGCGCGACCGGCGGCGTCGTATCCGGATGGACGCTGACCTGAGCTACCGCCGTTTGCCACCATCCGTTGGCGATATATTCATTCGATATCCAGAACCCGTTCGGGTTGTTCGGATCGGCGATAGCGGTCGAATAGGTGCCCCAGCGCTGGTCGTTCAGAGCGCCTGAATCGAAAAACGTGGTGCTCGCCTGGTAAAGCGTCGGCGCGGTGAAGGCGGAAGCGCCGGCGCCGAGCACCGTATAATAGTCGGAAGGATACATGTTCGGCCCGGAGGCCGAGAAATTGATGAGCACGTCGCCGTTCTGGTCGACCGCAATCGAAGGGGTGAACACAGCCACACCCGTGCCGAGGGACGCGCCGGAAATGACGTTCCCGATGACAAATTGCGGATTCGTGGGATCGGTGACATCGAGCTTGAACCACTCGATTTGCGCGAGCCCCCCCGCACTCGGCATGGCTTCGCTCACGCCGTAGACGTAATTGTGTCCTCCCGAGGAAGTGTAGGCAAGGCCTTGGATGCGCCCGTCGCCAATGCCGAGCGTCTTGGTCGTGCCCAACTGCGCGGCGGTGTTGTTGCTTCCGCCCACATCGGCGTCACCGAGGTAGAGCGTTTGGGTCCCGCTGAAGCCATGCGTCGGATCGTACGTTTGATATGCGAGCGCGGTCTCCCTGGCGGTCGAATGGGCGCTCAAATAGTAGGTCACCCCGTTGTCGGCGGCGATATTGCGCATGATGCCGCCGGTCCCTGACACGCTAGTGCTGGCGTCAGGCGTGATCGCGGTGTTTGCGGCGGCTATGACGCTGCTTTCGTTGACGACGAATTCGCCGTTGTTGTAGCCGCCTCCCGCGTCGAGAAATTCGGGCGCGGAGATATAGATTTTGCCGTTGCTGACCGACAGATAGGGCATGTCCGATTGGGTCGTGGCGCCGTTGGACGTGTCGATCGAAGCCAAATACCAGCCGTCGTTCGGATTGCTATCTATCGACACGGCGATATCGATATTGGTGGCGAAGTTCCCGGTTCCCGGTTGAAAATTATCCGCGATGACCACGTAGTGCCCGGTCGAACTGTCATAGGTGGCGCGCGCGTCGAGAAGGTTGTTGTCGAGCGTAGCGCCAAGCGGCGAGAACAAGCTGTACAACGATCCGTTGGATACGATTGGATGGCCGCTAAGGTCGGTTATCTCGTAGTGCGTGGTCTCCGAGGTGAAAATGTAATTCGGCCCTACCGCCAACGCATTTTGCGGCGGAGTGTTGCTCGGGTCGGACAATCCAGAAAATGACAAGGTGACCGAGGCGGACGACGTCGGTGGCGTCGCCGAATAGAAGTTGAGCGCCGGCACGCCGGCGCTGGCGCCGATCGCCGTGGCGCCGTAAAGGCTTTCGATCGTGGCAAGCAGGGAATAGGGATCAGCCGGCGAGTCGTTGACGGCCCCCGCCGGGACGCCCGCGCCGACGACGATCGCCGCAACGTGATTGGGGTAGGTCACCGCCGGATTAGTGTTGTTTTCGTCGAAGGTGACGATCAGCAGCGAATTGTTGGCCTCCGCCCAGGCAGCGTAGGCGGAGAGATTGGTCTGGATCCAGGCATCGCCCGCCGGAATCCCGCCGCCATTGTCGCTCGTCGGCGTCATGTTGTGGGTGTCATCGGGCGAAACAAAGGAGACGGTCGGAAGGTTGGCGAACCCGGCCGCGGTCTGAGGAAAAGTGCTGAAATCGTGACCGTCATTGGCCGAGTTGGCGAAGTGGATCCAAGGTTGGCGTTCGGGCACCGCCGTGGATTCGGCATAACCGCCGAAGGTGTAACCGCTGGCGGCGAGCGTGCTCGCCAGCGTCGGTACGCTGGCCGGAAGCTGGGTAACGGCGCCGTTGGTGGTGACGCCCTGCGTCGAGCCGGAAAACAGGGCAATGTAATTGGGCTGACTCGGATGGGTCACACCATAGTCGTTGGTGAGCAGCATCCCCTGAGCGATCAGCGAGTTCAGGTAAGGCGCTTGGGGATTACCTATGATGTCGGAGTAGTTCTCGTTTTCCAGGGAAAGGACGACAATGTGGCTCGGAGTTGTGGTCATGATCGTCAGCCCTCCGTTGCGTTTCGATGCGCGCAACCTTTTTCATCAAGGTGCGCTGCTCTTTGCGTTCGTCTCTGCAGCGGCCCCAGAAGGCGGACGGGACAGACGAAGCGTGAGAGATCGCGGTGCGTGTTGGTCGAGAGAGCAGGCTCCAAGGCGACCACCACTGCAGTCTTGGAACGGGGGCTACTTGGCGTCCGCATGAATTCCCTCCGGAGTGCGGCAACAGAGATTTAGGCGCGCCGCTGTCGCGGTCCGCTCGCCTCTTCAGAACAGCTGATGACAGAAAGCTCCGACTCGCTGAATCCGAGACGCGACGAACTGCGATTTGTCTCGATACTCGCTGAGTTCACCTATCCGAGCCAATGGCTCGGAGGAGGTACCTCATTCAATCACATGAGGGCGCGACGTGTTGAGAATCCAAGTAGCATCCGGCGAAGACCGCGCGCGGGTCATTTTCGGCTCAGGCGGCTTGATCAACGTTCCGGATGGCAGAGCGCCAATTCCATGGCAGCAGTTCGTCGAGCCTTTGGACGGGATGCTCCGCGATGCGCGCCAGAGCGTCGGCGAGCCAGGCTTGCGGATCGACGTCGTTCATCTTGGCGGTGACGATCAGGCTGTACATCACGGCCGCCCGCTCGCCGCCGCGATCCGAGCCGCAGAACAACCACGACTTCCGACCTAAAGCGATGCCGCGCACGCCACGCTCCGCCGCATTGTTGGACAGGCAGATGCGGCCGTCATCGAGGAAGCGGGTAAATGCGCTCCAACGCTTGAGCATGTAGTCCATGGCCTTGGCGACATCGTTGCTGCGCGAGAGCTTGGCGCGTTGCTCGCGCATCCAGGCTTCTAAATCGGCGATCAGCGGCGCGCTCAATTCCTGGCGGACGGCCCGGCGCCGTTCGGGCGTCTCGCCGTTGATGCCTCGCTCGATCTCGAACAGGGCGTCGATCCGGCGGACTGTTTCCAGCGCCAGCGGCGAGATCACTGCCGGCTTCTTGCCCTGAGCCTTGCGACGCGCATTCTCGGCCAGATCAGCCATCACGAAGAACGGCCGCCGGGCATGGACCCAGCACGCGGCTTCCAGGATCGGACCTGCGTTGCGGCCCGGTTCGTAAAGCCTGCCATAGCCGCCATAGGCATCGGCCTGGAAGATTCCGCTGTAGTTGGCCAAGTGAGCCTGGGGATGCTCGCCGGCCCGATCGCGCGAGTAATAGAACACCGCCCCTGGCGGGGCCTGCCCTCCAAAAGGCTTGTCGTCGCGCACATAGACCCAGATCCGGCCGGTGTCGGTCTTGGCTTTGGCCAGGACCGGGATCGTAGTGTCGTCCCCGTGCAATCGCTCGGCGCTCAGCACATGGGCCTCGAGGCGCCGGAACAAGGGCATCAACGCGGCCGTACAACCGCCGACCTGGTCGGCGAGGGTCGACAGACTGATCGGCACACCCTCCTTGGCATAGCGCTCCGCTTGCCGGTTCAGCGGCTGATGTTGACCAAACTTCTCGAACAGCACCATCGCCAGCAGGCTTGGCCCCGCCCAGCCGCGGGCAAGCACATGGAATGGCGCCGGAGCCTGGCTGATCTTCTCGCAATCACGGCAAGTAAACTTCTCGCGGACGTGCTGGATCACTTTCCAGGATTTCGGGATCACCTCCAGCGTCTCGGTGATGTCCTCGCCGAGCTTGGACAGCCGTGCGCCGCCACAGCAGGCGCACGCCACAGGTCCCGGCACCATCACCCGCTCGCGAGGCAGATGCTCCGGGAACGGCTGGCGTGACGGCCGCTTGCGCGTGAACGACGCCACCTTCGTGGTTTTGGCCGTGGCCATTTCGGCGGTGAGTTCGTCCTCCGTCGCCGAACTCTCCAGCTCCTCCAACGTCAGTTCAAGCTGATCCAATAGCCGCGCGGTACGCTCCGAGCGCGGACCATGGCGGTCGCGGTTAAGTTTCTCGATCTGCAGCTTGAGATGGGCGATCAGCGCCCGGTTGTCGGACTGCTCAGCGCGGGCGGCCGCAGCCTCCGCGCGAGCAACGATCAATGCCGCTTTCAGCGTTTCGACGTCGTCTGGCAGCGATTCAAGGCCGTCACCCATGGCCCCGATGGAATCACAAAAGGAGCGATTTGAGGCGTCTTTTCTTCCGCACCTCAGAACTTTTTGAGCCTATCCCGCGCTCTGTGGCCGCCACGTATGCTGCGGGTTGCGCCAGTCGATCGCCTCCAGCAGATAACTCATCTGGGCCGCGGTCAGCCCCACCACACCGCTCACCGTCGCCGGCCAAACAAAACGGCCACGGTCCAACCGCTTGGCGTAGAGCGACAGTCCAACTCCATCGTGCCACAAGGCCTTGATCAGCGAACCGCCGCGTCCGCGGAACACGAAGACATCTCCGGCGAACGGATCACGACCAAGGCTTTCCTGCACCAATAATGACAAACCCTGCATGCCCTTGCGCATGTCGGTGTGGCCGGTCGCAATCCAGATCCGTGCGTTCGAAGCGACCGGTATCATCGACGCTCCAGAACCTGCAGCACCCGCGCCAGCGCCGCCGCATCGACGCTGGCGTCGACAATCACGCGACGATCCCTGCCAATCACGATCACCATCTGCCCACTCGGCGGTGTGGCAGCAACCGCCGGCTCGACCTCAGCGGCCAGGACGACCCGCGCAAAGCCAGATTGTTCGCTTTGAGGGCTGATCGGCTCGGGCCCGAACGCGCGACGCCACGTCATCAGCAACGAACGTGATATGCCATGCCGCCGCGCCGTCGACGATATAGCGCGCGGCGCTTCAAAGCTCTCGGTCACGATCCGCAGCTTCTCGTCATCCGACCAGCGCCGACGACGACCAGTCTCGACCACCTCAAGCCGTTCAAGCTGAGTACTGCGCTTATGGCTGTCCATACGGACTGTTACGCACCAATTGGACTAATCCAACAAGGCGGCCCTCGCCGGAGGGAGACGAATCCAATAGCCATTTCGGTCATCAGCGCTCACCAAAGGTCTGCTTGCGACCGACGACGAAGCTTGGAGCTGCAACAAAGAAAGCGGTCTAGCTCACCATTCGTGCAGGAGCATTTCTTGATCCTGCGCGCAATCGAACGCGGAGGGCTCGAGGAAAGGACGGCGTAGGCGCCAAGTGCTAACGTCAACCCGATCGAGCGCCCTAGAAAGATGCTGAGAGACAATACCAGCAGGCCATCGGCGCAATCTGTCGCCGAAAATAATATCCGGCACCCTCCCAGCGGCGTATGCCGACCACCTCACCGCAACGGACGACCGGCTGCGACCCTGACCCCGGAGATTATCATTTGGGACGCGCTTTGGAGAGTTCCGATGTGACCAGTGCCGCCCATTGTCGCAAGCCGTAGCTTGGACCGTAGCTCAATAAGAGACTTGCGGCGCGTACCGCCGATCCAGCGCAAGGGGGAATTAAAGAAGACCATTTCGGGTACTGAGCTGAAGTTTAGCGAAGTTCGCCTGCAAGATCGGGCTTGAGGGCATGGTCTCAAAATTCCGCGACAGCGTCTAGATCCAGGTGAACCTGTTGCTCTCCCAAAGATCGCTGGCTTCGTCATGGCTCAACCAAGTCGAGCACTTGTTCGCGCCCCTTACCGATAAGAAGATCAGGCGCGGCGTCTATCGCAGCGTCGCGGCCTTCAGGGCTGACATCACATCGTTCATCGACCTACACAATGCCGATGCCAAACCGTTCCGATGGACCAAGTCCGCCGATGACATCCTTGCTTCCATCGAGCGCTTCTGCCGATATAATGCCCCAGCAGAACACGACGCGATGTTGCGAACTTCCGGTTCAGGACGCTAGTGCGACATCATCACCCAGCACGGTGGCTGGCCGATGACGGTCTTGGTCACGCCGCCCCAAACGACCTCGTTCAGGCGCGAATGGTGGTAGGCGCCCATGACGATGGCGTCGACGGCGTGGGACTGCGCCCAGCTACCCAGCACCTTGCCGATCGAGCTGCCACTGCCCTTCACGGTTTCGAAGGACGCATAGATCCCGTGTTCCCTGAGATGATGGACGAGGCTGGTCCCGGATTGCGTGATCGCTTCGTCCTTGTCGTCCGCCACCGTGATCACCCGCACCACAGCGGCGGCTTGCAGGATCGGCAATGCATCGCCGACCGCACGCGCGGCGCGGGCCGAAGAGTCCCAGGCAATCACGACACTCTCGCATTCCGGTCGCAGCGCCGCCACGTACTGCTCCGGACAAAGCAGCAGCGGTCGGCCGGATTGGAACAGGAAGGTCTCAACGATGTTTTCGGTTCGGCTGTCGTGCGGCTTCACTGGAATCAGGGTGAGGTCACTGAAGCGCGCATGTTCAGCCAGAGTCGATGCGATCTGGTCCGCCGGGACCCTCCCCGATCGGCTTTGGGCCCGAATGCCGGCACGCGAGGCCCCATTGGTGAATGCATTCAGGAGCTGCTGCATGTCGCCCACCTCGCGCACAACGTTGAGTTCGGCGGATTCCGGGTCATCAGCAAACACCACTTTCGGCCGAACGAAAACATCGTCCTCGAGCGCGAGCCCGGTCACCCTGGCACCGAGATCGGCCGCAACGGCTATGCACTTCTCGATCGCGGCCAACGTGGGGGCACGCGGCTCGCCAAAGAGCGGCAGAAACACGTCCTTGATAGGCATGGGATTCTCCTTGCCGGCCAAAATGGGCCGCCTTTGGTCCGGGCGCTTGATCCTCCTCAAGCCGGGAAAGCTCCGCATCGCCAACCGACGACAGGCCTTGACGGAAGTCAAGGACTGGTCGCGGTCCCGACTTAAGCGTTACCCTGGTTTGCGGCCGGACCGCTTGGCGCCCTCATCTGCAATAAGCCGGCAGGGATGACAGACAATACTGTGACCCAGGAACGGATCTTCGCGACACTGACTGCACGTCCCGGCGTGAAGCGGATCGACACGCACGCGGCTTCAGTTTTCCTTGACGGGACGCGCGCGCTGAAGATCAAGCGGGCGGTCAAATATCCGTTTCTCGATTATTCGACACTCGAGAAACGCAAGGCAGCCTGTGAGGAGGAGGTCAGGATCAACCGGCCGCATGCGCCGCAGATCTATCATCGCGTCGTGGCCATTACAGAAGAGCCGGACAGATCAGTGAAGGTCGACGGCCGCGGCCGCCCGATCGAATATGCCGTCGACATGTCACGTTTCGACGAGAGCCGGACGCTGGATCATCTGGCGAAGGCCGGACAGTTCGATGCGGACTTTGCGTCGGCCGTCGCCGACGCGATCACAGCTTCGCATGCTGCGGCGACGCGCGCTGACGGCAAGGCCTGGACGTCCTCCATCCCCGCCCTGATCGACGGCAACAGCAATGGCCTGCGGAGCGGCAATCATTTCCCGGCCGCGGGGATAGAGCAGCTTGCACAAGTCTCGCACGTGGCATTCACGCGCGCCCGTCCCTTGCTTGAAGAACGCGGCCGCCAGGGTTTTGTGCGCCGCTGCCACGGCGATCTGCATCTTGCGAATATCGTGCTGATCGGGCAGCAGCCCGTGCTGTTCGACGCCATCGAGTTCGACGCGCAGATGGCGACTGTCGACGTGCTCTACGACCTCGCCTTCACCCTGATGGATCTGCTGCGCCACAATCAGCCGCTGGCAGCCAACACTGTTCTGAACCGGTATCTTGCCGCGACGCCTCTCGAAAATCTCGACGCACTGAGCGCGCTGCCGCTGTTCATGTCGATTCGCGCCGCGGTCCGGGCCCAGGTGGCGCTGAGGCGACTAAAGCCACCGGATCCCGACGACGCCGGCATTCTCGACGACGCACGCCGGTATTTCGACCTTGCCCGGGCGCTGATCCAGCCTCCCACGCCCCGTCTGATCGCGGTGGGTGGACTATCCGGCACCGGCAAGACAGTTTTAGCACGCGCGCTCGCGCCGACCGTCGCTCCGCAGCCGGGCGCCGTCGTGCTGCGCAGCGACGTCATTCGCAAGCAGATGTTTGGTGTCGCCGACACGGAGCGGCTGCCGCCATCCGCATACACGCCCGAGCTCGCAGCGCGGGTCTACGCGACGTTGGCCGAGCATGCCCGGCGTGTGCTGACCCAAAGCCATTCCGCGATCGTCGATGGCGTGTTTGCCCGCGATGTCGAGCGAGACGCCTTCGCCACACTGGCTCGGGATTGTAACGTGCCTCTCACCGGCCTCTTCCTCGTCGCGGATCTGGCGACCCGGCAGGCCCGCATCGGCGGTCGCCGCGGCGACGCATCCGATGCGACGCAAGAGGTTGCGGCGTTGCAAGAGCACTATAATATCGGCCACATCGGTTGGACGACCATCGATGCATCCGGGACACCAGCGCAGACGCTCCAGAGCTGCCGGGACGCAATCGCTAAGGGCAGATAGGGCAATCTGATTGGCGCGGGCTAGGATAGCGCGACCCACCACAAACTCGACGGCGACCGCCCGCGCAAACTCGGCAGCGAGCCGCAATACGCTGCCCGGTCGCCTCAGCCCCGGCATGGCCTGCGACACCGCCTTTCGGATCATCGCCCGCCGCCACCTCGCCGCCGTTCTCGCCCAGCATGACGGGACCTGTCGTGGCGATCCGGAGGCGCTGCATCAGATCCGAATCGCACTGACCCATCTGCGGACCGCCATTCGCTTCTTTTCGCCCATGGTCGACGATGCGCTGCGCCCCAAAGTCTGGGCCGAGTTGAAATGGCTGAACAGCCAGCTTGGCATGGTGCGGGACCTCGACGTCGCCATTGAACGCGTCGTCGCCGAGACCGGCGACGAGCTCGCGGTGATCGCCGAGCTCCAGCACTGGGACGAGAAGCGGGCCGAAAGCCATCGCCTCTTGGCCCGCGCGCTGCAATCGGCGCGATATCGCCGCCTCGCCGAGCAAACCTCGAGCTGGATCGAGAGCGGCCCCTGGTCGACCAGGCGCAGCAAGGAGGCCATCAGGCTGCGCCGCTGCCCGCTCGCCGACCACGCGACGGAGCAACTGACCGAATGGGAGAAGACGCTGCTCAAGAAGGCCAGGAAGCTGCGCAAGCTCGACGTCGGGAAACGGCACAAGCTGCGGATTCTCAACAAGCGACTGACCTATTCGATCGAGTCGCTGCAGGACTTGTTTGCCGACGACTCGCTGACGAAGCAGAAGTCGATCCTCAAGCAATTGCGCAGGGCGCAAAAGTCGCTTGGACAGTTAAATGATGATGCGCGCGGTCAAACGCTGGCCGCGTCGTTGAACGAGGCCGTTCCCGAGGCCGGCATTCGCTTTCTCGACCCCAAGCGAGAAAAAAAGCTGTTGCGAACGGCTTCGACGGCCTATCGCAAGCTCGACAAGGCCAAACCATTCCGCTCCTCCGACCTGACGCCGAATTCGGAGCCGAAGGACTAACTCTACGCTGGGTCGACACCATGTCCGACGTCTATCTGAACTCACCCGAGGACGACGATCTCACCAAAGCGAGCTGAGCGTAGTTCAGCGTGGAATGACGGCGGTGGCTTCGATCTCGACGCGCGCCGCCTTCTCGACAAGGCGCACGACCTGGACAAGCGCCATCGCGGGATAGTGCGCACCGAAGACGGTACGGTAGATCTTGCCGAGCTCCTTCAGGTTCGTCAGGTATTCGTCCATATCGACGACGTACCAGGTCAAGCGCACGAGATGCTCTGGCCGCGCGCCGGCTTCGGCTAGGATTTCCGCAATGTTGCTCAGGGTCTGGCCCACCTGCGCGACAAAGCCGTCAGCGAGGCGCTCCTCGGCATCCCAGCCGATCACGCCTCCGGTGACGACGATGCGCCCTTCGGCAGCCATGCCGTTGGCATAGCCCTTCGGCGTCGGCCAGCCGGACGGCTGGAGCACCTGTGCCCCAGGGCTGGTGTCGTCCTCGGCGGCACCTGGCAGCACCGCGAGTTGTGGGCCTTTCGGCGTCATCACGGACAAATCTTGATCCTCATCTCATTCTGCCGCGACGCCCGAAGACGTCGCCGCCGCCTGCGCCAATTGCCGCAAAGCAAAGCGCTTCAACTTCCCGGTCTCGGTCTTCGGCAGCTGGGTCACGAACTCAATTGCGCGCGGATATTTGTACGGCGCGATCTCGCGTTTGACGTGCTCCTGCAACTCGGCTGCGAGCTTTGCATCCGGCGTCACGCCGGCTGCGACAATGACATAGGCCTTTACAATCATCCCGCGCGCCTCGTCCGGCGCACCAACGACGCCGCACTCGGCAACCGACGGATGCGTGAGCAGCGCGGCTTCCACATCCGTGCCTGCGATATTGTACCCGGATGACACGATCATGTCGTCCGAGCGCGACTGGTACCAGAAGTAGCCGTCGCTATCCATCAGATAGGTGTCGCCGGTGATGTTCCAGCCGTTCTGGACGTATTTCCGCTGCCGCTCGTCGGCGAGATAACGGCAGCCGGTCGGTCCTCGCACCGCGAGCTTCCCCATCGTGCCCGGCGGCAACTCATTGCCGTCATCGTCGACGATCTTCGCTTCATAGCCGGGTACGGGCTTGCCGGTCGCGCCGGGACGAATTTCGTCCTCGCTCGCGCTGATGAAGATGTGCAGCAGCTCAGTCGAGCCAATCCCGTCCATCAGCTTGATGCCGGTGGCCTTCAGCCAGGCATCGAATGTCGGCTTGGGCAGCGTCTCGCCCGCGGAGACGCATTTTCGCAGAGAGGAAATGTCACGGCCTGGAAGCTTGCCGATCATGGCGCGATACGCGGTCGGCGCCGTAAAGCAGACGGTGGTCTTGTACTGCTCGACAGCTGAGAGGATATCATCAGGAGTCGTCTTCTCCAGCACGACGAAGGAAGCGCCGATGTGCATGGGGAACAGCACGCCGCCGAAGCCAAAAGTGAAGGCAAGCGGTGCCGAGCCGACGAAACGGTCTTTCTGCTCGGCCCGCAAAATGTTGCGTGCGTAGCCGTCACACACCGCCAGCATGTCCCGATGGAAATGCATGGTGCCCTTGGGATCGCCGGTCGTTCCCGACGTGAAGGCGATCAGGCAGATGTCGTCAGAGGCGGTATCGACCGCCCCAAACTCCGGACTTGCATCCGCAATCAGCGCCTCGAGCGAGTCGGGAGCACCGTTGCCCCAATAAACCACGTGCTTGAGGCCCGGCGCAGCCAGCTTCGCCTTTTCCATCTCATCGGAGAGTTTTCCGTCGCAAAGCGCGAGCGTGATCTCCGCCTTCTGGATCGGATAGGACAGCTCTTTGGCACGCAGCAACGGCATCGTCGCAACGCAGATGCCGCCGGCCTTGATTACCGCCAGATAGGTCGCAACCATCATCGGGCTGTTGGCGGAACGCAACAGCACGCGCCCACCGGTGACAAGGCCAAGCTTGCCGACCAGCACGTTGGCGATGCGGTTCACCAGCGCCTGCAGTTCGCGATAGGTGTAGCTGACAGCGGGACTGATGACGCAAGGTGCGTCACCGTGCCCCTGCTCGACCCAGCGATCGAGGAAATAGCTGACGCAATTCAATCGTGACGGATAGCGCAGCTCTGGCCGCGTGAAGATGAACTCCGGCCAGAGCTCAGGGGGCGGCAGATGCTGCCGCGCGAATGTGTCGACATGGGCCGTCGCAGCGTTGCCGTTATGCGAGCCCGAGACTTGAACCTTGGCGGCGTTGGCCATCGCACGCTCCTTTGCGCATGGAAAGCACCCGGCAGCACTAACTCGGCAAACATTTTAGGCTTAAAACAATTTGGCGCAATAGCGGATTTTGGGCATCCCATGCATTTTCGTGCGGCAATATGGGATTAACGGGCGCGTCGGCCCACGCTTAGGGCCGGCGACGCGCGGCCGATTTCTGCGCCGACGCCTTGGTCTTGGCCAGCAACCGCATCAGCTCGCGCACATCCTTCGGCGTCAAATCGCCAAAGAGATCGGCGATCCACGTTTCGTGTTCCGCAGCCATCCTGCGAAACTCGGCACGGCCGAGTTTCGTGAGGCGGATCACCTGGACGCGGCGGTCGGTCTCCGAGGTGCGGCGGTCGAGATGACCGGATTCCACCAGGCGCTCGACGAGGCCAGTGACGTTGCCGTTGGACACCATCATGCGCTTGGAGACGTCCGACAACGTCATGCCGTCGGGCGCCTTGTCGAGCTGCGCCATCAGATCAAACCGCGGCAGCGTGACGTCGAAGCGCTGCCGCAGCCGGCCGCGAACTTCTCCCTCGATCAAGGTCGTGCAGGTGAGCAGGCGCAACCACAGCCGAAGCTCTTCGGCATGGTCCTCCGGCGTTTCGACGGCCTTGGTCTCGGAATCGAGCATCTCGATGCAATCACTCACGGCCGGCATTCGCGCCGGCACGGATTCCCAACGTTTTGAGCTTCAAATAAATCGATGCCGACCGCAAGCCCAAAGCTGCAACAATCGACCGCACGCCAATTTCTTTAGGCTTCAAATAATTGGCGCGCCGCTTGCATGCACCGTTGCCCACACGATGGTGGCGCCTTGAGCTTGGCTTGCCGCGAGCGCCGTCATCGGCATAAGCTTGGATCGGTGTACGCGGCTTGCTGTGCAGGCCCGATCGACACGGGGGACGGATCATGAAGACGCAACTGACCTTGGCCGCAACTGCCTTGCTGCTCGGCACCGCGATGAGTCCTGCCCTCGCCCAGGAGAAGCTCAAGGTGGGCGTGATTGTAACGCTGTCGGGGCCCGCCGCCGCGCTCGGCCAGCAGGTCCGCGACGGCTTTGCGCTCGCGGTGAAGGATCTCGGCGGCAAGATGGGTGGCCGCGATGTCGAGGTCGTCGTGGTCGACGACGAGTTGAAGCCCGACGTGGCGGTGACGAAGGTCAAGGGGCTACTCGAACGCGACAAGGTCGATTTCGTAGTCGGGCCGATCTTCTCCAACATCCTCCAAGCGATCCACCGGCCGGTCACGGAATCGAAGACCTTCCTGATCAGCCCCAATGCTGGCCCGTCGACATTTGCCGGCAAGGACTGCAACCCGTTCTTCTATGTGACGTCGTATCAGAACGATCAGGTCCACGAGATCCTCGGCAAGGTGGCGCAGGATCGCGGCTACAAGCGGATGTATCTCATGGTGCCGAATTATCAGGCCGGCAAGGATTCGGTCGCCGGCTTCAAGCTCGACTACAAGGGCGAGATCGTCGAAGAGTCCTACATGCCGCTCAACACGCTGGATTTCCAGCCGGAGCTTTCCAAGATTTCGGCGCAGAAGCCCGATGCGCTGTTCACGTTTATGCCGGGCGGCCTCGGCGTCAACTTGGTCAAGCAGTACAAGCAGGCCGGTCTCGCCGACAGCATTCCGGTTCTCTCAGCCTTCACGGTGGATGAATCGACCCTGCCGGCACAGCAAGACGCGGCCGTCGGGATGTTCGGCGGCGCGAACTGGGCGCCCAATCTCGATAATCCCCAGAACAAGAAGTTCGTTGCCGCCTATGAGGCCGCCTACAGCGGCGTGCCCGGCACCTACGCCTTCCAGGCCTATGATGCCGCAATGCTGATTGACAGTGCCGTCAAGAGTGTGAAAGGCGACCTCTCCAACAAGGACGCCGTTGCGGCAGCCCTGAAGAAGGCGGACTTCACGTCGTTGCGTGGGTCGTTCAAGTTCAACACCAACGGCTATCCGATCCAGGATTTTTATCTGACCAAGGTTGCCAAGCGTCCGGACGGAAAATTCCAGACCGAGATCGTCCAGAAGGTTTTCGAGAATTACGGCGACCGCTATGCCAAGGACTGCAAGGCGGCGAACTAAGGCCGCGCGTCGCGTTAAGGGAGAACTGCAATGAAGAGCGAAATCACCGGTATCACACGGGCCAATGAGGGGATTCAGGGCATCTCCTGGAACATCCTCGGGCAGACCTATGTGCCGAAGAGTAACACCGAGAACAGCTTCTCCTGGCACGCCACGCTGCCTCCGGGCACGTTCGTGCCGCCGCACATTCATCCCGACCAGGACGAATATCTCTACATGCTGGAGGGCAAACTCGACTTCATGCTCGGCAATTCGGAAGCGCAGGCCACACCCGGCGATCTGATCCGTCTCGGCATGGGTGTGCCGCACGGCATCTTCAACAAATCGGACCAAACCGCAAAAGTGCTGTTCTGGGTCTCGCCGACCAAAAAGCTGTTCGACCTGTTCTGGGGCCTTCACAACATGAAGGAACAGAAGCCGGAGGATGTTGTGGCGATGGCCGCCGAGTTCAACATCCACTTCCTGCCGCCGCCTCCCGGCGCGGGCTAGCGGCATGACCCCGGAAAAGTGCGCAGCGGTTTTCCGAAAGGGTCGTGCTCAATCAAAATTGGAGGCCGATGATCATTCATCGGCCTTCAGCTCACATCAAGCGCGCACCGCCGTGAGTCCCGGCACCGCGGCGAATCCGGCCTTGGTGGCGTAGCCGCGCACGATCGCCTCGCGCTGAGAATAGCTCAGCACATTGTCGACATTGTCGAAACCGTCGGGCGCGAGCTGCTCGACGGCGTCGATGACGCCCTCGGGGCCGCCGCGGCGGTTGGAGCGGACGATGTCCGCCGTCATCGGCAAGCGCTTCTTCTCATATTCCATCAGCGCTTGACGCGGATGCTCGGCGCGCACCAGCGCGTCCGCAAGACAGCGCGCATCGAGGATCGCCTGCGAAGCGCCATTGGAGCCAACCGGATACATCGGATGTGCGGCATCACCGAGCAGGGTGACACGCCCGGACGACCAATAGGGCAACGGATCGCGATCACAGGTGGGATATTCGTAAAACTCCGGCGTCGCCGAAATCAGGCTCTTCACGTCGATATAGGGCACCGAGAAGCGCGCGACATGCGGCATCAGCTCCTCGCGCCGGCCCGGGCGTGACCAGTCTTCCTTCCGCGGCGGCGGCGCGTTGCCCTCGCCTACTTTCACCAGCACCGCCCAATTGGTGAGACGGCTAGCCGGGCTCGATCCCTCCGCGATCGGATAGATCACCACCTTGGCGTTGAGGCCACCGGCGACGATCATCGACTTGCCGGTGAGGAACAGCGGCCAGTCGCGCGCGCCGCGCCACAGCATCAGGCCGTTCCAGCACGGCGGCCCCTCGTTCGGGAATAGCGTGTCGCGGACACGCGAATGGATGCCATCGGCGCCAATCAGAATATCGCCGCGCGCGGTATGGACATGCGAACCAGTGCGATCGAAGAAGTAAGCGGTGACGCCGCCCTCGTCCTGCGTGAAGGCGCCGAGCCGGCAGCCGGTGTGGATTGCATCCACTCCAAGCCGCTCCTCGACGGCGCGATGGATGACGCCCTGGAGGCGGCCGCGATGGATCGAGAACTGCGGCACGTCGTGACCGGCGTCCACGCCGCGGGCTTCGCGCCAGACCTCCTGGCCATGGCGGTTGAGGTAGTAGAGCTGGTCGGTCCGGATCGCGACGTCGTCGAGCTTCTGCAGCAGGCCAAGGCTGGCAAGCTCACGCATGGCGTGCGGCAGCGTGTTGATACCGACGCCGAGCTCGCGGATCGTATCGGACTGTTCGAAAATCTCGCAGCCGATACCGCGGGCCCGCAGCATCAATGCCGTCGTGAGACCACCGATACCGCCGCCGACGATAATCGCCTTCATCGCCCTTAACTCCACTCAATACACAGGCAACGAGGTTAACGTCGCACGGGCGGTCACTCCGCCGCAAGCGGCTTTGTCGCCTCCGCCTTGAGCTCAGCCCGGGTCTTGGGCTTAGCCTTAATTCTCAGCTCCTCGAGATCCTGTCGGTCGCGCACACTGTTGCGGAAAATCTGATCTTTTCCGGGCAGGTATTGCGGCGGGCAGAACGCATCATTCGCCCCGTACCAGGCCGCCGCCTTCATGGTGAAGAATGGGTCGACCAGATGCGGCCGCCCGAGCGCGACGAGGTCAGCCCGGCCGGCGGCCAAAATGGTGTTGGCCTGGTCCGAGGTCGTGATGTTGCCGACGCACATGGTCGCCACACGCGCCTCATTGCGGACCTGGTCAGAGAACGGCGTCTGGAACATGCGGCCATAGACCGGCTGCCCATCGCGAACGGTCTGGCCCGCCGAGACGTCGACCAGATCGACACCGGCATCGGCGAACGCACGCGCAATGGCCACCGCATCATCGCCGATGATGCCGCCATCCGCCCAATCGGTCGCGGAAATGCGCACCGACATCGGCTTGTGCTTCGGCCACACAGCCCGCAGGGCCTCAAATATCTCAAGCGGGAAGCGCAGCCGGTTTTCGAGCGAACCGCCATATTCGTCCGTACGGCTGTTCGTCAGCGGCGAGATGAAGCTCGCTAGCAGATAGCCGTGCGCGCAGTGCAATTCGAGCATGTCGAAGCCACAGCGCTCGCCGCGCGCGGCCGCCGCGACAAACGAATCTCTCACCGCGTCCATGCCGGCGCGGTCAAGCTCGCGCGGCACCTGGCTGTCGGGAAAGTAAGGCAGCGGCGATGCCGAAACCACGTCCCAGCCGCCTTGGTCCAGCGGGCGGTCCATGCCGTCCCACATAAGTCTGGTCGCCCCCTTGCGGCCGGCGTGTCCGAGTTGCAGGCAGATTTTTGCAGCCGAGTTGCCATGGACGAAATCCACGATGTGCCGCCACGCCGTCTCCTGCTCGTCATTCCACAATCCGGCGCAGCCGGGTGTGATCCGCGCGTCGCGGCTGACGCAGGTCATCTCGGTGAAGATCAGGCCGGCGCCACCGATTGCGCGCGAGCCGTAGTGCACGAGGTGGAAATCACCGGGGACGCCCTCCTTCGCCGAATACATGCACATCGGCGACATCACGGCACGATTGGCGATCTCCATCTCGCGCAAGCGGAACGGCTGGAACAGCGGCACCATCGGCTTGTCGGTGCTGACGTCGAAGCCTTTGCTGCGCACCTGCCTGGCGAATGACTTCTCGACTTCGGCGACGAAATCGGGCGCGCGGAGCTTCAGATTGTCATAGGTGATCGCCTTCGAGCGCGTCATTACGCCGAAAGCGAACTGCACGGGATCGAAATCCCAGAAGCGGTCGACATGTTCGAACCAGACCAGCGAGACGTCGGCTGCGTGCTGGGTCTTCTCGACCTCTTCGCGGCGACCGTGCTCATAGACATCCAGTGCAGCTTTGATGTCGGGTGCCTTTGCCATGGCGTCAGCCAGAGCAATCGCATCTTCCATCGCGAGCTTCGTGCCAGATCCGATCGAGAAATGCGCGGTCGCCTTGGCGTCGCCGAGCAGCACCATGTTGTCCTTGACCCAACGCTTGCTGCGGATCATCGGGAAATTACGCCACATCGAGCGGTTGGCGAGCAGCTTGTGCCCATCGAGGAACCAGCCGAAGATATCGGCCATCCGTGCAGCGGACTGGGTCTCATTCAGCCCTGCCAGGCCAGCACGCTCGAACGTCTCCGGATCGGTCTCGAAAATCCAGGTCGAGCGACCGGCTTCATATTGGTAGGCGTGGGCAATGAAAGGTCCCCACTCCGTCTCCTGAAAGATGAAGGTGAAGGCATCGAGCGGCCTGGTCGAGCCCATCCAGGCAAACTTGTTAGTGCGGAGGTCGACTTCCGGCTCGAAGTGATCGACGTGCTTCTCCCGGAAACGGCTGTTGATCCCGTCTGCAAACAAAACTAGATCGGCATCGGCGAAGCGCGACTCGTCATCGATATCCACTTCGAAATGGAGGCTGACACCGAGCTCGCGCGCACGCTCCTGCAGGATCAGCAACAATTTTTGCCGCGAGCAGCCGCAAAAGCCGTTACCTCCGACCCGATGCACCGTGCCGCGAAAATGCACGGCGATATCGTCCCAATAGGCGAACTCCTGGGTGATGCGGCGGTAGCTCGGAAGATCGTGCTTTTCGAAATTGTCGAGCGTGGCGTCCGAGAATACCACGCCGAAGCCGAACGTGTCGTCGGCGCGGTTGCGCTCATACACGGTGATATCGGCGCTTGGCCGCTGCTTCTTGAGCAGGATTGCAGCGTAAAGACCCGCAGGTCCGCCACCGATGATCGCGACTTTCATGGGAGCCTCGCCAATTCACCCGGTCATGAAAACTATTTTAAGCCTAAAATAATTTCTGGCAAGTCCCATTCCAGGAAAAGGCCGCTCAGTCGCCCCTGAAGACCGGCTTGACCTTGTTGGCGAAGGCCTCGAAAGCGCGCTTGAAATCGGCCGTCGTCATGCACAGGGCTTGGGCGACGGCCTCCGCTTCGATCGCTTCCTCCACCGACATCGCCCATTCCATGGCCAGCATCCGCTTGGTCATGGTGTTGCCGAACGTCGGCCCTTCCGCGATCTGTTTTGCCAGCAGTTGCGCCTGGGCCAGCACCTGGTCCGGCGTGACGATGCGGCTAAAGAAGCCCCAGCGCTCGCCCTCCTCCGCGGTCATGAACCGGCCGGTGTACAGAAGCTCGGAGGCGCGGGACTGACCGATGATCCGCGGCAGGATCGCGCATGCGCCCATGTCGCAGCCGCCAAGGCCCACCTTGTTGAACAGGAATGCGACCTTGGCCCCACTCGCGGCGAGCCGCATGTCGGACGCCATGGCGATGATCGCGCCGGCACCGGCGCAGATGCCCTCGACCGCGGCCACGATCGGCTGCGGGCAGGCCCGCATCGCCTTGACGAGATCGCCGGTCATCCGCGTGAACGCCGTCAGCCCCTTGGTGTCCATCTTCACCAGCGGGCCGATGATCTCGAACACGTCGCCGCCGGACGAGAAATTGCCGCCGGCACCGGTGACGACGATCGACTTGACCGCGTCGTCGAACGCGCATGCACGGAAGAAGTCGGTCAGCTCGCGGTAGCTCTCGAACGTCAGCGGATTCTTTCGTTCCGGACGGTTGAGCGTCACGGTGGCAACGCCGTCGACCGCGGCCAGCAGGAAATGTTGCGGCGAATAGTCTGCGAGCGGCACGGTGACGGGATTGGCTGGTCTACTCATGCGATCTCCTTAGTTTCCTTGTTCCGCGCCGCGGCCACGCACGCTAGATTTCGCCACCGGCGACCGCAATCGCCTGCCCGGTGATCGCACCAGCGTTCTCACTGCACAACCACAGCACCGCATTGGCCACTTCCTGAGGCGTGATCAGACGTCCCTGCGGATTGTGCTTCGCGAGTTCGGCGATCGCCTGCTCACGGGTTCGCCCGGTCTTCTTCATGATGTTGTCGATGCTGCCGGCAACGAGATCAGTGTCGGTGAAGCCCGGGCAGACCGCGTTCACGGTCACGTTGCTGCCGGCCATTTCCAGCGCAAGCGAACGCACGAGACCGATCACAGCGTGTTTCGCCGCCGTGTACGCGCTCACGTAAGCGTAGCCCTTGAGCCCGGCCGTCGATGCAATCGCGACGATGCGCCCGTAGGGGCGATCCTTCATCCCCGGCAACACTGCGCTGACAGCATGAACAACCCCCATGAAATTGATCTCCATCATGCGCGAAAAAAGGGCGCTGTCCGATTTCGCAAACGGCGCGGATTCGGCGCTGCCGGCGTTGGCGATCAGGATATCGATCGGCTTTCGCGCATGCGCTGCGGCGATCGCTGCCCTTAGTGCAGCTTCGTCCGAGACGTCGGCAACCGCCGCATAATGTGCGGCGCCTGCGCTCACCGCCTCTTCGAGAGTAGCCGCGTTCCGCCCGAGCACCGTCACGGTGGCACCAGCGCTGACAAGGGACGCAGCGATCGCGCGGCCGATGCCGCGACCACCACCGGTCACCAGCGCGTGCGGCGAATGCGGCAATGCGGACATGCGCGGGCTCCCTCAAGGTCTGCTGTCGTTCCTCCGATATATTTTAACCTTCAAAGTTTTGCAACGAAAGCGCGGATCGAGGCCGCAAACGTGTGCGCGCGCGAGAGAGCGGCCTGAAAATTGCTTTAAGTATAAAATTATCTCTTCCCATCCCCCACAGGCCTGTTAGCATCACCGGGCAAAGCAAAAGGATGTCGCGTGTCGCAGCCTGCGCCAATGATAACAAGGGACGGACGCTTCGCCTATGAAGCTGCGGGCGATCCGGGTGCGATACCCCTGATTTTCCTGCATGGCATTGGCGGCGCGGCGCGGGCCTGGGGGCAGCAGCTTGCCACATTCAGCAATCGTTTCCACGCGATCGCGTGGGACATGCCGGGCTATGGCGGATCAGTGCCACTCGCCAGCGTCAGCATCGCTGCCCTGGCCGATGCACTCCAGCAATTCATCGAGCAGATCGGGGCGGCAAGGCCCATTCTGGTCGGGCATTCGATCGGCGGCATGATCGTCCAGAAATGGCTGGTGCAATCGCCGAAACGGGCGCGTGCGGTCGTCCTCGCGCAAACCAGCCCGGCCTTTGGCAAGTCTGACGGCGACTGGCAAAAATCGTTCATCGCGGCACGCCTGGGTCCGCTCGATCGCGGCGAGACCATGAAATCGCTGGCACCGTCCCTCGTGAAAGAGCTCGTCGGCGACGATCCTGATCCCAAGGGCATGGAGCTTGCGCGCGAGTGCATGGGGAGTGTGCCCGAAGCGAGTTATCGCGCAATGATGCTGGCGTTGATCGGGTTCGACCAACGCAGCACGCTCAAGGACATTTTCGTGCCGACGCTGCTGCTGTCTGGTTCCAAAGACAACAACGCGCCTGCGCCAATGATGGCAAGAACGGCATCCTATATTCCCGCGGCCGAATATGTCGAACTCCCCGGCGTCGGCCATCTCGCAAACCTTGAGCGGCCTGGTGCCTTCGACAAGGCTCTCGGCAGCTTCGTCGATTCCGTCGCTGCAAAACACGGATGACTGCGCCATGACCATGCAAGTCAGCAAGACCATTGGCACGAGCGACAAGGTCGCGTTGGACGCGCCAATCTTCGATCCCGTCGCGTTCCGCTTGAGCGACGAACAAGCCGGGATCGTCGCGCGGGCGCGCGAGATCGGCCAAAGCGTGTTCGCGGGTCGTGCGGCCACCTACGATCGCGAGGCGGTCTTCCCGACCGAGAATTATCGCGACCTGCACCGCGTCGGCTTGCTCGGCATCGCCGTGCCGAAGAAGCACGGCGGGCTGGGAGCGAACTACCAGACCTACGCCCTGGCAGCGGCGGAGATCGGCCGCTATTGCGGCGCGACCGCGCTGACCTGGAACATGCATGTCTGTTCGACGCTGTGGTCGGGGCCTTTGGCTGATGATCTCGACATGGATGCGGAGACCCGCGCGGAACACGAAAAGCGCCGGGCCGTCCACTACAAGCGCATCGTCGAGGACGGTGCGATCTATTCGCAACCTTTTTCCGAGGGTGGCGCGGCGGCCGCGGGTGGCGTTGCCTTCGGCACGCAAGCAAAGCCTGTCGAAGGCGGCTGGATCGTCAACGGCAAGAAGATCTTTGCATCGCTGTCCGGCCACGCCGACTATTACGGCGTGCTCTGCACGGAGATCGAGGAAGGCGAAAAGGCCTCGCGCCGCAATACGCTTTACCTCGCGATCCCAGCGAAATCGCAAGGCGTTTCCGTCGTCGGCGACTGGGATCCGCTCGGTATGCGCGGCACAGTCTCGCGAACGCTGCTGTTCAAGGACGTCTTCGTGCCGGAAGATTCTGCGCTAATGCCGCGCGGCGTCTACTTTCAGGCGGCGATGCGCTGGCCGCATATGTTCCTGACGCTGTCGCCCACCTATATGGGGCTCGCGCAAGCCTCTTACGATTTCACGGTGCGCTATTTGCGCGGCGAGGTGCCGGGCATGCCTCCGATCAAGCGCCGGATGTACCCGACCAAGCAGATCGCGGTCGCGCAGATGCAAATCAAGCTGGAGCAGATCAAGGCGATCTGGTTCCAGGCCGTTACCGAAGCGCGCGCTAATCCGAGCAAGGAGCAGGTGCTGCGGGCCTACGCCGCGCAATATTCGGTGATGGAAGGCGCCAATGAGCTCGCCGCGCTCGCGATCCGCACCTGCGGGGGACAGGCGATGCTCCGCTCGCTGCCGCTGGAGCGCATCTATCGCGACAGCCGCTGCGGCTCGCTGATGCTGCCCTGGACGGCCGAGCTCTGCCTCGACCGAATCGGTCGCGAGGCGCTGTACGAGGCAAGCGAAACGGACGACTGACGGTGGACCTCTGCAGTCTGATTGATCGCAACGCGGCGTTTTCGCCAGACAAGACCGCCATCGCCTTTGAAGGGGAGCGGCTGAGCTACGCGACGCTCGCCGAGCGCATCGAACGGATCGCAACAGGCTTGAAGCAGGAGTTCGGTGTCGGCCGTGGCGACCGCGTCGCGATCCTGAGCCTGAATCGACCCGACTATCTGGTCCTGCTCTATGCATGCGCGCGGCTCGGCGCGATGCTGGTGCCGCTGAACTGGCGGTTGGCTGTCGCCGAGCAGATCTTCATCCTCACCGACGCCAGCGTCAAGGTGCTGGTGCTCGAGCACGCATTTGAGGGAGTCCTTCCGGAACTCGCGCGGGGCACCACCGTCGTCGGCCTCGATTTTACGCCACCGCACGGCACGACTTTCGAAAGCCTGCTGGCGCGTAAAGGAAGCAGCGGACGCAATCCGCAGACCGACCTCTCCTGCCCGCTGCTCATCGTCTACACGTCAGGAACAACCGGGCGGCCGAAAGGTGCTGTGCTGCGCCAGGAGGCGCTGTTCTGGAACGGCGTCATGAGCCAGCACATGCACAACATGACGTCCGACGATCATGTGCTGACGGTGTTGCCGTTCTTCCACGTCGGCGGGCTCAACATCCAGACCACAGCGGCGCTCCAGCTTGGCGCGACCGTCTCAATCCACGCTCGTTTCGCCCCCGACACGGAGCTTGAGGCCATCGAACGGGACCGGCCGACCCTGACGGTCATGGTGCCGGCGATCATCCAGGCTCTCAGCGAGCACCCTGCCTGGGCCACGACTGATCTCTCATCGCTGAAGGCCGTCGCCACCGGCTCGACCATCGTGCCGCCACACCTGATCGATCGCTTCGTCGCTCGCGGCGTGCCAGTGCTCCAGGTTTATGGCTCGACGGAAACCTGCCCCATCGCAATCTACACCCGCCTCGGCGGCGAGCTGTCGCGCACGGGATCGACCGGGCTTGCCGGCCTGTGCTGCGAAGCAAAAGTGATCGATCAGGCCGGCAACGAGGTCCCGGCGGGCACGCCAGGCGAGATCGCGGTCCGTGGCCCCAACGTCTTCTTCGAATATTGGGGCAATGCGGACGCCACGCGCGATGCGCTGCACGACGGCTGGTATCGTACCGGCGATATCGGCCTGTGCGACGCGGACGGCTACTTCTGGGTCCGCGACCGCAAGAAGAACATGATCATATCCGGCGGCGAGAACGTCTATCCGGCCGAGGTCGAACGGGTGCTGCTCGAACATCCAGACGTCAGCGAATGCGCCGTGATCGGCAGGCCGGACCCGCGCTGGGACGAGGTACCTATCGCCTACGTGATTCCGCGATCCGGCTGCCGTCTCGAAGCAGACGAGCTAAGAGCACACGTTCAGGCGCAGCTCGCCCGCTACAAGGTTCCACGCGACATTGTCTTCGTCGCCGACATGCCGCGCACCGCGCTTGGCAAGGTTCAGCATTTCCTGCTGAAGCAGCTTGATGCGCAATCGCGCGCGCAAGGAGAAGCATCTTGAAAATTGCGGTTCTAGGTGGGGGAAACGGCTCTTTCGCGGCCGCGGGCGATTTCGCGCTATCAGGGCATGAGGTCCGGCTGTGGCGCCGTGACACAGAACAGGTCGAAGCACATCGTGCCGCCGGCTCCCGCATCCTCGTCAAGGACCATAATGGCCAGCACGACGTGAAGCTGGCGCTGGTGACCACCAACATCGCCGAAGCCGTCAGCGATGCCGAGCTGATCCTGTGCCCTGCTCCCGCCTTCGCTCAGCAGAATATCGCCCGGCTCCTCGCCCCACATCTGCGGGATGGCCAGGTCGTGTTTCTGCCGCCCGCGACATTCGGCTCGATGATCTTCGCGCAGGCTGCGCGAGATGCAGGCAATCGCGCCAAGGCAAGCTTCGCTGAGACCGGCACGCTGCCATGGCTCACGCGCAAGCATGGGTCATTCGAGGTCGCAATCACCATCCGCGCCAAGCGGCTGCCGGTCGGCGTGTTCCCGCTTGACCTGGCACCACATGCGCTCGAGGTGATTGGACGAGCTTTCCCCGATGTGATCGAGCCGTGCGGCGACGCGCTATCCGGCGCGCTGATGAACGCGGGCTGCATCATTCATCCGCCGCTGATCGTGATGAACGCAGGCCCAATCGAACATTTCGGGCGGTGGGATATCCATAAGGAGGGAACGCAAGCCGCAATCCGGCGGGTGACCGACGCACTCGACGCCGAGCGGATCGCCGTGCGCGAGGCGCTTGGATATGGCGCACCGCATTTTCCACTCGCGCACCATTACGCCAAGGACGGCGAGATCTGGATGTATGGCCGCGGCTCACATGATCGCCTGACGGATTCCGGCGACTGGCGCGAGCGGATCGTGCTCACCGAACACCGCTACATGCGCGAGGATCTGCGGCTTGGGTTGTCGTTGCTGGTGTCCGTCGCCGCGTTGGCGGGCGTGGCCACACCGCTCGCCAAGGCTTTCCTGGCCGTCGGCGGCGCAATCTGCGGCGAGGATTTTGCGCAGGGCGGCCGGACTTTGGAGACGCTGGGGCTTGGCAAGCTTCACAAGGCCGAATTGCAGATGCTGCTTCGTGAGGGATTCTGACCGATGACCCGTCGCGCCAACATTGCCTGTCTCGGGGCCGGTCGCATGGGCCGCGGTATCGCCGTCGCGTTCGCCTATGCAGGGCACATGGTCACGATGATCGACGTCAAGGCCCGTTCAGCGGACGATTTCACCAGGCTGGAGGCGGACGCGCTTGGCGAGGTCTGGAAGACCTTTGCCAGCCTCTCGAAGCTGGGGTTGCTGGCCGAGACCGACGTTGATCCGCTGATCGCGCGGGTTTCGGTGGTGCCGGCCAGCCAAAGCGGCGCCGCATTGTCCCAAGCCGGAATGGTGTTCGAAGGCGTTCCCGAGGTCGTCGAGCTCAAGCGCGAGGTGCTGGGGGCGGCTTCAAAACAGGTCGGCCCCGACACCATCATTGCATCGACCACTTCGACCATCCTCGTTGACGATCTCTCGGTCGCGATCGTGAATCCCCGCCGCTTCCTCAACGTGCACTGGCTCAACCCGGCCTATCTGATCCCGCTGGTTGAGGTTTCGCCCGGCAAAGCCACCGATCCCGCCATCATCGACGAGGTCAAGAGGCTGCTCGAAGGCATCGGCAAGGTGCCCGTCGTCTGCGCGGCGACGCCCGGCTTCATCGTCCCCCGCATCCAGGCGCTGGCGATGAACGAAGCCGCGCGCATGGTCGAGGAAGGTGTCGCCAGCGCGGAGGAGATCGACAAGGCGATCCGCTACGGCTTTGGCTTTCGCTATGCGGTGCTCGGGTTGCTCGAGTTCATCGACTGGGGCGGCGGCGATATTCTGTACTACGCCAGCCGCTATCTCGAAGGCGCGCTCGGCAGCGACCGCTATCGAGCGCCGGACGTTATCTCACGCAACATGCATGAAGGCCGGATCGGCCTCCGCACGGGGGCCGGCTTTCTCGACTATTCGGGCTTGGATGTTGACGCCTATCGCGCAAAGCGCCTCCAGGCCATGGTCGACCTGCTCCGGCACTTCGACCTCGCCCGGCCGCCGGTGCTCGACCGCAGCTAGCCAAAAACGTCCTGGAGCACGCCTTCCCGCACCACCGCAACACCATCGAGCTCGATGGTCGTTCCCATCATCGGCAGGTCGAAATGGCCTGCGGTATAACGGCCGGCAAATTCATTGGCACCGGTCGAGAACAGAAAATTGCCGGAGACGGCGCGGATCTCAGTGCCGTTGGTGTCGCGCTGATCATACATTGACAGTGCCTCGTAGCGCGCACCCGGGTTCATGCCGAAACCAACATGCGACACGGCATAAGCCTCCCGATCGCCCCAGGCGGCGAGATAGGCGCGCATCATTGCGGCATCGGTGCCCTCGCCTTCCAGCTCGACCACGTAATCGTCCTTCAACGTCATCTTCACCGGCGACGTCAGGTAGCGCTTGAAGGTGAGATTGATGTCGCCCGGGGCCATCACCAGCGTGCCATTGATCGTCCCGCTCTTGGGAAAGCTGACGACGATGCCGCCCGGCCAATGCGCCAGCGTGCCGGGCTTGTCGGTCCAGCCCCACACGCCGACCGTAGACGCTCCGACCATGTCGACGTCAAGCGCCGTACCGGCCTTCGAGGTGACCCGCATCCGCTTCGTCCCACGCAGCATCTTTGCCGCCGCGCGAACGCGCTTCTCCAGCGCCGGATCCGGCACCATCCGCTCCAGCGCCTCGGGATGCTCGTTGGAGATCACCAGGATCCGCGCGCCGGCCTTCAGGATCTCGGGCGTCTCGACCGCATGCATCAGGCCTTCGATGGTGCAATCCACGACGAAGCCCGCTTGCTGAAGCGCAGCGATGACCGGCCCAAGCTTCTGGATGGCTTCGCTAGCACCAGTTGAGCGGACCGGAACGATATTCCGATTGCGTGGCGTCGGCATGACGACATGAAAAGGCTTCACCCCCATGCGCAACAGCGCAAGCTCTGCCAGATGTACATTCAACGCGCGCGACTGCGTCTCCGACAGGATCGCCGCGGTATCGCCGGGTTTGACGGCGCAACGCTCAAAGATCTCGCAAAACGCGTCGATCCATTTTGCCTCGATGCGGTCTGCCAGCATGGTTTGCTCCCGATCTTCTGGTTTCTTGTTCGTCAGGTCACGCCTCGGGGAAGCCCCGTAGAAGGTACGATCGCACGGCGCCCAACAGGCCGTTGAGGATCAACCCTAGCAGCGAGATCGTGATCAGCGGCACGAACATGTCGACGGCCTGGAAGGTTCGGGCCGCGGTCACGAGCACGTGTCCCAAGCCGTCCGTCGACGTGATCATCTCTGCCAGAAACACCACGATGCACGAAATGACAAGGCCGATCCGACACCCGGTCAGGATCGACGGCATCGCCGCTGGCAAGACCACCTTGAACAGGATTTCATAGCGCGGCGTTCCCGCTGCCATGGCCGACCAGATCAGCTTTTGCTCCACCGTCGAAGCACCGTAATAGGTCGACAGGAGAATAGGGAAGAGCGCGTCCGCCGCCACCAGCGTGATCTTCGACCCATGTCCAAAGCCGAGCAGCAACAACAGGGCCGGATAGAGCGCAACCTTCGGCAGCGGCGCCAGCACCCGTACGATCGGCCGAACTATGGCGTTGATCGCCGGACTGGCAGCGGCCGCGATGCCGATACTGACGCCGAGGACGACCGCAATCGCGAAGCCGGCAAAGAGCCGGATCAGGGTCGCCGCGATCTCCTGTTGAAACGTCCATGTCACGAGTTGCTTGAGCAGCCGGCCGAAGACGACGCCCGGCGGCGGCAGCAAAACCACGGGCGCGAAGCCGAATGACACCAGGCCCTGCCATACCGCGATCACCAGTACGATTGGCGCGAGCCCAAAGATGACGTTTGCTGAAAGAGAACGCGGCATCATGAGAAGCTCAACGGCATGTCAAACTGAGGCTCGGACCAGCGTACCAGTCTCGCACGGACGCGCTCGAAGACCGCATCGAGACAGATGCCCATCGCGCCGACGATGATGATCATCGCGTACACCGTGTCGTATTGGCCCATGTCGAGCGCGTTGAACAGGATATTCCCCGCTCCCGATTGCCGCGCGATCATCTCGCTGGTGATCATCGTGATCAGCGCCAGCACCAGACCGGTGCGGCACCCGGTCAGGATCTCCGGGAGCGCAGCGGGCAACACGATCCGGACCAGGCGCTGCAAGGGCGAAAGTCCCATCGCCGCGCCTGACCACAGCATCTTCTCCTCGACGGCCTTGGCGCCTTCAAAACTGTGATAGATCACCGGAAGGCTGACGCCGAGGAAGATCACCAGCGTCTTGGTGATGTCGCCAACGCCGAGCCACAGCATGATGATCGGCATCAACGCCGCTTTCGGTACCGGATAGATCACCATCAGCAGCGGATTGAAGAAAGCTGCGACGGCCCGGCTACGGCCCATCAACAGGCCCAGCGGAATCGAAACCAGCACCGCTATGCCGAACCCGATCGCCATGCGGCGGAGCGAGGCCAGGATGTTGATCAGAGATTCCTTGTCGCCGAGGATATCCGGGATCGCGCGGATCGCTTCGATAGCCGTTGGAAAGCTGTCGTTCTTCAGCGCAAGCGACGAGACCTGCCATACCGCAAGCAACCCGATGCAGGCGAACATCGGGGCAGCATGTCTGGCCAAGGCCGACGGCGAGGTCATGACACTGATCCCGTCTCGTCGACCTCGTCAAACATACGCTCGATGTCGACAACGTATTTCTGGTAGCGCGGATCGAGCAACAGCTCGTTGCGGCGTCGCGGCCGCGGCAGATCGACATCGATGACCTCCCGGATACGGCCAGGAGACTTCGACATCATCACGACCTTGTCCGAGAGGAAGACGGCTTCATCGACCGAGTGGGTGACGAACAGCACTGTCTTGCGGTCACGCTCCCAGATGTTCAGAAGATCGTTCTGCAAGCGCGTCCGGGTGTGCGCATCGAGCGCACCGAACGGCTCGTCCATCAACAGGACTTCGGGATGGTAGGCGAGCGTCCGGGCCAGCGCGACGCGCTGCTTCATGCCACCCGACAACTCTTTCGGGTAGAAGCTCTCGTAGCCCTTGAGGCCGACCATTTCGATCAGAGCACGGCTCTGTGCTTCCGCCTCTGCTACTCGCACACCCTGCTGGCGCGGGCCATACATCACGTTGCCCAGCACGGTCTTCCACGGGAACAGCGCGAACTCCTGGAACACCGGCCCGCGATCCGGACCCGGTCCCGTGATCGCCTGTCCTTTCATCTTTGCAGCGCCGCTGGTCGGATTGACGAAGCCACCGACAATGTAAAGCAACGTCGACTTGCCACAGCCGGACGGACCGAGGATCGAGACGAATGCCCCCTCTTCGACCGTTAGCGAGATGTTAGACAGCGCAAGATGATCCTTGCGCGCCGAGGTCTGGAAAACCTGCGAGACGCGATCGATCTCGATGATCGCAGAAGCCGGCTTTTGTGACGTCACCGGTCTCACCCATTCGCTCGATCTCGAAGGCACCACCTTCATCCCGTCTCTCGCTTCACTCATGCGCGAACGTCACGCAACCGACCTGCTGAATGTCCTCCATCAGCGGAACGAGCTTAGCAAGAAACTTGCCAGACGGATCGCTATTTCGCACGTGCGCGATTTTTCAGTCGAACCACGGCCACTCCGCCGGTCCCTCATGAGTGACCGCTCCACCCGGTGCCTGACCGACCAGACGCGCATATTTCGCCAACGCTCCGGCGCGATGACGCGGCGGGCGTTGCTTCCAATCGCGTCGGCGTGCAGCGAGTTCCTGCTCGTCGACCAGCAAGTCCATGCGGCGGCCGGCGGCATCAATCCGGATCTTGTCGCCATCGCGGACAAGCGCCAGCGGGCCTCCAACGAACGCTTCGGGCGATACATAGCCGATGCACATGCCGCGCGTGGCACCGGAGAACCGCCCATCCGTGATCAGGGCCACCTTCTCGCCCATGCCCTGGCCGTAGATCAGCGCGGTGACACCGAGCATCTCGCGCATGCCAGGACCACCGACCGGCCCTTCATTGCGGATCACCAAAACCTCGCCAGCCTTGTAGCTGCGGTCACGAACGGCCGCGACGCAGGCCTCTTCATCCTCGAAGACGCGCGCCACGCCCTCGAAGAACTGGCTCTTCAAGCCCGCGACCTTGATGACGGCGCCATCGGGACAGAGATTGCCCTTCAGAACGGCTACGCCGCCATCAGGCATGATCGGCGCGCGGGCCGCGTAAACCACCTCGCCATCGGGCGCGTTGGCCGCGCCGTACTCTTCCGCGAGCGTACGGCCCGTGATGGTCAGGCAGCTGCCATCGACATGCCCGCTCTCGATCAACTCGTGGATCACGACGGCCGCACCGCCGATGTCGTAAACATCCTTTGCCGTGTACTTGCCGCCCGGCCGCAGGTTTCCGATCAGCGGCGTCCTGGCAAAGACCTCGCCGACATCATCGATCGTGAACGCAATGCCGGCCTCGTTCGCAATCGCCGGCAGATGCAGTGCGGCGTTGGTTGACCCGCCCGTGGCGGCAACAATCGCAGCTCCATTTTCAAGAGACTTCAGCGTCACGACGTCACGCGGAAGCGGCCCGCCTCGTTCGAGCATCTCCATGATCAATCGCCCTGCGCGGCGCGATATCTGCGCGCGCTCGGCATAGACGCCGGGCACCATTGACACATTGGGAATGGTCAGGCCCATCGCCTCCGATACCATCCCCATGGTGTTCGCAGTGAACTGACCGGCGCAGGCGCCAATGGTCGGCAGGCAGGCGCGCTCGATCCGCTCGAGCGCCGCGGCGTCGATCTCACCGGTCATGAAGCTGCCGACGGCCTCGTAGGAGTCGAGGACGGTCAGCGTGCGTCCATCCACGCGGCCCGGCAGCGAGCTGCCGCCATAGATGAAGATGGAAGGCACATTGCAACGAACCATGCCCATCATCACGCCCGGAAGCGTCTTGTCGCATCCGCCGTATCCGATCAACGCGTCATATGCGAGGCCATGGACGACGGCCTCGATGGAGTCGGCGATCAGCTCACGCGAGAACAGAGAGAACTTCATTCCCTCGTGATTCATGCTGATGCCATCGGACACCGAGATGGTTGAGAATTCGCGCGGCGTGCCGCCGGCTTCCTCTACCCCTGTCTTGGCCGCAGCCACCTGAAAGTCGTGGGTCATGTTGCAGGGCGTCTGCTCGCCCTTCATGCTGACGATGCCCACCATCGGCTTGGCAATGGCCGCGTCGTCCAGTCCCATGGCACGCATGAAGGCACGGTGCGGCGCCCGGTCGAGGCCGTCAGTCGTTATCCGTGATCGGAACTTCTTCATGCCTGCATCATCTTCATGCAATGTCCCGCACACGGCGGGACATTGCGACCTCATTGGTCCAGCGAGCAGCCCGATCGCCTATTGCAGCGGCGCGACGATCGTCGGATGCTTGAACTGCGCGACATCCAGTTTCGGCAGCATTCCGGTTTCCGCATAGATGTCGAGCATCTTCTGGATCGCCGGGAAATTCGGCGCCGCACCGGGATCGCGCCCGAAATCGTTGTCCTTGAGCAGATAAGTCTCGAGCACCGGGATGGGCGCTTTCAAGATTTCGTTGACCACCTTCAAGGTCTCTTCGCGGTTCGCCAGCGCCTTCTTCATTCCCGACGTAATATCGCGGACGTAGGTTTTCACCAATTCCGGGTTCTTGTCGACGAAATCGGCACGGCAGGCTTCCAGGATGTGCACGATATTCGGCATGGCCTGCGACAGCGAGAACAGTTTTCTTGTGCCGCCCTTGGCCTCCGCACGCGCCGCAAACGGCTGGTTCATGTTGACCGCATCGACACGGCCCTGGCGCAAGGCATCCTCGGAGACGGCAAAACCAACCTCAACCAGCTTGATGTCCTTGGCCGGGTCGATGCCGTTCTGCTTCAGGAGCAGGTTGAACGGGCCTTGCGTGCCGCCGCCGATCACGGAAATGCCGACCGTCTTGCCCTTGAGATCTGCAATGGTCTTGATCGGCGAATCATCCATGACCGCCCAGTAGACCGAGAAGCCACCGGGCTTCTCGAAGACGTGCTGCGCCACGATGTAGGCCTTGAGATTGCCGCCGACCACGCCGTTTGCAAGCGAGAGTGGCGCCTGCGTCGCGCAATCCAGTGCGCCGGCCGCCAAGGCCTGCGTCATCGGCGCGGTGCCCTGAAACTGGGTCCATTCGATGTTGTAGGTCTTGCCGATATCGGGAAATTCGGCCGGCCTGCGCATCATCCAGTATTTGGATTCCTCGGCCGGGATGGTCCAGCCCACGCGGATCGTCTGCTGCGCCCGTGAGGGGCTTGCGCCCGCGATCATGGCCGCCACGGCCCCTATTGCCAGCATCCACGTCGAAACAGCCCGCATCGTGCCCACTCCGTTGCTCCGGGCGCCGACCGACGCCACCCAACCCGACCGGCCCGAATGTTTCATGGTTCAAACAATCAGGCAAGCCATGCAAGCCGGCCGGTTTCGCCGCGGGATGCGTTATGTATGGTGCGCAGCGGTCGCGCGGCGTTGCGCCGCTACAGATGGAGGCAACCTATGGCTGATGCGAGCATAACAAACCCGCAAGGCGTCGAGAGGCTCGGCTATCTCGGCCTAGGACTGATGGGGACACCGATGACCCGGCGCTTGCTCAAGGCCGGCTATCACGTCAGCGCCTGGAACCGTTCGGAAGGCAAGGTCGCACCGCTCGTCGACGCCGGCGTCAAGCGCGCGGACACGCCTCGCGACCTGCTGGCGAACTCCGACATCATCTTCATGTGCGTGACGGATGCCGCTGCCGTCGAAGAGGTGATCTTCGGGCCGGAAGGTCTTGCAGTGGCTCCCGGCGCAGGCAAGCTCGTGGTCGATTTTTCATCGATCCATCCCGACGCCGCGCGCGAGCTTGCAGCGCAATTGAAGTCTGCGAACGGTGCAAGTTGGATCGATGCACCGGTGTCCGGCGGCACCAAGGGCGCTGAAGAGGGCACGCTTGCCATCATGGCCGGCGGAGAGGCCTCCGACATCGAGCGGGCCCGGCCCTATGTGCTGGCCATGGCGCGCAGGTTCACCCACATGGGTCCGATCGGCGCTGGCCAGACCACAAAGCTTTGCAACCAAGTGATCGTCGGATGCGCAATGGCCGTGCTCGCAGAGGCAACGCGCCTTGCCTCGAATGCCGGAATTGACGCAAGCCGATTGCCTGAAGCGCTCGCCGGTGGCTTTGCGGATTCGATCCCGCTTCAGCTCTTCGTGCCGCGCATGGTCCAGGGCATTCATTCGCCGCCGCTCGGCCACATCGCGACGATGCTGAAGGACCTCGACACTGTGGCCGATGTCGCCCAGGCAACGTCAACGCCGGTGCCCATGGCAACGCTCGCGGGACAGATCTTCAGGCTGGCCAAGGCCGCACGCGGCGCAGACGCGGACGCTCTGGAAATCTACACGCTCTCGGCTACGGACCGTTGAACCGACGAGCGTCCCTGGATCGCCCTACGGCGACTTCTTACGCTCGTCGTCAGGCAGGAACCGGCCATACGTCCCCCGCGCAAACAGCAGCGCCTCTTTTGCATTGTAGGCATAGGCCTCGACCGCACCGAGAAAGATCACGTGATCGCCGCCGTAATAGCGATTGACTGACCGGCACTGAAAATTGGCAACGCTCTCGGCAAGAACCGGCGCGTTGCCGAGGCCTGGCATCCAATCCACGCCGGCGAACTTGTCCTCGGACGGCTTTGCGAATTTATTTGCAAGCGCCTGCTGTGAGGTTCCTAACACGTGGACGGTGAAATGGCTGGCGTTCTGAAACACGCTCAGGCTCGAGGAATAAACTCCGAGGCTCCAGAGCACCAGGGGAGGATTCAAGGAGACCGACGCAAACGAGTTGCAGGTGATGCCATACGGCTTTCCATCAGCGGCCGTGGCTGTGATGATCGTTACGCCTGTTCCGTAGGTGCCGAGCGCGCTGCGGAAATCACGCGGATCAATCTGCGACTTGTCGCTCGCGAACTCGTTGGCCGGATCAGGAACGGCCGGCTGCTTTGGCAGATCATTCATCAGCCGGCCTCACAAGGTGAGATTCTCGGACGGCAGGCCGAGCGCCACACGTCCATAATTGGTTCCGGCCGCATCGAAATTGAACGCGAGGTGCGAGTTGATCGCGTGCGCATCGCGGAACTGCCGCTGCAATACGCCCGTCGTGAACAGGCCGCGCGCGCCGCTCGCCGCGAACAGCATCGAGACGGCATCCGTGCACAAATTGACCGAGAACGCGCCGTCGCGCCGATACCTGGTCTTGATCGCCGTGTCGGGTGTGTGCTTGCTTCGTGCGTGCTCCATCGCCTCGATACAGGCCGAGCGCATGATGAGGCGTGCAGCATCGATCTTCGCGGAAGCCTCCGCGATCTTGATTTGTGTGCTTTGGAAGTCGCTCAGCTTGGCACGGTTGTATGTCGATATGCGGTGACGCGCGACTTCCGTGTAGTCGTCCAGGCAGGCCTGAGCATTCCCGAGCGCGACGCCGGAGAGAACATAAGGAAATAGCGAGAACACCGGCAGCGCATAGAGCGGATTGGGGTTCACCTTGCTTCCGGGCGTTGCGCCTCCTGTCAGATCACCGACAGCGACCGTCATATGCTCGGGCACAAAGGCGTCGCTGACTTCGACATCCGACGACCCGGTGCCGCGCAATCCGGCGACGTTCCAGGTGTCGAGGATCTTGTAGTCGGCCTTGGGCAACAGAAAGATGCGGTATTCGATACCGTCAGCCTCGTCGTCCGACGAAACGACGCTTGCGAGCATGTTCCACGCGCAGGAGCCGACACCCGACGAGAACGGCCAGCTTCCGTGCAACCGGTACCCGCCCTCAACCTTCCTGGCGCGGCCGGCGGGGAAGATGAAGGATGACGCGATCAGCACGTCCGGGTCCCGGCCCCAAACCAGATCCTGCGCGCGCTGCTCGAACATGGCGAGCATCCAGTGGTGGCTCGCCAGATTGGCAAAATTCCACGCCACCGATGCATCGGCCTGTCCGAGCAACTCGGCGCAATCGATAAGGGCGACGTAATCGAACTCGGCGCCGCCAACGCGCTTCGGCTGAAGCATCCGGAACAGACCAGCATCGTGCAGGTCTTGCTCGGTTTCGGGTGGCAGGTGCCGCAGCTCCTCGGTGCGGGCCGCGCGCTCCCGCAATTGCGGCACGAGCGACCGGGCCTTGGCAATCATCGTCGCATAGGCTCGTGCGCCGGAGTCTGTCACCACCGACTGACCCATGCTCGGCTCTTGACCAGGCGCCATTCGTGTCCCTCGCTCACATGCATTTATGCGGCCGGAACCCTGCCAAATCAAGCCGGAGCAGCGTTCAGTCCGACGTCGTGGCCTTGGGCAGCCCAAAGGCCCCTTTTTCCGCCAAAGCCGCAATCCGCTCTTTGTCGTAACCAAGCATCTCGCGCATGACGCACTCGGTATGCTCGCCCAGCAGGGGCGCAGCCACGGGATCAATCGCCGCAGTCAGGCTCATCTTGATCGGCGGCTCGATGTTCGGCACCCATTGCGCTGTGCGATGCGGGATTCGGTTCAGACGCGCGCGTTCGCGTGCTTCGGGCGCATTGAACCCTTCCTCGACGGTCCGGAGATAGCCGACGGGGATATTGGCCAGCTTCATCTTCGCCATCCAGTTCTCGAGCGTGTCGCTCGCGAACACCTCCGCGATCGCTGCGCGCAATAGCTCCTTGTTGTCGGACCGCGCCTTCCGCGTCGCGAACTGTGGCTCGTTGATGAGATCCGGGCGGTTCATCACCTCGACCACCAGCCGTCGATACAACCGGTCATTGGCGCAGGCCATGTAGAGCGGACCGTCGGATGCCTCGTAGACGCCGACGGTGGGAGACCCGTTCGGCGAATTTCCGAACCGTCCGGGGTTCTTGCCGTTGATCAGATAGGCCATCCCATAGAAGCCGGTCATTCCCATGGCGACGTCGAACAGGGCGACCTCGACATGCTGTCCGCGGCCGAGCCGATCCCGCGCCAGTAGCGCCAGCAGGATGGCATTGCAGGCGGACATCCCCGTCGCCATGTCGACAATCGGCGGGCCGGTCCGAACCGGCGGACCATCGGCGAACCCGTTGAGCGACATGAAGCCGCTCTCGGCTTGCGTGATCGGATCGAAGCCGGGGCGCGAGGCGAACGGTCCGTTGCGTCCGTAGGCCGAGATCGAACAATAGACCAGCCGCGGGTTGAGCGGCGCGACAGCCTCGTAATCGAGGCCGAACTTCTTCATGACCCCGCTGGAAAAATTCTCAACGACCACGTCAGCCTGGCGGATGAGATCCAGCGCGACCTCGCGCGCTTCCGGCACCGCGAGATCGAGCGCGATGCCGCTCTTGTTGCGGTTCAGGCTGAGATAAGCCGCGCTTTCGCCGCCAATCTCGGCGTGCTCATACGCGCGCGTGTCGTCGCCACCATCGGGGTTCTCGATCTTGATGACGCGGGCGCCGAAATCGGCAAGCGTCTGTGTGCAGGCGGGACCCGCGACCACCCGCGTGAAATCGACGACCAGCAGACCATCAAGTGCGGTTGGCCCTCCCGCCGCCCGCGACGGACGTTCCGGCAATTGAGGCTTGGTGGACATCCTTGTGGCTCCCCTACATCGGCTTGTGCTCGCCGAATTTCCTGCAAGCGAACTTAAAGCCCGGCGAAGTCGCCTGCGCAAGTGCTTCGGCAGCAACGCTTCAATACGCAAAAAGGACCCGGCAGCGGTCAAGCTGACGGGTCCTCAAGCATTCCAGGCGAGCGCGCGCCGTTTTGACGTTGCGAAAGCCAGCTTCCGTATCACGGGAAACCTGGCTCAACGAAGCGACCTTCGCCAATAGAGCGTATGCGACCAGGCCCAGGGCACCACGGGTTGGTAGAGCCGATAGCCCGCCCGGATGAAATTATTCGCGGAGAAACGATTGTCCGTTGTATCCGAAACGATACTGTCCCATCCGATGCGCCGGCCCCGCGCCTCGACGGCCCGCATCAACCTGCGCTGAAGTCCCCTGCCCCAGTGTCGCTGCAAGACCTGCAGCCCGCGAAAGATGATCAGCCCGTCGCCGGACGTCTCGATCTTGTCGCTATAGAACTTGAAACCGTGGCCGAGCCCGAGGCTTGCGATCTTGCCCTCGATCAGCCGTTTCGACGATTGCGCCAGCGTCCGCTGCGCCTCGCGGATGCAGACCGCCAGCGTCCCGCGCTCGGCCTGGCAGGTCTCGACCAGCAGCTCGCCGAAGAAATCCGATTTGCCCGAGCCGCGTCCGCCGTACACGCCCTTGTAGCGCGCAGGCTTGAGCAGCGGCGCAAAGATCTTGGCCGTTGGGATTTTCAGGATGGACATCAGGCGCGCGGAGGCACACGGCTTAAAATTCGGATCTGCGAGCGATCGACACGCTCCGGTTTGCTCTCACCGTCTGCCTTGATTGCCGTATCAACGCGCGGCGGAAGCGAAAGCGCATCTTTCATCCAACGAGACCACTCGGGTGCTGCAGGCTCCTGGCTTGTCAAGGATGTCGATTTGGCTGGAATAGTCGGCCTATTGTTGATCATGGCGATTTATTCCCCTCGGTTGTCGCTGGTGAGGTGTTCAAGAGTGCTGCGTCATCGATCCGTTCGGCAGCCTGCCTGGAGAAGTTATCCGGATGCACGATGACGCGCTCGATCCGATGAATCAGCTCAATCGACCCTTCGGCATCGTGTGGCTGCACCGGCTTTCCCCAACCGCGATCGAGGATCGCAATTGCCGCAGCGACGCGCGCCGCTGGCGCAACTTCCTTGCTCGACATGAGGTGAACGAGCACGTCGATCGCGCCCTTGGTAAAGCTTCTCGCCAATGATCGCAGCTCGGTCATCGTCCTTTGCCTGAACTGCCTTTTGGCGACAACGCCGCAAGGGGTTGCGTCGCCCTCTTGCTTCACTTCCATCCAGAGATTCCTTCCCACAACGCGATTGCAACAAGGCCCGCGACCGCGAGCGATATCAGATAGGCGGTCATGCTCTCTCCACAGCAAACAAAATGCGCGGCAGACCGCGTGACGACGCGACCGTTTCGGGCGCGAACCCTATCTCCGTTTGTCCGGAGGCCGCAGCGGCGCGAGCGAACAGCGCTCACACCTCGGGCCGGCACGTTCGCGCGTGCACGGCCAAAATGGTTCGGACGGCGGCGCGCCGATCGGCGCTCCATGAACGCGTTTCAACGAGGGCGAGGCCGCGATGCGCGGGACGCCGTCCGATCTCGAAATCGAAACGAAAAACCCGCAGCGGATGCTTCCGGCGCGGGCGAACCAAACTCGTTTCGATGATGTCATTCTGCCGGTGTTTTGCCCGACGTGTCAAAGCCTATGTTGAAATGAAAAGGCCCGCAGCGGGTGCACCCTGCGAGCCAACTTCGGATTTTCGATGATGCCATTCTGCCAGTGTTTTGCCCGACGTGTCAAATCAGAATAGACCCGACTGTCCGCTTTACTCGAAAGGCGAGGTAGGGTGCCGACCGGGTCTATGTCGGCCTTGAGCCACCAGCGGAATTGTCGGCGCCGGATGCAAGCGGGCCCGCCAACTGAGGCGGCCTTACTCCTCGCGGAGTTGGTCCGATTCATTCGTCTTCTCAGGCGCAGGAACCAAATCCTCCACTCGCTTCAGCCCAGCGGCTTTAAAGAGACCGAGAGTAACGACGATCATCATCACTACGGTTCCAGCCAGTACCAACAGCGTCAACATGGCATTTCTCCATGTCTGCCCGCATACAAACTCAAGCAGTCAGGTTGCCGTTCCTAAACGACGGGAACGCTTTGCCGAGTAGTAGGTTTTCCCGATGCCCTTCCCCAAGGGCGACCCCGAATGGGCCCCAGCTCCATCGTCCCCCCATTGCCTGGAGCTGGGGTCATTTTCAGATCAAGCCATCGCCAAATTCAAACTAGGCCATCGCGCTCGGAAACAGGTCACTACCCCACGCCGGATGGAAACAGAGCAGCGACCTGAACGCATGCGAACGAAGCTCGCGTCGACTCTGGGTCACAAGCGGCGGTAGACGCCAAGCTGGATCGGCGTCCGGTCCGCCTCTGAGAGCCGAAATGACACGTCTTCAAGCGAGCTTCGGCTTAGGTCCATATGCACCAGCGGGTTAAGCAATCCGCTGTAGCAGCGCCGATTGAACGTCGTTGCCCCACGAAGCAGCTGTTGTTTCACCCCGGCGTCATACCTTTGCTCTTGATCACCGATATGGCGTCCGGCGTTTTCAGGTAGTCGACGAGCGCCTTCGCGGCTGCGGCTTCCTTCGTACCCGCACCGAGCGCGACCGTGAATACGACATCCTGCTGCAAGTCAGCAGGGAACGGGCCAACCACATCGAGGCCCGGCACCGTCAAGACGTTCATCAGGAAGAGCGCGAGTTCAGCCTCGCCCTTGGCAACCACAGCGACGACCTCTGCCGGCGTCGGCTGCGCTTTCATCTTGGCTTTCATCTGCTCGGTGATGCCGAGGCGCTCGAATACCCTCGCTATTGAATAGCCGGTTGCGCTTTCCGGAATCGAGGCGACCGATTCCGCCTGGAGCAAGGCAGCTTTTAACGTGTCGGGCGTGGAGATGTTGGGCTTCGGCGCACCGGCGCGAACCGCGACACCGAGGCCGACACGAGCTATGTCCAGCGTCGGCCCAGCTGCGAAATGTGATCGCGCGCCAGCGTCCCTCATCACCTCGACCGGCACGACGCCGACATCAAACGGCTTGCCGGAGGTCGCTTCCTTGATCAGGTTCGGAGTGGTGCCGAAGAAGATATCAAGCTTGTGGCCTGAGGTTTGTTCGAACTTCGGCTTGAGGCCCGCCCACACTGCTGTCATGGCGCCACCGGCCAGAACCCTCAACTCAGCTGCGGTCGCAGTCGATGACAGCATCATCACGGCCAAGATACCCCCTGCCGCTAGAGAAAACGTCCTCATGTGACCCCCACAAGTTAATATAAACTGAGCGTTGATCGCACCTCGACGCTGCGCCATTCTAGGTTAAATGCCTAAAGTCTCAGATGGGCCAGAACCGGAAATAGGGTCCTGCTATTGCAAGCATCTTAATATTTGAGTGCCTCCTGATCGCATCGATCACCACGCCCTTCGGGCCTAGCGGCCGATGGATCAGTTACGCCCCGTGTCGCCGTGCACTCGCGCTGCTCTGATGCAGGAATGAAGACAAGCTTCTCGTTCCTGAAATCAAACGCTCCGAAATAGGTCCAGGTGTCGGAAGGTGTTCCGTTCCAAAGGGTCTCGATGGTGCGCCTCTTTGGATCAACGATGTAGTCGTCATAGGTTGGCCCCAAAACGGCGACCCGTCCGTCATTGGTGAGGTAGACGCTCGTTCTGGGCCAGTGCGTCCCAATCAAAGGCGGACAGGTGCTGTCTGACCACACCTGCGGAGTTTCTTACGACGAGGTAGCGCCCCGAGTCGGTGCTCCAGTGCAAGTAAAACTCAAGTCCAAGTGTGGCTTCCAAATCAGGAAGCTCGATCTCCGCAGCTTTGGTGGGGATAAGCATCGATCTGACGACGTACCAGGAACCAGGAATACACAGTGCCAAGATCGGCACCGTGATCAGCACGAGAGCGACTAGCAATAGACGTGCTTTCGTCCGCTGCACTCGCGTGAGGATCAAGATCAACAGAGCGGCAATGCCAGCCGCGCTGACAATCACAATTGAGGCGGGATGTTCCTCGAGGATTAAGGCCCCCGCGTCCCCGAGACTGATTTGCAAACTCATTGCCTGCATCGAAATGCCAGAGGTCCACCTGGTTGCATAATGCCAATATATCAACCCTTCGCGGCGTGGAATGCTCAATTTTTAAGGATCGGACGATGTCCGCAACGGGTCAACAGGCGACATAAAAGCTTTGGACGAATAAAAGCCCGCGGCGGATTGCTCCGCGCGGGCCGAACCGAACACCTTTTCGATGATGCCATTCTGGCAGTGTTTTGCCCGACGGGTCAAGCTCTTTATGAGGATAAACCGAATCGACTCCGGCGCGCGACGGGGGGACTCGCGCGCCAGAGCCGCCATTACAGCCGGCTATCGGCAGACGCGCCGTTCCGCATCCGCGGTGAAGATAGTCGACTTCGTACTTTTGCCCACCCGCCACGCGCGCGCGGTCTTGATCGCGACCGCGAGCGGTCTGCTTCTTTGCTGCCAGGTCGGCTCTTCTTCGCTCCCCGATTTTTTCCACAGCCACCAAACCGAGTACGACCTTCGCGGCCGACACCACTAGGGATCGATAATTTGCCAAGGCCTCGCGGCTTGGCTTTGATGCCGTATGTCCACGAAATCGCGCCATTATCTCTACGGAACCCAGATCAAGATGTCGGCTGAACAAGCCGCGAGCGCGCGCAAGGAAGCCGATAAGCTCGCCTGCGTTGCGTGGAATTACTGGATGCTCGGCTACAGGGGTCCAGCTCAGCCATCACCCACGATCGGCGACGCCATCAACGCCGGCTTCCTCTATCTTGAGATTCGATGCCTCGGATGCGATACCAATCAGACTGTGGCCCTCGATATTATTCGACGTCCAAAGACAACGCCCGTTCACGAGCTTGAACGCTATATGCGGTGCAAGGACTGCTCGCAGGTGCGGCGCTACCCGTACAAGCGAAGCGCGCTGGTGGCGCTAAGGCCTACGAAGATTTCAGCCGATCATCCGGCGTCATATTGGTGGCCCGGCGAGCGTTAGGGACTGATTTGCAACATGTGCAATCTCTACTATACCGACCTCGGGATTATGCCGACCATTGGCTCTGAACGGGCTCTGGCGGCGGCGATTGCTGCGTTAGAGTCGGCATAATCCGATTGGTCTCACAGC
>NZ_JBEPOS010000034.1:0-64783 GCF_040546885.1 Bradyrhizobium sp. S3.2.6 | reverse complement strand
TTCGCCGGCGATACCGTGCCGGTGTTCGACGGGCTCACCGGGGAGGTCCGCGCCGCCAAGATCTTCGTCGCGGTCATGGGAGCGTCGAATTACACATTCGTCCAAGCTCGGTTCAGCGAGGCGTTGCCCGACTGGATCGGCGCCCATGTGGATGCGCTGGCCTTCCTGGGCGGAGTGCCGAAGGCGCTCGTCTGCGACAATCTGAAGGCCGGGGTCACGACGGCGAGCCGCTACGAGCCGGGGGTCAACCGGACCTACCAGGATCTCGCGGCCCATTACGGCACCACCATCATGCCGGCGCGGCCGCGCAAGCCGCGCGACAAGGCCAAGGTCGAGGCGGCGGTTCTCATCGTTCAGCGATGGATTTTGGCGCGGCTGCGCAATCGGCGTTTCTTCTCGCTCGCCGAGTTGAACGTCGCGATCCGCATCCTGGTCGACGACCTCAATGCCCGCCCGATGCGCAAGCTCGGTGCCAGCCGCCGTGAGTTCTTCGACACCATCGATCGTCCGGCCCTGATGCCGCTGCCGCCCGAGCCCTATCAGTACGCCGAATGGCGCCGCGCGCGCGTGGCGCCGGATTACCACGTCGAAGTTCAGGGGCACTTCTACTCGGTGCCATCCCGCTTGATCCGCCAGGTCGTCGAGGTGCGGGCCACCGAGGCTACCATCGAGGTATTCCATCGCGGCACCCGCATCGCCAGCCACGCACGCTCGGGCTTGAAGCGCCGGCACACGACGATCCCAGAGCACATGCCGAGCGCGCATCGCCGATACGCCTTCTGGACGCCGGCGCGTCTGCTGGCCGCCGCCGAGAAGATCGGTCCATCCACGGTCGCGCTGTGCGAGGCGATCATGCGGACAAAGCCCCATCCTGAGCAGGGCTTCCGCTCCTGTCTCGGTATCCTGCGGATGGAGAGGACCTATGGGGCGCAGCGTCTCGAGGCCGCATGCCGCCGTGGCATCAGCATCGGCGCAGCGAGCTATCGGTCGATCGCCTCGATCCTCAAGACCGGCCTCGACAAGGCCTTCCTTCCTGACACTACCCCCGACGCCGATCCCATTCAGCACGGCAACATCCGGGGCCGCGGCTACTACCACTGACCAGCAAGAAGGAGACCTTATGCTCAGCAACCACACCCACGAACGTCTTGCCGCTCTCGGGCTCGCCGGCATGGCCAAGGCCTTCGATGATCAGCAACGCCAACCCGATGTCACCGCGCTGACCTTCGAGCAGCGGCTCGGCCTGATGATTGATCGCGAAGCAACCGAGCGGGAAAACAAAAGGCTCACCGTGCGCCTGAAGTTCGCCTCGCTCCGGCAGACCGCAATCGTCGAAGATGTCGATCTGCGCGCTCCGCGCGGCATCGATCGCGCTTTCTTTGCCAAGCTCGTCGACGGCGATTGGATCGGCCGCAAGCAAAACTTGCTCATCACCGGGCCAACCGGCGTCGGCAAGAGCTGGATCGCCTGCGCGCTCGGCCACAAGGCATGCCGCGATAATCGATCCGTCTTATATCATCGCCTGCCAAGGTTGTTCGAAGCTCTTGCGCTCGCCCGCGGCGACGGACGCTATGCGCGGCTCCTCAAGACGCTATCGAGGGTCGATTTGCTCATCCTCGATGATTGGGGCCTCGCCCCGCTTACCGGCGAGCAGCGTCGCGACCTCCTCGAAGTCGTCGACGATCGACACCAGCGCGGATCGACCATCATCACCAGCCAGGTGCCGATCGAAAATTGGCATGAGGTCATCGCCGACCCGACCATCGCCGATGCCGTCCTGGATCGGCTCGTCCACAATGCTCATCGCCTCACACTCAACGGAGACAGCATGCGAAAGATCACTGCGCAGCGCGCCAATCTTGACGCAGCCAAGAAAACCTGACCCAACTCCTCATGCCGGCAACGACACCCCGGCCGCCTTCGTCGGAACAGGTGGCCGCCTTCGATCGGAATGCATGGTCGCGTTCAATCGGAATCCCTGGCCGCAATCCCCGGAATCCGCAATGTCGGGCATAAAGCGACGTCGCATCCCTCAGTTCGCTGTCGAACGCGACCGATCTTTCATAGAGGGAGCGGGCGGCCTTCACCCAGTCAAAAGAGCCTCGCGGCTCTTCAGCGGTTTTCGCTCTCGAGCCCAGTCCTCGCTCTGCCTCGGCGATATGCGCGTGGAAGCGTGCAACTACGCTCGGAAACTTTCGAAAGAGCTTCCCGTCTGTCAGCGCCGAGAGAGGCGCTCAGTTCTACCTTCTTGAGGATTGAGCGGAGCCGTTCAGGGACGACCACCCTCGCATGGTACCGCCAGCCCGTTGGATCAGATACCGCACTTTGCCAGCCATGACTTTCTTGCTTTTGTGGACGCGTTTTGTGGCACAAAAACAGGATTTCGGGCTTGGATTGCAAGGGGTTCCAACAATTTCAACGGGACGGATGGTGCTGCCAGACAGGATTGAACTGTACGACTTTGCTGGGGGCGGCATTCGTGAGCGACGGTGTTGGCTACCGGAGGGGCCAATCTGATTTCGCACATCTACTTGAGCTGCGCGTGTAGCGAGACATGGTCGAGTTCGCCTTCCCACCAGGACACAAATACCGCGGCAATACCGTTCCCGATAATGTTCGTAAGCGCGCGCACCTCGCTCATGAACTTGTCGATCGAGAATACGATCGCAATACCCGGGACAAGCTCAGGACTGACCACAGTCAACGTTGCGGCCAGGGTGACGAAGCCAGCACCGGTAACACCGCTTGCGCCTTTCGAGGTGAGCATTGCCACAACCAATATCGTGAGCTGCTGGCCGAAGTCGAGATCGACTCCGAGCGCCTGCGCGATGAACAAGGTTGCCAACGTCATGTAAATGTTCGTCCCATCCAAATTGAAAGAGTATCCTGTCGGCACCACTAGGCCAACGACTGGCTTGGAACAGCCCAGCCGTTCCAGCTTTTCCATCAACTGCGGCAGCGCGCTTTCGGACGACGATGTTCCGAGCACGATCAGCAGCTCATCCTTGATGTAGACGATGAACTTTAGAATAGAAAAGCCCACCAAGCGCGCGATTAGGCCAAGCACAATGATCACGAAGAGCCCGGCTGTCACATAGAACAGGGCAACCAGTCCGATGAGTTTACCAAGCGCGGACGGTCCGAATTCGCCGATAGTGTAGGCCATGGCGCCGAACGCCCCGATTGGCGCTGCCTTCATTACGATCCTAATGACACCAAACACCGCTTGTGCAGCATCGTCAACCAAACCGCGCATCCGCTCACCACGCTCGCCAAGCGCCATCAGCGAGAATCCGAATAGGATGGCAAACAGCAGCACCTGTAGCACGTCGCCTCGCGCCAGGGCGCCAACCACGCTATCAGGAATGATATTGAGGAGGAAATCGACCGCCTTCTGCCCTTCCGCCGTCTTGACATAGTTGGCTACCGCCGCGGCATCAGCCCTGGGAGCGAGCCCATGACCGGCCTGAACGAGATTGCCCATCACGAGCCCCACGACGAGCGCGAAGGTTGATACGATCTCGAAATAAAGCAGCGCCTTGATGCCGACTCGGCCGACCTTTCGTGCATCCTGAACATGCGCAATTCCGGACACAACAGTGCAGAAAATGATCGGTGCGATCACCATCTTGATCAGCTTGATGAAACCGTCACCAAGCGCTTTGACCCAGCTGCTCGTCCCCACAGCAGGCCACAACCAGCCAACGAGGATGCCAATCAAGATGGCGATGAGCACCTGGATGTAAAGGACTCTGTACCAGGGGCCAGATGGCTGGAACAGAGCGGCGGCTTTGACAGAACGGCACCGGCGGTGAATGTTCATCATGCTCGACCCGGCGCCGTGGTACCAAAGAGGGGTGTCAATGAAGGTATAGCTTCGCTCAGTGTTCCTTCGGGGCGAGGCGCAGCGGAATCTGACCGCTCCATTGGCGCCTCTCCCGAATCGGCTGGTGGTCGACGCGAAACGAGGTTCTGAATCCCTTCTGACAGAAGCGATGGAATCTTGAGAAAGCTTCCTTGAGAGTTGTAAAGCATCAGCGTCACCACCCATTTATATCGTTTTATGTTGTTCGAAGATGCCATCCAGCATCTTGTAGGATGCCAACCTTCGCGACCACTCTCCACTTCGGCAGGCACTCTCGCCGCTATCGCGCCGGAGCGCGACGACCCGTGAGAATACATTCGCCATAAAGAGCTTGTGGTCGTGCGGCCTCGCCTGCGTTCACCGGCTCGCTCCTTCTGTCCTCAATTCATGTGAATGCCCCGAGATTCCCAATAGGCATCGACTTCGATCCTAAAACCACGGCCGAGATGATGGAAAACCAGCATTGTTCACGCTGCCTCCCTTGGCGATCTGGGTTCCGGTTCTTCGGGCGCCGTGTTTTGCGGGGCTGGAACGACACTCCTCGCAACAGAGCTTCTCACTCCTGTAGCTCGCGAAAGCTTGCAGAGGGCACTGCGCGACATCCCGTTTTGCTACATCCGAGGTAGGCGGTGTATCCAGCCACTTCAGCGCCACCTCGACCAATTCGATCGCGCGATCCCTTCTACCGGTCTCGTAATAGTACTGAGCGACTGCCCCATACGACAGGAACTTCGCGCCCTCGCTGTCTTGGGGCGGATTCGCCGCCAGGATGTGTTCGGAGAGGACCTTGCCCAGGGCAAAGCGCTCGGCATCTGGGAAACCGGAGTAGTCTTTCGCGGGGTCGAACAGCTGGCGGATGGCGACGCTCATCCAAACCACCGATTTCTTGTCGATCGCGTCGCGAACCAATTGGCGCAATACCGGCTGGCCGGCCCCCATGTCACAAATGTTGCGAAGCAACAATTCCGCATGAAGCCCACGGAAGGTGACCTCGTCCGGCATCGAAGCGAGTGCCTCCTCAACCGCTGAAAGGGCTGCCGCCCAATCCTTATTCTTCATGGCGGGTTCAAGTCTGGCAACGATCGGCGGCTCCTGGGCAGTGAGCGACGAAGCCAAAGCCCTCGATGCGGAGAGGATGAACACGGACCGGCGCAGAAAGCGCGAACTATCGCAGAAGCGAGCGCTGGCGTTCAGAACTTTGGGCAACACGTTATCGAGTCGCGTCGGATAACCGATAAAGGCCAAGCGGCCGTCACGGTCGACCACGAATGACGTGGGGAGCCCGACAGAAAAGCTGGGATCCATCCAAAGCTTGTTCATTTCGCCCGCGTAGTAGAATGCGATCGCGTAGTTCAGATTCGGCACACTCTTCGTCAACCAAAAGTACAGGCTGGCTCGCGCTTCATCTGCCGTCAAAGCTTGTTCGTGAGCCGCGATGCCCACCGCCTCAACTGCATTGTTCCTGTATTTGTCTTGCAGAATCACAAAATTCGCCATCGAGGCGATACATGATCCGGACCACGTCGCCCAAAATTCGACGATGTATACTTTCCCAGGCTCGAACTTTGTAACCGGCTGGCCACGTAGCCAGTCCTCAACTTCGATCGAGGGCGCCCGCGAACCGACGCTCAGCAGATTCGCCGCACCGACTTGACTTGCGCTCTCAGTCAGACTGGTCATTGCTCAAACTCATTTCACCTGGCTGTTCCGAGAAAAATAGCAAGTCGCGTGCCAGCCCGCGCTCATAGATATTGCGCATTTTTCGTATTATTCCTGTCGACCTCGCTACGCATGTCGCATATCCGACCAGCTATTTGGAGCTTCTCAGGCAATCAGTCGCCGGGACGTTCTTGACGCACCTGTAGACCGACGAGGCAGGAAGCCAGGCAGCGCAAGGCCGAGTTCACCACTCCACATCCTGATCGGTTTCCAGGATGACCAGTTCAACGCTCGGGATCACGACGTGTCCAGTTAAGCAATGCCTCGGCTGGTGCGGTTGCCCTCACCGCGCTCAGTGCACCCAGCATGATCATATAGCCGTTGACGAGCGCCACGCGCTCTCTCGGAAACCAAGGGACAATTGTTTTCAGGGCAGACATGAGGGAAGCTGCGGTGCCAAACACTATCATCGTGCGACCAAACAGAAGCGACAGGAATCCGCCCGATAATCCGAAAAGCGCAGGATCGTCATCTTTCTGGTCCGCTGAGCTTGGCTTGGACTCGGCTGCGCGTCTACCTCAGCTTCATTTCGACTTTGAGCGCGGTGCTTCCCGGCGCTCGCCGCTCATCTGCATACTCCAGTGTCCTTCTCTCTGCGACTGCACACCGCCGCCCGCGCTGCACGCGCGTGGTCTGAACGTTCGATCGAAACGGATGAAGCGCCCCGGATGACACACCACAAAAGGGCCGAGACCGAATGTCGCTTCAACCGCAGGGAACGACGCCCTGATGCCGCGCCTCCATGCGTATCTTGCCGGTGATGGCGAGCTTGAACTGGTCGGCGGACTTGATATTCGCGCCCTCCCGCGCGTCGACGTGCCGGCGGGAATCTGAGGACTGACTGAAAGCCGATAGCCCGATCGAAGCCGTCCAGCAGTATTTCCTGCTCCACCGCGCGCCCACTGAGATACTCGGCCTCCTTGGCCTTCTGGAAGAACACGCGCACCTTGCCCGCAAAATTGTCGCGCAGCCGGCGGAAGGCGAGCGCGTCGCCAGTCACAATCTAGCCATGCATATGGTGGCCGCACGCATGCATGACGCCATGGCCAATCTCGGCTCCGGTCCGCACCTTTTTTGCTTTTTGCGAAAATCTACGCATCTTTTCATCGAAACTGGGAGGTGCGAGCATACTGGCCTGGTTGCGAAAGCCGATTTGGCGAAGTCCGACCGGCTCCACTCCACTTGCCTGTACTGCCTCTCTGTTGCGTAAGCTGCAATTCCAGAGGTCGGCGCTTGATCGCAGGAAATCCTCGCACTTTCTGCGCCGGCGCAGAATTTCTGACTGTGAGACTTTATCTTTGTAAAACGAGGCATTTGAGAACGCAGTAATGTTTCATAAGAATCTTCCGGTCAGCTGACCGAATCAAACGCCGGGAGTGACGCTATGGCGCAATCATCCGGCGAGTGGCAGAAGCGTTGCGATCCCAGACAAAGGCGGGGATAGCGGTTGGGGGTAAGACGAATGAATTCTTGTGTATTGACTTTTAGGCAGTCGACGGCGGCACTCCGGCAGTTAAACGCAATCCTGATATGTGGCGTGTTGATTGCAATGAGTCGCGTGGGGCTCCTCTCGATGTACGGGCAAGATGATAGACGGTGAGACCACGACTTCAGGCGGAATCCCGCGCATGATCCGCCTCGGCGCGGGTGCCGGTTATTCGGGCGACCGCGTTGAGCCGGCGGTGGAACTGGCGGAGCATGGCCAGCTCGACTTCCTGATCTTCGAATGCCTTGCAGAGCGCACCATCGCGATCGCGCAGCAGGCGCGGCGTAAAGATCCGCAGCAGGGCTATGATCCGCTGCTCGAAGGGCGGATGCGCGCGGTCCTGCCAGTGGCGGTGAAGAATGGCGTGCGCATTGTGTCGAACATGGGAGCTGCAAATCCTGTTGCCGCTGCGAAGAGGACGGCGCAAATTACGCGTGAACTCGGCCTGCGGGCGTTGAAGATCGCCGCCGTGACGGGCGACGACGTGCTCGATGCGGTGCTGAGCGGGCCCTGGCGATTCGAGGAAACCGGTGACGGAGTCGCCGCGTATCGCGATCGCATCGTGTCGGCGAACGCCTATCTCGGCGCTACGCCAATCGTCGGCGCGCTCGATGCGGGCGCGGATATCGTGTTGACCGGACGCGTCGCGGATCCGTCGCTTTTCACGGCGCCGCTGATCCACGCCTTCGGCTGGCGGATGGACGACTGGATGACGCTAGGTCAGGCTACGGTCATCGGTCATCTGCTGGAGTGCGCGGGGCAGGTGACGGGCGGCTATTTCGCTGATCCTGGCTTCAAGGACGTGCCGGATCTCGCGCGTCTGGGCTTTCCGATCGGCGAAGTGACGGCAGACGGCGCGGTGACGGTCACCAAAGTCGCGCACGCGGGCGGCCGCGTCAGTACGGCAACCTGCAAGGAACAGCTGCTTTATGAGATCCACGACCCAGTGCGATATCTGCAGCCGGACGTGGTCGCGGATTTCACCGGAGTGGAAGTGACGGAAATCGCGCCGGACCGGGTGCGCGTGACGGGCGGACGCGGCAGCGCGCCACCCCCGACTCTGAAGGTCTCGGTCGGCTATGTCGACGGCTTCATCGGCGAAGGCCAGATCTCGTACGGCGGGCCCGGCGCAGTGGCGCGCGCGCAGCTCGCGCTGCAAATCGTGCGGGAAAGGCTCGCGCTGACCGGCGTGAAGACGAGCGAATTGCGCTTCGACGTGATAGGCGTCGATTCGCTGTACGGCGACACATTATCGGCTGGCGAACCAGCGGAAGTGCGCGTGAGAGTGGCAGGACGGACAGATACGATTCTCGAGGCGCAGCGTATCGGCAACGAGGTCGAGACGCTTTACACTAATGGTCCGGCCGGCGGCGGCGGCGTGACGAAATCCGCGCGCGATGTGCTCGCTGTGCAGTCCGTGCTGCTGCCACGAGAACTCGTCCAACCCACATTCACCTTCGTGGAGACCTGATATGAAGCTTCGCGAGATCGCCCATTCGCGAACCGGCGACAAGGGCAACACGCTGAACGTGTCGGTCATCTGTCACGACCCGAAACACTATGCCCATTTGTGCGCCGAACTGACGTCGGAACGCGTGAAGGCGTGGCTCGGTAACGTGGTGCATGGCCGCGTGACACGTTACGAATTGCCGAAGCTCGCCGCGCTAAATTTCGTCCTCGGCAATGCGCTCGGCGGGGGTGTGACGCGCTCACTCGCGCTGGACGCGCACGGCAAGTCGGTCAGCTCGGCGTTGCTTGATATCCAGATTGCTGAGCCGGATTGGTCGAAGGACGCGTAGGCAGTTCTGCGCGCGCTTCGGGGAGCTCAACGACTAAGGGCGGCAGTGTTCAGCGCTGACGGGATCGGCGCGTTGCTACCAGATGAAATCTTCGTCAGGCTTCGTTCAATCCCGAATCAATTAAAGCTAAACTCGCCCTGCTTTAGGGGTTGGTGCTGGTCGCCTTACCCGTCAACTCCAGCACGAGATCTGTTGTTGTTGCGATCTTTACGGGCCGATACTGCGCACGGAGCGCATTTTCGTGTCGGCTTTCCGTATACGACGTGCATGCATCACTTGCGCAAATCATCAAGAAGCCACGGTCAGCGCCATCTCGCAAAGCCATATCGATGCATTGGTCAGTGAGAACGCCAACCACGATGACGGCCTCAATCCCGATATTTCGAAGCACATATTCAAGAACGGTCGTGTTGAACACACCCGAGCCGGTCTTTGGTAGAACGATTTCGTCGCCCACCGGCGCGATCTCTGTGAGCACCTTCGCGCCCCACGATCCCTTGGGCACGTGAAGGTTCACCAACTTGTGCAGAACCGAACGATCACGCCCATCTTGGGTTAGGCTTTCGATGGTCGTATAGATTACCTCCACACCGTTGCTACGAGCGGCATCGAGGAGCCGCCGTACGTTGGGCACTACGAGACGCTTGATGCGATCGACGTAGTCCGGATATTTGAGCTGCACTTCCTCGGAAACTTCGGCGTTCTGCAGATCGACCACCAAGACGGCAGTCTTTTTTGGCTCGATGCGGATCGCAGACCAGATTGTTTCGCGGGTGAGTTCCATTTGGTTTTCCGTTGGTTGATTTTGGAAGCGGGACACACTTCTCGCAATTGACTTTTGTTGCGTTGGCAAGTCGGCACAGCGACCGATGAGATGGGTGTAGCTAAAATATACTGCGGTCTCCTCAAGGCCGAATTTCATCAAAGTACGATCTCCTATCGCTGAATTCCTGTGCTTGATGGCGAGAATACGACGAGATCAAGCTTCGAGCCTCTCGGTCGATGCATCGCACTTGAGCAGTTCGTCTGATTGGCCATGGATCTCCCGGACCTGGTGCTCCCGGTCTCCACGCTATTTGGCCGCACCAGTTAACGCGCGAGATTGACGTTTTGAGAGCTTGGATGATCCACCACGGCCTTTTCAATGCTGGAAGAGGCTGAACGTCTGATCGATAAAGGGATATCGGCGTTCCGCAGCGCTGCGTTGGACAGGCTCGATCTTCAAGAACTCAGATAGGGCCCAGGGACTCGAAGCTCCCTTGGAACATTCGTATTTCCCGACCAAAACGCAGCATTTCGGGCATAAAGCCGCCGTTATGGGGAAATTCGCCCCTGAAGGCACGTTAATATCGCGTTCCGCGAAGGCAAATTACATCAGCTTCCCGAGCGCCCGGACACGTTCGTCAGTCCGGTACAAAACCGATTACGAACACGCAAATCTGTCAACCTGACCACACGAGGGGGCGAAACGGTCTGCACGGAAACGCCAGCGGCTGGTTTTCACCAGTTCGGATGGTCTCTGAGCCGGCGTCGGCATTCGGTGGCATTAGTCGAGTCGTCGTGCTTCTTGAGAGGAAACTATGCACGAACAAATTTCCACGAAAATTTTCGAACGGCATACAAATCCAGCAAAGGTGGTTGCTCGCATCGGTCTCATCCTGCTCTCCACGGATGAGATGGGAGGCGACGCCTTCGTGTCCATGATGCCCAAGGATAAGGTGTCCGTCTTCCAGACGAGGATCGCCTACGAGTACAGCGGTGGCGGATTCTCGATGCCGACCTCTTTCCGGGATGTTGCCGACACTCTTCCGCCCGCCGGACGCCTTGATGTGCTTGCTTTCAGTTGCACCTCTTGGACGGTGGCCATGGGTGCAGAAATCGTACTGTCGCAGCTTAAGGAAGCAAGAACCGGCATCAAGTACACTTCTCCTGCCCACGCAGCCGTAGCAGCGTTGCGGCAGCTCAAAGCAAAGAAAATTGCGCTGCTTTCGCCGTATGAGCTCGTCCTGCACCGGCCATTGATTCCCTTCTTTCGTGAGAATGGATTCGAAATTACCGCCGACGGTAGTTTCGCCACATCGAGCGGGACGGAAAACAATTCGTTGCGTCGCGAATCTATTTTTGCAGCAGCGAAGGAGCTCACTCGTCATAACTTGCCGGATGCGCTCCTGATATCTTGCACAGCAATGCCCATCGTGCCGCACATTGACAGTCTCGAAAGGGAGATCGGCATCCCGGTGGTCACAAGTAGCCAGGCCATGGCTTGGGATGCGCTTCGCCTTGCCGGCTTTCGCGATCCGATCGATGGGTTTGGTCGACTGTTGGCCTCAGGACGTTGACAGGCTTTGGGAAGCGACTCATGGGCCCACTTGGCGGCATTACAATCCTCGACCTGACCACCGTTCTGATGGGGCCCTACGCCACGCAAATCCTCGCGGATATGGGGGCGAACGTCATCAAGGTGGAAAGCCCTGAAGGCGACATCGTCCGGCAGATTGGGCCGGGCCGCAGTCCAGGCATGGGCGGCATGTTCCTCAATACCAATCGTGGTAAGCGAAGCATCGTCATCAATCTTAAGAAGCCGGAAGGGCGCGACGCGCTGCTGAGGCTCGCGCGACAGGCGAATGCGATCGTTTGCAATGTGCGTCCCCAGGCGATGGCGCGGCTCGGCCTAGAGTATGAGACACTTGCTGCGATCAATCCGAAAATCTTGTATCTTGGCGTCTTCGGCTACGGGCAGTCCGGCCCTTTGCCGCGAAGCCCGCCTACGATGATCTGATCCAGGGCGCGTCGGCAATGCCTACCCTCATGGCCACCGCTGGCGACGGTACGCCGCGGTACGTACCGATCACTATCGCTGATCGCGTGGTCGGACTGATGGCGCTCAACGCCATCCTCGGCGGCTTAATGCATCAGATCCGCACCGGTGTCGGCCAGCGCATCGATGTGCCGATGTTCGAATCGATGGCCGATTTCGTGCTGACCGATCATCTCGGCGGCCTCACCTACGCGCCGCCGCTTGATTATGGCGGGTATGCGCGCCTGCTTTCCAAGCATCGGCGCGCCTACAAGACTAGCGACGGCGACATCTGCGCGTTGATCTACAACGACAAGCAATGGCGAAGCTTCTTCGAAAGTATCGGGTGCCCGGCGTTTCTTTTGCAGCCCCGCTTTGCGAACCACGCTGCGCGCCACAAGCACATCGATGAAATCTACGAAGAAGTTCGCCGCATCTTTCTTTCCCGTACCACGGCAGAATGACGCGATCTCTTGGAAAGTGTCGACATTCCGGTCATGCCGATGCATACGCTGGAAACGATTCTCGATGACCCTCACCTCGATGCCGTCGGCTTTTTTAAGACCGTTGAGCATCCCGTCAAAGGACGCATTCGGCAGATGCAGGTACCTTCCACCTGGAGTATCACCCGATCCCAACCGGGCGGTCCTGCGCCGACGCTCGGCGAGCACGGGCAGGATATTCTGCGCGAAGGCGGCTTTTCGACCGATGAAATCGATCGGCTTGGACAACGAGGGGCCGTGATCTTTCCGGCGCCACGGTCAGCGGCGTAAGCCCGGGCGAAAGACTCCTCCCGCAGGAGATAAAGAGGGCACCGCGTTTTACGGCGGCGACCTTCAAGTCGATGTAGTCGCGACCGCGGCCGACGATCCTCTCACCCGGCAGCGACCGGCGGCCTCTTGTGCCGCCACGGCTGCGCTTGCTCCAACTGCGCTGCCAACCGAAACAGGGTCGCCTCATCGCCAAAGTGGGCGGAGAACAACATGCCGAGCGGCAGGCCGTCCTTGCTCCAGGCGAGGGGCACAGACATTGAGGGCTGGCCGGACATGTTGAACATCCCGGTCCACGGCGCATAACGGCCGGCGAGACGGTAGTAGGCGTCAAGATCGCGGCCTTTCATCTCCAATTGGCCGAGCGGCAGCGGCGGCAGGCAGAGTGTCGGCGTCAACAAGACGTCGAAGTCGGCGAAAAACAGCGCCAGGTCTCGGCCGATCTGGCGCAGTGCCTGCATGGCGACAATATAGTCCACCGCAGTCATCCGATTGCCGATCTCCATCTCCGCGAGGGTCCCGCCTTCGAAATCGTCGGGCTTCAAAGAACGGCCGAGCTCGGCGCTGAGCTTATTCAAGGACGCGGCGATTTCGGGGTAGACAATTGCGCGCGACACGTCGGACCGATCAGCGCTGAGCCGCGGCGGGGCCTTTTCTTCGACAGAGTGGCCCAGTCCCTCAAGGAGAGACACGGTCGCCCGCGTAGCCGCCGCAATCTCTCCGTCGATCGCCGAACCGTCAAGATGGCGGTCGACAAAGGCTATGCGCAGGCGGCCGGGATCGCGGCCGACCTCATCGAGGTACGGACGTTCCGGTGGATGCAGGCCGTACGGACTGCCCAGCTCGGGGCCCTGCGTCGCATCAAGCAAGGCCGCATTGTCCCGCACGCTGAGGCTGATGGCGTGCGCGCATGACATACCGCCCCAGCCCTCCAGCCTGTCCGGTCCCTGCGGAGTTCGCGCGCGCGTAGGCTTGAGGCCAAATACGCCGCAGCAGGCGGCTGGAATGCGGATCGAGCCGCCGCCGTCGGTCGCATGGGCGAGTGGAAGGACACGTGCCGCGACGACCGCGGCTGCCCCACCCGAGGAACCGCCAGCAGAATGGTCGATGTTCCAGGGATTACACGTTGGGCCATAGGCGACGGGCTCGGTGGTATAGTCCAAGCTGTATTCCGGCGTCGCCGTTTTGCCGAAGATCGTAAAACCGGCGTTGAGATGGCGCTCGACCAGGGTGCTCGAATGATTGGCGACGTAGCTCTGATACACACGCGAGCCAAAGCTGGTTCGCGTTCCTGCGAGCAGCGCCTGATCCTTGAGCAGGAAGGGAACGCCCCAGAATGGCCCGTTAGGCAGGCCCACCTTTATCTGCCGGCGAGCGAAATCCTCGTGGCGGATGGGCACGGCGTTGAGCTTCGGGTCGACGGCATCGAGCCGCGCGATCGCTTCGTCCAGCAATTCTGCCGGCGAAACCTCGCCCTTGCGCACGAGTGCTGCGAGCCCGAGCGCGTCGTAGTCACCGAAGTTCTTAAACCCGGTCATGCAAAGAATTCCTCTCGTGTTTCGGACAGCACCTAAAGGTCTCCTTGTCGTCCTGTATTGACATTATTGATCTGAGCTTTGGTCATCTTTCGTGGGCTTGCCGCGTTCGTAGTCCGCCCAGAAGGCGGTTCCCGAGCGGGCATACCCGCCCCCAACACCCAGCGGCGTGCCGTCAGCGCGCCAACAGGCGGCACCAGTCGCCGAACCATCCTCGTTGAACTCGATAGCGCACATGCCGCCGGCGACATGAGCGATTTGTGTCACGGGATGGCCCTTCGCCCGCAGGTGTGCGAGCACGCCCTCGCCGAAAGCGCGTTCGACCTCGAGGTCCTGCCCTTGTGTCCAGATGCGCGGTGCTTCAACGGCCTCCTGCAGTGTCATCCCATGGTCGATGAGATTGACCACCGCTTGAAAAGCTGAAGGGTAGAGCCTGGGGCCGCCTGGCAGGCCGAGTGCGTAGCGCGGCTTGCCGTCCTTCAGAACGATTAACGGGGACTGCGTGCTGGTGATGCGCTTTCCCGGCTGCAGCGAAAGGGGCAGCCCCGGGTGCGGATCGAAAAGATACATGTAATTGTTCGGGATGATGCCAGTGCCCGGAATAATCAGCCGCGCGCCGAACAGACTGTTTATCGTCTGTGTCGACGATACGATATTGCCATCCGCGTCCGAGATCGTGACATGGGTCGTGTTCGCGGAGTCGTTACCGACAGCCATAGCGTTATAGGTGCCGGCGCTTTCCATGCTGATTTCGGCGCGCCGCTCTTTCGCATAGGCCTTCGAGGTCAGTCGCTCCATCGGAACGTCGAAAAAATCGGGGTCGGCTGTACTCGAACGGCGGTCGGACGCCGCGATCTTTATCACCTCGGCCAGCAGGTGGACGCCTTCTTTCGTACCGAACCCCATTCCCGCAACATCGAACGCCTCAATCAGATTGAGCATCTGCACGACATGCACGCCGCCTGAACAAGGCGGCGGCGGTCCGATGATCTCCAGGCCGCGGTAGTCGCCACGAACCGGTTTCCGTTCGATCGTTTTGTATCTCTCCAGGTCTGCTGCGGACAGAAAGGATCCCTCGCCTCCCAAATATTGGACGCAGTGTCGGCCGAGCTCTCCGCCATGCAACGCACTTGCGCCGTGGCGCGCAATTATGCGCAGCGTTTCCGCCAGTTCAGGTTGGCGAACGCGGTCGCCCATTTTCAGCGGCACGCCGCCGGGCAGGAAGATCGCCGAGATCGCTGGATCCTTCGCCAAGTCGGAGGCAACTATCTTGGTGCTCATGCAGAGATATTCGGTCGCCGCGAAGCCCCGCTCCGCATGACGGATCGCGGGCTGCAGCACGGTGTCCAAGTCTAGCTTGCCAAAACGCTCCAGCGCTTCGCACCATCCAAGAAGCGCGCCGGGAACGGCGACCGAGCTCGCGCCAATGGCATTGGCGCGGCCCTCGGCATCCATGTAGCCCGGCCACATGTCCGATACGGGTTTGTAGCTGTCCGGCCGCGCCGCCGCAGGGGCCGTGGAAAGTGCATCAAGCACGACGATCTGCCCGCTGGCTAGCCTGATCAATGCCGTGCCGCCGCCGAACAGACCTACCATCATCGGCTCGACGACATTCAGAGCGAAGAGCGCCGCTATCGTGGCGTCGATGGCGTTGCCGCCCATCGCCAGCATCTCGACAGCAGCCGCGGAAGCGAGCGGATGGTTTGTCACGACCACGCCCTTGCTGGCGGTCACTGAAGTCTTCTCGCAGGCAAATGTCGTTCCGGCCAAAGCGCGCCAGTTCGCGGCCATCGTCGTTCCGTTCTTCATTTCTGTCCTCCAAATCGCCCGTTATTCACGCGAAGGCTCGCAAAGTGCGATGCTGCCGCGAGTGGTTGCCAGTCACGAAGCGACGAGCCCGGGTTCGATCTCATTGGTTCTCGCCACCACTTCCTGTTCGACATCGAAGGAGGCGACCAGGCCAAAGGTTCTTTGCGCATCATAAGGGCTTTCATCCGAGATGCCGGCGAGCAGGTCCCAGCAGTGACCGCCCACGTCCGAAGAGCGAGCGCGAGTCATTCGCGAGTGCGATGCGCACATGTTCGTCCACCTTACGGGCGGCTGGTCGTACATAAGTGGGCCTCTATTGACGCCGTATTTTATCGAGAACCGGAGAGGCGCCGCAGAAGGTTTCGTGAATAGCCTCTCTGGCGGACCGAGGCGGCTACGCTTCTGGCAAAGAGTTATCCTGTCATGAAGAAGGAAGGTGACCGGGTTTTGTCGGGATGCGCAGATATCCCGCTAACTTTCCGGCTTTGCCGCAGAAATTCGTCGTGGAAATCACCCGCTGACTGCTTCTTACAAACTACTGGAGACAATCGGCTGATATCCAGCGATCTCGCTGCTCTCGCTTGCTCTCCCGCTTTCGCGAGCGGGATCGGGTTTGCTCGGTACCTCACGAGCGCGAGCCCGCAGGCGTATCGGCTTTTCTTAGAGAGCTTTCAAAAAAGCCCGACATAAGGGCAACTTGTAGATTACCTGACGTACCGGATGGTATTCGACTGTCAGAGAATCTGAGTTGTGCGCGTTGTGAGCGACCGCGTGACCTACATGTCGAAACTGGGCGCCAACCAGAGCAACTCTTCGTGTTGGCGAAGCGCCGGTTTTGCGAATTGGCCGGCGCTACCCTCGGCTGCCGACGAAGCGCTGCCTGAAAATATGATATCAAATATAGATTTTTTGTTGACTTTGATGCAAAAAATTCTGCATACGTTTGGCCCGTCGCGAGGTTGGCCCTGCAGGCTTTGTCCGCGACCGGTTTCGAAGCGAGGAACGAGATATGACTTCCTTGTACAAGCGTGAAGCACAATCAATCTCGACGCTCGCTCATCTCCGCTTCTATCCATTGGCCCTTACAGGCGGGACGGGCGCGAGGCTGAAAGCAGATGATGGCAGGGAGCTTCTAGATTTCGCGGCCTCCTGGGGCGCTGCAAGCCTGGGTCATTCCGATCCTCGCATACGGGCGGCGGTTGACCGCGCGCTCTCCAACCAGGCTGGAGCAAGCTATCTTTCCAGTGCCAATGCAGCGACAGTGCAACTGGCGGAAAAGCTCCTCTCACTCGTGCCTCCGCGGGCTGCGGGTAGGATCTGGTTCGGCCACTCCGGTTCGGACGCCAACGAGACAGTCGCTCGCACTGTTGTCGCCGCGACAGGTCGGCCTCGCATCATCTCCTTCTCGGGGGCCTATCATGGCGGCACGACCGGCTCCGCCGCAGTCTCTGGCCACCCGTCGCAAGTCATACCGAAGGCACCCGGCCTGACGCTTGTGCCTTATCCGAACAGCTATGCCGAAGGCGAACAAGCGGCGGAAAAGGCCCTTGCTGAACTCGATCGCCTTCTTGCGGGCCCTGTGCCTCCGCAAGAGGTCGCGGCCTTTTTCATCGAGCCAATCCAATCCGACGGCGGAATGTTGGTTCCTCCAGACGGCTTCTTTAAAGAAATCGAGCGGCGATGCCGCAAGTACGGAATCCTGCTCGTCAGCGACGAAGTGAAAGTCGGACTTGGCAGAACCGGGCAATTACATGCCTTTTCACATCATAGCATCGAGCCCGACATCGTGGTGTTCGGGAAGGGTCTTGGTGGCGGCTTGCCTATCTCAGCGGTCGCCGGGCCGGAAGCTATCATGAATTTTGCGCCAGCCTTCGCCTTTCAGACTTTGCATGGAAATCCAGTCTGCGCCGCAGCGGCGTTAGCTGTGCTCGAGGCAATCGAAACCGATCGGCTGGCGGAGAACGCTGCAAAAGTGGGCTCGCATCTGCTTTCCCGTCTCCAGAACCTGAAGCAGACGCATCGGCTGATTGGCGACGTGCGCGGCAAGGGCCTGGCGATCGGAGTCGAGTTGGTCAGCGACCGTGCGACAAGGAAGCCAGCCAAGAGAGAGACCGCGATGACGGCTTATCGCGCCTTCGAACACGGATTGGTGTTGTTCTATGTTGGCGTTAGCTCGAACGTGCTTGAGTTTACCCCACCCTTGACGTTAAGCCTCGATGAGGCGGACCGCGGCGTGGAGATGTTCGATATCGCTCTCGCAGACGTCGAAGAGGGCAAAACCGATCCTTCACTGGTGAGCGCCTTCACTGGCTGGTGACTATAGCACTCGAGTAAAACCGCAATGGTGCACCGCCTTCCGAATGGCTCCGAAAAGTCTGCCAATATGTCAGAAGCGTAGAATGGGCTCAGTCTGGCCTGTGCGGTCTCCAAAGACCTAGACATTCCCGTCAAGGCGGAACTGCTACGAAGGACAGGCAGAATGGGATGCGAGCGCTCGAGTAGGCACGATGGTTGCCAAGGCTGGTGGTGACAGCAATTGGCTCCGTTGTTCAAGCTCATGTTGTTTCGTTAGATGCCGCCGCATCCGACAGCCCAAGAGTAATATTTACACTGGGCTCTCGGTTCGATTCTCCGTGCTCCGAATGGCGCCGACGCGACCACTGCTCGATGTCACGTCGCCCGGCGATAACATGCGGCTTCCTGTCCTTCCAAGGCAGCACCCGTTCGACCTGGCCTGCGAGCGAGATGAGCGTCGCCTCGTCGCCGACCCGGGCGGCGAACTGCACGCCGATCGGCTTGCCATCTTCCGTCTGATGAAGTGGAAGCGAAATCGCTGGCTGCCCAGTTTGATTGAGCGGTGCGGTAAATTTGAGGTCGCCGGACAGACGCTTATCGAAGCTCTCAAGGTCCAGCGACATGTCCAACCATTTCCGGGGATGCGGCAAGTCGGCGAGGACCGGCGAGATCACCACGTCGAACGCATGGAATTGCCTCACGAGATTTCGGGCGAACAAGCGCATGGCTTCGATGTCCTGAGAGTGCTGTATGGCGCTCAGCGAGCGGCCGAGCTGGATGTCCTCCCACGTGACATTCTCGACGTCCTCCTTCGTTACTTCACGGCCGATCTTCGAGGCTGAGCTGTTGAAGTATGCGGCCGACTTCGCCGCGTGGATCCGGACAGACAGCCTCATCATGTGCTCGAAATCATATCTGAAGTCGACCTCCGACAACTCGTGTCCCAGCGCATCACACGCTTTGACCGCGCTTTCGACCGCCCGACGCTGTTCCTCGCCCAATGGTCGCCCGTCGGGCTCTGTCGTCGTGAAGCCGATCTTGAGCTGCGGCGGTTTTCCGTCCGACAGCAAAGAAAGATAAGAGCGCTCGGGGAGCGGCAGCGCGTACGGATCGCCGGGCATGGCGCCGGCGACGGCGTCGAGATAGGCGGCGGTATCGCGGACGGTCCGCGATAGGCACAGGTATACCACCCCGCCATACACAAGATCGACCACATCAGGCCCGAAGGTGATCCGTCCGCGTGACGGCTTCAGGCCGACGAGGCCGTTGAGCGACGCCGGCATGCGGATCGAGCCGCCGCCATCGCTCGCGTCCGCGATGGGGACCATTTGCGAAGCCACAGCCGCCCCGGACCCTCCGCTCGATCCGCCGGCTACGATATCCGGATGCCACGGATTCTTGGTGGCGCCATAGAGATGCGGCTCGGTTGATGATGAGCGGCCCATCTCGGGGGTATTGGTCTTGCCTAGGGGAATCAGGCCCGCCAACTTCATCCGTTTTGCAAGCTCCCAGCTTGAGCTCGCAATATAATCCTTGAAATAAACGCTGCCGTTCGTGACAGGAAAGCCCTGCCACTCGAGTGTCAGGTCCTTCAGCAGAAAGGGGACACCCGCGAAGGGCGCATCAGAAACCGCGCTGTCGGCAAGTTCGCGCGCATAGTCGTATCGTTTGGAGACGACGGCATTCAGCTGAGGATTGATGTCCTCGATGCACTCGATCGCGACCTCAACGAGCTCACGCGCGGAGACCTCGCCCTTCTTGACATGCGCGGCCAGACCCAGTGCGTCGCTGTTAACGTAGAGATCCTTGATGCTCATATGATTCTCCGAATTGATAGCCCAGTCGCCGCCACATTGAAAACTTCGTGAAATGGCATCGTCCCAGAATAACGTGGGCAGCAGCATCACCGCATCAATACCCTCGAACAGACGATGGGCAACGATCCCGCAGGACGGAAGGCTCCGCTAGTTTTCAAAATCGGGCGGATGTCGGTCCCTCCACGGATAAGCGGTCTCGATCTGGGCGGCGAGTCTTAGAAGAGTCGCCTCGTCACCGATCCGGCCGACGAATTGCACTGCTATGGGGACGTTCTCAGCGCTATAATGGACGGGGACCGTAATCGCAGGCTGGCCGGTGCAATTGAAGGGCGCGGTGAAGACGATATCGCTGATGAGCCTCTCGTTGTACACGTGAATGTCAGGTTCGGACATGTCGTACCAACCGGCCGGCCGTGGCGGAACTGGAAGGACGGGCGCAAGATAGAGGTCGAAACGCGTCAACTCGTCGACGATCTTGCGCGAGAGCTTGCGCATGGCTTCGATATCGTCGGAATGCTGAGTCCCGGATACCGCCTTGCCGAGTTCAATAATTCCCCAGGTTGCGGACTCCACGTCCTTTGGCGTTACCGGTCTGCCGAAGCGCTTGGCGCAAGCATTGAAGAAGGCCGCAGTCTGGACGCCGGTGATGCGGGCGAAGATCTGCTTGAATGCTTCGACGTCGTAAATCAAATCATGCTCTTCGATACCATGGCCGAGATCACCGCAAATTTTTGCTGCTGTTTCGATTGCTTTCCTAACGTCCGGGTGGATTGAAGATCCGTCAGGAGAGCGCGTAGTTAGACCGATGCGAAGGCGGCGCGGTGCCTGAGAAAGTGTGGAGAGGTACAGCGTTGCCGGAACCGACAGCGCGTATGGATCGCCGGGATGCGCCCCCGCGACGGCATCCAGGTAGGCGGCGGTGTCGCGGACTGTGCGCGAGACGCAGAGGAAGACCACCGCGCCATACCAGTAATCGACGACATCCGGCCCAAACGTTACGCGGCCGCGGGAGGGCTTAAGACCGACTAGCCCATTGTTGGAGGCCGGTACGCGGATCGATCCGCCGCCGTCACTCGCTTCGGCAAGCGGAACCATTCCGCTTGCAACTGCAACCGCAGAGCCGCCGCTCGATCCGCCGGCGCTCACGTTCGCATTCCACGGGTTGATTGTAGGACCGAAAAGTTTTGGCTCGGTAGAAATGCACCAGCCGTTCTCAGGAACATTCGTCTTACCTAACGGAATCAAGCCCGCGTTTCGCACGCGCCTTGCGATTTCCCAGTCGCTCGTCGCCACGTAGTCTTTGAAGTACCGGCAGCCATTCGTGACGGGAAACCCCTTCCATTCGACGGAGAGGTCCTTGAGCAGAAACGGAACGCCCGCGAGGGGGCCGTTGGGAAGAGGGCCGGCAGCGGTTTTGCGGGCTTGATCATAGAACCTGGCAGTCACCGCGTTGAGCCTGGGGTTGAGCCGTTCAATCTCGTGGATCGCTTGCTCGACCAATTCGAGCGGCGCCACATCTCCTTTCCTTACGAGTTCCGACAATCCCACCGCATCGTTCTCTTTGTAGAGTTTGGTCAACATAAGCGTCTCCTCTGGGGTCGCTCCCCGTCGTGATCGTTTGGTTTCGGAGAAGCAAAGGGAAGAACAAGCGCTGGTGATGGTCAGGGCTCAAGCCGAACGATCCAACGAAATTGGAGTTATAGCAGTCCCGTTCTTTTGGTGGTCCTGCGGCAGCACCAGCGCTTTCTTCCCATCCCTGCTATCGCTTTGATCTTTCCTACGTCGCCGCTCCAACACCATTGGCAGTATCGAGGCAAGGCCTTTCGGGAAGAACACAAGGACGACGATCATGGCCACCGCAACCAGCATGAAGCGGCCTTCAGCGAAGTTATTGATGTTTGCGAGGCCTTCCGAAATGAAGGTCAGGAAGAGCGCAGCAAATAGTGGACCATAGATGCTAGACGTGCCGCCGACGAGCACCATGCTTAGGACTAGCGATACGGTCGAAAAGTCAAAAACCTCCGGCGAGGCCACGCGCAGGTAGATGACGTAAAAGCCTCCGGCGACGCCGGTGAAGAAGGCGCTTGCGACAAGCGCCTTCAGGCGCTGCCGGGCGATTGGGATACCTCGCGACACAGCGTAATCTTCGTTGTCGCGAAGAGCCTTGATTGAAAGGCCGAAATCGGAACGTACCAGCCAACGCAGAGAGACGATCGTGGACACGAGCAGCGCGAAGCCGACGTAATAGTAGCCGAACTTGTAGTCGCGCACAAAATTGTAGTGCGGCAGCCATATCGTTGGCACGCGAACCAAGCCCTGTGTTCCACCTGTGAGGTCCGATTGGCTGATAATGAGCTGCATCACGAGTTGGCTGAATGCAAAGGTAACGAGGACCACATAGACGCCCTGAAGGCGAACAACCGGCAGTGCGACGATGATGGCGGAAAGTGAAGCTGCCATCCCCCCTAGCAGCATCGCAATCCACGGATCGACGCCGAGAAGCTTAGCGGTCAGCCCGGTCGCATAAACTCCGACGCCGAAGAAGGCGATATGGGCAAAGTTGAAAATGCCGGCATAGCCGAGCGTGAGATCCCAGCTTGCGGCAATGATTGCGTAAACGAACGAGATGATGAATAGATGCCTCAGATAGACGTCCTGGACGAAAACAGGTACGAGGAGCCCCGCGAGCAGCAGGGCGCCGATGATCCAGGTCTTCCTTTTGCCGAGAGCCTCCATCACCGCACCACCTTTCCGAGAAGGCCCTGCGGCCTGACAAGCAAAACGACAATGAGCAGCAGAAAAATAATGGATGGCGCCCAGTAAATTCCGACGACAAAGACCAGAGCCGCCTCAAGCAGGCCCATGAGATAGGCGGCGAGTACCGTTCCACCCAGCGAGCCAAGTCCACCAAAGATCACGATAATCAAGGCCTTGACGAGCGGTTCGGAACCGAATTCCGGCGTCAGCAGACGGACGGAACCGATAAGTACTCCCGTTAAGCCAGCGAGGACTGCCGAGAGTGCAAAGGTAATGATGAAGAGACGGGAGACATCGATACCGATGAGCCGGGCACCATCCGGGTTCTGTCCAACTGCTCGTATGCCACGTCCAATCCGCGAACGGCTGAGGAAAAACCAAAGTGCAGCGAGCAACAACGGTGCCACGACTATAATGAGCGCCTCCTGCGCCGAGATCGTCGTCTGGAGAAGGCGGATCTTGCCCGGCATGATCGGAGCGAGTTGCTTGAGCCTTGCGCCCCAGATCAATTGAATTCCCTTCTGCAGGAACATCATCGCGGCAAGCGTCGTCATCACCGTAATAAGCAGAATATCGCGATGATCATAAAATGGCCGAACGACCAGCCGTTCAATCAAAATCCCGGTCCCCACCATGGCAGCTGCCGAGACCGCGATCCCAGCGGCCAATCCGAAATTGAGTCCGGCCGCGTCGGATATCGTCCAGGCGACATAGGCACCGAGTGTCATCAGAACGCCGTGAGCGAAATTGAAGATACCGAGGGTCGACCAGATCAACGATAATCCACTGGCCATCAAGGCATAGCCTGAGCCGAGCACGATACCGCTGATGAGGATGGCACTAAGAATGTCTGCCATGATCACACACTCTCCGACCCGAAATACATGTCCATGATCTCCTGATGGTCGACCTCTGTGCCTCGCTTAATTTCTCGGCTGATTTCGCCGTGGTCGACGAGATACATACGGTCGACCAGCGACAGGATGAAGGCGATGTCCTGCTCGACGAGTAAGAGCGGAATGCCGCGCGCAGATATCTCCGCGATTGCCTCCGCGAGTTCGTCCTTGAGCTTGGGAGACAGCCCGAGCGTCGGTTCATCGAGCATCAGCATGCGCGGGGCGCACATGAGCCCTACGCCGATAGACAGCATCTGCCGCTCGCCGCCCGACAAGGTCTTGCACTGCTGCTGGCGGCGCTCGGCAAGTCGAGGGAAGAGATTGAGCACATAGTCGAGATTTGCCTTTAGCTGCCCGCGTGCGCGGGGTGTGAAGGCTGCAAGCTCGAGTGTCTCCATGATCTGCATGTCGGGGAAGAGACGATTTCCCTGCGGCACGTGAATCAACCCGCGCGCCACAATTTTCTGGGGCGCAAGCTTGTCTATCGCATCGCCCATGAAGCGCACACTGCCTGCCCGCGGGCAGATCACTCGTGAGATCGTGTTCAGAAGTGTCGTCTTGCCATGCCCGTTGGGCCCAAAGAGCCCGACGCGCTCGTTGGGCCCGACGTGGAGGCTCATGCCGAGCAGCACGTCGGAAGCATCGTAGCCGGCGCGCAGGTCGATAATTTCGAGTGCATTCATATTGTTGCTCAAAGCGCGGCCTCCCGCTTGCCCAGATAGGCCTCGATGACGTCCGGGTTGCGCACCACCTCATCCGGCTTGCCTGAAGCGATGATGGCGCCGTGGTTGAGGACCATCAGGTGCTCGGACATTTTCAGGAGAAGCGGCAGCACGTGTTCAATTAAGACGATGGTTATGCCGCGTCCGTGCACGGTACGTATAAGGTCGGAAAGACCGGATACCTCGGGCTTAGTGAGACCTGCGGCCGGCTCGTCTAGGAGTAGCACTTTGGGTCGGCCAGCGATTGCAGAAGCAATCATGAGCTGCTTGCGCTCAAAGACCGAGAGGTCGGAAGCGGCTTTCGCCCGCCGTTCACAGCCCAGCGATACATCATCGAGCGCCTGCTCGGCGGCATCCTTTGCTTCGGCCGGGGTCATCTGCCCGCAATAGACCGCGCTTGCATACACGTTTTCGCGCGCGCTCAACGTGGTGAACTCGGCATCCTTCTGAAATGTGCGAAGGACGCCCGCTTGGCTGATCTGATGAGGCCTCAGTCGATGGATCGGCTTGCCTGAGAGAAGCACCTCACCATCACTCGGAGGAAAGGGAATGCCGGTGATCACGTTGAAGAGCGTGCTCTTGCCGCTGCCGTTCGGACCGGCGATGCCGAAAATCTCACCCTTTCGAATCGAGAACGACACTCTGTCGACAGCAACCAGCGCGCCGAAGCGGCGAGTGACCTCACGGACCTCAAGCAGTGGTTCAATATAGTTTGGCTCTGCCATCCTGCATCCTGCTTGTCTTTGCAGCTTGTGTGAAAAGGGCGGCCACGCGATATCATCGCGGGGCCGCAAGCGGATGCGATCCTACTGCTTCATCCAGGGAGGCATGCGGAACTCGCCGTCTGCATACTGCGCGGGATAGAACAGGACCCGCTTGCCTTCCCAGATCTGGTAAAACGTGATTGGAATCCCGTTGTCGCCCTGGACGGAAAGATGCGTCTTCGGATCGAAGGAGAGCATACCGCTTACGGTCTGCTTGCGGGTCTCTCCCATGGCCTTCCCGATCTCGAGGCGTTTTGTCGGATCGCCGACCTTCTTCAGCGCCTCTGCATAGATCATGACCTCCTCGTAGAGCCCCGGCCCGTATGAACCCGGTTCGCTGCCGTACTTGTCTTTGTATTTGCTGACGACCTCGCCGGCCCGAGGATTCGCCGGCGTATTGAGAACGCCGCCTTGCAGATTATAGACGATGCCCGTGGCCTGCTTGCCCGTTAGCTTGAGAAATTCGGGCACGGAAGGCGCGTACTGGATGAAGACCAAGCTGTCAGTCGGCTGCTCGAGGAACTGGGTCAGAAACTTCGCCGCGTTGCCCGGCTGATAATCCGCATTGATGATGACTGCGGGATTGTCCTGGCGGACCTTGGCGAAGAACGTCCGCCAATCGTTGATTTCCCCCCACGGCAGAAGGTCAGTAGATGTAACCGTCCAGCCGTCCTGTTCGAAACTCTTCTTCAGGCCCTCCATGATGTTTTTGGAATAGGGATTATCGGATGAGATCAGGGCGACCTTCTTATTAGGGAGCTTCAGTTTGCCGCTCGCCTGGAGACCCTTGAGGACTGGCACCATGGCCGTGTTGTAGGAATCATAGGACGCGGTCATCGACCAAACTGTCGGGAACTTTTCGGGATGGGGCGCAATGATGTCCCTCGTCTGGACAGAATTTGCCGAGACCAGGTACGGCATATTCTGCTCAGCCATCGTCTCAATTTCGAAATTGCTGCCGCTCGCGTAACCGGTAAGGATGACATTCAAGTCGCGGTCCCCGGTGAGCCGCTCGATCGCACTCGTCACCGCATCAGCCGATTGGTTCTGAGTGTCGCCTACCACCACCTGCAGCTTGTAGCCGGCTACTCCGCCGGCTGCATTGATCTCGTCAACGGCGAGCTTAGCTCCGTTGACCATTTCGTTTCCGTCCGCTGCCGAGCCTCCGGTCAACGGCGCAAGTACGCCGATCTTTGCGACCTTGTCAGCAGAATGGACAGGCGTCGCCGCAATCAGCGCGGCAAAAGTCAGGCTTGCATAAAGACTAGAAAATCTCATGGTCACGTCCTCTCTTCATTGGCACCGGCTGAATCATTTGACGCCGCACCAGGCGATGATTGCTGCCGCTAGTGTTTTAGTCGTCTCCTCCAGTGAGGCGATATCCACATACTCGTCTTCGCCATGGGCGCCATCGCCGGATGCACCGCAGATTACGGAGGCGCACTCCGCACCGGCGTAGTGCGCAGCGTCGGTGACGGCAATCATCGCTGAGATCTTGGGTTTTCCGCCGAGTTGTGTGCGGCGGTTCAGAAGCGATTGAGCGATCGGGTGATCAGGCCGCGTATCCATAGGCGGAAAATGGAGGCCGCCGAGCTCCCATTCGACTTTGATAGGATTCTTCTGCAACCAAAGATCCTGCTGGCAGAAGTGGTGCACGAAGGCTTCAAACTCAGAACGAATGTCTTGCTTCGTCTGATTAGGAAGGAACTTGTAGTCGAGGTCGATGACGGCCACGTCCGGGATGATGGCGGGGTTGGTCATTATGAGCGGCAAGCCATCCGGCCCAAGTCCCGCGCCGCCGCGTATCGCGCCGACGTTGATCGTGTTCATCCCCGGCGGCAGCAGTGGATGCTGGCGATTGCGACACCGCGAGCTTTCGAAACTCCCAAGAGCGTCCAGGAAGCGTGCTGCGATATCGATCGCATTCACCGCTCGCCGCATCCGATCAGGCCCGTCGCGCTGCGGCCAAATCTCGTTGTAGCGCAAACTCGAATGGCCCGCCCGGCCAGTGATGGTGATGCGTATCCATTCGAGGCCACCTTCACAGATGAGGATATCCCCCCAGCTTGGCTCCGTAATAATGGCGGCCTTGGCGAGATGGCCTCGCTTGACAGCGTCGATCGCACCAAAGCCGCCAGCTTCCTCGTCGACGACAGAATGTATGGCAACTCGGCCGTCGAGTTCGATACCGGCGGCCCGGATGCCTCGGACGGCGCCAATGGCCGCCGCGATGCCGCTCTTCATATCGATCGCGCCCCGGCCGTAGAGCTTGCCGTCCCTGATCTCGCCACCGAAGGGGTCGACCGTCCAGGCACCGCGCTCACCGACCGGCACCACGTCGATATGACCGCACAACAGCAGGCTCCGCTCTTCCGAGCCGGCGATCTGACCGATCACATTTGGCCTGTCCGGAAAAACGTCCCATCGCTCGATCGACATGCCAATTGAAGTCAGCTCGGATTCGACCAGGTCTTGGACATCGCTCTCGCGGTTCTGGAGAGGGTCCTTAATGAACTTAGGGTTGACCGAGGGAATCCGAACAAGCTTCTGCGTAAGCTCAGTCGCGTAACTCCGCTCTTCTTCGATGGCCCTCCAGGCGGCCTTTACCGCAGCTTCAACCCTGGCCATTTTTGGTTTGCTCCTCGTCCTGGATTTGGTTTGCAGCGATTGAGCACCACCAAGCTCGTGATCGCCGCCTCCTTTGCGGCCACACGGCGATGCCGCGTGGCCGCAGGCGGTGCAATGCTATTGCTTCATCCAGGGCGGCACGCGGAACTCGCCGGTCGCATGCCGCTGCGGAGAAAACACGATCCGCTTGCCGTCCCAAACCTGATAGAATTGAATTGGGAAGCCGTCGTCGCTTTGGATGGCAAGATGCGTCTTCGGATCGAACGAAAGCATACCCTCTGCGGTGGCTTTGTTGGCCTCACCGATGGCCTTTCCGATGGCAAGCCGCTTTTTCGGGTCGCCGACTTTCTTCAATGCGTCGGCGTAGAGCATCACTTCCTCGTAGACCGCTGGTCCGCTTGATCCCGGCTCGTAGCCAAACTTGGCCTTAAACTTTTGCTCAATTTCAGCAGTGCGTGGGCTTTTTGGGAGGGTGCCCCCGATCAGGTCATAGATGACGCCTGTCGCCTTCTCGCCGGTCAATTTTAGGAATTCGGGTATGTGGGGCGCATACTGGATGAAGACCAGGCTGTTGGTCGGTTGCTCCAGAAACTGGGTCAAGAACTTCGCCGCGTTGTCCGGCCTAGAGTCCGTGTTGATAATCAGCGCCGGATCGTCGCGGCGGACCTGAACGAGGAATGTCCGCCAGTCGCCGATTTCCCCGGTCGGCAGAAGGTCAGCCGATGTGACCGTCCAACCGTCCTCTTCGAAGCTCTTCTTCAAGCCGTTCATGATTCCCTTCGAATAGGGATTGTCGGTGGAGATCAGAGCCACCTTCTTGCTCGGCAGCTTCAACTTGCCGCTCTGTTCCAAGCCCTTCAGCACCGGAATCATTGCTGTTTTGTAGGCGTCATACGAGGCGTTCAAGGACCAGACCGTCGGGAACTTGTCCGGATGCGGCGCAATGATTCCACGCGTCGCATCGGTGCTGCCGTAGAGCAGGTATGGCATTTCCTGCTCGGCCATCAGCTCGATTTCAAAGTTGCTATAATCTGCATAACCTGTGACGATGGCATTCAGGTCAGGGTCACTGGTAAGGCGCTGGGCCGCGCTGGTCACCGAATCCACGGACATGTTCTGCGTGTCGCCCACAACGAGCTGCAGCTTGTAGCCGGCCACGCCGCCAGCCGCATTTAGCTCCTCGACGGCGAGCTTGGCTCCGTCGACCATTTCGCTGCCGTCCGCCGCGCTGCCTCCCGCTAGCGGTGCAAGCACGCCTATCTTGGTGACCTTGTCGGCAGCATGAGAAGGCATTGCCGCGACCAGAGCGGCAAAAACCACACTTGACCAAAGACTAGAAACTTTCATGTCCTTACTCCCCTCTCCTCAGAATGCACCCGTCAGATAATCCGACGTGGCGTTAGTAGATCTTCGGGGCCGCCAAGGTCTTACTTCAGGCGGCCTTCGCTGCAGGCTTCAGCATCGAGAATTCGGGCTGCTCCTCGTTCAGTCACGGGCGAACTCCGCCAATCTCTTCGATCAGCCCATCTGTGCTGACCTGGCGGCAATATCCCTTGATCGCTCGCAGAGAATTTTCGTGCCGCTCTTGGCTATAGGTAGCGCATGCGTTTGGCACGAGGGTCACGAGGTAGCCGAGATCGCAGGCATCGCGGACTGCAGATTCAACGCACTGATCGGTAACGAGTCCGCACAGCACGAGCTGCTTGACCCCAAGATTGCGCAGGAGGTAATCGATGTGGGTCGATACAAAAACGCTCGAAGACGATTTCGGCAGCACGATCTCGTCATCGCCGGGAGCGATCTCGTCGATCACTTTTCCGTCCCACGAACCCCTCGGTACGTTGAAGCCGGTGATCTTGTAGTCAAGGCTTCGATCGCGGCCGTCTCGTGTGAGACTCTCGATCGTCGTATAGAGCACCTCAATGCCTGCGGCCCTGAACGCGGCCTGCAGCCGCTGCATGTTGGGGATCGCCACGGACTTCAAACAATCGAAATAATAACCGTACTTGCCGGTTATGTCGGCCTCAGTCACGTCCTTGAACTCACCGCCATCTCGTCGCACGCAGAAGTTCTGCACATCGATAAAGAGCAGCGCCGACTCTTTCGGCTTGAGCGGTACGTCACGCGTCGTCGGGAAATCAGCCATTGATGGGCTCTTTTGCTTTGGTGTTGGTCAATGTCTCCGCGATCAAATCGGCCCACCGCTGCTGCCCGTTCGCATCGCCGATCAGATCATTACGGATTTCAAGCAGCAGATGCGGCAAGCCGCGCGCTTCGCCATGTACAGGGATTGTGTAATCCCCTATGTCGTCGACCAAATACGGCTCGTTATGCGCCGATATTGTCGCCGGATTTCGGCTCTGGAAGAGAGCCAGGAAACATTTTGCAAAGCTAGGATCACGGTTCGACAGCACACCGAGGTGCCAGGGTCGCTCGAGTCCTCCGGCCAGCCGTGGCGTGAAGCTATGCACCGCGACCAGACTTGTTGGCGAACCCTCGGCTGCGCGGCGATTCAGAAGGTGCGCCACTGCCCGATGGAATGGTTCGTGTATCTCGGTGTAACGCTGACGACGATCGCGCTCCGATAGCTGCAAGTTGCGCGGCACAATTGTCCCGTCGCTTACCTCCGGGATGCAGTCAGGCGCCTCAAGGGGACGGTTGCAGTCAATAACGAGCCGACTGTAGGGCTGGAGGAAGAGCGGCGCATCAAGCTGGGCTGCGAGCACGCGGGCCACTCCCTCAGCGCCAATGTCATAGGCGATGTGCCTGAGCATTTCGGCCGCAGGCAAGCCAAGATCAGCGAGCTGCTTCGGAATAGCAGTTCCCGCGTGTTCGCAAACCAGCACGAAATCCGACTGCCCATTGGCATTGATAATCTCGACAGGCGCCGGGTCGGATGGTGAGAGCACACTCGCTGGAGTTGAAGAATGCTGCAAGGCGTCAACCTCGGTTGCTGCATGGCACCTATCGCCAAGCTGCATAGCCGAACTCACGAAATTTTTGGATCAATGTCAACTATTTTATTCCGTTTGACATATTTTTTTCATAGCCGTATTCCCCAAATCAAGCTTTCCATGACAGATTGGATTGCGGAAACGGGTCAGGTGGCATGGCTACGGTGAGAGAGATCATAAGGCGTGAAAGCGCCAATCTGACCATTAGTGAGCGCAAGATTGGCGACGCCGTACTGGCGGATTATCCATTCGGCGCTTTGCAAACCATCCAGGAACTGGCCGAGCGCACAGGCGTGAGCGCGCCGTCGATCACGCGTTTCGTCGGCAAGATAGGCTTTGCGGGTTATCAGGAGTTTCAACGCCAGCTAATAGCAGAGTTGCGAGAAAGCCGAAGCTCCCCGCTACAACTTAAGGCTACTGAAAAACTCGGTAGCGCCGAAGCCTTTCTCGCCGACTATGCCCGGCGTGCCGCAGACCGCATACTCGAAATGAGTGAAGGCGTTCCGCAAGAACAATTCGATCGCGTCTTGGCGCTCCTGGCGGATCCGACTCGGGCCGTTTTCCTAGTTGGTGGACGAGCCAGCGACAACATTGCAGCTTTCCTGTCAGTGCACCTCAAACAAATACGACAAAAGGTTCATCATTTTCCAGCGAACCCGGAGCACTGGCCGGATTTGCTGCTCTCGATGCGTAGGCAAGATGTTTTGGTGCTGTTCGATTTTCGCCGTTATCAGCGGGACCTGGAGTCTCTAGCTGAGATTGTCGCGACCCAATGTCGACCATCCATTGTGCTGATTACTGACAAATGGATGTCGCCTATCGCGCGTCATAGCGACCACGTCGTGGCCCTGCCGATCGAGATTGAAACCGCGTGGGACACGCTCGTTTGCGCGATCGCGTTCGTCGAAGCGCTGATTGTCAAGGTTTCAGAACTGAACTGGCCCACGGCGAAAGAGCGGTTGGAGGCCTGGGACAAACTTCGCCTGGTGTCGCCAGGTAAGCCTTTGGAGGAACAGGATGATCGCTGAGGAATTGGTTATTGCCTGCTGTACAGACCTTGCGGGCAAGGTTCGAGGCAAGGCTTTCCCAGCTTCGCAGTTAGAAAAGCGGAGAAAACGAGGGATTGGCTGGACGCCGACCAACGTCCAAATCACCTGTTTCGACACAATAGCCGAAAGTCCGTTCGGCTCGCTCGGCGACCTGGTTCTTATTCCTGACGAAGCGGCGAGGGTCCGAGTAGAACTTGGCGATCATGTGCCAACAGAACATTTTGCACTCGGTGACATTCGCCACACCGATGGTCGGCCATGGGAATTCTGCACCCGTTCTATCCTTAGAAGCGCTCTTGACCGTCTCAATCGCGTTTCGGGCTTGACGCTGTTCGGCGCCTTCGAACACGAATTCCAATTCCGGAGCGCCGCCAGTCTGATTGGAGAGGCGTACAGCCTTAATGGCTTCCGTGCCGAGCGGCGTCTAGCTGAGACGCTCGTGGCGGCCATGCGCGCGGCAGGTCTGGAGCCGGACACTTTTATGAAGGAGTTTGGCGCTGGGCAGTATGAAGTCACGATGGGGCCATCACGCGGGATCGCTATAGCGGACCAGTCGACGATTGTACGCGAGCTCGTGCGCCTGGTTGCAAACGCTTCCGGGAGGGAGGTTACGTTCACTCCGATCCGCGACCCTGCCGGGGTAGGCAACGGCGTGCACATCCACCTCAGCTTTCTGGATGGGGAAAAGCCGACAACCTGGGATCCGAACGGGAAACACGAGCTTGCAAGGCCCGCTGGCCAATTTATTGCTGGTATCCTCAAGTATCTCGACGCGATCGTCGCGATCACAGCGCCAAGCGTTGTATCCTACCTTCGATTGACCCCGCATCGCTGGAGCGCGGCTTTCAACAACCTCGGCTTCCGCGACCGTGAAGCTTCAGTACGCATTTGCCCGGTTTCTGATTTGAGTGATATTTCTAAAGCCGCTCAGTTCAATTTCGAGTTCCGCGCTGCCGACGCTACCGCCAGCCCACATCTGCAACTCGCCGCTCTCGTGCACGCCGGAGTGCAAGGCATAGAAGAAGAACTGCCTACACCGGACGCAACAACCGAAGACCTTTCCCTTCTTGATTCGACGACTTTGGCAGCGCGTGGTCATGTCCGGCTGCCCAAATCGCTGCCCGAGGCTCTCGATCGCTTCCTCGCAAATCCAACAGTCATTGGATGGTTTCCTCCAGGGTTCGCTGATACCTACGCAAAGCATAAGAAAGGTGAGATGGCCTTCCTCGAGGGAAAACCTCAGCAGGAGGTCTGCACATTGTACGAGCAGGTTTACTGAACAATTGCGAGCCCAGAGTCGAGCGCGGTCGGCGGCCGAGCAGGATAAATCTCGACAACCTGCCAAGGCAGTGAATCCCAGCCTCGGGATACTTCTTGAGCGCAGCTTCTTCGTCACGACCTGTCACAGGATCACAGGACTGAAGCGAGATCTGTCCTGTTGCTCTCAGAGCTCATATCAGCGACACGAGAAGCCGCGTGTTCTCACGGCGGCGGCTCTAGCGACTTGCCGAGAGCTATCGACTTAATCAGGGAGTGGCACGAGCCCGCATCGTCGTCGGTTTTGGCGGCCATGCGGACTTTCGCAATCACCCGTCAGCTTCGGAAATGACAGGCGACCGCGTGCCCTTTCGCGCCAGCCTTGAGTTCTGGCTTTTCTTCGGCACAAATGGGCTTGCGAATTGGACAGCGCGTGTGGAAATGACATCCAGTCGGCGGGTTAGCTGGATTTGGCACCTCGCCCTGCAGCATTATACGAGTTCTTTTAACTTTCGGCGCCGGAATAGGCACAGCAGAAAGCAGTGCTTCGGTATAGGGATGCTGCGGATTGCGGTACAGATCGCGAGCTCTCGCAATTTCGACAATACGGCCGAGATACATCACCGCCACATGGTCGGAGATGTGCTCGACCACCGAGAGATCGTGGGCGACGAACAGATAGGTGAGATTCAGCTCGGCCTGGACGTCTTCCAGCAGATTGATGACCTGTGCCTGGATCGAGACGTCGAGCGCGGACACCGGCTCGTCGCAGACGATCAGCTTTGGTTCGACAGCGAGAGCGCGCGCGATCACGATGCGTTGGCGCTGTCCGCCTGAGAATTCGTGCGGGTAGCGGCGCATGTGCTCGGCCTTGAGCCCGACCTTGACGAGCAGGCTTGCGACCCGATCCTCACGCTCCTTGGCCGATGAACCAAGCTTATGAATAATGAGGGCTTCGCCGAGGATGGAGCCGACCGTCATGCGCGGATTGAGCGAGGCGAACGGATCCTGGAACACCAGCTGCATGTTCCGCCGCATCGCGCGCAGATCGTTGCCGCTGAGCTTGCGCACGTCCTGTCCGTCGAAGGTGACCTCGCCGTCGGTCGGCTCGATCAGGCGCAGCACGCAGCGCCCCGTCGTCGACTTGCCGCAACCGGATTCGCCGACAAGTCCGAGCGTCTCGCCGCGATTGACCGAGAACGAAACGCCGTCGACCGCATAGACGCTGCCGACCTGGCGCGACAAGAGCCCGCCGAGCACGGGGAAATGTTTCTTCAGGTTGGAGACACGCAGCAAAGGTTCGCTCATGCCGCGTCTCCCAGATGACAGGCCATGCGGTGGCCCGGCGCGATCTCGCGCAACAGCGGCTCCTTCGCGGTGCAGATGCTCATGGCGTGGCGGCAGCGCGGCGCAAAACGGCAGCCGACCGGCGGATTGATCAGGATCGGCACCGAGCCGCCGATCGCCTCCAGCCGTATCTTGTGCTCGGCGGCGAGGTCGATGCGCGGAATCGAGCGGATCAGGCCTTGAGTATAGGGATGGCCGGGATGGGCGAACAGATCGTCGACGTCCGCCTCCTCCACCACCTTGCCGGCGTACATCACGACCACGCGCTCCGCGGTCTCGGCGACGACGCCCATGGCGTGGGTGATCAGCATCACCGCCATGCCGAAGCGTTCCTTCATGTCCTGGAGCAGATCGAGGATCTGGGCCTGGATGGTGACGTCAAGCGCGGTGGTCGGCTCGTCGGCGATCAGGAGCTTGGGCTTGCAGGCCAGCGCCATCGCGATCATCACGCGCTGGCGCATGCCGCCGGAGAACTGATGCGGATAGTTGTGCACGCGGCCTTCGGCATTGGGGATCTGCACCAGCTTCAGCATCTCGATGGTGCGCTCGATCGCCTGCTTTCTGGTAACGTTCTCATGGCGGCGGAGGCTCTCTGCGATCTGCTCGCCGATCGTGAGCACCGGATTGAGCGAGGTCATCGGCTCCTGGAAGATGAAGCCGATTTCCTTGGCCCTGATCTCGTCGAGCTGTTTGCTGGTCAGCGGCACAAGATCGCGGCCCTCGAAGATGATCTGGCCCGCCGCGATGCGGCCCGGCGGCATCGTGATCAGCTTCAGGATCGACATCGCGGTCACTGTCTTGCCGCAACCAGACTCGCCCACGACGCAGAGCGTCTCGCCCTTTTCGATGGAGATATCGACGCCGTCGACGGCCTGCAAGATGCCGACGTCCGTCGAAAAGTGGATCTTGAGCCCTTTGATTTCCAGCAGCGCCGCCATCAGATAACCCGTCGCGCATCGAGCGCGTCACGCAGGCCGTCGCCGATGAAGTTGATGGCGACCACCGCGATGAAGATCGCGCCACCCGGAAACAGCGCCCAATGCGGGCCGATGTCGAGAAAGTCCTTGGCGTCGAACAAGAGCCGCCCCCAGGTCGGCGTATCCGGCGGAAAGCCGAGGCCGAGGAAGGACAACGTCGATTCTGCGATGATGGCGGCGGCGACGTCGATGGTACCGGCGACGATCACCGGACCCAGCGCATTTGGCAGGATATGACGCACCACTTGCCGCACGGGACTTGCACCGAGCGCACGCGCAGCTTCGACGAACTCCTTTTCGCGAATCGACAGAAATTGCGCGCGCACGAGCCGCGCCACCGGCATCCAGCGCAGGCCACCGATCACGAGCACGATCAGGATGAAAATGCCGCCCTCGGCGCCGAATCCGGCCTTCAGGCCGTCGCGAAAGAGATAGATGAGCAGGAGCAGCAGCGGCAATTGCGGGAGCGACAGGAACAGGTCGGTGAGCCACATCAACCCATGCCCGAGCGTGCCGCGCGACATGCCGGCGAGCGCACCGATCAGCGTTCCGATGAAGACCGAGACCAGCATCGCGGCCAGCCCGACGGCGAGCGAGATGCGGCCGCCATAGATCATGCGCGCCAGAATATCCTGGCCGAGATCGTCGGTGCCGAAGGGATGGGCCAGCGACGGCCCCTGCATCCCCGCCACGATGTCGATGTCGTTGATCTTGACGTGCCAGACGAAGGGACCGACCACAACCGCCAAAACGAGCAGAAGCAGGAGGAATGCACTGGCGACGGCGAGCCGGTGACGGCTATAGCGCCGCCACGTCTCGCGCCACGGCGAGTAGACGCCCCGCCTAGCGGAGGGAGATGCGAGGGTCAAGCCAGCCATACAGTACATCCGCGATGAGATTGAAGAGCACAACGAGGCACGCGAAGACAAGTGTGATGGCCATCACCACCGGCGTATCGTTGGCAAGAATGGAGGAGATGAGCAGCGAGCCTATACCGGGGATGCGGAAAATCTGCTCGGTAACGATGGCGCCGCCGAACACAGCCGGCATCTGAAGCGCAATCAGGGTGACGACCGGGATCATCGCATTACGTAACACGTGCTTGATGATGACTTTCGTTTTTCCGAGCCCCTTAGCACGGGCTGTTGTGACGTAGTCGAGCCGGATCACGTCGAGCATCGCCGAACGCACGAAGCGCGTCATCGAGGCAGCCTGGAACAGGCCAAGCACCATCACCGGCATGATCGCTTGCCGGATCATCTCGAGCACCCAGCGGATGCCTGTCGCCTTGATATCGGTCGAATAGACGAAGGGTAGCCAATCCAACGTGATCGAGAAGACCAAGATGAACAGGATGCCCGTGAAGAACGTCGGCAACGAAAAGCCAATGAAAGCGAAAGTATTGGCGATCTGATCGAACAGCGAATACGGTTTCGTCGCGGCATAGACTCCGACGGGAATCGCGATCAGAACAGCTAGGGCTTGCGCCGAGCCGATCACGTACAGCGTGGTCGGCAGGCGCTGAAGGATGAGAGTATCCACATCCTGCCGGCTGACAAAAGAAAACCCCCAATCGCCATGGCTCATGGCAGAAATCCAGTGGAGGTAACGAAGATAAATCGGATCGTCGAGACCGAACTTCGCCCGAAGTGTCGCAGCGACTTCGGGCGGCACGTTCGGATTGGTAGTCAACTCCGAGAATGGATCACCTGGCGCAAGGGCTAGCACCACGAATAGTACCAGCGAAATGCCGAGGAGACTCGGCAGCGCTACAATTAGGCGGCGTAAGACATACTGGCTCATGACGGGACGATCTGGCTAGAGCACGATCGAGGAAGGCGACGCCGCTTTCCGATGTGACCGTGCTCGAACAACTGGAGCGAGACGAATTTGCAAGCGAAGAGTCCTCGCCGGCTTCTCAGGCGTCCCGGTACCACTCCTGCAGATCGTCTGTCGTGAAGGCCCAAGGAGAAAGCGATGGCCGCAACGTAGTGGAGCAGGCGTTAACCCCGAAGCGCTGCATCACAGGAATGACGACCGTGTCCTGCCACAGTAAGTCGTTGCACTTGATGTAAAGGGCGGCCCGCTTGATGGGATCAAATTCGGTGTCTGCCGCATCAACAATGGCGTCATACTCCTTGCTGATCCAGCGCGGCAAGTTCATCCCTTGCCACTTGTTCTGCTTGGTGGGCACTTCGCGCGAGTGGAAGCGGCTCATATAGCTGCCCGGATCGGGCTGAATCATCACTGTCAGGAGCTCCTCGATGTCGGCGTAAAACTTCGAATACGTGTCTGGATTCCCGACATCCGAGGAGAAGAATACCGAGGCCACCACTGATTTGAGCTCCATTTCGATACCGGCCTTTTGGCAGGCCTGCTTTATGATCGCTTGTGTCTTCTGGCGCGGGCCATTGATCGACGTCTGGAATACAAATTTGAGCTTTTTGCCGTTCTTCTCGCGGATGCCGTCGGAACCAACCTTCCAACCGCCTTCTTCGAGGATCGCACTCGCCTTATCGATGCTGAACTCCCATTTGGAGTTCTTGGACACGAACTCCTCGGGTCCGTTTAGGTAATTTGCTGTGGTGTTGCCGGCCCGGCCATATATCACCTTCTTAATGGATTCGCGGTCGACCAGCATCGATAGCGCTCTGCGCACCGCCGGATCCGCAAACGCCGGATGCCTGGTTTTGAGCGACGAGCGCTCACCATCGACTTCGGTATTCGGATCGGTGAAGTTAATAAAGATACTTTCAATGCTGTTGCCGCCCAGAACGTAGACGGCTTTGCCCTTGCCGCCTTTTTCCAGACGCTGCAGCACCTCGTCTTCTACCAGCATGTTCCAGGCAAAATCATATTCGCCGGTCTGGATCACCGCGCGTGCGGCCGACACCGCATCGCCCCCGCCCTTCATCTCGATCGTGTCGAAGTGGGGGCGATTTGGCATGTGGTAGTCGCGGTTGATCTCACCTCGCAACAGGTCCCCTGGCTGAAACTCGACGAATTTGTAAGGGCCTGTACCGATCGGTTTCAGATTGTTAGGAGCCTCACGGGATTTACTGCCCTTGTATTCCGCAAACAGATGTTTCGGGATAATGCCGCCGCCCACAAAAGCATTGGCCCAGAACGGTGTTGGCTTGCGGAACGAGATGCGAACAGTGAGTTCGTCAGCCGTTTCAACCACGATGTCGCGATACGTGCCGATCGTGGTCGCGCTGGTTGCGGGATCCCTGGCGTACTCCCAATTGAAAACAACGTCATCGGCGGTGAATGGCTTGCCATCGTGCCATTTGACGCCCGGCTTGAGCTTCCATGTGACCGATTTACCATCGGAGCCGAGGCCGCCATTCTGAAGAGAAGGGATTTCGGCGGCGAGGATCGGCTTAAGATGGCCGTCGGCATCCCAGACGGCGAGCGGTTCGTAGAACAGGCGTGCGCCCTCCGAGTCCTTTTGGCCGGTAGCGAAGTGCGGATTTAGCAGTGTAGGTCCCTGCCACCACAATAACCTGAGCGGCCCGCCACCACCGGCCTTGGTCGGCTTGTATGACGTGGGAGTCTGGGCCATCGCGACGCCGCCGAAGGCGAGTATCTGGGTCGCCATCGGCGCAGTGAGCCCGGCTGCTATCATACGCTGAACGAAGGCACGCCGCGAGAGCCTCCCCTCCCTGACATCTCCGATAAGTTCAGGCAATTCATTTTCTTTCATAAGCTTGCTCCAGGTTTTTCGGTCGTCAAATTTCGCATCGGCACTCGTTGACGCCAGGTCGGAGTTAAAGGCGTGGATGCTTGTCCACTGACGGCTGCAGCTGCCGAATTTTCCGCGCGTTTGCAGACCAGTTCGGATCACCGGCATGGATTCGAGGTTTCTTAAATTTCACGCGATCAGTCCTTGCTCACGGCGCATAACCGGCCAAGCTTTAGCTTTCCGGCCAAACGCTCGGCAGGCACGATTTCTGAGTGCCGACTGCGAAGAGTCCACGAGTTCGCAGGGATTCCGCCAATTTGGCTCATAGTTTCGCTCCCCAGCCGACCCGCGATCTTGGTCGACGGGCACTTCAACGTTGACCCAATATTACTGCTGCAGAAGGCCGACTTTCTTCAATGCACAGCTTCTCATTGCCGAAATCCTGCGCCGAACTAGGAGAATCCAATCATTTCGTTCGATCGTGCGTCGGATCTAGAGCTGAGCGTACGAAAAGCTTCTGGGCTTCGAACGGACCGAATTCGACGCGGACTCTTGAGGCGCAATAGCTGCAAGGAGCCTGTCGCCCAATCGTTACAGTACCAAAAATCAATCGGCCCACCGCGATGCTTCCCGATCGCGAGCAACTCAAGCAGCAAGCGCAGTTTCGACGAGCTTTATCCAGAACGACGTCCCGTATAGAATCGCCTCGTCGTTAAAATCGAAGGCGGGGTGATGAAGCCCTGCGCTGTCCCCGTTCCCGCACCAGATGAAGGCGCCCGGCCGCTCCTGGAGCATGTAGGCGAAATCTTCCCCTCCCATTCCGGGTGGCTTCTCATGGACATTGTCTGGCCCGGCCACCTCTTTTGCCACATTGGTCGCAAGCTCGGTCGGCGCAGGATGATTGACTGTGGAGGGGTAGCCTGGACGGAAAGTCAGATCTATTTTGGCGCCTGTTACTTGAGCAATGCCGCAGACGACCTCGCGCACGCGCTTCTTCACGAGTTCACGCACCTCGGGTGTTAGCGTGCGGACGGTGCCCCGGAGCTCTGCTGTCTGTGGAACCACACTGGCGGCGGTGCCGGAATGGAACACACAGACCGAAACCCCAGCGGCTTCCACAGGATCAACGTTGTACGCAACGATCTGCTGCAACGCCGTTATGAGCTGCGCGCCGACCAAGACAGAGTTGATGCATTTGTGCGGTTGCGAGGCATGTCCACCACGGCCTTCAATGTTGATCTCGAGTGCGTCTGTTGCCGCCAGAATTGGCCCTTGTCTGATGGCGAAAGCGCCAATTGGAATGCCCGGCAAGTTATGCATCCCATAAACTTGTTCGATACCGAAGCGCTCCATCAAGCCGTCCTTTATCATCGCGGCTGCTCCCGCATCGTTCTCTTCCGCGGGCTGAAAGATCACTACTGCCGCACCGGCAAACTTCCGGGTTTCCGCAAGGTAGCGTGCCGCCCCCAATAGCATCGCCGTGTGGCCGTCATGACCGCATGCGTGCATGACGCCGCGGCTGTTGGAAGCATAAGGCAGGCCGGTCGCCTCTTCGATCGGTAGGGCGTCCATATCAGCTCGCAACCCAATCACCTTGATGGTGCCGTTGCTTGCTGCCTTCTTGCCTCTAATGATTCCGACGACGCCGGTCCTGCCGATGCCCGTCACAACCTCGTCACAGCCGAATTCACGAAGGCGCTCTGCTACGAAGGCCGAAGTACGGAAAACGTCATAGCCCAGCTCGGGATGGGCGTGAATGTCTCTACGCCAGGCCTGGATGTCAGGATGCAGGTCTGCGACACGATTGAGAATTGGCATTGAATCTCCTTATGGTCGAGGTCGTGCGGGTGGCGCGTACACCGAGAGCTTTGCGTGCGTGTATCGGTTGCGCGCGGCGCTGATTGAAAGACCATTGCAACCGAGCTCCTGAATCCATCGACTTGGTGATGATTCTTGGGCCGAACGCCCCTCGCCAACATGCTGATGCAGCGGAGCATCATAGATTTGCCTGATCCAGACGATCCGAGGACCGACATCACCTCACCTTCACGAGCGGAAAGATTGATGCCCTTTGGAAACGGAAAATCTCCAAAGCTCTTTCGCAAGTTTGAAATTGAGAGAGTGACCCGACAGCTCTCTTGTAGATCAGCCATGGGCTACTCCGAGCTTATGGAGAGACCCTGCGCGATTCGCAGGATGCGGGCAACAAGGTCCGCTTGAGCAAAGCAAGTGCCCGGTCAAGTCAAGACTGAAGCAGGTAAATCGCGCCTGGAGCAATGAAGACCTCGGTCACACGACTGGCTTGCAGAAAGACTCATTCGCTCTGCAGAGGATCAACTGCGGACTGCGAGAGCGGACGTGCTGGCCAGCATGAGGCGTTAGCTTGAGCGAATGTCTCATTTTTTCCTTCCCCAGCGATTTTCGATCCGCGGCTTGATCAACCAGAGACTATGACATGCCGATTGTATTAAACTTCGACCGCCGCATTTCACTGATAGAGAACCGCTTCGCGCTGAAGTTCCGCGTATTTATCTGGGGAATCTCTGCTTTTATGCCAATCGCTTGCCTGAAGTTCGCTGATCAGCCGATGGCGCGTGTTGTCGTCAACGACATAGTTGCAAGGTGAGGATGGAGTAACTGGGCGACCAATCTCCCGCCTCATGGACCGACGAGAATGGCAGATACTGTTGACGCTCGAACCTGCTTCAGCATAGGAGCGCAAAGATGCGCGAACTAGACCGCCCCTTCCAGTCGCGAGGCTGCGACTCCGGCCAGCGCAAGCCGTGGTACGAACATCGGAAAGGCCCCCAGCAGCATGCCGGGGGCCTTTCTTGGTGGAAGTTTACCAGCTGCGCTGAGCTCGGAGCAGCAGGCTCAGCGTGTTCTGGTCCTTCAACTCGTAGGTTGCGCCCGGCTTGGCGATACCTGCCTGCGTCGGCAACACCACCGTGCTTCCGGTCGCGTACTTCTGATCGAGCATGGTATAAGCCAGATCGGCCGAGAAGGTCAGACCCTTGACCGGGGTCCAGCGGGTAATCGTGCCAACAACCGAGTAGTTGAAGTCGGGATTGCAGCCGGCAACGCCGGTCGAGAGCGCGAGGCCTGCGACGACGGCGCCACAGATATAACCCTTGGCCGTGTCGTTGTACCGCACAGCACCCCACCCACCGTAGATCGAGGTGCTCCAGCGGGGATCCCAGTTGTGGTTGAAGGCGCCGTTGAAGCCATAAGTCGTAGTCAACTCCTGGCCAGAACCTGCGACAAACACAGAGTCGGAGAGACCAGCAAGGCCGACGCTCTGGTAAGCACCCGCCAAGCCTGTACCACCGTACATCGCGTAGGTGCTCGACGCATATTGCTGGAAGTTGTAACGGCTTGCACCGTTCGTATACACGCCTTGGACGTTAATGCTGTCACCCGCGCCCGTCGGGATGTTCTTGATCGACAAGGCCAGCTGACCGGCCCAGCCCCACTTGTTGTCCGGGTGGCCAGTGAGTTCGGTAGCACCGTAATAAGCAGCCTGATTGTTGTGCGCGGCGACCGACGCTTGGACGAGCCCCCAAGCCTGATCCACACGAAGCATGGCGATGAGGTCCGGAGCTCGCGAGCCGCCGATGTCGTTCGCACCATACGCGCCGGTAGCGAGACCTGCGGCTGTGGCGCCGCTTACGTTCCAGATATTGGTCGTGTTATGGACAACTTGATCCTCTGCCGAAAAGGAAGCCGAGATGCCCTGACCTAAATCCGCTGTATAGGTGAACTGGTTCACGGGATCCCAGCCGCCACCCCCCGGCAGGCCGTCGAAGTTGTTCCCAGGATAGTTCGACCACGGCGCGGAGAATTGCGACTGCGCCTTTCCGAAAGTGAAACCAGCAAACTGCATAAACGCGTAGTAGACGCCGAGCGAACCGCCCGCGATGCCATCACCAGAGTAGGCGGTGGCACCACCGCCGGTGCCAGCGCCGGCACCGGTGTAGCTACCCGACGTCCACGTGAAGACGCCCTCAAAGAAGGTGCGCAGCACACCATACTCCGTCGCCGTACGCGTATCGATGCTGAGGTCTTCACGAGAACGCGTGGTGAAATAATTGCTCAGGCGATTGTTCGCCCCGCCCACACCGTTCACTCGGCCATTTGAATAAATCGAATTGGTGTTTAGCGCCAAGTCGGCCCGCAGATACCCTCCGAGCTTGATGCAGGTATCGGTGCCGGGGATGTAGTAGAAGCCGGCGCCGTACAGCGAACAGATCTTCACGTACTCGACCGCCTTGGCCTTCACGGGAAGATCGGCTGCCTGCGCCCCGGACCCCACCAAAATCGCCGCAGACCCGAGAATAAGACTCTTTGTCAACTTCATCGATGAACCTCCAAGTTGGAAACGTGGTTTCCGCCCTTCAAAGATCCGCCGCTGCTAACCTCCGATGAGGCATGCTGCTTGACGGAACGACTTCGAGGCGTCCCCTCGCTGTCCATCGACAACTAATTCGGTTCATCAATTGCTTCAATTAATTAATTTCAACAATCATCTGATTGGCCGTTTGTGTGTCATTTCGGCAACATATACGCCGTTTCCGGACGTCATCTGCTCTAATACGAGGCCAGACGCAAAAAAAGAACCCCCAGGGGGCATCCCGGGGGTTCTCCTTGGAGGTTTAAGATGATTGCTGGAGAAGAGCCTGCAATGATCCGAGATCAGAAATACCTCATATTAATTGCATTTGTCAATTGCTTTCTTACATAGATCCTATGTCGCCCGCGGCCTTTCCCGGGCGAGCGAAGACAGGTACCTGTCGCTTAAATGGGCACCGACCGCCGATCGGTGACATGAAGTTTGGCGGAAAACCAACATGGTCGAAAAACACGAACAACTTGACAGAGCCGTTACCGACTTCATCTGGAAAATTGTCGAGATACATCTGCAGCTCGAGGAGATACACAAGAGCTGGGCTCAACTATTGGGAATTAGCGAACCACAATGGTTGATCCTGATGGCCATTGAACAGCTTGATGAAGGTCGCGGCGTGTCCGGCACAGGAGTCGCAAACAAGCTAGGAATTCATCCTGCCTTCGTTACCAACCAGACGAAGAAACTCGAAGCAATGGAGTATCTCGCCCGCGTACCATCGCCCGAGGACGCACGGTTCCTCCAGATGTCATTGACTCAAAAGGCGCGTGCGGAAGTAGCGAAGCTGTCAGCCAAAAGACAAGCCCTCAACTCGACAATCTTTGATGGATTGGACGAGGCGTCAATTGAATATCTCAACAGGCGACTAGCTTTGATCGCCAAGAATGGCCGATTGGCATCTCAAAAATTGAATATAGGCGCGCTGTAGGCAGCAGAGCCGACCCTGCCATTTAATCAGCATCCCGCAAGTCGCAAAATGGGATCGCGAAGTAATCTGATGATCCGCGACCGAAGATGCCTGAAACCCACGTCATGAAGTTTCTAGACGGTTAGCTGCTGATCTGGTGTCGCTGAGCAGCAACGCTTGCTGAGCTGCAACGTGTGTGGAGCTTTTGCTCCAACCATCCGAAGATGCAATCATCGGAAGTTACGAAATTTTCGATGTCCGCCCCGAGGCTTCTGATCATCCGGGGAAGGGCCAGCTCCAGATCAATGCGCTCGGCCATGCAATCAGCTTGCAGTTTGATCGCCTCCGACACGCTAACGATGCCACGCCCACCGGCAACCACGAGAACAGGGCACCTCAGGCGTCGAATAATTTGGGATCGTCGCGCCGACATTGCGCCCTGCTCTGGAACTCCATTTGTAGTCCTCGTCATCCAGCCGACGGAAGCCAGAATCCGAGCCCACTTCCAAAGTCCACCATCACACACCGCTGCAGCAAGGCGATGATCAGATACGGCAAATTCGGTGGCCAGAGCAGCCGACAACCCTTCCCCATAGATAGCTATTCTATTAGCATCAACGTCAGGCCGAACTGCCAAATAGTCCAAGCAAGACGACAACAATGTTTCCGATTGACCGCGTGAGTGACGTGAGACGTCGTCGTGAGAGAGAACGAGAACTGACATGCTCCGGCCGATCACGGCAGGCAGGAGCCTTCCGAGCAGCGTCGCCGCCGTTTCATCTTCCATGCTAATGCACATGACTGCCGAAGTGGGCAGATGGGGACCACCGGAGCGCAAGTAGAAGGCTTCAAGTTCAGTCTGATCGCAACATGGGATTTTCACCCGCTCCAGCTTCTGGGCCTTGGATGATTCGAACCTCCGAATGCCGCCGTTGACTTTGGACGAAATGTCTTCACCTTGCAGGTCGTCCTCGTCAATTAGCCGTCTGGCAATCTCAAAAGCGGTTAGCGCATAGAGCCAGGCCTCGGCCGCCTCACCGAACGCTTTCTTTTTCAGGTTCAGGTCACCAAGATTGTAGTGTTCATCTCCGATCTTTCTCCATTCGGCGATCCAGTCTTGGCGACGTTTGGCGTTATTGCTGTCGTCAACAGGTAGACTGTCTAGGAACGCCGCAGCGCCGCGCCTTGCGGACGAAAGATCGCCCCTCACATGACGCCAAAAGGCCTGCTCCATCCGATTCGCCCCCCTAGTGCCGCCCCCTCATCCCTGCCCGGGAATGGTCAGCAAGTTTCCTCGTCTGGAGATACTAGGAGCCGCTCGAGTAGATTGGTAAAGGACGGCTCTCAGGCTTTGCCTTATCTCCATTTGTAACGAAAATACTACGGGGAGACTAAAGTCGAAGTTCCGCTATATCGGGCCGGGTAACTCCGAAATCCCGCGCCTGGGTGCGACAATTCGCAGCTTTTCACACTATTAAAGTCGGGCGGTCCCGCGCGTGCCCGTTGCCATTAAATAAACCTCTGTCAGATTTCCAATTTACGGGAATATCGGATCATCGACTGAACCGCTGGCGGCGTATGGGTTGCGCATCGCTCCAACGACACGATCAGCCTAGATGGCAACACTCGAATCCAAGGGACCAGGAGGCCGTCCTGCGGACAAAACGCAAGCGATGGCAACAATCGTCATGCGGGACGATTTTTCTTCCATCGACGGTTCGATGCCGAGCTGCACGGCTAACGTGCAGCTCTTCGTGTTTGGCCAAATCCGCTCGATCGTGAGCAGGCATCCGCAGCGGCTACTTGAGTCGACTTTCAAGCGTGACCGCTTTCCTTCGCAAGCTCGTCCATCACTTGTTTAGTTGCTCGATAGGCGAGCTCAACGATCTCGTCGATTTCCGCTTCGGATACGACGAGAGGCGGAGCAAAACCAAGGATATCTCCATGCGGCATTGCTCGTGCAATAAGCCCCCGATCGCGAGCGGCCTTCGAGATGCGCGCACCCACCTTGAGCTGCGGATCAAATCGTCGTTTGGCCTGCCGATCCGCCACGAACTCAATGGCACCTAGTAATCCTACCCCTCTAACTTCCCCAACGATTTCGAGTTGAGCAAACCGCTCCTTAAGTCGACGCTGGAAGTGCGCGCCGACGGTTCTCGCCCTGTCGCTCAGTCGCTCATTCTCGACAATATCGAGGACTGCATTGGCAGCCGCTGCCGCAATCGGATGGCCTGAATAGGTATAGCCGTGGGAGAATACCCCGACACGGTCTGCCGCTTCTTCCAAAACGGCGTAAACTTTCTCACCAACGATGGCTCCCGAGAGGGGCACGTATCCCGAGGTCAGACCCTTGGCCACTGTCACCAGGTCCGGCTCAATCCCATACAAAGTACTGCCGAAGTCTGCGCCGGTTCGACCGAAACCACAAATCACCTCGTCGGCGATCAAGAGAACGTCGTAGCGCCTGAGCACGGCCTGAATTTCACGCCAGTACCCCGTAGGCGGCGGCGTGATACCGCCCGTACCGAGCACTGGCTCGGCAATGAACGCACCAATCGTTTCCGGGCCCTCTCGCAGGATCAGCTCTTCAAGCTCGCTCGCACGCCGACGAGAAAACGATTCTTCCGTTTCCCCCGGCTCAGCGCCCCAGTAGTGATGCGGCGTGCCAGTATGCAAAATGCCTGGAAAGGGAAGGTCCATGTGATCATGGTAAAATGACATGCCCGTCATTGAACCGGAGATTACTGAGCAGCCATGATAGCCCCGCTCGCGCGAGATGATCTTCTTCTTCTTGGGCTGGCCTCGTAGATTGTTATAGTACCAGACGAGCTTCGCTTGGGTCTCATTCGCATCCGATCCGGACAGCCCAAAGAACACCTTGCTCGGTTTGCCTGGCGCCATTTTTACGAGACGATCCGCAAGCGTAGCCAGCTCTTCGGTCGTGTGCGCCGCATATGTGTGATAGTATGCCAGCTTGTAAGCCTGCCGCGCGATGGCTTCAGCAACTTCAGTTCGGCCGTATCCAATATTCACACAGTACAAGCCGGCAAAGCCGTCGATAAAGCTACGACCCTGCGCATCTTCGATTCGGATGCCTTTGCCCCCAACAACAATTGTGGGATCACCGATTTTGCCAGTCGCGAATTCCTTGAGCTGAGTGAAGGGATGTAGAACCGTCGAGCGATCTCGTTCAGCGATTGTCTTGATATCCACCATGCGAATTCTCCCTAAGCCACCAAATCGCCGAAGCAGACGTATTTGAGTTCCATGTATTCCGCCAAGCCGTGTCGTGAGCCCTCGCGGCCGAGCCCGGATTGCTTCCATCCCCCGAACGGAATGGGTGGCCCTGTGAATGAAGCTGTATTGATACCGACCATGCCGCATTCGATTTGCTCAGAGAGTCGAAGCGCTCGACGTAAGCTGTCCGTGTAGACGTATCCAGCCAACCCCATTTCGTTGGCGTTGGCCCGGGCAATGACCTCTTCTTCAGAATCGAATGGAAGGACTGCAGCTACCGGCCCAAAGGTTTCCTCACGCGCGATTAGCATGTCGTCGGTGACTTCATTAAGCAGCGTCGGAGGAACGAAGTTCGGACCTAGACTGGCGCCTTGTTGCGCGGAAACTAGTCGCGCCCCCTTTTTCACCGCATCATCGATTTGGGTCCTGCACTTGTTGGCAACCGACACCTTTGTCATTGGCCCGATTTCTGTCGCAGGCTCCAGACCGTGACCGACTTTGAGTTGCACGATTGCCGCAGCAAATGCCTCGACGAAGGCATCATAGATGCCTCTTTGTACGTAGATGCGGTTAGCAGCCAAGCAATCCTGACCCGACGTGGCGAATTTTGCTGCCATCGCTCCCTTGACCGCTTTTTCAAGATCGACATCATCAAAAATGATAAAGGGAGCATGCCCCCCCAATTCTAGCGACACCTTCTTCACTGTGTCAGCCGCCCCCTTCAGAAGGAGACGGCCAACTTCCGTCGAACCTGTGAACGAAAGAGCCCGTACTCTTGTATCGCGCAACAGAGGCGTCGAAAGCTCTATGGGATTACCGACCACCACCTGAAACACGCCACGCGGGATCCCCGCCTCTTCGGCCAGCCTGGCCACGGCAAGAGCAGACAGCGGCGTCTCGGGGGCAGGCTTCACAATGATCGGACAACCAGCGGCAAGAGCGGCTCCCGCCTTTCGGGTAATCATGGCGACTGGAAAATTCCAAGGAGTGATCGCGGCGGCAACACCGATTGGCTGCATTCGCACTTGAAGGATACTTCCAGACTTGTGGCTGGGGATCGTCTCTCCGTATGCGCGCTCCCCCTCTGCAGCGAACCAGTCGAGAAATCCAGCACCATACGCGATCTCGTGGCGCGCCTCAGCGAGGGGCTTGCCTTGCTCGATCGTCACCAGGGTGGCGAGCTCCTCCGAGTGGTCGAGCATCGATGACGCCCAAGATTTGAGGATCGCCCCGCGCCTTGCCGGCAACAATTCTCGCCATGCAGCAAACGATCGTTCTGCTGCCGCGATCGCCAAGTTCATATCCGCGGCACCGCAACGAGCAACATCCGCGATCTCTTCCCCAGTAGCCGGATCGACCACAACGTCTCTTTGCTCGCCCGCAATCCAACGGCCGTCGATCAGCGCAGCCCCCGCCACGAAGTCGCGACGACGCAGATTTTGCAGGTGCCTGGCGGCAAGGCCGACCAGATGCGGACTTGTGTCCCGAATAGTTTGAAGGGCCATTGCAGGTCCCACGCTCTCGCTTGTTGAAATTCCCTATACATTCAGGATACTGGTATCGTTTAGATATTTGCGTCGCATTTTCCTGCCGTTCGGAGGATTTCCTGCATCGCACGGGCATTTTGCGGCGAAATTCACCTGAAGGCTGGAGCCGACTATGCAATACGATCGAATAGACGCCCGCATCCTCGAGATCGTGCAAAAAAACAACCGTCTAACTTCCGAGGTGATCGGCGAAATGGCGGGACTTTCTGCTACCGCCTGTCAGCGACGACTGAAGAGGCTCCGTTCGGAAGGCATCATCGAGGCCGATGTCTCGATTGTTTCTGCGAAAGCGGTAGGAAGACCTATTCAAATGCTCGTTCTAGTGAGCCTAGAGCGGGAACGTTCAGACATAATCGACAGGTTCAAGAAGGCCATCAAATCGTCACTTGAAGTCGTCAACGGATACTACGTCACCGGCGACGCCGACTTTGTCCTCTACATTACCGCGCGGACAATGGAAGATTATGAGCAGTTCACTCGGCGATTCTTCTATGAGAATCCCGACATTAAGGGCTTCAAGACGATGGTCATAATGGACCGCGTAAAGGCGGGCTTTGCCATTCCGATCGAGGCTCCGTCTGAGGATTGATGCGGGTGTCTCACTCCGCGGATCTGAGCTTTGCGCGCTTTTTCTTCGCTCATTCGCATAGAACGCAAGAAACCCGCGGTGCCGCTCCTCTACGCTAAGCTTCTGCGACAGTTGGGCTGAGGAGAGTCGTCTTCAGAATTGTGTTCGAGAGCAGATTAATGTCCACGACGTCTCATTCAGTTTGCATGACCCTTCCACTCTGATGAGAACATCCAGAACATAGGAATTCGGCGCGTTCATCTGAGGTTCGGCTCACGAATTGCGACCTCGCCTGAAGCGACCGTGACCAAAATGCCATGTTCATCCGCTACGCGAGCGGCAACAATTTTGAAGTCAAGGCCGCGGCCGAGCAACGTAGGCCGTACCTGACCGCGGGGAGCTCCGCCCAAAAACGGGACAGCGTCGCGCCTCATCCGGACAATCGCACCGCTTTTGATCGGAAATTGACAAGTCAGCGCGAGGGGTACTTTGCGCTTATTCTCCTACCGCGAGATACCGATCCTCGCGCCCGAGATAGTGATCACCAACCAAGTGGGACGCCACAGGACATAAACGGCGCTCATGCTCAAGCGCAAGGTGCGCAAAATGCACGAGGTGGGGGAAGCGCTTACCCGCTCGCTAGCGGCCAACTTCCTGGGCCATCACTGTTCGGGTCCAGAATCACCCTGCCCGAAGCGAGGCAGGAGCCGAGATGAGCGATCCGTCCAACCCCCTCGGCGCAGATGGCGTCTTGGCGTCGCTGCAGTATCCGACCTTTCGTCGCATTTGGCTCGCGAGCCTTCTCTCTAATCTCGGGATCCTGATTCAGGGCGTCGGCGCGGCATGGTCGATGACGCAGATGACGTCATCGGCCGACAAAGTCGCGCTGGTCCAGACAGCGCTGTTGCTGCCGGTCGTGCTGATTTCGATACCTGCGGGAGCCATTGCCGATATGCATGACCGACGCATTGTGGCATTGGTCTCACTAGGCATTACGCTTGCCGGCGCGACCGCACTGACGACGCTCGCCTGGCTCGACCTGGTCACGCCGAATCTCTTGCTGGTACTCTGTTTTGCGGTTGGCACTGGCATGGCGCTGATGGGACCGGCCTGGCAATCTTCGGTCAGTGAACAGGTGCCCGCGGAGGCGCTGCCGTCCGCGGTTGTGCTCAACGGGATCAGCTACAATATCGCCCGCAGCATCGGCCCGGCAATCGGGGGGATCGTTGTGGCGACCGCCGGCGCAATGGCTGCGTTTGCGCTCAACGCGCTGCTTTATCTGCCGCTGATGGTCGCGCTGTTCTTATGGAAACGCATCTCCGAACCCTCGCGTCTGCCGCCTGAAAAGCTCAGCCGCGCGATTGTTTCAGGCGTCCGGTACGTCAGCAATTCGCCGTCGATCAAGATCGTGTTGACCCGCTCTATGGTCACCGGTGTGATCGGCGGCGCGATCATTGCGCTGATGCCGCTGGTGGCGCGCGATCTTCTGCATGGTGGCGCACAGACCTACGGTATCATGCTCAGTGCCTTTGGTCTGGGCGCGGTGATCGGCGCGCTTAACATCACCGAGGTGCGCAAGCGCATGAGCGGCGAGGCGGCGATTCGCGCCTGCATGTTGGCGATGGGCGGAGCCATCGCCGCGGTGGCGCTCAGCCGCGAGCCCGCGTTGACGGCGGCTGCGATGATCGTGGCGGGGGCCGTGTGGATGATGGCCTGGGCACTGTTCAGCATCGGGGTGCAGCTGTCGTCGCCCCGCTGGGTGGCGGGGCGTTCGCTTGCGGCCTACCAGGCGGCGGCGTCGGGCGGGATTGCTGTTGGCAGCTGGGCATGGGGACGCCTCACCGACGCTGCTGGAGTCCAAATCGGGCTGCTTGTCTCCGCCGCGCTCATGCTGCTGTCGCCGCTGCTCGGCCTGTGGTTCCGCATGCCGCCGATCAGCGCGCGTGATGAAGATGCCGAGGCGCTGGCAGATCCTGAGGTGCGACTTGCGCTTAGCGGGCGCAGCGGGCCGCTTGTGGTCGAAATCGAATATCGCGTGCCCCAAGAGAATGCGCGGGCCTTTCACAACGTGATGCAGGACGTACAGCGGTCGCGCCAGCGCAACGGCGCCTATGGATGGTCGATTGCGCGGGACATCGCCGATCCCGAATTGTGGACCGAGCGCTTTCACTGCCCGACATGGCTCGACTATTTGCGCCAGCGTAACCGCTCGACGCAGTCGGAGCGCGCGCTGGATGCGCAAGCGGCGGATTTCCACGTCGGCCCTGCGCCCGTGCGGGTCCGCCGCATGCTGGAGCGCCCGTTCGGATCTGTGGGCCGGAAGGAAGACGCCCCGGGCCGGGCCACGAACAAGGGCCTGCCCGGTGATTGCAAGCGCGCCGGCAGGCACTCGTAGTTTCCGCTAAGAACTGAGAACTCTGGCGTTTCTGACTAAGCGGAGGTCGACATTGGCAGCAGGAGAAAGCCACGGTGGGTCGCTGCTGCGATCGCTTGAATCTCGCTCGAGCAGTTGATGGCCTACTCAACAACCGAGGATCACGCCCGTAGGGAGTCTGCTTCTCTACAAAATGAGCGGAGGATCTTTCCTGCAAATGACCAAGGCAAACGGGCCCGCCATCGATCGCGGCGCCGGACGCTTACGTTTTCGTATTGCCCGGACAGCCTTAAGACTGAGCGGACTTGTAGCCGAAAAAAAAAGGGGCCACTCCGAAGGAGTGGCCCACCAAGTCTGGGAGGAACGCCCCCTAGGGAGCCTCTTGGGATCAGGCCGCAGCCTGTTCGATCGGTGAGAATGGCAGACCGAGACTCTCGGCCACAGCCTTATAGGTTAGCCGGCCCCGATAAACATTGAGGCCTGCACGCAGATGCGGATTTTCGAGCACGGCTGCAAATCCCTTGTTGGCGAGAGCCAAACCAAACGGCAGCGTGGCGTTATTCAGTGCCTGGCTTGAGGTAAGCGGGACGGCTCCCGGCATATTGGCCACGCAGTAATGAATGACGCCGTCGACTTCATAAGTTGGATCAGCGTGAGTCGTCGGACGCGATGTCTCGAAGCATCCGCCCTGATCGATAGCTACGTCCACGATCACGGAGCCTTTACGCATCGAGCTCAACATGCCGCGGCTGACAAGTTTCGGCGCGCTCGCGCCAGGAACGAGTACCGCGCCAATGACGACGTCCGCGGCAAATACCTCCTCCTCAACCGCATCTATTGTTGAGAACCTGGTACGAACGCGCCCTTCGAAGAGCTCATCCAGCTCGCGCAGGCGGGGTAGCGAACGGTCGAGGATTGTGACCTCAGCACCCAAGCCCGCCGCCATCCGTGCCGCATGCGTACCGACGACCCCGCCTCCGATCACCACGATACGGGCCGGCTGGACACCCGGCACGCCCCCGATCAACAGCCCCCGCCCGCCTGTATACCGCTTCAGAGCGCTACCTGCCGCCTCAATCGCAAGCCTGCCCGCGACCTCGCTCATCGGCGCAAGCAGCGGAAGCCCACCATGCGCATCGGTCACGGTTTCGTAGGCGATTGCAGTGCACCCAGATTTCATGAGGCCTTTGGCCTGCTCCGGATCTGGCGCCAGATGCAGATACGTGAAGAGGATCTGGTTCTCTCGTAGCTGCGCCCATTCGGACGGCTGGGGCTCCTTGACTTTTACGATCATCTCGCTCGATGCAAATACCTCGCGAGCGGAGTCCAAAATCGTTGCGCCGGCCTTGCGATAATTTTCATCTGTAGCGCCAATGCCAGCGCCGGCATTGGTTTCGACTAGCACGCTGTGGCCGGCGGCCACATATTCGCGGACGGCTCCGGGTGTCAGGCCAACGCGGTATTCGTGCGTCTTGATTTCCTTGGGAACACCGACCTTCATTTGCGAATCTCCTAACTGGACGACCTTTTCTAATCGGAAGAGCGGTGCAAACATGCGACGTACTTGGCCAAATGGCGCATAAATTCTGCGGTTTTTTGTACAAAACGCAGGATTCACAACAGGCGGTCGCTGGCAGATCGATCTGACAATTCTTATCGAGGTTAGTATCAATGCGCAGATCAGTCAGGCCGCACCCTCGAATCGATTGAGACCATCAAGCAAGACGGTCACGCGCGGGAAGCGCCGCTGGAAGGACGAAGGATACCACAGAGTAGCAGGAAGTACTGAACCTACGCCGATTTGGCCTCAAACACCCACCGTCCTGCCTATCGCCCATCAAAACGAAACTGCGATGCAATAGATCGGACCTCAGGAAGCTGTCTTCCTGCTTTTCGCCGCATTCACGGCGAAGCCTCCCGCAGCGGGCTAAGAACCGGGCCTGCATGGCCTCGCTGATCGAACCCGCAACTGACCGGCATTGATTGCCATGGCGGCGCAGGACTGCAAGGTTCTGTCAGTCAGCTCAGTAGATCCAGATGTGGCAAGTACCGATTACTAGGGACGCCGTTTGTTTATCCACGATGTATCGCGCTTTTCAAAAATTCGTCGATCGGCTGACCGAGGGCACCGACCGAAATGCTGCTCAGCAGAGCATGGCGGATATGGCCGCCGCGCTGAACCTGTCGTGCTTTGCATATCTTGCTCTGCCTCACGAACCCGGCGGTGCCCCCAATCTAATCTCGACATATCCCCCATCCTGGACGGCACACTATCTGCAGCACCATTATGAATCCTTCGATCCCGTGGTTCGCCGAGCGATAAGCCATACTCAACCGTTCCGATGGGGTCTTGGATTCGAACCGCGAGTTCGGTCGGAATCCGAGCGTGCACTATTTGAAGAAGCCGCCAAGTTCGGCATTCGGTGTGGATTCACGATTCCAATCCACGACAACAAAGGTGCGATCGCCGCCGTGACCTTTGCGTCCGACGAGCGGCGAATTTCTTTCGAGCGCTCTATAAGCGAGCACGCCCAAGTTCTGCGGCTAATCGCGATGTTCTTCCATGCGCACGCTGGACGCATGTTGGGGTCCGATCGCGTGGTCGATGGAGTGTTGTTGTCTCCTCGTGAGCTTGAATGTCTCGAATGGTCTTCTCACGGCAAGTCTGCTTGGGAGATCGGGAATATTCTCGGCATCTCGCGACGCACCGCTGCCTTTCATCTGGATAACGCACGAGCGAAGCTCGGCGTCCGTACGCTTCGCCAAGCAGTCGTGCGGCTCGTTGAATCAAAATCTCGAAGATAAGCGACCGCTCGTACATAAGCATGCTGTGCATCTGCACAGGATGCATTTGCGTCAGCTTCTGCTTTGATCGCCGATACAAAGCAGGGAGGACAGCAATGATGCTGCTCATCACACCAGACTACTATGGCGAGTTCGTCGACGAACTCGCTGAGATGCATCGATTGCGCTACCGCGTTTTCAAACAGCGTCTGCAATGGGATGTCCAGGTCGGCGGCGACATGGAGGTGGACGAGTTTGACGTACTTCGGCCAGTCCACTTGCTGCATCGCTCAGCGGATGGACGGATTCAGGGTTGCGTTCGACTTCTCCCGACGACCGGTCCAACTATGCTTAGGGACACTTTCCCAATTCTTCTGGACGAGCAGCCGGCGCCACGAACCGACCACATCTGGGAGAGCAGTCGCTTTGCTCTCGATGTTCCTCCGGATGCGCCGAAGGCGAGCGGTGGACTTGCTGCTGCCACGTACGAGCTCTTTGCGGGCATGGTCGAGTTCGGCCTTTCCATTCGTTTGACCGAAATCGTCACCGTCACTGACGCGCGCATGGAGCGCATTCTTCGGCGCGCCGGGTGGCCACTCCGCCCGATCGGCAAAGCACGACCTCTCGGAAACACTCTGGCCATGGCGGGCTATCTGGAGGTGTCGACTGATACCTTGGAGCGGATCCGCAATGCGGGTCGCATCTCAGGTCCGGTGCTCTGGGCTCCGGTCATGCGAGCAGCGGCCTAGGCCTTTGGAATCAAGCACACGGCGGCCCCAAGGTCCACATCGGGCGGCAAGCTTCTCGGTTAAGTCTCAAGATGAGCAATTTCCAACCAACAAGTCCATCCTTTCAAGGCATCAAAGCTCTCGAACTGAAGCACCTGCGATCTGCCGTCATCGCGGCCGATTGTGGCAGTATTCGTCAAGCCGCGGAGTTGCTGAGATTGCAACAGTCGAGCCTCAGCCGATCAATTCATCAGACTGAGCATTACCTGGGCTTTACGATCTTTGAGCGCTACAGCGGAGGTGTACGCCCGACGCGGGCTGGCCGCAGCGTTCTTCGCCTGGCAAGAACGATTTTGGAAGAATTCGACGCACTGGTAGCAACGGCAAACTCTGTTCGGACCAGCGAAACCGGTCGGCTGGCAGTCGGCTTCTGCACATCTCTTTCGGCAGGCAATCTGCAGGCCTCGTTGCTCGAGCTCAAGCAGCGATTCCCGCAAATTGAACTTGCGACCGTCGAACGATCTCGGACGCGGTTGGCAACGGCACTCCGCAACGGCGTGCTTGACATCCTGATCGTCACAGGGAGCCTGCCTCTATTGGAGAGCGAGACCATGTCGTTGTGGGGCGAGCGTGTTCTGGTTGTCCTACCCGAGGACCATCCGCTCACGGCGCGCGAGACTGTCTACTGGACCGACCTGCGCGGCGAGACGGTGCTGCTAAGCCACTACGATCCCGGGCGGGAGTTTGAAGACCTTTTGGTTTCGAAGCTCGTCTCACCTGAGGATCGTCCCAAAGTCGAGCGTCACGATGTCAGCCGCGGCATCATCAAGAGCCTGATCAGCATGAAGTCGGGAATCAGCCTGGTGCTCGAATCCGATCTTGGAGCCAATTTTGCCGGCTTGGTCTACCGGGAGCTGCGCGATGGCACCGGCCCGAGCCGGTTCGACTTTTCGGCCTATTGGCGTGCCGACAATGAAAACCCTGTCCTAGCTGCCTTCCTCAAGTTGCTCTCAGAGCGCTATCCCTCATCTCCGCTCGGACGCTGACGCGCCCGTCGAGCCTTCCGAAAACTTCTGTCCGCTGCCATGAACCGTGCCAACATGGGAGCGATAAGCTTGGCCGGCTCCCCGATCGGCTGTCCGCTCTCCTGTGCGAGGATTTCGGCGTACGCTGCGAGATCCCTGTGCACACTCGCCGGGAGTTCATGCGTAATCTTGATCGGCTTATCGTCTTCGAGCGCTCCAAGTTTAAGCTTAGCCATCGTACCTCACCCCCTATACCGTTCGAGCACCAGGTCGCGATTGACGATCACCCGAACCGGAAATCCCGGACGGATCGTCAAGGTCGGCTGGATATTGAGATTGCGGCGGACCACCTGCTGGCCCGTCTGGTTCATGGAGTCCCCCGCCCCGCGGCGAAGCGCAGCGATGAGGTCGCTGTTAGTGCTACCCGTATCCGATCCGGAATTCACCTCGGTGCCGACGGCGAGCAGCGTCGAAAGCGCAGCGGCCCCCAACAGCTCCTTCCAATGGTTGTCGACCTCATCCTCAAGCCCAGAGTAGCCCGCGGCATCTGCGCCCGGCTGCCGCTCCAGCACGATTGACCGCCCATTTGGCATGATGAGGCGCGTCCACACCAGGAGGACGCGCGATTGGCCAAATGCGACTTGGCTATCATACGTCCCGATCAACCGGGCTCCTTGCGGGATAAGGCGAGCTCGCCCGGTCGGGGAATCATATACCGCTTCTGTGACTTGGGCCGTGATCTGCCCAGGCAGGTCGGACCGAATCCCCGTGATAAGAGCAGCCGGAATGACCGTTCCCGCCTGGACCACAAAGGGAGAGACCGGTCTTGCCAGGCGATCGGGACTGATGGTTCGACGGTCAACGGAAGCGCTGACGAACGCAAGTTTTCGATCCTGGCCATTCTGAGCAAATGCTTCGTCGGATGATGGCGCTGCATTTGATGGGGCTTCACTTGGCGATGTGACAGAGGCCTGTGCGCGGACGTTCGTGCTGGCAAACACCTTGCTGGTGCGTGCCGCCTCGCTCTCCTGATTGACGCGCTGCTGTTCGGCGTCAACACCGAGCGGGCTCGGCGTCGACGCGCCCTGTGCTGCTACGATCGGCCGGCCAAGATCGCCGGGTAAAGGTGGTCCAAGACGCGGCACCTCCTTCGGGATCTCAGCATAATCCTTCGGCAAGGTTGCAAGCTGATCGGCGACATTGTGGTGGTCGGTCGCGTAAAGCTCCTCGGCGGCCGGCGTGCGCGATCGCTTCTCCTGCAGAGCCCAGAAGACCGCACCAGAGATGAGCACCAGCAGAAGGGCGCTGCCACCCGCAAGCACCTTGCGCGAGAGGCGCGTAACTTGCGGCCGTTCCGGTCGGAGCCGAAGGGTTTCGGCGATATCTTCCGGCGGCTTAACCCAAGGAGCGTCCTTGGGCGTGTCATTCGGCTGGCCAGTTTCTGTCATAGCGACCTCCCGTCGGTTCGGATGATCCTGACCTTCTGCTGGTGCTCCTCGCCCAACCTCAGTTCCGCGGCCGCGAAAAGCCGGTCGACGATCAGCACATTGCCGTAAGCGCGATAGTTGACGAGCTCGGTCTTGCCATCAGGCCCGATCACGAACAGCGGCGGCATCTCGCCCTGGCCGATGCCGGGCGAAAACTCGATGTAGACCTTGCGCCCATCGTCATAGGCATTGACAGGACGCCAGGGTGGGCTGTCTCCCTCGATGGCGTAGCGGTAACGGCGCTGCACCTGATCCGGGATGACGGGTGTGGGCGGCAGAGCTCGACCACGCGCGGTCCGGTCCTCCGGATAGAACCATGCGACCTGTGGCATGTAGGGCTTTTCCCGGGAGCGCAGTTCCATCAGGTAAGTGCGCCGGTCCGTGTTGACGACGAGATTGGTCTCGATCGCCGGTCGTGTCGGCTTCACCATGATGTGCACACGTCGCGTGTCGCCGCTGCCGCTCTCGGTGTCGCCGACCACCCAGCGGGCGGTGTCACCCGCGGCGACCGGTCCCGAGCCGATCAGCTGCTCGCCGGGCTCCAAGGCGATGTCGGTGATCTGCCCCGGCGCGGCATAGACCTGATAGAGAGCGCCCGGACTATACGAAAATACCTGCACCGCATTGAAGTAGCCAGCCTTTCGCGGCTGCACACGTGCGGCGTCATTCGCGGTCTCAATCCGCTCGACGGGCTCCTTGGCTTCCGCGTTCTTGCCGCCGCGCGCCGCCTTCCAGGCCGGTGGGACATGCAGCGGCCGCGGCCGATCGTCGGAAAGCGCCGGCAGATCTGGAGCTGGCGGGACATCGCTATCGTAACTGATTTGCGGCGGCTTGAACGTGGTGCACCCGCCAAGGGTGGACACACCAATAGCGAGAGCCAGAGCCAGGCTCGGGCGGACCCTGTGTGACGCAATGAGACCTGACAGCATGACTAGCCCAGCTCCTTCGACCAGTTGATGGCGTTGACATAGATGCCCAGCGGATTCTTGCGGAGGCGATCGAGATCGCGCGGCATCTCCACGATGATGCTAACGATCGCGCTCCACCGCTCGGTTGCGGCAAGCTGACCGTTGTCGTAGCGGCGTTCGACCCAGGCAAGGCGAAAACTCTCAGGGGACGCCCGGATGACGCTCGAGACCTCGATCGCAATCTGCGTCTTGCCGAGCTTGGCGAATGGATCGTTGTTGCGGGCGTAGTCGTTCAGTGCGGCCGCGCCGCGATCGGTTGTAAAGTCGTAGGCGCGGAGCCAGTTTTCGCGCAGGACGATGGCGTCCATCGGGAGGCCTCGCACATGCTCGATGAAGCGCGCCAGGTGAAAGGCTACTTGCGGATCGGTCGGTTGGTAGCTGGCATTTGCCGGAGCAACGGCTTTCGCTTCGCCCAATTGATCAACTTCGACCACCCAGGGCGTGATCGTCCCTTGAGCGGATTGCCAGACCAGGGAGCCGGCAAAGCCGGCTGATAAGAAGAGGCAGCCAAAGGCCATCAGGCGCCAGTTCTTGGCCTGCACGCGCGCAGACCCAATGCGATCATCCCAGACCTGGGCTGCGCGTTGATAGGGGGTGACGGCTTCTGGCGTGCGGCCATAGTGAACGGCCGATCGTTTGAACATTGCTAGACCTCAAGTGACGGGTGAGAAAACCGAATTGGTCGATCAGAAGAGTCAGCGGTCATGTTGGGAGAGGTCGACAGATCCGCCGCCGCCTCCGTGATCACCCGAACGGATCGCGTGGGTCGCCGCTGATGCGCCATGACTGATGGTCTGCGCTCTCTTCATGCGCCGAACCCAAGCGGGCGCACTGTCGGAAGCTCTCGAGTCGTCCCCTTCCCCCTTGCCGGCATTGCTCGCCGGTCCGCCAAGACCAGCTGCCACCGAACGCAAGGGACTTGCAGCCCCGGACGCGCTCGCCTCGGAGCCGGACTGACTCCCCGCCCGAAACACGCTCATGGTGCCGCTTGCAATCGCGCTTCCACCTCGTAGCGAGCCTGCAATCGCTCCGCCGGCGAGGCCGGCAGCGCCGGCCGCAAGGCCAGCGCCGGCCGCAACGACCCCACCGGCGGCAAGTCCCGTCCCAACGGCGCTGCCTGCGCCGAGCTGCGGGCCTCCGGAGACGATGCCGTTGGCAATCCCGGGTCCGAAAATGCCGAGGCCCAACAAGGCGAGCGCGCCCAGTACAAGCGCCATCGCGTTCTCGATGGTCGGCTGGTTGCCGCCGAAACCTGCCGTGAACTGCGAGAATAAGGTCGAGCCGATGCCGACGATGACGGCGAGGACCAATACCTTGACGCCGGAGGAGATGACGTTGCCCAGCACCCGTTCGGCCGCAAAGGCGGTCTTGCCGAACAGACCGAAAGGGAGCAGGACGAAACCTGCAAGCGTCGTCAGCTTGAACTCGATCAGCGTGACGAAGAGCTGGATGGCGAGAATAAAGAAGGCCAGAAGCACCACGATCCAGGCGAACAGCAGGACCGCGATCTGGACGAAATTTTCAAAAAAACTGACATACCCCATCAGCCCCGAGATCGAGTCCAGGATCGGACGGCCGGCATCGAGCCCCACCTGCGCGATGCGGCCTGGCCGCAAGAAATCTGCCGAGGACAGGCTCGTGCCCGAGGCTTTGAGGCCAAGACCGGCAAAGCTCTCGAAGACGATGCGCGCGAGGCTGTTCCAATTGCTGATCAGGTAGCCATCGCGGCGGACTGCACGACTTTGGTCGGATGCGCATGCGCGTCCGGAAAACGGATCGCCTGCAGTGCGTATTCCTCATACAACGCGTCGGTCAGTCGAGCGCCTTCCGGAGGCGTCCAGTCGACCGTCTCGTAGTGGAGCTCAACGCCCTCGGTCGCGCCATCTTTGGAAGTGGACGACGGCCGTGGCGCAAAGGCGCTGACCGGCCGCGACGTCGTGGGGCGCCTGATGGCGTCGACCATGACGGGGGTGGCAACGGGCAGCCTCGGGGGCACATGCTGGCTTACCCAGTCGAGCAACGTGGCGACATCGCCTGCCACGCCCAGCGATGCTGGAAAGATCTTCGGATCTGCGGCCGGCTTCTTGTCGATTACGAGCAGCCTCGTGTCCGTCTGCGTGCCGTGTTTCGCGTAGACCGCGCCATCGATGGAGGCAGAAAACACCACCCGCCCGCATTCCTGGAGGCGAACGAAGGCATCTCGCCATGCCGGATTGTCCGGCGCAAAGCTTGCGCCGGTGATAGCGACCAGACGCCCACCATCGCAAAGACGCGCCAAGGCTGAGGCGATGTGCCGGAAAGCCGCGTCCGCCATCCGTCGATCGACATTTGCTAGTGCCGAGAACGGCGGGTTCATCAAGACGACGCTCGGTACGACACCCGCATCGAGATGATCATCGATCTGGGCGGCGTCGAACCGCGTGACCTTAACGTTGGAAAACAATTGGTCGAGCAATTCTGCGCGAGTCTCGGCCAGCTCGTTCAATACCAAGCCGCCGCCGGCGAGTTCGGCAAAGATGGCGAGCAAGCCGGTCCCCGCGGACGGCTCCAGAACCCGATCGGACGGCGTGATGCCGGCCGCGGTGCATGCGGCAAGCCCAAGCGGGATCGGCGTCGAGAATTGTTGAAGGGCCTGGCTGTCCTCGGAGCGCCGCGTGTGGGTCGGCAGACAGCGCGCGATTCTCGCGAGCATCGGCAGCATCGCGGCCGTTGAGCCAGCCTTGGTCCGGATGGCCGGACCGAACTTGCGAAGGAACAGGACGGTTGCCGCCTCGCAGACGTCATAGGCGGTCTTCCAGTTCCAGACGCCAGAGGCGTCGGAAGCGTCGAAGGCAGCTTCCATGGCGCTACGCAGGACAGCGGCATCGATGCGACGGCCGCGCTCGAGATCAATCACGAGCTGTCGCGCGGCCCTGACGGCGGCGGAGGTGAGAGTTGCAGCGGCACGCATCGAGAGCGGCGCGGCGGCAGCGCCGCCGGCGAGAGATTCGGTCATGACAGGGTTCTTTCGGAGAGCGGGAACGGGTCGAACCATCAGGCGCTCTCCTTAAGACCCGACGGCTCAAACCCTTCCCGGCCCGACTCTCCCTCTCAGCCCTCGCCCATGAGAATGGGGACCGGCGCGACACACCGGTCCCCAGGCGATTGCCGGACGGCCGGAGCCGTCCCTTCAACGATGTCACTCAGCCGCGTCAAGCTGTTGCGGATCATCGTCGCCGGCGTTGTCCGGATCCTCGTCCCCGCCGAGGAATTCGGGCAGCGGACCCGCTTCACTCTCCTGCACCCCGGACGCCGCATTGGGATCGACCAGACGCAGCGGCTCCGGCAACCAGCCCGAACCATCGAGAAGACGCTCGGCCTCCTTGGCCATGTCGGCCTTCTTCAGGTGGTCGATCAATTGTGCGGAAGACTCGCCTCTTGCTTCCCGCACCGCCTCCAGAATGCGAGGCTTGGTGACCCGGCCGAGATAGTTGTCGACGGAGGGCTTCCACCCCGCTTGAACCATGTCGAGGCCGACAGCGCGCGCCAGCACATCGGCCTGGTCGAGCCGGGTACGGACGCCGTGGGCGGAGACGCGGCCCTGATTGTAGCGGTTGGCCGGCTCATGGACGGCGTTGACCGCAAATGACGCACAGTGAGCGAACAGGGATGCCTGTGCAGAGCCGTCGAGGGCTGTGAGCGCATTCCAGAGATCGTTCTCGCCCTTCGGCAACCGTGCTTTCCAGGATTCATGCCGCGCCTCGACGGCCTTCGCCGACGCGCTTTCCTTCAAGCCAGACGCTTGAGCTGGAAAGGCCGGCGTGCGAAGTCCGATCTCAAGGCAGCTGCCGGACGATGCGAACCGGTAAAAGGCCGTCAGCACGAAGTTGTGCAGCACCGCCTGGAATGCGATCGCAGGATTTTCTGCCAGCGCATCCCGCAACGCCAGCGTGCGATGCGCCGTCAGCTCGGTGATGAGGCGATCCGGCAGAGGTTTGGTCGCGTCCTCGTCATCATCTTCGGTATCAGTAGCGCCGCCCGCGACCGCAATGACCGTGCGCTGGATGGAAGCACCAGCCGCCTTCCCCTCGATCGACTGTGTGTCGGCGCCCTGCCCGACATCGGGCTCGGCTGCCGGCACGTCGTCCTCTGGCCGGACGTATCCCCGGTCTACCGAGAGGCGCCCTTCGGAATCGATGCTGACGAAGACGCCAGCGCGGCCGATCTCAGCCGGATCGTAAATCATCCGCCGGCCTTCGAACGCGACCAGTGCCGTCTCAATTTCGCCGAGACGCTGGTCGACCTCGTCGGGCAACTCGTCGGCATCCTGATAATCGGCTTCAAGCTTGGCCTGCTCGGCGTTCAGGGCGTCGATGGTGGCCTGCTCCTCGGGGGATAAATCGACGGGTTTGCCCTCGAGCTCGCGCAGGCCCTCCGTGTGGCCGTAGGGGAATTCGACGGCAACCGAAATCCACTTCCAGCCTTCGGCTGCAATCGTCTCCGCTTCGGCTTTGAGCTTTTCTGTCACGAGACGGTCGAGCAAGGCGACGTCCTGGAGCCAGCCGCCATGATCGTGCTCGAACAGATCCCGTAAAACGCCGCCACCAGCCCGCTCGTAGGCATCCAGACCAATGAACTGAACGCGGCCGTCAGATGCGCGTACGGTATTTTCAGTGAGCATTCGCCGGATCTGATAGGGTTCATCATAGCCGGATCGGCTGACGTTCTCCCAGACCTGCTCCTGCCTGGCGTGGTCGGCTGTAACAGAGAAGGCCATGAGTTGCTCGAGAGTCATGCCGTCCTCAGCATAGACGTCGTGCAGCTTTGGCGACACGGACGCCAGCCGGAGGCGTTGCTTCACGACGGCCGGCGTCACGAAGTGCCGGGCAGCGATATCCTCCTCGGACATGCCGGCGCCACTCAAGCTCTGGAAGGCTCGGAACTGATCGAGCGGATGAAGCGCGATCCGCTCATCATTCTCTGCAAGCGAGTCGTCTTCAGCGATGCCTCCCTCTCGCACGACGCAAGGAACCGGCTGCGTCTTAGTCATGCGCTTCTGCTTGACGAGAAGCTCCAGGGCGCGATAGCGCCGGCCGCCGGCCGGCACCTCGAACATGCCGGTCTCATTGCCTTCGGCGTCCACAACCGCCCGCACGTTGAGACTTTGCAGGAGCGTACGCTGCGCGATGCTTTCGGCGAGTTGTTCGATGGAAATGCCCGCCTTCACACGCCGGACGTTGGACTGGCTCAGCACCAGCTTGTTGAACGGAATGTCACGTGAGGGGGACAGCGTGATCTTTTGGACAGCCTTGGTCATGTCGATTCTCCACAACGGGCGGCCGGGAGCCTCTCTCTCGGCCTCCAACCCGTCGCGAAAAACGCCGCTCCCTCTCACTCTCTTGTTCGAGGCAACAGGTGAGATCTTCACGCGGCCTCCTCCGCTCTCTCGGTTGTCATGTCGACAACCACTTCCGGCAGGAATCCAAGGAGATAATCGGCAACCTTGCTGGCCTGCGAAGCAGCTCGCACGATCGCGCGATTGTCCTCGCGCAACACGTCAAGCCACGAGCCAATATAATCGGCGTGCCGCACCGTCGGCACGATACCAAGCGAAGCGCAACCGAACGCAGACGCGATTTCCGCAACCAACTCCTCAAAGGCATACTTCTTGGTACCAAAGCTGCCTGACAGGTCACGGTTGAGACGTGACGGATGGCCGCTGGCATGCCCCTTATGCCGATATCGGCATAACGGTCATAATGCCGCGATCCAGATTATGCCGCATGGCCTCTGTTGGAGGCTGGATATCCCGGTGTTGGCCATGCGGCTGTTCGGCATAATCAGAG